>NZ_JPMI01000299.1 GCF_000733295.1 Archangium violaceum Cb vi76 | reverse complement strand
AGCCCGGTGTCGGACGCGAGCTTCAGCCCGGACGGCAAGCGGATCGCCACGGCCAGCCTGGACGGGACGGCACGCGTCTGGGACGCCGCCTCCGGCAGGCTCCTCGTCACCCTCTCGGGCTACACCACCGGCCCGGTGGAGGAGGCACGGTTCAGCGCCGACGGCACGCGCATCGTCACCACCCACCGGGATGACACCCCCAGCCTCTGGGACGCGGCATCCGGTCAGCTCCTCGCCAGACCCTTCGGCGAAGCCAGCCTGCTACGGGGCGCCATCCTCAGCGCCGATGGCTCGCGCCTCTTCACCCGCAACGGGAACGGCACGATCCGCATCTGGACCCACCGGTTGTGGGAGCCCCTCGAGCTCCAACTCTCGAGCTGGAGCGCCGGGCGGAAGCTGACCTGCGAGGAGCACGCGCTCTACCTGCACGAGAAGCGCGACTGCTCCACCAACGGAAGTCCGAGCAGATGGCGGCTGATGACGGTGAGCGGGGGGCTCGACACCTCGAGGAGCAGGTAGGAGCATGTTCGACTCCGTCCGTGGCCACGAGCTGGCCCCCAGGTCCCGCATCATCCTGAGCGTCCTGCTCTCGCTCGTCCTGCACGCCTGCGTGTTCCTCCTCGCGCTCGCGACCCCCACGCGGACTTCCCCTCCCCGGACGCAGGCACCGCGGGAGGCGCTGCGGGTGACACTCCTCCAGGGCCCTGGGCCAACGATGGCCGCCCCTCCTCCCCCCTCCCCTCCCTCGGCACATGAGAAGACCTCACCCCGGCGGGAGCAGCGGAGGGCGCCAGCCACCACCGTCCGGCCCAGGAATCGCCCCCAGCGGACGCGGCCGTCCAGGGTGGAGCCCAAGCCGGATGCCAAGGAGGAAGAAGCCCCCGTGACAGCGGCCCCCGTGACAGCGGACCCCGAGGGAGGAACCCCCGAGACAGTGGCCCCCGAGGCGTTGGCACACAGGCAGGCGGGTGACGTGTCCGGCGGAGTGATTGGCGGCGTGGTGGGAGGAGTCGTCGGGGGTCTGGTGGGCGGTGTGGCGGGTGGCCAGGTGGGCGGTACGAGAACGGAAGTGCTGCCGTTCGGCTCGGGAATGACCCGCCCAAGGAAGCTCTCGGGTCCGAAGCCCCGATACACCCGTGAAGCGCTCGCGGCCCGTGTCGAGGGCCTGATGATCGTCAGGTGTGTCATCACCGTCGAAGGCAGGATCGAACAGTGCCGCGTCATCCGATCGCTGCCGTACATGGAGGAGGCCGTGCTGGATGCCCTGTACGCCCAGCGCTACCAACCCGTGACGTCCCAGGGCCGCCCCATCCCGGTGGAGTACACCTTCAACATCCGTCTGAGCCTCCCCCGCTAGTGGAGTGTCCACGAAGTCCCCGGCTGGCGGGGAGGGGCTCGGAAGACGCCGCGGCGCCGGAGCCGAGGTCGCCGCCATCACAGGCGCGCCGGAGGAGCTTCATGGCCTCGGCGTCGTTCTTCCCGGCGCGGCCGCGGCTGCTTCTCGGAACACGCCACCACCGACAGCAGCTTCACGGAGGGCGGAGAATCATGGCATCGCAAGCTTGGCGCATGACGTCGAGAAAGCCCCGGCAGGGAGGAGAAAGCCTCGTGGGAGCGCTTCCTCCTGCCCGTCGCACTCACCTTCCGTGTGTCATTGGCACTGGCTCACCATCATCTCGCCGCCCGTGAGGGTGGCGTTGATTCGGAAGCTGAACACGTAGGTACCCGCCTCCGGGATGGCAATGGACGACTCCGTGCCACTGCCCGCGGCGATCGCCATGGGCTGCTCCGTGGCGATCACCACCGCGGCGGAGCTCCGCACCGCGAACTCCTTGGACCAATCCGCGCTGGCGAACTTGAAGGTGTAGGCGGTGGGCGCCGGCTCGTGGATCACCACCTGATAGAGATTATTTCCCTTGTAGGCGAAGCGGCGGCTCGCCGGCGTCGCGCCGAAGTTGTCTCCGCCGGCGTAGCTGCCACGGATGAACATCTCCTTGCCGAGGGGACCCAGGCCCTCGACGGCCGGGGTGTGGCAGTCGGCCAGCGGTCCCTCGCCCGAGAGATCACTCCCCTCGCCCCCCCGCGGACCCTCGGCCGTCGGCGAAACGATGTCGAAGAACCTGGCCTCGAACGGCTTCAACCGGAGCTCGTAGTTGCCACCGGAGCCCACCACCTCGGCCCCATCCAACAGCCCGACGAGCGCCCCCGCGCTCCCGATGGCCGTTCCGGCCACCGTGACCACCGCCGGGTCCGCCTTGGTGTTCAACACGTACAGGACGTGGTCATCTCCCTTGTCCTTGCGATCGATGTAGATGTTCGTGTCCGAGAAGATGTGCGTGCGGCTGCCATTGGCCAGCGCCGGGTGGGTGTCGCGCAAGGCCATCAGCGCGGCCACGTGGCCCTTCAGGCTGGCCTGTTCGGCCGAGAGCACCGCGGGCGTGCCGCCGACGGTGGACGCAACGCCTTCCACGATGGCGGTGGTCCGGGAGACATGGTCATCGCAGTGGCCGTTGACGGCGCAGGTCGAGGTGCTCTCGCGGGCCGCGAAACCCGGCAACTCCTGGCCGATCTCATCGCCGTAATAGAGGGTGATGGGACCGCTGTACGAGGCCATGAAGCTGAAGGCGGCCTTGTGCCGCGCCCAGTACGCCGCATCCGTGGGATTCGCCAGGGTTCCGCGCTGAAGCAGATCGCCGAAGCGGACCACGTCATGGTTGGTCAGCATCAGGTTCGGCATGGCATGGGCGGGATAGGCCAGGTGGTTCTGATAACCCGACTGGAGGTTGCTCGCCGCGCGGTTGCCAGTGCCACTCTCCTCGACGGCGAGGGTCTGCACCAGGCTGTAACGCACGGGGAAATCGAACACGGACAGCAGCCCGGGGCTCTCCGGGGTGCCATAACCCTGGCTGGAGATCTCCCCCGCGCTCCGCCAGATCTCCCCCACCATGTAGCCCAGCGGATGGACCGTCTGGCCGGCCCGGTTGGTGTAGCTCGTGTTGGCCGCGGCTTCGGCGACGGCGGTACGAAGGTCGTCCCAGTACTGCACCGGCACCTGATAGGCCTGATCCAGGCGCCAGCCGTCGATCTTGTACTCGGTCACCCAGTGCGCGGCGACCTCCTTGAAGAACTCGAGGTCGGCCGGATAGACGGCGGACCTTCCGGTTTCCCCCTCGGATCCACCGGTGGTGGAGACCTTGCGGCCCAGCGGCGAGGCGTAATCCTGCGCGTTGTTCTTGTAATGACCGAACACGCCATCGAGGAACACATACAGCCCCCGGGAATGGGCGGCGGCCACCAGCTCCTTCAGCTTGTCATTGGTGCCGAAGTGGGGGTCGACGTTGAAGTAGTCCGAGGCGAAGTAGCCGGTGGCATCGAGACGATCGGCCCAATCACTCTGACCGGCCACGCGCGCGCTCTTGAAGATCGGGGTGAGCCAGAGGGCATTGACGCCGGTCGATTGGATGTAATCGAGACTGTTGATGATGCCCTGCAGGTCACCCTTGTGAGGGCTGGTGCCATAGCCGGTGTTGTAATCCGCCGTGCTGTCACCATCGACGAAGGCCTCGACCATGATCTGATACAGACGCAGACCACACTCGGCCTCACCATTGCCCTTGAAACAGGCCAGGCGGCTGTCGGCCCGGCCCGCCGCGGTGCTGACGGTCACCTTGTAGGCCGCGGGCTCGGGTGCTGGCGGCTCGGGATTGGGTTCTCCGCCTCCGCCATTGCCATCACGGCAGGAGGAAAGAACACCGGCGATCGCCAGTGCGAGAAAGGATCGACTCCAATGCATGAGGTTGCTCCTTGGGTGGCAGGCGCGAGTGTTACATATAGGCCCGCATGACGCCCGCCCATCCATCGGCCACTCCCCCGCCGTCAGAACTGAGGACCTCCCCCGAGGACTCGGACCAGAAGCTCGCCACCCTCCTGCGGTGGCTCGAGGACGGAGGAGCCCGCCTCCCCAAACTGCACATCGCCCGGCAGCAGAACGGTGAACGCTCCGTGCTCGCCCGGGCCGACATCGCCGCGGGTGAGGCGGTCCTCCAGGTGCCTCGCGGCCACCTCATCACCCTCGAGGTCGCCAAGAGCTCCGACATCGGGCGCCTCATCCAGTCCCACGTCAATCCGGACAACGAGGAGATCTACCTGGCCTCCTTCCTCCTCCAGGAGAAGCTCCGGCCCGACTCCTTCTGGAAGCCCTACGTGGACACCCTCCCCGAGGCCTTCCCCCACGTCCCCCTCTTCTTCGGTGACTCCGAGCGCGCCCTCCTCAAGGGCTCCTTCCTGCTCACGCTGCTGGAGTTCCAGGTCTACACGCTCCGGCAGGACCATGCCCTCCTCTGCCAGAAGGTCCCCGGCTACGAGCGCTTCTCCCTCGAGGAGTTCGTCTGGGCCCGGCTCTCCGTGTCCTCCCGCAACTTCGGCCTCAAGGTGGGCGGCCTCCAGGGGCGCGCACTCGTCCCGCTGGCGGACATGCTCAACCACCGCCGGCCTCCCGACGTCCTGTGGGACACCTCGGCCGATGGGCAGTTCTTCGTGATGACCGCCCAGAACGCCGTGGCCTCCGGCCTGGAGATCCACGACAGCTACGGCGCCAAGAGCAATGATCTGCTCCTGCTCCACTTCGGCTTCGTGGCCAGCGACAACGAGCAGGACGAGGTCTTCCTCTCCCTCGGTCTCCCCGAGGGCGCGGCGATGGCCTCCGCCAAACAGAAGCTGCTCGGGCTCTCGTCCCCCACCGCGCGCCAGCCCTTCAAGGTGCCACTCCAGCTCGAGCACGCGTCCACCCAGCGGATGTTCTCCTTCCTGCGCGTGGCCTGCGCCGCGCCCCTCGAGCTGCCCAGGCTCGCCCCCCGGCTCCTGACGGGCCTGGGCTCCATCAAGCCGCTGGGCGTGGCCAACGAGGAGCGTGTCCTGCGCGCCCTGGCCGCCGCCTGCGAGGCCCGGCTCGCCGCCTTCGACACCTCCCTCGACGAGGACGAGCGGCTGCTGCGCGAAGAGACGCTCTCCTACAATGCCCGCAGCTGCGTCCTCCTGCGGCGCGAGGAGAAGCGGATGCTGCGCGCCTGGCTCGAGCTGACCCGCACCGGCCTGGAGCTGCTGCGCATGCCCCGTGCGGAGCTCGAACGGCTCGCCGCGCTCCCCCAGTCTCCCTGGGGCTGGTTCGATCGCTACGTCCGCGAGGCCGTGCTGGAGCTCGTCCGCCGCGCGTAGACGGCCTCAGTCGCAGCGGTAGCAGAGCGTCCGCGAGCCGCTCGCCACCCAGGGCGCGGCGTGCTCCCTGCACACCGTGTCCGGCCGGGCCTGAAGCCCGCGGACGACGTCCGCCAATGGCGAGTTCTCCTCCCTGGAGAAGCGCTGGTAGCCTTCCCAATCCGACGCGGAGGCCTCCCAGAAGACACACAGGCCCGGTCCCTGCCTCACCTGCCCCGATACGAACAGCGGCCAGTGCCCGTTGGTCTTGCTCCAGTCCTCCGGCACCCAGCCCAGCTCGACGTTGGTGAAGTTCGTCCGTGGCCACGAGGGGCTCAGATACCCTCCAAAGCTCTTGCCTTGCTCGCGCAGTACCTGGCGGGCGAGCGCGACGGCGTCCCGGTCCTCCAGCGCATCGAGATAGGGCAAGGGCGGTTCAGCGCGCACGCGATCCCAGTAGCTCGGCACGTAGATCTTGAAAGCCCGGCCCCACCCGCGCGTCACCTCGAAGAGCCCCACGGCGACCAGCACGGCCAGCACCAGCTCCCATCGCCCCGCACGCGCCAGTCCCGTCTGGAACAGCCCCCCCACCCGGATGCTGATGACGAGCAGCCCCACGCACAGCAGGAGCACCACGGCGTGGAAACCGTACTTGAGGAAGTAGTAGTCGACGTGCCACCCCGCGCCCAGGTAGGCCTGCTGCACCAGGGCGTTGACTCCAGCGAACAGCAAGGCGAAGTCGATCAACCGCCGCTCGACGGGCTCCTCGCGGGAGGAGAGGAAGCGCACGGCCAGCAACCCCACCACCGTCCAGCACTGCACCCGCAGCGCGCGCGCGTACGAGTAGGGCGTGACGCCTCCGGAGATGTCCTTCAGGGGCAGCAGCCGCCAATACGCGTACGTGGCGGCCGCGAGGAACACGAGCCCCAGCAGCACCACCCCGCCGCGGTACTTCGAACCGGACACGCGGGTGGCCTCCAGCAGCACGAGCAGGCCACCGGCGGCGAGGAGATCCCCGAGGTTCAGCCCGTAGGTGTAGCGATAGAACACCACGAACACGGCCAGCGCGGCGCAGCGAACCCAGGGGGACCTCGGAAGAGCATAGGCGAGCCACGTCAGCACGAGCGGTACCGTGCCGAAGAGATGGGCATAGAAGCCATCCGACTGGTGGTAGTGCAGCAATCGCAACAGCAGGAACGGCCACGCCATGATCGTGGCCACCCACAAGGTGGCCTGCGCCGCCACCATCGCGCGGCCCGAGCGCCAGAGCCGGCCGGCGACGAACTCGAGGCCCCCAACGAGCGCCAGGGCCATGCTGACGGGCACCAGGAAGAAACCAGCGCGGAAGCTGGTGAACGTGTCCAGACCGAAGAGCCACCTCAGCCCGTACGTCAGCGTGTGGAAGAAGGTGAAACCCTCGTAGGTGTTGGGCTTGTGGGTGACGAAGTCCATCTGCAGCGCGGCGTGGTTGCCGGCATCGCCGCCCCCCACCGAGACCAGACCGCCCAGGACCGGGATGCCCAGGATCCGCCACGTCAAGCCCAGCGTGGTGATGAGGTAGAGCACCTGGATGAGCACGAGCGGCCCGGAGGTGGGCCACGCACGCCGCCAGGCGAGCACCTTCCACGTCACGCCCACCCCGCCCGCGGTTCCGGCGACGGCACCCACCCACAAGGGCAGGCCCAGCACGGCCCGGAACAGGTTCGCCAGGGCTCCGGGCAACAACAACCACAGAAGCACGAGGAACAACAGCGTCCCGAGTCCTCGGGGAGACTCTTCAGGAGACCCTTCAATGGAGGAAGAAGGCTTCGCGTCGACAATGTCCACGGGGCACGCCGTATCACAGACCCGCCCCAGGGGCGCTACCAGAGCAACGCCTGATGCGTCGTCACACAAGGCAGCATGGCGCTCACGCCCAGCTCGGCGGAGAGGGCCTCCAGTGCCCCCGGGGACAGCCGCGGATCCTGCCGCAGCTGGCCGAGCACCCGGGCCGATTCCACCACTCCAGGACGGGCGTTCCGCACCTGGGCGACGAAGGCCGAGGCGCACAGCAGGGCCCTCGCGGCGCGCCCCGCGGGAGGCGGGGAGTCGTACCCCGTGAGCAGCACGGCGGACAGCACCTCCCCCAACTCCGGGAACCCCTCCACCAGGGGGCGCACCCGCTCCAGCGAGGGCATGACGAACCGCCGGGGCTCCTCCAACCGCGCCGCGAGCACGAGCGTGCGCGCCGCCATGACGGCCAGCGCCTCCTCGCCACAGCCTCCTCCCAGCGACGTCACACAGCGGCGGGTGAGCCGGACCAGCAGGGGCGCCATCTCCGCGCCCCCTCCCACCAACTTCAACGCCTCGTCGAGCAGCCGCGCCTGCAGTTGCTGCAACGTCACCGGTTCCGGTGCCTCCTCGAGTGCCGCGTCCGGAGGCGGAGGCGGCCCCACGGGGTACAGCATCGGCGGAGGCTCCGCCCGGACATGGCTCCCAGGCGCCATCCGGACGACGGGGGGCAGGACCTCCAGACGTTCGCCCTGCCCGTCCACCCCCTCCTCGTGAGACGAGCGGCGCCCGGGGAAGAGCCGCGTGAAGAGGCTGGCGATGTCCAGATGATCCACACAGAGCTGGCGCTCCTCGAGGAAGACCCGCAGGGTGTCCGCGAAGACGCGCGCCGAGCCGAAGCGGGCCTCGGGCTCCGCGGAGAGGGCCTGGAGCAGCACCGTCCAGAGCGAGGGCGGACACCCCGGCAGCGGCTCGAGGACGCGCTCGTCGAAGGTGCCGATGTGACGGAGGGCCTGGGGCGGCGGGCCCGCGAAGAGCGGCCGGCCCGCGATCAGCTCATAGAGGATCAACCCGAGACGGAAGACGTCACCGCGCCCATCCGCGGGACGGCCCCGGGCCTGCTCGGGCGTGAGATAGGGCGGATTGCTCCGGGAAGCACCTCCCGTGTCCACCAGCTTCACCGCCCCACCCTGGGAGATCCACACGTGGCTGGGATGCAGACCCCGGTGGCGGGCGCGGGCCTGGTGGAGGCTGTCGAGCCCCTCGGCCACCTGCATGACGATGAAGCACATCTCCCGCAGGCCAATCACCATCCCCCGCGCCCGCACCGCGAGCAGCGCGCCCAACGGCTCCCCGTCCACGAGCTCCAGCACCCGGCAGGGCCGCTCTCCGCTCAGGCCCGCGTCGAGCACCCGCACGACATTCGGGTGCCCCGGCCCGGTGGCCCGCGCCGACTCCAGGAAGAGCTCCACGAAGGAGGCATCCCGGGCGAAGCCAGGCAGCAGGCGCTCGAGGACGACAGGCGACTCCGGGCCCGCGGGCCCCGTGCTCCGGGCGAGGAAGGCCTCGGCCACGGGGTTCACCGTCAGTCTCCGGATGATGCGATAGCTGCCCACGAGTGCCCCCCGGCGTCCCGCCGCCACCCGCGCACCTCCTCCGGCTCCCCACGAAACCGGCCAGCCCGGGCCTCGCCTGGAAGCTAGGAAGCCCACCGCCTCCGGCACCCCTCCTCACGGTAGGGGTTGCCAGCCCTGCAGCGAACGCTGGCTCGCCCTCCCGGCCTGCAAGCCGGACAAAATTCCAAGAAAGTCGGGAACTTGAGGGGCTTCCGAGCACATGGTACGACCCCGGAAGGCGTGCGACTTTTCGCCTTGATTCCCCTCACGGAGCCCGTTTCCCCATGAGCGAGCGCAACGATCTGCCGAGGATGCCCACCTCGACGTCTCCTGGTGTGTCCTCCCCCGGTGTCCCCGTGGGCGCCGTCACCCTGGGAGGAACTCCGACAGGAGGAACCCCGACGGAAGGAGCCCCGACCCGTCCGGGTGTCACCGAGGCCCTCGCCTCCACCCTCGCCACGCTTCCCGTGGCCTCCAGCCCCGAGCAGGACGCTCGCGAGCGCATCGCCACCCTGGAGCGCGAGGCGCGTGCACTCGGCAACGAGCCCCAGGCCGCCCTCCTCTTCCATGAGATGGGCCGCCTCTTCGAGGATCCCCTCAAGAACCCGCGCAACGCGGCCATGGCCTACAACCAGGCCTACCGGCTCGCGCCCCGGTTCCTCGCCAACCTCCGCGCCGCGCGCCGGCTCTTCGCCGACGTGGGCAACTGGCAGATGGCCGTCCAGCTCCTCGAGGCCGAGCTGAACGCCACCGAGACCCCCGCCGATCGCGCCACCCTCCTCTTCGAGAAGGGCACCCTGCTCGAGGAGCGCCTGTCGCGCGAGGCCGACGCCACCGCCGCCTTCCTCCAGTGTCTGGAGCTGCGGCCCCAGGATCCCTCGCTGCTCACCCAGCTCGAGGCCATCTTCGCCGCGCGCAATGACCACGCCTCGCTCGTCGAGGTGTACCGGCTGCTGGCCGCCGCGCTGGAGACGCCCGCCCTGCGCGCCCACTACCTCACCGCCGCGGGCCTGGTGCTCGAGGAGCGCCTCAAGCGTCAGGCCGAGGCCGCCGCCTGCTTCCGCGAGGCCTTCACCCTGGATCGCACGGACCTGCTCCTGCTCAACGCCCTCAAGCGCGTGGCCCTGCGCGAGGGCCGCGCCGAGGAGCTGCTCGAGGTCCTCACCGCCGAGGCCGAGGTGCTCGGGCCCCAGGGCGCTCCCGCGTGGCTGCAGCTGTGCAAGATGTACGAGCGGCTCGGGCGCAAGGAGGAGGCGCTGGCCGCGCTGCTCGACGCGCGCCGCGTGAGCCCCAACGAGTCCCTCATCCTCGCCGCGCTCGCCAACATCTACGAGACGCGCCAGCGCTTCGAGGAGCTCGCCGACGTGCTGCTCGCCTGGGTGGGCTGCATCAACGACGAGAGCGAGCTGGTGGCCATCAACCTGCGGCTGGCGGCCCTCTACGAGGAGGATCTCAAGCGCGAGGTGGACGCCATCTCCCGCTACCAGGCCATCCTCTCGCGCATCCCCGGCCACGCCGCCGCGCTCGCCGGCCTGGGCAAGCTCTTCTACCGCATGCAGAACTGGGAGGGCCTCGTCTCCGTCTTCGACGCCGAGAGCGCCTCCAGCCCGGATCCCAAGGAGAAGGCCGCGCGCATGTTCAAGGCGGCGGAGATCCTCGAGGAGCGGCTCGGCCGGCAGGAAGAGGCGATTCAGCGCTACAACACCTGCCTCCAGCTCCAGCCGGGCTACCTCCCCTCCCAGAAGGCCCTCACCCGCCTCTACGAGCGCCAGAGCCGCTTCGCCGAGCTCGTGGCCATGTACGAGCAGGATCTGCTCCAGACGCAGGACCGGGATCAGCTCATCACCACGCTCAACAAGGTCGCCGTCATCTACGAGGACCGGCTGAGCGATCTGGACCACGCCATCGAGTGCATGCGGCGCATCCTCGACCTGGCGTCGGACCACCTGCCCACCATCCGCAACCTGTCGCGGCTGCTGGAGCGCGCCGGGCGCTTCCAGGAGCTCATCACCAACCAGGAGCTGGAGGCCTCGCTGGTGGGAGACACCAAGCAGGTGCTCTCGCTCTACCACCGCAACGCGGAGATCCTGGACGAGCACCTGAAGGATCGCGCGGGCGCCATCGCCGCCTACGAGCGGGTGCTGACGCTCACGCCTTCCTACCTGCCGGCGCTCAAGGCGCTGGGCCGGCTGTACGCGCAGGAGGGCAAGTGGGATCTGCTCATCCGCATGTACCGGGCCGAGGCGGAGTTCGCCCCCTCGGCGGAGACGGCCGCGTCGCTCATCTACAAGATTGGCGAGCTGTGCGAGCACCGGCTCAAGGACGAGCACCAGGCCGTCGCCTCCTACCAGGAGGTGCTGACGCTGGCGCCGAGCCACTTCCCGGCGCTGCGCGCGCTGGCGCGGCTCTACAAGGCCCAGGGCGCGTGGGAGAGCCTCATCGAGGTGCTGCGCGCCGAGGCCGCCAACCGGACGGATCCGATGGAGCGGGCCAACGCCCTCTACCACGCGGCCACCATCTGGGAGGATCAGCTCAAGCGGCCGGAGATGGCCATCGAGGTCTTCCAGGAGGTGCTGCGGATGGCGCCGGGCCACGCCGCCACGCTGCGCGCCCTGGAGCGGCTGTTCCTGGCCGACGAGGACGTGAAGGAGCTGGTGGCGCTGCTGGATCGCGAGACGCAGATGGCCCAGACGCCGGGGGCCAAGGTGGCCGCGTACATGAAGCTGGCGCGGCTGTACCTGGACCACTTCCAGGAGCCCGCGCGCGCGGCCCAGTGCTGCGAGGCGGTGCTGGCGCTGGAGCCCGGCCACCTGTCGGCCCTCAAGACGCTGGAGCGCATCCGCGCGGGTGATCGGGCGCGCCGCGGCGAGCTGCGCCTGCGCCTGGCCGAGGTGGTGAAGGATCCGCGCCTGGGCACCGCCCTGCGGGTGAACGCCGCCACGGACCTGGACAAGGGCACCGACCTGGAGGCCCTGCGCCGCGCCGTGGCGGAGAACCCCCGGGACGTGCGGCTCGCCTTCTACCTGGAGCGCGCCCTGCGCCAGGTGGGCGACGCCGCCGGCCTGTCCGAGCTCTACATGCGCCGGCTCCAGGTGGTGGGTGAAGAGCTGGAGCGCGTGGAGCTGATGCTGCGCTGCGCGGAGCTGGACGAGTCGCGGCTGAACAACCCCCACCGCGCCGAGCAGGCCTACCGCGCCGCGCTCCAGCTACAGCCCCAGTGCCTGCCCGCGATGCAGGGTCTGCGCCGCCTGCTGGCCCGTAAGGGCGATGCCGCCTCCGCCCGGGTGATGTTGGAGAGCGAGGCCCGCGTCGCGAAGGATCCCCGCAGCGCCATCGAGGCCTTCGTGGCCGCGGCCCGGATCGCCGCGGGTCCGTTGCAGGACTCGGAGGGCGCCATCGCCCTGTACCGCCAGGCCCTGGAGAAGGATCCGCTGGACGCCCAGGCGACCGCGGGCCTGGAGGATCTGCTGGCCGCGCGGGGTGGCGCGGCGGACCTCGCCACGCTGCAGGAGCGTCGCGCCGAGGCCCGGCTGGCCCAGCAGGATCCCGCCTCGGCCGCGGCGGCCTTCTTCGGCGCGGCGAAGACGCACCTGTCCTCCCTGGGCAACCGCGCCCGCGCCCTGGAGCTGCTCGAGCGCACCCTGTCCGTCCAGCCCGCCCACGCCGAGGCCCTGGAGCTGCGCGCCCAGTTGCTGCTGGAGGAGCACCGGTACGCCGACGCCGCCGCGCTGCTCGCCCAGCGCATTCCGCTCGGGGGTGAGCCGGCCCACGTGGCGAAGCTGCACCTGACGCTGGGCTCGCTGTACCAGGACCACCTGTCCGAGCCGAGCCGCGCGGCCATCCACCTGCACGCCGCGCGCGAGGGCCTGCCGCGCAACACCGAGGTGCTGGAGCGCATGGCCACCCTCTTCCAACTGGTGCGCAACTGGCAGGGCGCCATGGACTGCCTGCGCCGGCTGCTGGAGATGGATCTCCCCGTGGCCGAGCGCGCGCGCCACACCGTGACGCTGGCGCAGATCCACGAGCAGGGGCTGGGAGACGGCGCCTCCGCCTCCACGCTCTACCGGCAGGCCCTGGAGCTCACCCCGGGCGATGGCTCCCTGGTGGACCGGCTGGTGGTGCTCTACGAGCGCGCCGGCAACCTGCTGGAGCTGTCGCAGATGCTGGAGGCGCAGGCCGCCCAGGCCGTGACCACCGGCGACACGAAGCGCGCCTCCTCGCTGCGGCTGAAGGTGGCGGACCTGTACGCCGGCCCGCTGGAGGAGCCCACCCGGGCCATCACCGTGTACCGGCACGTCGTCGACGCGGACCCGGCCAACGTCCCGGCCCGCTCGGCCCTGGCCGCCCTGTACATGCGCGACGCGGCGGCCTCGCAGCTCGCCATCGAGGAGAACCGGCAACTGCTGAAGCTGGATCCCACCCGCGTGGAGAGCCTGCACGCGCTCTTCCGCCTGTGGGAAGGCACCCGGCAGACGGACAAGGCCTTCTGCGCCGCCGCCGTGCTGCACTTCCTGCGCTCGGCCAACGAGGCGGAGGCCACCTTCTACTCGGAGATGCGCAGCCGCCTGCCCACCGAGACGCAGGAGCGCCTGAGCGTGGCGGACGTGGACGCCGGGCTCATGCACCCCTCGTCCCGCGGGCCGCTGCTCGAGGTCATGCGCTCCGTGGGTGATCAGCTCAGCAAGCTGCACCCGGCCCAGTTCGAGCTGCTCGGGGTGGACCGCAAGACGGACAAGCTCAAGCCGGACCATGCCGTCTTCAAGGCCGTGCGCGCCGTGGCGCAGGTGTTCGGCGTGGAGGAGTTCGAGGTGTACCAGGCCCGCCGCGGCCTCATCGGCCTGGAGACGACCGAGCCGCTGAGCGTGTGCGTGGGCCAGGACGTGGTGCGCCGCTTCAACGCCCGCGAGCAGAAGTTCCTCTTCGGCCGCGCGGTGCTGGGCCTGCTCAACAAGACGGCGGTGCTCTCCAAGCTGTCGCGCGGCGAGACGCAGGACCTGTTCGGCAACTCCATCCGCATCTTCGCCCCGCTGTTCTCCGCGCTGGGCCGCAACAACGAGGAGATGGTGCGGCAGTACCGCCGGGCCTACTCGCGCAAGGCGCTCAAGTCGCTGGAGCCGGCCGCCCTGGATCTGGGCCCCCAGTCCCGGGTGGAGCTGGAGCCCGTGCTGGCGGGCATGGCGTTCTCCGCGGACCGCGCCGGCGTGCTGATGTGCGGCGACGTGTCGGTGGGCCTCACCATGGTGCTGCGCGAGGACCCGAACTTCGCCACCGCCCGCCTGGACAACGCCGAGCCCCTGCTCCAGGCCCTGCGCGAGCGCGCCGACCTGCAGCAGATCCTCACCTACGTCCTGTCGGACGACTTCCTGCGTCTGCGCCAGCGCGTCGCCCTGGCGCTGCCGTGAGCTGAAAACGACCCGAGATGAGGGGCCCCCCCGCCCCTCACCTCGGATCGACCTGCAACCCCTCTGGCGCCTGCTTCGGCGGCAACACCCGCTGGATGGCGAGCAGCGCCTCGCTGTCCAGGGCCACGCCCGCGAAGAGGGTGGGCGTCCACGCCCCCTGCCAGAACGCGGCCTGTGTCGGCGGCCCCTGTCGCCAGGCATCCTCCTTGCGGAAGTTGGCCCCGGCGTTGACGTACAGAATCCACACCTTGAGCGTCAGTCCGGCGTAGACGTTGGCCGGAAAGCCGTTACCCCCCAGCCCCGCCATGACGCCCAGGCTGAACGTCTGGTGGCGATCCCGGCTGTTGAAGTCCACGGGCAGGAACGCGACCGCGCCCAACACGTCCACCCGGGGCGCGTCCGTGCCCACCGGGACTGCCCCCGGAGCAGCCCCGCCGCCCGCCGACCCGAGCTGGACGTCCTCGAGCCGCCGCAGCCCCACGCCGCCTCCCACCATGAAGCGGAGCAGCTTCCGCTCGTTCCCGAGCTCCTCCAGCGCCTCCGCATGTTCCGCGGCCATGGACAACAGCGTCTCCTGCCGCACCACGGCCTCGTTCAGCTCCCTGTTCTTCTCCTCCACCGCCCGGACGAGCCGCGCCCGCTGCTCTTTCAACTGCGTGGAAGTCTTCTCATCCCGCCCGATCTTCCCGAGCTGCTCATCCAGGGCCGCGCGCTCCCGGAGCAACCGCGCGATCCGGCTGCTGTGGGAGGCAATCTCGTTGCGCAGCTCGGTGACGACCAACTCCGGGTAACGGACCGGAGGCGGAGCCGGAACCACGGGCACGGCGGGTACGGCGGGCGCCACGGACACGGGCTTGTTCTGCGCCAGCGCCGGTAACGTCCAGAGGCAGACAAATCCCAGGCAGCAATGAATGAACCTCCCCGATACGTGTTTTCCTCCATGTGTCGCGGACATCGTGTCTCCCCCCCGTGAAACAAGAGCACCCGGCCCGGGCCGGAAAGGAGCGGGTCCTGCCTCCGCGCCTTCACGAGCACTGTGCACCCACGGCGTGATTGGCGCGTGATGCGAGGCTTTGGAACCACGCGCCAAAGCGTGACCGAGGCGTGACAGCGGCATGTCCGTACGCATGCAGCCAACGCACACGCGTCTTGCGGCCTACATCACGGAGCGTGAAGAATCCCGCTCTTCTGGAGGGGGAGCATGCAATCGGTTGCCACGCGTATCGAGGTGCTTGGCCGTGCCCGGTTGACCCTACCCACGGGCGCCATCCACATGGAGCGCAAGACGGCGGCGTTGGTGACCTATCTGGCCATCGAGGGCCCCACTCAACGCAGCCGGCTCGCCAGCCTTCTGTGGCCGGATGCACCCGACAGCGCCGGCAACCTCCGCCAAAGCTTGCACAGGCTGCGGCGTCCCCTGGGAGCACAAGGCCTCGAGGGAGTCGATCCCATCGGGTTGTGTGAGGGCATCCTCGTCGACGTCCTCCTCTTCCAGAAGCACTTCGAGGCCCGCGAATACTCCAAGCTCATCCACCAGGGCGAGCTGCTCGCCGGCTTCACCTACGACGGCTGTGACGAGTTCGAGGATTGGCTCCAGAGCCAACGCGCCCGGTTCCACTACCAGCAATGCCGTGCCGCGGAGACCGAGGCCCTCCGGCTGGAGCAGGACGGCCAGCTCGAGGCCGCGCTCGACGTGGTGCGGCGGCTGCTCCAGCTGCAGTCCACCTCCGAGCAGGCCTGGCAGGCGGCGATCCGCCTTCATCTCCAGCTCGGGGACCGGTCCTCCGCCCTGCGGGCCTATCGCGACTGCAGGGAACAGCTCCACCAGGAGCTCGGCATCGATCCCTCGCCGGAGACCCGGGCACTCGTCCAGAACCTCGAGCGGCCCACGGAACAGGAGCATTCCCGGACCCGTCCCCCCGAGGAGAGGTCCCTCGATGACCTCTGCCCTCCGCATCTGCTCGGCCGCGACACCGAGTGGGCCCTCCTGGAAGAGGCCTGGGCCGCGGGCCGTCCCGTCTACGTGTTCGGCGAGGCGGGCATTGGCAAGACGCGGCTGGTCTCCGAGTTCTGCAGTGCCCAGGAGGACTCCTGGCTCCTCGTCGCGGCCAGGCCGGCTGATCCGTCCGCGCCCTACGCGACGAGCGCCCGGCTCTCCCGCTTCGTCCTGGGGCTCGAGCCGCAACGGCCCCTGGAGCCCTGGGTGCGGCAGGAGATTGCCCGGCTCGTCCCGGAGCTCGAGCCCAGCGCACCGCCCCTGCCCTCCAGCCCCGAGGAGAAGGCCCGGCTCGCCGAGGCGCTCGCCCGGCTGATCCGCACCCACTGCGGAAAGATGTCGGCCCTGGTGCTCGACAACGCACACCGCGCGGACACGGCCAGCCTGGAGCTGCACCTGCGGGTGCAGGATCTGCTGCTGGAGCCGGGGCCCGAAGGCGAAACACCGCGGATGCTCACCTGCTTCCGCACGGGCGAGCTCTCCCCCGCCTTCGAGGAGCGGCTGCGCGAGCACCGGGAGGCGGGACTCGCGGCATGGATCTCCCTGGAGCCGCTGACGCTGGCCTCCGTCGGCGAGCTGATCGACAACATCGGCGTCCCCGAGCTGAAGTCGATCGTTCCACAGATGGCGAAGTACACGGGTTGCAATCCGTTCTTCGTCATCGAGACGGCCCGGAGCCTGCTCGCCGCTGGCTTCGACGGACGATTCCCCGCCGCACCGCCCACGTCCGACCGCGTGACGTTGATCGTCGAGCAGCGGCTCAAGCGGTTGTCCCCGGATGCGCTCCGGCTGGCGCGCACCGTGGCGCTCGCGGGAGCGGACTTCAGCCCGGAGCTGGCCACGTGCGTGTTGGGGTTGAACCCCGATCTGCTCGCCGCGCCCTGGAAGGAGCTGGAGGAGGCGAAGGTGCTGCGTGGCGCCACCTTCACCCAGGGCGTGCTGCGCCGGCTCGTCATCGAGACGCTCCCCCAGCCGGTGCGTGAGGCCGTCCTGCGGCGCATCTCCGCCTGGCTGCAACAGAGGCGATGACCTCCGAGTACCAGCCCTCCGCGTTGACGCGTCAGCCCTCCGCGTTGACGCGTCAGCTCTCCGCGTTGACACGTCAGCCTTTTACGCCGGGGTGAAAGCCTTCCTCCCTTCCCTCACCGAAAAGGACCGCGCGTGCGCCTTCACTCCAGGCTGACGCACTGGGCGTAAAAAAGCCCAGGCGCTCCGGGTTGGCCTGGCGGTTGCTTGAGTACGCCGCGACCCCAGGCTGAACCAGTGGTTCATCGACAACGTGGAGTGGAACCGAGTCCGGCTGCCGGGGTCATCACTCGCAAGGAAGAGACGCCATGAGTATCGCAAAAGCCACATCCGTACAGGTCGACCCCTCTTCTCCGCCCGCCGTTTCCAAGCGGATGATCCTGGCCGCGGGCCAGACCCAGAGCCGGGATTCGGACTACAGCTGCGTCGTCACGAATGACACGGGCAATTACTACATTGTCTATCTGTTGCATGACAATGGCTGGCTCGCGGAGCTCTGGGCGCAGCCCCCCGGCCAGACCGTAGCCATTCCGCCCACCTGGAAGCTTCGCATCATGACCGCCGACGGCCGGGATGCCTGCTCGGGCACGACGGGTGGCGACCAGACCTACTCCTATTGCTGGTCAACCACCACGCAGGCCAACAGCACGTTCCACTTCAGCACGATGTCCTACGGGTGACGGACACCCCGCGTGCGATGGCTCACGGAACCGCCACGCCCGGCGTGATACTTCTCTGGTAGATGGCAATCGGAGGGTATGAAGAACGCCCATGAGCGACGAGCGTACGCCTGCCGAGCCCGAAGTCATGGAGCCCACGTTCTGGCGGAAGAATGGCTGGACGGCCAGGGTCATCAAGAACGAGGACGACGACGGCTGGGCCGTGGAAATCCGCAAGCAGGGGCTCTCCGAGCCCGTCCTCATCAGTCCGTGGGTGATGGGCCGCGACAAGAAGAACCCCAAGCCCTTCGATGCGACGGCGTTCGCGACCTTCGTGAAAACGGCCTCGGAGGTCCTGGACCGCTCCGCGCGACAGCGCGAACAGGCCATGACCAGGAAGCTCTCCATCGCCTGGGAGGGCCGCTGGTACGAGGTTCGGCTCGAGCTCGTGGCGGATGAGTATGAGCCCCACGCGCTGCTCTCGGCCATTGACGACGCGGGTGCGACCGTCGCGAAGCATCGCGTGCCCGTGAACTTCAAGTTCAACAGAGACGTCGCCAACGAGTGGGTGCGCGGCGGCTTCCGCGAGCCCTGAGTGGGCTCTCTCCGGGGGCCATGACACGGACGTGTTAGCGTCGCCGCCATGACGGAAGATCCGCGGCGCGCGTTCGAGGTCCTGAGCAGCCTGGCCACGCTGAAGGAGGCGGCCGGCAAGGGAGAGCTGGCCGCCCATCGGAAACGGCTGCTGGCGCTCTCGGCGGAGTTTCCACCCGGCTCCCCCTCCGCCACGGCGCTGGAGGAGCTGGCCGCGGCGCTCCAGATGGATCTCGCCTTCCTGCGGGTCTACCCCGGCGCACTCTTCCCGGTGCTCCACTGGCGTTGCTCCCATCATGACAGCCCCGAGCTCACCGGGCTCGCGCGGCGCTGGAGCGAGGAACACGCCCAGGGAGGGCCGGACGGTGTGTGGGTGCGTCCCCTGGGGCCACCCCCCTTCGGGCCGGGCGGTCCGCTGCTCGCCGAACTGCGCACGGCGCGCCCCCACCGGCTCCTCTCGCCGATGACCGCCGAGGGACATGTCCTCCTGGATGAGCGGATGGCCTACCGCCACTGGGACATCGAGGAGGGAACGCTCGTCGACAGGCGGGACGTGGTGATTCCAGAACCCACCCTGAAGCTCGTCACCCGTGCCTGGGAGAGCGCCGCGCTCCACGATGCGGCCACCGACACGCACCGCTGCGAGCTCGAGATTCCGGTGGATGGGAGCGCCAATACGGGGAGCTTCTCGCCGGACGGGGGCCTGTTCGCCCTCGTCGGACACGGGGATGAATATGCCTTCGGCTTCGTGCACCTCTATGAGGCGGCCACGGGGCGGCTCTTGCGGAAATGGAAGGGGCCGCGGCCATTCTGGGACAAGCCCATGTTCTCCCCGGATGGCCGGCGCCTGCTCGCGCCGAGTCGCGCGGGCCTCTTCCTCCTGGACATCGAGACCGGCCAGGAGGAGTGCCTGCCCATCCACGACGCGGAGGGCGCGGCACTCTTGGGGGATGGACGGAGGCTGGTGACCACGGATGGCCAGGTGGTGCGGGTCTGGGAGCTCGCGCGGCTGCGTGCGCTGGAGCCCAGAGAGGCCGAGCCGTCAGCGCCCATGGCCTTCTCACCGGATGGCCGGCGCCTCCTCTCGCCGGATGGCCAATGGCTCGCTGGCGGCACCAAGGAGGGCACGATCGAGCTCTGGAGGGCCGCCGGTGGAGAGCGGCTCGTCACCCTCCCCGGCCATGGCGTCCCGGTGAGCGCGCTGGCCTTCTCCCAGGACGGCCGCCGCCTGGTCTCGGCCGGGGACAACGAGGCATTGCGGCTCTGGGAGATTCCCAGCGGCGTGGCACTCGCGGTCCGCCCGCTCGACGCGCGGGACCTGGCCAACAGGCGTCTCTCGCGTCAGCGTTGGGAAGCAACGCCCGAGGCGCTCGGGGCGCTCTCCGGCTGGGAGGGGTTCGTGGGGCCACGCCCGGGGCCCTTCTCCGCCGAGGTTCACGGGGGAGTGACGATCTTCCTCCACCGGGAGAACCGGCGGCACGCGGCGGCGTTCCCCGTTGCCGGACCCTGGCTGCCCCGCCCGGACGGCGCGATGTGGGCCTCCCCCTCGGCCCAGGTCATCCTCGAAGGCCGGGTCTGAGTGACAATGCGGCGCTCCCGCGGTTTGTGTGAATCCTGGGAGCCCTGCTCGGGCGGTGATTGACGCGCCAGCCCTCCTGCCTGACGCGTCAACCGTGGCGCGGCAGGTCAGCCGCCACGGTCCGACAACGCCCGCTCCGAGGAAGAGTGGCACGGACCAGAGCTGGCCCATGACTTGCTCTCAGTCCTCGCGCGGGTGTCCAGGCCGAGGCCAGGAACCCCACACCCGCCTCATGCCCTCGAGCCTGTACGAGTCAAGCGACAAGGACGACCATGCAACTCCCTACCCTCAATCTCTGTCAGCAGGCCTTCATCCTCTCTCATGAGTCCAACTACCTGGGTAACGCCAACGAGTCTGGCCTTCCCTTCGCGCTGGCCGTCGAGTTGGCGGAGCACCTCAACAAGGCCGTGTTTCCCAATCTGGGCGGTCACTGGTCGCTCGCCTGGGGCCCCGTGGTCTACGCCCCCCTGGGCGTCCCGGCCAATGTCATGTACGTCGCGACGAATCCCGACCGGTCCGCCTACTTCGTTTCCATCGCGGGGACCAACTTCAATGCCCTCCTGAGTGACGTCATCCTGGAGGACAACTGCGTCGTCGGCGCGATCCCCTGGTCGCAGGCGTTCCCGTCGCTGGGTGGGTGCAATGGGCCCTCGGGCTTCGACACTCCGCACATCTCGCAAGGGACCCAGCTTGGCGTCAACAACCTGCTGAAGATGGTCGACAACCTGACCCAGAAGAGCCTGGTGGATTTCCTGTGCTCGCTGGGATCGACCGGTTCGAAGAAGCTGATCTTCGCCGGCCACAGTCTCGCTGGCGCGCTCGCGCCGACGCTCGCCCTGGCCCTCGCGACTTCGAAGGGCACGAAGTTCAGCACCACGAACTGGGGCCAGGTGTGCGTGCTCCCGACGGCCGGCCCCACTCCTGGCGACGCGAACTTCTCCAAGCTCTTCCAGCAGGTGTTCCCGCCGGTCAGCCTGGGCCTGGCACAGGACTATTTCGCCTGGAACCAGAACATCTGGAACAGCCTCGACGCCGTGCCGCACGCCTGGGTCACCTCCATGATCAACGAGATTCCCACCCTATATCCCGCGCCCTGGATGACGGGAACGACCGGAGTCCCTCCCCAGCCGATGCCTTCGGGTCTCCAGAAGCAGATCGATGGAGCCGTCATGTCCTCGCTGCTCTTCGGCATCAACGCCCTCAGCCCCTTCACGCAGCTCCCAAACATCCAGGTGAAGGGCACCTTCAACGAGCAGTACCCCATCAGTGGTCAGGATTCCGATGCCCTCACCGCCGCCTTCATGGCGCAGGTCGGCTACCAGCACGTCGATGCCTACGCGAAATTCTTCAGCGTCCACGATCTGGTCACCTCGGCTTCCCAGGAGGGCATTCGCCAGAGGACCGCGGGGATGATGGCCGCCATCAAGCGAGTGGCCGAGAAGCCGAAGCGCCGCGCCGCCGTGGAGGACCTGGTTCAGCACCTGGGCAAGAAGGTCCGCCAGGCGGGGTGAGCGCTCTCCTGAGGTAGGCTCGGCCCACGTATGTCCAATACCCGCTCCACCTCAGGCCTCGGCTCCGAGTACAACCCACTCGTCTCTCCTCAGCTCGAGGATCCCCACCCGTTCCTCGCACGAGCGCGGCGAGAGGCACCGGTGTTCTTCAGCGCAACGCTCGGGGCGTGGGTGGTGACACGCCACGCGGACATCAGCGCCGTGGTCGCCGATACCACGCGCTTCTCGTCCGCCGAATCCATCACGGTGGGCGCCGCGACGATGCCGCCAGAAGTCGTCACCGCGCTGATGGACGGATACCCCCTGGTTCCGAGCCTCGTCGACAATGATCCGCCAGCGCATACACGCTTCCGTGGCCTCGTCAGCAAGGCCTTCACCGGGCGGCGGCTCACGGAGAAGGAGCCTTCCATCCGGGCCCTCGTGGACGAGCTCATCAGCGGCTTCATGCATGAGGGGCAAGCGGACCTGTTCCTGCGGTTCGCCCATCCGCTGTCGGCCAGTATCATCGCGGCGATCCTGGGAATCCCACGGGAGGACATCAGCAGGTTCCGGCGCTGGTCCGATGATCTGTCCACGGTGCTCGCGGCGCATGGCCCCGTCGAGAATCAGGTCGCGGCCGCGCGGGGCGTGGTCGACTTCCAGCGCTACCTCGCCTCGGCGCTCGAGGAGCGGAAGACAGCTCCCCGGGAGGACCTGCTGAGCGACATCGTCACGGAGGGACAGGGGATGACGCCGCCGATGAGCATGGCGGAGCTCGTGAGCCTGCTGATGCAGGTGCACTTCGCGGGGCACGAGACGACCGCGGGCCTCATCGTGGGCGGTGTGGAGTTATTGCTCGACAACCCGGAGCAGTTGCAGGCGCTCCGGAACGAGCCGGACCTCATCGCGGGCGCGGTCGAGGAGGCGGTGCGGATGGTCTCACCCGTCCACGCCATGTTCCGCACCGCGCTGGAGGAGGTGGAGATCGGCGGAGTCACGATCCCGAAGGGAGCCCACATCCGGATCGTCTACGCCTCGGCCAACCGCGACGAGGCCCGGTTCCACGAGCCGGAGCGCTTCGATATCCGGCGGCCTGACGTCAAGAAGCACCTCGCCTTCGGCCATGGGCTCCATTTCTGCGTCGGCGCGCCGCTCGCACGGCTCGAGGCACGTCTGGCGCTCGAGGCCCTGCTCCGGCGTCTGCCGGGGCTCCGGCTCGTGCCGGGGCAGAAGCCCGGCTTCCTGAGGAGCGTCACCGTCCGGAGGCACGAGAGCCTCGAGGTGGCGTGGGACGTCCAGGCGCTCCCGGCCGTACGGTAGCGCCGAACGTGGATGTCGACGGCCCGCGGATACGCCATGCCCGGGCACGGGGGCATTGCGTACCGGTCCACGGCTCGCGCTCAGAACGTGAACTGGAGGAGGGTATCCGCCCAGAGGTTGTTGTCCTCGCGCAGCTCCTGCTCCGCGTTCATCGTGTCGACGGCGACCGCCAGGTACAGCGCGCCCGGCCCCTGCATCTCCGGCGGCCTCCCGGCATGGACGTTCACGTCCTCCGTCACGCACTGCCCCGCCGGCAGCGGCTGGTTCAGCTCCACGAAGCCGATGGTCACCTGGTCCATGGGGGGCGGGTACGGCTGGTCCGGAGTGGGCAGTGTCACCTCGGTGTCCATGGACAGGAACAACCGCACCAGGGGCGAGGAGAAGGTATCCGTGGAGAGCGTGCCCTGGTTGCACACCGTCACCGAGACCGTGAAGCCCTGGCCCATTTCCACGCTGGCGGGAGCCGTCACCGCGCTCACCACGAGATCCGCGCCGTCGCCCACGCCCATCAGGCCGCCCACGCGGACATTGTTGTCCTCGCGCAACTCCTGTTCCACGTTCCTCGTGTCGACAACGGCCCCGAGGTAGTACGCCCCATCCATTCCCCCGGCAGCGGGCGGCACGGAGGCCTCGGCGTCCACGCTCTTCGTCACGCACTGCCCCGGGTACAGCGGCTGGTCCAGAGACACCCAGCCGAGGAAAACCTGGTCCATGGGCAGGTCCGGCGAAGACGGGTCCGGAATCGTCAACTCGGAATCCGTGGACAGGTACAGCTCCACCCGGGGCCAGTGGTAGGAGCCGCTCCCGGTGGGCTCGGTGCCCTGGTTGCACACCTTCACCGAGGCCGTGAAGGGCTGACCATTGCCCACGTTCTCCGGGCCCTTCACCTCGGTCACCACGAGGTCCGCTCCGGACTCGAGGGCCGCCGAGACGCTCCGCGAGTGCGTTCCGCCGGAGGTGAGCGGTGCTCCGCCGACATCACAACCAGGGACGAGCCCCGCCATGAGAGGCGCGAGGAGAATGAAACGGAGGGACTGCTTCCACGGGGGTGCGCGATGCATGCAATGGCACTCGGGGTCACGCGCGCCGGTCCTTTCCGGCGCGACGTACGCCCGTTGTGCAACCGCTGCGCCAGGACGCGGAGGATGGCGGCGCCCCTGTCATCTCCGGAGCTTGCGCGACTCCGGGCCCCGTGACGGCGCTCGCGCCGGGGAGAAACGTGCCAGGACTGGCACTCGCGCGGGGACACCTGGCGGACGCGGGTGTCATGGGCGTCGCGGCTTCAGGCATATCAGGAAGATGGGAGGCCCGTGGAGGGGCATGAGGAGCTCTTGACAGGAACAATTACACCTGTAATCTCCCAACTGATTACGAGCGTAAACGATGAAGATCAGTGAAGCCGAGTCGATCGTGATGGAAGTGTTATGGCGCCAGCACCCCCTCGCCGCCGAGGAGGTGGTGGCGGCGCTGGCCGAGGCGCAGCAATGGCAGGAGGCCACGATCAAGACGCTCCTCAATCGCTTGCTCAAAAAGGGCGCGATTGTCGCGGAGAAGGAAGGACGTCGCTATCTCTACACTCCCGTGCTCCGGCGAGAGGACTGGGTACTGGAGGAGAGCCAGGGTCTGCTGGAACGTCTGTTCGGCGGCCGGGTCGCGCCGCTGGTCGCGCACTTCAGCCAGCACCGCAAGCTCAGCCGGAAGGACGTCGCCGAGCTGCGCAAGCTGCTCGAGGAGCTGGACCCATGACTGTTGCCGGAGCGCTGCGCACGCTGCTGGAGACCACTCTGGCTTCCAGTGCCGCCGTATTGGGGGTCATGGTGCTACGCGGAGTCCTGCGTGCGGGGTTCGGTGCGAGGATTGCGTATGCCGCGTGGAGCCTGGTACCCACCGCTCTGCTGGCGGTGTTGCTTCCCGCGGCGAGTGAGGGGCCAGCTCCGGCACCGGTCCTCGCGTTCATCGGTGAAGCGTTGCCGCGGACGTTCGCGAGCGAAGGGAGCTCCACGAGGGATACGGCGGGGCTGCTGGCGGCCTGGCTGGTGGGCGCGGTGGCCACCGGGCTGTGGTTCACCGCGCGGCAGCGCGGTTTCTGGCGCGCGCTGGGACACGTACGCCTTCGCGATGACGGCATGTATCAGGCCGAAACGGTTGCTGGGCTCCCCGCCGCCGTTGGCGTGTGGAGGCCGCGCATCATCGTCCCGGCGGATTTCGATGTGCGCTATGCCGAGGCGGAGCGGGTGCTGCTCCGTGAGCACGAGCACCAGCATCTCGTCCATGGCGACCTTCAGGTCAACGCCATCGTGGTGCTGCTGCGCTGTCTGTTCTGGTTCAACCCGCTGCTGCACTACGCCGCGCGGCATTTCCGCCAGGACCAGGAGCTGTCCTGCGACCAACGTGTGATCGCACGCCATCCACAGTCACGCCGCGCCTATGGCGAGGCGATGTTGAAGACCCAGCTGGCCACGCAGCCGTGGCCGCTGGGGTGTCACTGGGGCTTCAGTCATCCACTCAAGGAGAGAATCATCATGCTCAAGCAACCGCTTCCCTCGCTCAAGCGCTGGCTTTCCGGCCATGCGTGCGTGCTCGCCCTGACCCTGACCGGTGGCTATGCCGCATGGGCCGCGCAGCCAGGCAACGAAGCCGCGGTCAACATTCCAGCAGGCAGCATCCACGTGAAGGCGGTGCTGCGTATCAATGGCGGTGAGCCCACGACCACGACGTTCGTGACGACGCCTGGCCAGCCGGTCGTGATCAACGGCGCCGCCAATGGCCACGACTGGACCATCGAGGGGACGGTCGATCACGGCACGGGCAAGCAGGCCCATGTGCTGATGTTCAAGTCGGCCATCAAACGAGATGGCAAGGTCATCGTGACGCCAAGGATTGGCATGCTCAGTGGCCAGCCCGGCATGATTCGAACGGGCTCGGACCCGCTCGCGGACGGGAAGTCCGAAGGAATCGAGCTGCACATCACGCTGACCGCCGCTAAAGCCTGAACGTCACCTGCCCGAGCCAGCTCTCGCTCGGGCAGATGATGGGCAACGCACAGGCCGTCGGGATAGCACCACCCGTAGGTGCGATCGAACCCGCCGCCAGGGAGCGGGTAGGAGACAAAGCCGAACTCCTCGCCCGCGCCGCACTCCGAGCGAGCGCGCGCATAACGGTAGCAGGTGCCATGGCCCGCGCCCGCCAGGTCCGCGCAGACGCCTCGCGCACCCTCGACGCCGCAGAGTGCACGGACTCCGCAGAGTGCACGGCAGCGCGGGCTTGGGCAAGGCCCGGACCGGCCTCCTGATAGCCGGGCCACCATCAACCCCTGCTTAACGGCCCGTTCGCGCTTCGCCGTCTAGTCCCCGGAGGGCGCGCCGCGTAGTCCTTACCGCGACCTGAGAGAGAATCATGTCCATCCAACTCGCCGGCACGCCCGTGGCGCCGGCCCCGCGCTCCCCGTGTCCGGCCTCTTCGCCGTGCTGACGAGCCTCTTCATCGCATCCGCGGCCAGGTCCGTCGACCGCCAGAATCGAGCGGGTACGTGTCCAATTTTTTGCGCGCTTGTCGATTTCATGCGTCATCATTCGTCGTCCGGATGCAGGACCCGTTATTCAATTCGCCTTTCGACATGGGGATGTCATGAACAAGCAGATCATCGTCAACCTGCCGGTCAAGAACCTGGACAAATCCAAGGCCTTCTTTTCCGCTCTCGGCTTCAGCTTCAATCCACAATTCAGCAACGAGAGCGCGGCGTTCATGGTCATCGTGGATGGCAGCATTCATGCCATGCTGACGACCGAAGCGTTCTTCAAGACCCTCATCGACAAGCCCGTCGTGCAGGCGAAGGAGGCCAACGAGGTCGTCATCTGCCTGAGCTGCGAGAGCCGGGAAGAAGTGGACAGTCTGATCGCCAAGGCCGTCGCCGCCGGCGGCCGTACTCCGCATCCGCCCGAGGACCACGGCTTCATGTATGACCAGGGCTTCGAGGACCTCGACGGCCACCTGTGGAACCTGGTCTGGACGGCGCCGCAGGCCTGATAGCCTTCCTTGTCTCCGCTGCTCCCACGACGGGTGGGATGATAGGGTGAGGACCCCTCTCACCCCGAGGCGCACCCGCCATGGCCTGGAACCTGGAGATCCACCATATCGACGTCGGACAGGGCGACTCGACGTTGATCATCGCCCGAGACATCAACTTCTTCGGCAACGTCGTGCAGACGCAGGCCGCTCTCGTCGATGGTGGGACGTATGCCAAGGGGGTAGACGTCCACGACTACGTCACCAACACGGCCAACCTCAACCAGGTCGATGTCATCGTGGCAACGCACTACGATGCCGATCACTTCGGGGGGCTGCGACGCGTTCTCGGCAACGGCACTGCTGTGTACGACAACGCCCTCATCTTCGATCAGGGCGAGCCCGGGCAGATCAGTGTGAAGAGTTCCCGAGGCCAGACCGGCTTCGTTCAGCACATCAGCAACCGGGAGCAGGACTACACGGCGTACCTGACCGCCATCAACAGCCGGGGGGCTCGAAATCGGGTCACCGCCAACGTGAGTTGTGCTCCCCCGAGCACCCATATGACGGCGCTGGCGGGTTGGCGGCAGCCGAACTGGCTCCTGGGCGAGGAGCTGCTCTGGCACGGCGCCGTGCCTCCGGTCGGTGCGCCCACCATCACCTGCATCGCCGCCAATCAGTACGTCGATGGCGTCGTGGGAGGTCCCTTCACGTCGGGCATGGCCGTGGATCCCAAGAACGAAAAGAGCCTCGCCCTGCTCGTCGAGTTCAACAACTTCCGGTACTACCTGGGAGGAGACATCGAGTCCACGCAGGAGACCCGGATCGCCCAGCGGATAAACCCCGCCAACAACGCCCAGGGACGGGTGCTGGCCATGAAGGTCAGCCATCACGGCAGCGATCGCTCGACGGCGGCGACCTTCGTCAACCGGCTCCGGCCGAGCGCGGCGTTCATCTCCTGTGGCTTCGACAACACCCACCATCATCCAAGGCCGACGGTGCTCCAGAACCTGCAGAACTGCGCGACCCTCCAGCACTATTACCTGACGGCCGATCGCAACAATCAGGCATTCAGGACGCGGGTGGGCAAGAACGGACCGCCCGCGGTCGCCCCCAATCTCGCGGGGGCCTACACCGCCAAGGCGGTCGTCGCGGGCTGCTGGGGTGGCCTGTATGACGCCGGCCCCGGGGTACGTGAGGGGAACATCATTCTCTCCGTCACCACCGCGCAGTCCCTGCAGCCCGTCACGGGGGCGATCCCCATGGGGACCCACCGCTTCCGGGTGACCTGCGAGTCGGCCAACTGCGCCAACCACCAGAACGTCCAGAACGATCACGACTGAGGGGCCCGCGGAGACGGGCATGGCACCTCACCCCATCAAGGTCTACCAGGGAAGCTTCTCGGGCTCCTTGTCGGGCTGCTCGAAGAAGGCCAGCACGGCCTCCGCGAGGTCGGGCGCCTCGGCCCGTGACAACCGCTCCAAGTCTGCTGCCGTCAGCTCGTCGCCATCGAGGGACCGAATTTACCGCAAGTGAACAGTCGGTTAGCGTGCCGAGACGCGTCGCCGCGGTCGCCGGTGTGCCTTTCCCGGCCGTGCTCCGGTGGGCCAGAATGCGCGTGTCCCAGACCCATGGGGGCTCGGGTTTCATCGGCAGGTTCAGATGCGAGAGCGGTGCATTCTGGGACGGAGCTGGGTGTTGTGGCTGGTGGGCGTCACCCTGGTGAGCGGTAGGACCGCGTGGGCCGTGCCTTCAGGCGGAGGGGAGGGGGACGTCGCGCCGAGAATCCGCGGGCTGTTTGCCGCTCTGCACGATCCCAACCACGAGGTGACGGCCAGGGCCCTTGAGCATCTGGTCGAAGTCTCTCTTGCAGCACAAGAATTGCTCCGTACGCCAATACGCCGTGAGGGCGCTGGGGGTGCTGGGAGTCACAGCCCGTTCGCAGATTCCCGCAATGACCAACCTTCTGCGGGATGGGTGTTCTAATGCTCGTGAGGAAGCCGTGCAAGCGCTAGGGGCAGTGGGGGCGGCCTCTGGCGTGCGCCTTCCTGGTGTCATCCCACTTCTGCGGGATGAAACCCCATACGTCCGGATCCTCGCGGTGGAGGCCTTGGGGCGAACGAGGAGCGTGGCGGACAGCACACTGACTCCCCTGCTCGTGGAGGAGCTACGGCCTGGGGATGGAGAAGCCCCCCGTACGGTCCTGGAGGCACTGTCGAGAATGGGAGCTGCCGCCACCGTGCATGCTCCTGCGATTGCCAGGCTTTTGCAGGATAAGGATTGGAAGGTTCGCATCAATGCAGCGGGAGCGCTGGGCGCGATGGGGGCGGGAGCCAGCGCACAGGCCCCCCGGTTGATTGACCTCTTGCGCGATGAACGGGACCGCAAAGTCATTTCGAAGGCCAGGGAGGCGCTGAGACAAATGTGCCCGGCGATCAGCGCGCAAACTCCCGAAATCGTCAAACTCCTACGGAGTGATGTGTGGTTCGTTCGCTCGGGCGCGGTATCCTTGCTAGGGTGTATGGGTGTTGAGGCGCGCCCCCAGATTCCTCTCATCGCGAACCTCTTGCAGGACAGAGATCCGAATGTCCGTGGGAGTGCAGCGCTTGTGCTGGGTGGGATGGGAGCAGCAGCCAACGCGCAGATTCCAGCCATTGCCAGTCTCTTACAAGACAAAACGACACGTCATACAGCGGCGATTGCGTTGGGGAAGCTGGGTACAGCGGCAAGCGCGCAGGCACCTCGGCTCGTCGAGTTCCTGCGGGATGAGGATGCGGATCTCCGCAAAAGCGCGACGGGCGCACTGTTGAAGCTGGTTGCGCCTGATCTCAGAGTGGTTGCTGGAGTGCTTGCGGTAGCTCCCGACACGTCGAGCACTGAACGCCATGTCTTGCTGGCGTTGGCCCACGCCGCAGGGGGTGGCGAGCCCACGGCGGAGCGTGTCCTCCAGTGGTTGGGTCGGCCTCCCGAAGAAGTTCCCTCACACCTCGGGCTCGAAGATGCGCGAGCGACCCTGCAGGCTTTCGCGGAGTTCTGGCCGAAGACCGAACTGCATCCGACCTTGAGGCGGGAGTTGGCGAGGCAGGTTGCCGAGGTGACGGGCCTCGTCCGTGGCCGTGGGAGGGCTCGGATCTCGAGCTGCTCGAGCTTCATGCGAACAACCTCGGCGCGCTCTACCCGACCCATGCCGAGAGCGTCCGCACGGTCATTGCGTCCATCGAGCATTGGCGAATCCTGAAGACCTTCGGTTGGAGCTGGGCCGCTCATGTGGGCTTCTGGTTTCTGCTCCTCTTCTTCTACCCGCGCTATCCGCAGGTCCAGGCGTTCTTCTTCTGGAACCCGTGGGTGCGTCGGATCTCCGGCTTCGGTTACGTGGGCTTGTTGCTGACCTGGGTGCCCTTCCTGCGCCACCGCCTCCTATCACCCTTCAGCCGGCTGCTGCTCGCCGAGGCTCAGCTCGAGCGCTTCTCCGCCACCACCTACTTCGATGGCTCCGAGTTCCTCCTTCCTGGCTCGGGCCGGAGTGAGCCCCTCCTCCGTGTCCTTCCCAGCCTGCGAGGTCAGGTCGTCCTGGAAGGTGCCTCGGGGCTCGGCAAGTCGATGTTCCTCAAGTACCTCCTCTCGCGCTCGAAGCGCCTGACAGTGTACCTGTCGGCGGAGCGCTGCAAGGATGGGGTCCTTGAGGCCATCCAGGCGAAGTTGGAGGGCCAGGCGAAGGATGCCTCCTTCCTGCGGAGCCTCATCTACAGCGGGGCGCTCGACATCTACATCGACGGGCTCAACGAGGTGACGGCCGACACGCGGGCCCGCATCGTCCAGTTCGTCGAGCGCAACGTCCACGGCAACATCCTCCTCACCACGCAGCCCATCGAGTGGACGGCGCCCGCGACGGCGAGCCGGTACGTGCTCCAGCCGCTCTCGGACGAGCAGATCGCCCGCTTCCTGGAGAGCCGTGAGCCATTGCTGGGGGAGAAGGCTCCCGTGCGCGGTCAGCCGTATCTCCTGGCCTGCCAACGCTTCGTGGCCGAGGCCCTCTCCGCCGAGCAGCCCGTGGAGTTGCGCCAGGCCCACAGCGAGGTGCTCTCCAACCCCATGGACCTGACGGTGGTGGCGCAGATGCTGTCCGAGGAGCGGCAGCCGGATCTGTTCCGCCTGCGGCAGCAGCAATACGAGCTGATGGCGAAGGACTATCGCGACATCCACCAGGACGACTTCCCGCTCAAGGCCTTCTCCGAGGAAGCTTACGAGATGCGGTGCAACGACCGGGGTGTCCTCCCGGAGGAGAAGTTCGGCCGAGAGCTGCTGCGGATGGAGGCCGCCAAGATGGTGCTGCGCCATCAATGGCGGAGCCCAGATGGCAAGGAGCAGCGAGAGTGGCGCTTCCGCCACGACAAGATTCAAGAGTTCTTCATCGCCCAGACCTTCCTGGGGAAGGACAGTCGGCGCGCCAGCAAGCATCTGGAGGACTCGCGCTTCCGCGGCGTCTACCTGCTGCTGGCGCTGCTGTTGGAGCCGGAGCAGGCGCAGGCCCTGCGAGACAAGCTGGTGGAGTACGCTGCAAAGACTCGCGACCACTCGGTAAGCGATGACTTCGTCACCCTGCTCAAGAAGCGGCAGGGCGCGGAGAAGGCCCGGGGCAACCGCTCGAGGGGCGTTGCGTAGAGATGTGAAGTTGTGGGGCTCTCACGCCAGGGCCAAGCTCGGCACGTCCACCTCCGCCCAGCGCAGCCGCTGTTGCAGCGATTGCGCCTGATACGCCTGCTGCGCATCCTCGGGCCCTTGTGCGGGCAGGGCCCATCTTCTTTCCAACAATCGCCCCCCCGGTGGCGCACCACCTTCAGCAGCCGCTCCACCTCGCTTTGTGTGGACGGCGGCAACGGCTCGAAGCGCACGCCACCCTCCCTCGGCACGAAAACACCGTCCGGAACCAGCGAGTGGAAGTGCGGCGTCACCTGCAAGGCCGCGAAAGGACTCCGCTTCCCGGAAAGCTGTACGTCGCTACTTCCCAATCAGCGGGATCGCGACAATCGAGCCGCTCCACAACAAGATCTTCGCCCGTCCCGACAATCGTTTGCGTGGCTTGCTGGCGGGTTGTTCGAGGGATTGGTCTGACATGAGCGTGGGATGGGATGGCGAGGGGACACGCTACCGCACCCGGTCGATGCGGTATTTGCGCCCCTTGATCCGCCCATCGCGCAGCCGCTGGAGCGCCACGCCCACGAGGCGCTTGGAGACGGCGACGTAGGCGTGATGGTCGTGGATCTCGATCTTCCCGATGTCGGCGGCATTCAGTCCGCCGGCCTCGCCCGTCAGGGCCCCGAGGATGTCGCCCGGCCGCATCTTGTCCTTGCGTCCGGCGGAGATGGAGAGCGTCTCCCAGGCCGCCTCGAGCGACTCCCCACCCGTCTCGTCCGCCGGGGGCAGCGTCTCCGCGCTCGCGCGCTCCAGCTTCACGCCGGTGGCCTGCTCGATGGTCTCCACCTTGCGCTCGTCTCGCGGGGTGGCGAGGGAGATGGCCAATCCCCTCCTCCCCGCGCGCCCCGTACGGCCAATGCGATGCACGTAGGGCTCGGGCTGTGAGGGCAGATCGAAGTTGACCACCGCATCGAGCGCCTCGACGTCGATGCCGCGGCCCGCCACGTCCGTCGCGATGAGGACCCGGGTGCTGCGATTGCGGAACTTGGCCATCACGTCGTCCCGCTCGCTCTGCTCCATGTCTCCCTGGAGCCCGTCCGCCCCCACCCCGGCCGCGCTCAAGGCCCGCGTCAGCTCGACGACCGTCGCCTTGAGGTTGCAGAACACGATGGCCGAGGCCGGTTGGTACCGCCGCAGGATGCGCAGCAGCAGCGCTGTCTTCTCCTCGGGCTCGCAGACGTAGCAGAGCTGTTGGATGTCGGGCGCCGCCTCGGCGGCCTCGGCGATCGTCACGCGCGTGGGCTGCTTCTGGAAGGCACGGCTCAGCGCCTCGATGTCCGGCGGGAACGTCGCCGAGAAGAGCACCGTCTGCCGCGTGGGCGGCGTCTGACCGAGGATGCGCTCCATGTCCTCCCGGAAGCCCATGTCGAGCATCCGATCGGCCTCATCGAGCACCACCGTGACGAGCCGCCGCGTCTCGAGCGACTCGCGCTGGAGCAGGTCCAGGATACGGCCCGGGGTCCCGACGGCGACGTGGGCTCCCTTCTCGAGCGCGGCCACCTGGGGCCGGACGGGCTGGCCTCCCGCGAGCACGAGGACCTGGAGGCCTGGCAATCTCCGGCCCAGCCGGCGGAGCTCCCCAGCCACCTGGGCACAGAGCTCGCGCGTCGGGCAGAGCACGAGCGCCTGGAGCCGCCGGTCCTGGAGCCGGATCTTCTGCAGCAAGGGCAGCGCGAAGGCCGCCGTCTTCCCACTCCCCGTCTTCGCCTGGCCCACGAGATCCCGGCCCTGCAACAGCACCGGAATGCTCTGCGCCTGGATCGGTGTGGCGGTCTGGAAGTCCAGCTCCTCGAGGACTTGCAGCAGCGGCGGTGAGAGCGGGAGCGAGGCGAAGTTCATCAGACGCCTCTACCTCAATCCGACGCTGGCGCCATCGGTTAATGTCGGGTCCCATGCCTGGATCCTTCACGGACCTCGTTGAGCTGCTCCATGGCTCCGACGAGGCGATCGAGCCGATGCTGAAGCGCGCGGACTTCGGGAGCTTCGTGGCCAGCAGGGATCTTCCTCCGCTGCGCGCGCGCCTCCTGAGGCTCGAGCGCGAGAAGGGCATCACGGACCTCCATCGGTGGGTGTCCGAGAAGGTCCTGGAGACAGGGGCGCCACTCGTGGAGACTCCGCGCTACACGGGCCGCCAGCGCTCATTCGCGCTCAGTCCCCGCGGGCAATATCTGGCCATCACGAGCGCGCGCGTCGACCCCTTCTTCGGTGGCGAGCTGCGCATCTGGGAGTTGGCGACGGGTCGCGTGGTCGATGTCCACGGATTCGACGAGGGCGTGGGAGGCAGGAGAGAGCCCTCCTGCGTTCAGTGGTCCCCTTCGGGACAGTGGGTGGGCACCGTCTTCAAGGACGTCGAGGTCGGCGTGGTGCGAGCCTTTTCCGAGGGTCGCCCGTCATTCACCGTCGACGTCACCCGGCGCTGGGTCTCGCCCCCTCCCTGGGCCGACAATCGCCCCGAGGGCGCGGAGAAGAGAGGCCACCTCCCCGCCTGGTGCTGGTCGCCCGACGAGACGCACCTGTTCGTCTCCACGCCCGGGCCCGGGCCCGATGGGGCACTCGGCTGCATCGTCCCGTTCCGGGAAGGTGCCACGCTCAACGAGGACAGCGAGGACGTCCGCTGGTGTCCAGCGCGGCCAGACGCCGCGAATGCGCCCCTGAAGCCACATACGTGGATACGCTGGAGTCAGGATGGCTCCCGGGTCTACGGCTATCGCTGTCCCCGAATGGGCGATTGGGATGACAAGGCGAACGAATACACGAGGATCGGCTCCGCGTCGGCAATCGACACCGGGAGCGGAGCGCTCCGCTTCCACACCGGGGGAGTGACGTTGCCCGTCGCGTTCTCGCCCGACGGGTCTCGTCTGGTCCATGGCAGCGAACGGCTCGAGCTCATCGACGGGCACACCGGCCAACACATCGCCACGCTCAGCCAGCAACTCGCCGAGAAGGATCCCACGTTCAGCGAATTCGTCTGGTCTCCCGACGGGAGGCGGCTGGCCGTGATCATGGATGACTATTCCCACCCGAGGGTCTGCGTCTTCGAGGAGGAGAAGCTCCTGTGCCGCCTGGAGTTCGAGGTGAGCCCAGCAACACCAGGCACACTCGAAGACATACGTCGCTGGGCATGGTCCCCCGATGGCTCCATGGGAGCGTGCCTGACCCGTGATGGAGGAGTCGAGCTGTGGGCCATCGGACCCGCCCCTCGGTGGATTCGCAGGCTCCCGGGCGCCGGTGACCTCGAGGGGCTGGTCTGGGGAGCGGACGACACGCTCGTGGGCATCGGTCTCTCCACGCTTGCGTTCTGGAGCACGACGAGCGGAGAGCTGCGAGCCCACGCCTCATTCGACCTCGAAGCGGGCCGCGTACCGCCCCCGGCGTCCTGGTACCCCTCGCCGGAGGAACCCGGGCGGTTCCTCCCGACGGAACGAGGTTGGGCCTTCACGCGTGTGGACCCGGACGGCACCGTGTTCTGTCCCCCCGAGCAGCGGGAGCAGCTCGAGCCCCGGCTGATGTTCTCGGTCGCCGGGCGATATGCATGGCCCTGGCGCTGGGCTGTCGGGACGCGGCACACGCGATTCGAGGAGAGGGCTCCGGGTGCCGCGAACGGCGCATCCGGCAAGGAGGTCCGTTACACGCATGACCACAGCCTCTACCGGGCCCACCCGGTGCTCACAGGAGACATCCGCCGCGACAGCCTCACGCCTTACGTCGGGCAGCGGGTGCTGGTGTACATGGGATACCACGGCGAGGTCACCGACCTCGCGACCTTGCTGGCGGTCACCAAGAAGGGGTTCCGCATCCGCACCGAAGGCCATGTCGGACCGCGTCCCGAGGAGCTCCTCCCCTTCTCATTGCTCTATTGGATCGGTCCAGCCGTGCCGCTCGAGAAGCCCGAGCACCTCGATTGAAGCGCGGCCGCGCCTGTCTGCAACCCGGGAGGTGACCGGGTATGATGGGGCCATGAGCCCTGCTCGTCGCGGCCAGCGGGTGGGCCGAGGCCCCGCTCCGGTGCAATGGGCCGCTGCGTTCGGGCCGGGGCCCCCGTGCCCGGAGGGAGCGCGAGGCACCCTTGCACTCCGGGGCAGACGCCTCTACCGGTAGTGGGGAGGCGAAAAGGGGGAGGTCTCACGTGAGACGCGTCATCCTGGTAGGTGTGGCCCTGGCGGCCTGTACCACGGCCGGCGCCGCGTCCGCGCGGCCGGAAGAGCCCGTCGCCTTCTCCGCCACGCAGATCGTGCGCATGCCCGAGGGGGAGCTCGAGCGCAGCCAGCTCTACGTGAGCAACGGCCGGAGGCGCATGGAGACGCGGATGTTCTGGGTCTCACGGCTCCCAGGACAAGAAGTCCACGTGGCGGTGTCGCTGAGGTTGCAGGGGCTCTACCGGAAGACGCTCCTGGATTCCGAGGACCGGACGGCCATGGATGTGGATGACCCCTGGACGATGCCCTGGCCCGACTGCGTCCGGTGGCTGGTCGTGCGTGGCGAGAGCCCCTGCATCGGCCGGCCGGAGCTCGCATGCGAGCGGTTGGGCACCGAGCGCGTGGACGGCCACTCCACCCAGCGGTGGCGCGTGGTGCCCACGGATCCCCAACGGCAATGGGCGGCGGTGACGGTGTGGGTCGCCCCCGCGCTGGGCGGCTTCATCCTGCGCACGGAGGAGCCCACGGGCCTGCGGACCGAGCTCACCGACATCCACCTGGGCCCGCAGCCCGAGTCGCTCTTCCAGATTCCCGCCGGCTACCAGCGGGTGAGCGGCTCGCCGCCAGAAGCGAGCGGCCCCCCGCGGTGAAGGCCTGGAGGCTACCTCCCGGTGTCCTCACATCGGGCGCGGGTGGACTCCTCCTCCCGGGCTGAGGCCCTGTCCAGGGGGCCGGGCCGCCGGGAGGGTGGTGGGGCAGCGGCCCCTCGATAGGAGAGCCCATGCGCGCATGGAACGTGATACCGGTGTTGCTCGCCGCCAGCCTGGTCCTGGGTGGACAGGCACGGGCGGACTTTCTCTCCATCCCGGAGCCCTCCGCCGGTGAGCGGGCCTATGCCCGGGGACTGCTCGCGGCCCTGGAGGACGCCGATGACGAGGTGGTGGGCTGGGCCCTGCTGTCTCTGGCGTCGGGCGACCTGAACTCCGGCTTCCTGAACGAAGAGCGCTTCCCGGGCGTCCGGGAGCGGCTCGTGGACTTCCTTCGGACCCCTCGTGCGGCCCAGGCCCTGCGGGCTCGGGAGGGGGCTCTGCACAAGGCGCTCCTCGTCACCCAGGCGAACCTGGGCGAGGGCTCTCCGGACACGGCGCGAGCCCTCGTCGGCCTGCTGGGGGTGGAGCGGGACCATCGGCTTCGTTTCGAGGAGGAGAGGGCGCTGGTGAACATGGGCGAGGCCGCCCGGGAACAGATTCCCCACCTCGTCGAGATGATGATGAATCTGAAGGGAGGCGACTTCGGGGACATCTCGTCCTCGGCGACGTTTGTCCTGCGCATGCTGGGCAGGGCCCTTCCGGAGGAGGTGCTCCGAGAGATGGGCCCGCTGCTGGAGGACCCGGCTCCGCGGGTCCGTTCGAATGCGTTGAATGTCCTGGAATCCATGGGCAAGGCAGCCCGGCCGCTGAGGCCCCGGTTGCTCGAGCTGCTGAGGGACCCGGACTCCTCGGTTCGCCTGTCGGCGAAGGCGGCCCTGGAGCGTATGCGCGAGACCCCCTGGGAGCGCCAGGAGGCGGAGGTGGAGAGGGAGCGGGCCTCCCGGGAGCGCGCCGACCGGGCGTTGAAGGTCCGCATGGAAGCTCTGGAGCGGGAGCATCCAGAGTCCTTCGAGTCCACGAAGCAGGTCGAGCGACAACGGTGGGAGTCCCGCGTGCGCGCGTGGACCACGTTGACGGTGCTCCGCTTGAGGGATCCGGACTCGCGGGTCCGTGCCCAGGCGCTGCACACATGGGTGGACCAATCGGAGCGCATCCCGGAGTTCCTGGGAGAGGAGCACACGAAGCGGTTGATTCCCCTCGCCGCCGAGCTGCTGGCGGACCCTGACGGGAAGCTCCGTGCGGCGGCGGCGAGGGCCCTGGGGAATCTGGGCGCCCAGGAGTACATCCCCCGGCTCGCCATGCTGCTGCAGGACCCGGATCCGGATGCGCGGGGGTTCGCCGTCCAGGCCCTGGGGAATCTGGGCGCCCGGGAGTATGCCTCCAGCCTCATCCCCCTCGTCTTCGTCTCCGGCAGCAACTCGATGGAATGGTATGCCCTCGTCGACATGAGCCCCCTGAAGCCCCGGGACGTCGCGCTCCTGGTCACGGTGCAGAGTGACAATCCCGCCGAGCGCTCCCTGTGGTTGGCACGGGCGCATGGTCTGGGCGGAGGCGAGCCCCTGGCGGAGCGCGCGCTGCGGTGGCTCGGGAGGAGGGACTCCGCGCAGCTGCCCTCGGCCGAGGAGCTCACCCCCGAGGAGGCGAGGGCCACCCTGCGCGACTTCGCCACGCTCTGGCCCCAGGCCGAGCAGTTCCCCATGCTGGCCGACGAACTGGCGCAGCGGATCGCCCAGGTGGCGATGCTCGGGCGGGGCCGGTGGCAGGCGAGCGACCGCGCGCTGCTCAAGCAGCACGAGAAGAACCTGCGCGGCTCCCAGCCCCAGCATGCGGCGAGCGTGCGCGCCGCCCTCGACTCGATTCCCCGGAGGTGGCCCCGGACGGTGGCGTGGAGCTGGGGGGCGCACGCCGGCTTCTGGCTGCTGCTCGTCCTCGTCTATCCACGCTCGACGAAGGTGCAGGCGGTGTTCTTCTGGAACCCGTGGGTGCGCCGGCTACTGGGCCTGGGGTACGTGGGGGTGCTGCTCACGTGGGTGCCGTTCTTGAGGCGGCGGCTGCTGGCGCCCTTCCAGCGGCTGCTGGTGGCGGACGCGGACCTGGGGCGCTTCTCTCCGGAGGCCTACTTCGAGCGCTCCGAGGTGCGCATGGTGGCCACGGGACAGCGAGAGCCCCTGCCGCGGGCCATTCCCCGGGTGCGCGGGCTGGTCGTGCTGGAAGGGGCCTCGGGGCTGGGCAAGTCGATGTTCATCCGCTACCTGCTGAGCACTTCGAAGCAGCTCGCGGTGTATCTGCCAGCGGAGCGGTGCAAGGGGGGCGTGCTCGAGGCCATCCAGGCGAAGCTGGAGGGGATGGCGGGGGACAGCGGCTTCCTGCAAAGCATCATCTACAGCGGGGCGTTGGACCTCTACGTCGACGGGCTCAACGAGGTGTCGGCGGACACGCGGTCGCGAATCGTGGGGTTCGTGGAGCCGAGGTTCCACGGCAACATCCTGCTGGCGACGCAGCGGATGGAGTGGACGCCGCCGGCCACGGCGCGGGTGTACGAGTTGCAGCCGCTCACCGAGGAGCAGGTGCGCGACTTCCTCTTCAGCCGCGAGCCCCTGCTGACGGAGCGCGCTCGGCTGCGCGGCGAGGCGTACCGGAAGGCCTGTGAGCATTTCCTGACGCTGGCGCTCACCCCCGAGCAGCCCGAGGAGCTGCGCCGGGAAATGCTGGAGGTGCTCAGCAACCCCATGGACCTCACGCTGGTGGCGCAGATGCTGGCGGAGGGACATGCGCCCGACCTGTTCCACCTGCAGGAGCAGCAGTACGAGCTGATGGCGCGGGACTACCAGGAGAAGAACCTGACGGAGTTCCCGCTGAAGGCCTTCTCGGAGGAGGCCTACCAGATGAGGTTGCAGGTCCGGAGCGCCATCCCGGAGAAGGACTTCGGCAAGGAATTGCTGAGGATGGAGGCCCACAAGATGGTGGTGCGCCGGCAGTGGCGGCGTCCGGACGGAGAAGAGGGGCGCGAGTGGCACTTCCGTCACGACAAGCTGTGGGACTTCTTCATCGCCCAGACGTTCCTGGGGAAGAACAACGAGCGCATCCTCGAGCACCTGGATGATCCGCGCTTCCGGGGCGTCTACCTCCTGCTGGCGAGGCTGCTGGAGCCGGAGCGAGCCCGGGAACTGCGCGCCCTCCTGGTGTCGCACGCGGCCGAGACGCGCGACCACACCGTCAGCGACGAATTCCTCAAACAGTTCCGGGCGAGGCGCCGCGTCGAGGAGGCCCGCGCTCCGAATCCGGGCCATCCGGAGCCGGGAGGGGAACCCATCGCCGGACAGGAGACACCATGAGCAGCCGCACTGTGATGGCGCTGGTGCTCGCCGCGAGCGTGGCGCTCGGGGGGCTGGCGCGAGCGGCCCCGGCGTCCTCCCAGGGCACGCCGCAGCTCACCCCCGCCGAGAGGGCCTTCTTCCAGGGAATGTTCGCGGGCCTGGAGGACGCCGACGACGAGGTGGTGGCCTGGGTCCTGATGACGCTGTGCGGGTCCATGGACGCCCTTCCCGAGTACCGCGAGCGGCTCCATGCCTTCCTCCTGACGCCCCGCCTGCAGCGGGCCCTACGCAGTCCCGGCTCGAGTCTCGGGAGGTCCGCCCTCATCACCCAGGCCACCCTGGGAGAGGCCCCTCCGGACACGGCCCGGTTCCTCGTCGATCTGCTGGCGGTGGAGGGGCAGCAGCCGAGAATCCGCGAGAGGGCGAAGTGGGCCCTGGTGAAGATGGGCGAGGCGGCTCATGCACAGGTTCCCCGCATCGCCGCGCTGCTGAACCACCAGGACGTGGATGTCAGTGAGGCGGCGGGGGAGGTGCTGGGGGCGATGGGCGGGGTTGCACGGGAGGCGGCTCCCCGCGTCGTCGACCTGCTGAAGGAGCCGGAGCGGAGTGAGTGGACGGATCCAGTGCTGCTGCCCACGTTGGCGGCGCGGACGCTGCGGTCCATGGGCGAGGCCGCCCGGGAGCAGGTTCCCCGCATCGCCGCGATGCTGAAGGATCCGGACCCCCGGCGCCGTGCGGCAGCGGCGCAGGCCCTGGGGTTCATGGGCACCACCGCCCGGGAGCAGGCGCCCCTCCTCGTCGACCGGCTGCTGAAGGATCCGTCCGCGGATGTGCGCCAATCGGCGGCGCAGGCCCTGAGGAACATGGGCGAGGCCGCCCGGGAGCAGGCGCCCGTCCTCGTCGACCGGCTGCTGAAGGATCCGTCCGCGGATGTGCGCCAGACGGCGGCGCTGGCCCTGGGGTTCATGGGCGA
>NZ_JPMI01000298.1 GCF_000733295.1 Archangium violaceum Cb vi76 | reverse complement strand
TGTGCGCCAGACGGCGGCGCTGGCCCTGGGGTTCATGGGCGAGGCCGCTCGGGAGCAGGCGCCCCTCCTCGTCGACCGGCTGCTGAAGGATCCGTCCGCGGATGTGCGCCAATCGGTGGCGTTGGCCCTGGGGAACATGGGCGAGGCCGCTCGGGAGCAGGTGCCACGCCTGGTCAGTCTGTCGAAGAGCCCGGACGAGGACACGCGGGGGTGGGCGACGCTGGCCCTGATGCGCATGGGCACCACTGCCCGGGACGCGCTCCCCGCGCTCGGCGAGCGGCTGAAGGACCCGGATGGGGATGTGCGTGCGATAGCGACAGAGGCCCTGGCGAACCTGGCCAGGAAGGGCGTGGTCGCCCCGGAGCAGGCGCCCCTCCTCGGCGCGCTGCTGGATGACCCGGACTGGAGTATCCGCGACGACGCGGCGTTCACCCTGGGGTTCATGGGCGAGGCCGCCAGGGATTACGTCCCCCGGCTCGTCGAGCTGTTGAGGGACCCGAAGATTCTGGGGGTAAGTGGGTGGGAGTCGCTCTCAGCGACGTCCGTGGGGAGGCTGGGCGAGGTGGCCAGACCATGGCTTCCCCGGCTCGTCGAGCTGCTAGAGGATCCGCTCCCGACCACGCGTGCCAGGGCGGCGCAGACCCTGGGGATGATGCGCGAGGTCGCCCGGGAGCAGGCCCCGCGCGTCGCCCGGTTGCTCGAGGACCCGGACCTGGAGGTCCGCCGAGCGGCGGTGAGGGCCCTGGCGAGGATGGGGGCCCGGGAGTACGCCCCCCAGATCGCCGGGCTGCTGGACGACCCGGCCCGTTCCGTTCAGAAGGATGCGGCGGAGGCCCTGGGGAGGCTGGGGGCCCGGGAGCAGCTCCCCGTCCTCATCGCTCACGCGGAGATTATGGATCACGACATCCTCCAAGACCCTGCCTGGGCCGCCATCATCTCCATGATCCCGTTGGAGCCCCCGTACATCGCGTTCCTGGCCGCGGAGAAGGGCGGGGAGCGCTCCGAGCGCGCCCGGTGGTTGGCACGGGCGCATGGCCTGGGCGGAGGCGCGCCCGAGTCGGAGCGCGCGCTGCGGTGGCTCGGAGGCCGGGCGTCCGCGCAGCTGCCCTCGGCCGAGGGGCTCACCCTCGAGGAGGCGAGGGCCACCCTGCGGGACTTCGCCACGCTCTGGCCCCAGGCCGAGCAGTTCCCCGTGCTGGCCGACGAGCTGTCGCAGCAGATCGCCCAGGTGGCGATGCTCGGGCGGGGCCGGTGGCAGGCGAGCGACCGCGCGCTGCTGGAGCAGCACGAGAAGAACCTGCGCGGCTCCCAGCCCCAGCACGCGGCGAGCGTGCGCGCCGCCCTCGACTCCATCTCCCGGAAGTCCCTCGTGCCGGCGAGGAAGGTGGCGGGGGTGCTGGCGGCGCATGCCGGCTTCTGGCTGTTGCTCATCTTCTTCTACCCTCGCTCGACGAAGGTGCAGGCGGTGTTCTTCTGGAACCCATGGGTGCGCCGGCTGCTGGGCCTGGGGTACGTGGGGGTGCTGCTCACGTGGGTGCCGTTCTTGAGGCGGCGGCTGCTGGCGCCCTTCCAGCGGCTGCTGGTGGCGGACGCGGACCTGGGGCGCTTCTCTCCGGAGGCCTACTTCGAGCGCTCCGAGGTGCGCGTGATGGCCACGGGACAACGCGTGCCCCTGTTGCGGGCCCTTCCCCGGCTGGAAGGCCTGGTGCTGCTGGAGGGAGCCTCGGGGCTGGGCAAGTCGATGTTCATCCGCTACCTGCTGAGCCGCTCGAAGCGGCTCGCGGTGTACCTGCCAGCGGTGCGGTGCAAGGAGGGCGTGCTCGAGGCCATCCAGGCGAAGCTGGAAGGACAGGCGAGGGACACCAGCTTCCTGCAAAGCATCATCTACAGCGGGGCGCTGGACATCTACATCGACGGGCTCAACGAGGTGTCGGCGGACACGCGGTCGCGAATCGTGGGATTCGTGGAGCCGAGGTTCCACGGCAACATCCTGCTGGCGACGCAGCGGATGGAGTGGACGCCGCCGGCCACGGCGGACAGGTACGAGCTGCAGCCGCTCACCGAGGAGCAGGTGCGCGACTTCCTCTTCAGCCGCGAGCCCCTGCTGGGAGATGGCGCGCGGTTGAGGGGAGAGGCGTACCGCGAGGTGTGCGAGCACTTCCTGTCATTGGCGCTCACCCCCGAGCAGCCCGAGGAACTGCGCCGGGAAATGCTGGAGGTGCTCAGCAACCCCATGGACCTCACGCTGGTGGCGCAGATGCTGGCGGCGGGACACGCGCCGGACCTGTTCCACCTGCAGGAGCAGCAGTACGAGCTGATGGCGCGGGACTACCAGGAGAAGAACCTGACGGAGTTCCCGCTGAAGACCTTCTCGGAGGAGGCCTACCAGATGCGGCTGCAGGACCGGAGCGCCATCCCGGAGAAGGACTTCGACAAGGAATTGCAGAAGATGGAGGCCTACAAGCTGGTGGTGCGCCGGCAGTGGCGGCGTCCGGATGGACAAGAGGGGCGCGAGTGGCACTTCCGTCACGACAAGCTGTGGGACTTCTTCATCGCCCAGACATTCCTGGGGAAGGACAACGAGCGCATCCTCGAGCACCAGGATGATCCGCGCTTCCGGGGCGTGTACTTCCTGCTGGCGAAGCTGCTGGAGCCGGAGGTGGCCCTGGAGGTGCAGGACCATCTGGTGGAGCACGCGGCGGAAACGCGGGACCACACCGTCAGCGACGAATTCGTCACCCGGCTCCAGGACCGGTGGCGCGCGGAGCAGGCGCGGCCCCCGGCCCCCTGAGCGTGTCGGTTCGCCAGTGGCGCGACTGCCGCTCGAGTGCGCCTGTCTGCAACCCGGGAGGTGACCGGGTATGATGGGGCCATGGGCCCTGCTCGTCCGGTCACCGTGTCGGTGGTAGTGCTGTTCGCGTTGCTGCAAGCCTGTGGAGGTGAAGGCCCGGCGGTGGAGGGCTACTTCGCCACGCTGCCACCCGGCACTCCCCTGCCCTCCGCGGCCGAGTGCGCCACCCGGGTGCGGCGCTCCTCGTGGGAGCCTCGTCCCGGAAACGCCACGGCAAACCAGACGCGGGGCAAGTCCGGCGTCCGCATCGACGGGGCCAGCGACGAGTTCAACTCCCAGTACGCCTGGAGGATCGACGGCGACTTCACCGGCACCACGGATGAGATCATCCAGTGGGGCGCCTGCAAGTGGGGCCTGGACGAGGACATCGTCCGCGCGGTGGCGGTGCTGGAGAGCGGGTGGCGGCAGGACGAAGTGGGAGAAGACTGGTCCACCTTCGGCATCATGCAGGTGCGGAGCTCGGTGCACGCGGGCACCCACCCCTATACGAAGGACAGCACGGCCTACGGCGTGGACTACGCGCTGGCCTGGCGGCGCGCCTGCTACGAGGGCGATTTCACCTGGATGAACAGCCCCTACAAGCAGGGCGGCTACGACAAGGGCGACGAGTGGGGCTGCATCGGCGCCTGGTTCTCGGGTGACTGGTACGACGGGGACGAGAACGTGACCTACAGCGGCGCGAAGCCGTACATCAAGCTCGTCAAACAGCGGCTCGCCGAGCGCACCTGGACCCGAGCGGACTTCAAGGACTGACATGGGAGACATCATGCGTTCGATGTACTGGTTGTCCGGAGCCATCCTCTTCACCGCGCCCCTGGCGCTCGCCCAGACACCGGAGGCAGCCAGCATGCGGAGCTTCACCGCCACCCTCGTGAACATCGCCCCGGGCGGCAAGGACATGCCCAGCAAGCAGCGGCTCACCGTGCGCGGGGACATGATGAACTTCCGCTCGGGCGACGAGCTCGGGGGCATCCTCCTGGACTTCAGTCAGGGCAAGACGTGGATCCTCATCCCGCCGGAGAAGGTGGCCATCGAGAGCGCCTTCACCCGGAGTCTGGATTTCCCCCTGTCCCTCATCCTGACCGATGCGAGCGGTAATCCTTGCGGCAAGGAGCCCACCCTGAAGTGCACCCGCGAGGGTGAGGAAACGGCCGTGGGGCGTCCGACCGTGAAGTGGCGGCTCGTCCAGACCAACCGGGACCAGACGACGTACACCGCGACGCTCTGGGTGGATCCGAAGCTCAGCACCCTGGTGCGGCTCACCCTGGAGAAGGGCGAGGGCATCGAGCTGCGCGACCTCCGGGAAGGCCCGGTGGAGGATGCGTTCGTCCAGTTCCCCGCGGGTTTCACCAAGGTGGACGAGAAGAACCTGCGCCACGAAGACGAGCCGGCGCCCACTCCAAAGCCGAAGAAGAAGGGCACCCCTCCGACCAAGAAGCCCTGAGTGCCCTGGCGCTCCTCCTGCCGGCCCGGTCGCCCGCTCCCCATCCGAGCGGGCCCACCTTCATGACGGGACGAGCACTCCCACTCGCGTGGCCTCCTCGGACATGATGCGCGCCTTCCCAGGAGAAGCCGTCATGCAGCAAAACCCCGCGATTCCCCCTGAAGTCGCCACCGCCAAGAAGAGAGCCCTGCCCCAGTCCTTGCTGGTGACCCTCAGCCTGCTCGCCATGGGCGCGCTGCTCTTCCTCTCCGCGGGCCGGCTCGACTGGAAGGAGGGTTGGGTGTTCGCGGGACTCATCGTCTTCAGCCTCGCGGCCAACGCCTATGGCACGCGCGTGCTCAACCCCGTGTTGAACCAGGAGCGGTGGAAGGAGCGCGAGGACACCAAGCCGTTCGACCGGCGCATCACCCACACCTACCTGGCCATGCTGCTGACGATGACGGTGGTGGCGGGGCTCGACACCGGGCGCTACGGCTGGTCCGCGCTGCCCGCGTGGTGCATGCCCGCGGGTGTGCTGCTGCACGTGCTGGGACAGGTCCCCATCCTGTGGTCCTTCGCCGCCAACCCGCATCTGGAGTCGACGGTGCGCGTGCAGAAGGACCGCGACCACCGGGTCATCACCACGGGCCCCTACCGCTTCGTGCGCCACCCCATGTACGTCGGGCTCCTGATGATGCTGGTGGCCTGGCCGCTCGTCTTCGGCTCGCTGTGGGCGTACGTGCCCGCCAGCATCGCCATGGCCGCGTTCATCCTCCGCACCGCGCTCGAGGACCGCACCCTCCAGCGCGAGCTGCCCGGCTACACCGAATACACGCAGCGGACGCGCTACCGGCTCGTGCCGGGTATCTGGTAGCGCCTACTCGAAGAGGGACACTTCCCGAAGGGCCTTGAGCTCGATGGGGCGGGTGCTCCCCGCGAGCACACCCCGCAGGCGCACGTGACGCACCGCCACCTCCGTGCGCAGCGCCCCCTCCAGGTAGAGATTGGCCGCCAGGTCCACCTGAAGCGCCGGATCCAACGGATTGTCCCCGGCCCAATCCACCTCCCGGTGATCCCGATAGCCGGCCCGCTCCACGCCGTCCAGCGCGGGGCGGACCACCTCACCGAGGGACACCCACCGCTCGCCATCCTCGCTGCCCTCGATGAACAACCGCTTCACCGGGCTGTTGAAGTAATCGGCGGCCAGCCCCCGAAGGACGATGCGGGACGGGCGGGCCGGAGCCGCCAAGGTGAGGCGTAGCTCCTCCGGCCACTTCTCGGGCTGGGTGGAGACGAGCGGGAGCTTCACCGAGGCGAGCTGCCCATCGGTCCACGGGCACACCGTGGCGCCCGCGGGCAGGGGCTCGCACGAAGCGCCCCGGCTGACGGGACGCAACCCGGCCCCCGGCATGGGCAGGCGCTCGCTGCGCCACTCCAACCGGTATCCCAGCGAGCTGCCCCTTCCCCCGAGCGGCGTGAACCTCCAGTCCCCCGTCGTCTGCGCGCGCACCATCACCTCGAGCCCCTCGAAGTCCTCACGCAGCCAGGGGGCCACCGTCCAGGGCGAGCCCTCCACTTCCTCCTGCCAGAGCACCGCGCCCCCGTGGACGAGTTGCACCACGGGATGGGGGATCGTGCCTAAGTCGTAGATGGGCTCGCCCGTCTGCGGGTGCGAGGAGGACTGCCACGTCCCGGTGGGCGGAGGCTCCGGCCGGAGCGGCATGGGCGCGAAGGACACCGAGGGACGGCCCTCGGCGCCCTCCCCCACGGACAGGTCCGCCACCCAGGGCCGCAGAGGCGGAAGCTCCACATCCCCGCCCAGGAGCAAGAACGAGAGGATGGCGGCCCGGCCCTCCTCCACCGGCGAGACGGCGCGGAAGCGGTAGAGGCGTAAGTCGGGCCCCGCCTCGGTCATGACACGCTCGACGGTGGCGCCCGCGACCAGCTCCAGGATGTAGGCCCCGTCCGCTCTCGTGGTGGCGGTGGCGTGCGGGGAGAAGTCCGGGGGGATCAGCGTGGGGTATGGCCCCGGCCGGTACGAGAGCGCCCGCTCGAAGGAGAGCGTGGCACCCGAGGCAGGCGTGCCATCCGCGCGCGACATCTGCCCGTAGGCGAAGAGCGGATCCTCCGGGTACAGCTGGCACCCGGCGAGCAACGCGGCGAGGGGAAGGAGGTGGCGGAAGGAAGAGCGCATGTCAGTAGGTCGCCTTCAGGCCGAGCATGGGAATGATGAGGGGAAGGGTCACCGGCTCACGCACGTGCTCGCGCCTGCCGCCCGTCTCCTTCGGATCCGAGAAGCCATACATGTAGCCGTATATCTCCCTCTGGAAGGACACGTTGAGGATGTCCAGATAGACATCCAACGTGAGGTCCTCCAGGGCCCAACTCTTCGCGGCGCGGAAGTCCACGCGGAAGAAGGGAGGCAGCCGCCCGGCACGGTCCACGTCCTGGCGCACCCAGAGGGGATTGCCCGTCTCGTCGAAGCGCGCGGACATCGTCTTGGAGGTGATCTCCCCGGACTCGGGACGGCCGGTGTTGAAGTGCACCACCGCGCCCAGGGTGATGCTCCTGCCGAGCTTGTAACTGAGCGCGGCGTTGAGGACGTGCTCCTGCTCGAAGGCGAAGGGCAGCGACGCCCGCGTCCACTCCACCACGTTGCCCTCGGCGTCGAAGCGGGCGAAGCGCTGGTGACGCCTGCTGCGCAGGAAGCTGTAGGAGACCCAGCCGAACCAGTTGTCGCCGAGCGGGTGGCGCACCATCAACTCCGCGCCGTAGGCGTAGCCACTCTCGGCCGGGTCCGGCCCCATCAGCCCCATCCGGCGGCGCTCGAGGGCCACCTCGGTGAGGTCGAACTCCACCGTGCGCCGCAGCGGGTTGTAGAAGACATCCACGCCCACCTCCCACCCCTGGACGGGCTTCCACTCGGCGCCCACGTCCACCTGCATGCCCTGCTGGAGCCCGTAGCGCAGGCCCGAGGTGTCCAGCACGGGCACGTGCAGCAGCACCGTGGGAGGCTGGTGGAAGAGGCCCGCGCCGGCCTTGAGGGTGAGGGACTCCGAGAGCGCATGGCGCACCGCCAACCGGGGCTCCAGCGCCGGGTGGGTGATACCCGGCACCAGGTGGTAGGCGTCCGCGCGCAGGCCCGCCGACACCGTCCAGGGGGATGACGGCCTCCACACGAGCTGCGTCCACCCACCACTGAAGGTGGCCAGCGACGAGGGGCTCTGGAAGGGATCATCGCTCAGTGTGTCCTCGCGCTGGCCCGGAGCGAGCCCCGTACCCCGGAGGACGATGGCCGCTCGCCGGTGCTCCACGTCCGCGCCCGCGGAGAGCTCCAGCGAGTCGGAGAAGCGCCGCTGCCAGCGCGCCCGGGCGGAGACGCTCATCTGACGCAGCGTGTACTCGCCCACGCGCTCCACCCCGATGCCCGGGGGACGCGCCACGGTGCGCTCGCCGATGAACCCGAAGTCATCCACGCCCCAGGTGACGCCCAGCTCCGCCTCGCCACCGGCCAGCGGGTGCGTGCCGCGCAGATCCACCCGGTGGAACGTGGTGTGGACGCCAAAGCCCTCCTTGTGGGCCATGTCCGGAATGGGCGTCGAGCCGAAGTCGTCGGAGCTGCCCAGGGCGAAGAGCCGCAAACGCCCCTGCCCCAGCTTCTGCTCCACCCGGGCCTGATAGTCCCAGAAGCTCGCGCGCGAGCGGGAGTACTCCGAGCCCGCCTGATTGAGGGCCTCGGCCAGGGGCACGATCGCCAGCCCCGCGTAGCTCACCCGGCCCGCCACGCTGACGCTGGTGCCGGTGGAGGCGAAGGGGTACTCGACGAAGCCGCCGCTGTTGAGCAGGTCCGCGTAGACGGTGTAGTGCAGCCGGTCCTCGCGGGGCCGGCTGATGCGCCCCTCCACCGCGCCGCCCAGCAGCCGCCCGTACTGCGCTGGTGGCACGCCCACGTAGAAGTCGATGGAGTCGATGAAGTCCGGGTGCACCACCGCGGGCCCGAGCAGCAGGTGGTACAGCATGGGGATGCGCACCCCATCCAGGAAGAAGCCGGTGGCCGCCGGCTGGCTGCCGCGCACCACCGGGTACGAGATGCCCGAGGCGAGGCTGCCCACGCCCGGCATCAGCATCACCACGCGGAACGGATCTCCCACCGTGCCGGGCACCTCGCGCAGCTCCTGCTCGTGCAGGGTGATGCGAGACACCTCGGTGCGCTCGCGCTCGTCGCGCACCACCGTCTCGTAGGGATTCACCACCAGGGGCTCCAGCCGGTAGAGCACCTCCAGCGTCTCGCCCTGGACGAGCACTTCCTCGAAGCGCTCCGGCGCATGGCCGGGCGCGCGGACCTCCAGCCGGTGGTCTCCGGGAAGCGTCTTCAGGGAGAAGCGCCCGTCGGAGTCCGTGGTGGCCGCGGGGGTGGTGCTCCCGTCGAGGAAGACGGCCGCGCCCACGAGCGGCCGGCGCGTGCCCTTCGCGCGCACCATGCCCGCGAGGTGGCTCATGAAGGACTCGGGCAGGGGCGCCTCGAAGCGGTAGACGAAGGGCAGGCGCACCGACACCGGCTGGCCCCCGAGCGTCGCGGGCGAGAAGCGCAGCCCCTTCGCCGCGGCCACGGCGGACGCCACCAGCGCCTTTTCCCGCGTGCCTCCCGTGACGTACACCTCCACCACCCCGCCCTGCTCGTCCACGCGCAGTTCCAGCACCACCTCGCCGTCCACGCCCTCCAGGCCCTCGGGGTACGCAGCGGGGGACTCCTGGAGCAGCACCGGCGGCATCAGCGTGGCCTCGCCCCCATCCGTGGCGAGCCCCAACCGCCGGGCGTCCTCGGCGGAGAGCGTGGTGCCCGCGTCGGTGGCGTGCACGTCCACCTCCACGGCGCGCTGCTCGCCGGTAGTGGGAGGAAGACCCTGGGCTACTCCGGGCCGGGGCCACAGGAGCACGCCTCCGGCCAGGACCACGAGGAGGAACGCGCGGAGAAGAGCACGGGAGCGCATGATGCCCTCCCTACAACCATGCCCCGCCCTTCCTTGTCACCCATTGCTTGCCACCCGTCTCCGTGCACACGGGCCTCGATTGACGCTCGGGGCGGGCGTCACTAGGGTCGCGGCCCCTTCCAGGAGTCACGACCATGACCGTTTCCGCCCTCTTCAATCCCGCGCGCTGGCGCGAGGTGGAAGGCTTCAAGTTCGAGGACATCACCTACCACCGCTCCGTGGAGCACGGCACGGTGCGCATCGCCTTCAACCGGCCCGAGGTGCGCAATGCCTTCCGGCCCAAGACGGTGGACGAGCTGTACACCGCGCTGGAGGACGCCCGCGTGACGACCGACGTGGGCTGCGTGCTCATCACCGGCAACGGCCCCTCGCCCAAGGACAGCGGCTGGGCGTTCTGCTCGGGGGGAGATCAGCGCATCCGCGGCAAGGACGGCTACAAGTACGAGGGTGACGCGGCCAACAAGCCGGACGTGGGCCGCATGGGCCGGCTGCACATCCTCGAGGTGCAGCGGCTCATCCGCTTCATGCCGAAGATCGTCATCGCCGTGGTGCCCGGGTGGGCCGCGGGCGGCGGGCACAGCCTGCACGTGGTGTGCGACATGACGCTGGCCAGCAAGGAGCACGCCATGTTCAAGCAGACGGATGCGGACGTGGCGAGCTTCGACAGCGGCTACGGCTCGGCGCTGCTGGCGCGGCAGGTGGGCCAGAAGAAGGCGCGGGAGATCTTCTTCCTGGGCCTGGAGTACACGGCGGACCAGGCCGCCGCCATGGGCGCCATCAACGCCTCCGTGCCGCACGCGCAGCTCGAGGACACGGCGCTGGAGTGGGCGCGGATCATCAACGACAAGAGCCCCACGGCCATGCGCATGCTCAAGTACGGCTTCAACCTGCCCGACGACGGCATGGTGGGCCAGCAGCTCTTCGCGGGCGAGGCGACGCGGCTCGCCTACGGCACCGAGGAGGCCCAGGAGGGCCGCGACTCCTTCCTGGAGAAGCGCGACAAGAACTACAAGCGCTTCCCCTGGCACTACTGATTCAGCGGCTCAGGCCACGTCCCCGGCGGACGGTTCATCCCCTTCCTCGCCCACCATCACCCAGGGTGGGAAGGGATCCTCGAGCTGGCTCCAGCCCGCCGGGCCCGGGGCCATTTCCTCGCCGGTGAGCAGACACTCCTCGAGTGCCGCGCGCAGCAGCGCCTGGTCCACCTGGCGGGTGATGAAGACGAGCTCCTGGCGCCTGTCGCCCCAGGGAGCCTGCATCTCCCGCTCGAGCTCGGCGCGGCTCTCGGGCTCCTCGGGCCACTCCTCCCGGGGCACGGCGTCCCACCACAGCCCCGCGGGCTCGAAGGCACAGGCCCCGCCCGCCTGGGCCCACACGCCCGTCACGTCCATGCGCGTGGCCAACCAGAAGAAGCCCTTGGAGCGCAGCAGGCCCTTCCAGCTCCCGTGGATGAACTCCCAGAGGCGCCCGGGGTGGAAGGGACGGCGCGCGCGGAAGACGAAGCTCCCGATTCCGTACTCCTCGGTCTCGGGAAGGGCCTCGCCGCGCAGCGTCTGGAGCCAGCCAGGGGCGCGCTGGGCCTTCTCCATGTCGAAGAGCCCCGTCTCCAGCACCTCGGACAGCGGCACCTGGCCGTGCCGCGAGCGCACGAGCCGCGCCCCCGGGTTGAGCTGACGGAGGATGGACTCCAGCTCCCCCAACCGCTCCGGTGACACCAGGTCCGTCTTGTTGAGCACCAGCACGTCCGCGAACTCCACCTGCTCCACCAGCAGATCCACCACCGTGCGCTCGTCCTCCTGGCCGGCGGCGAGCCCGCGCTCGCGCAATTCCCCGGTGTCCTCCCAGTCCTTCAGGAAGTTGAAGGCATCCACCACCGTCACCAGGGTGTCCAGCCGGGCCACGTCCGCCAGGCTCCGGCCCTGCTCGTCCGCGAAGGTGAACGTCTCCGCCACCGGCATGGGCTCGGAGATGCCGGTGGACTCGATGAGCAGGTGATCGAAGCGCCCCTCGCGCGCCAGCCGTCCCACCTCCACCAGCAGATCCTCGCGCAGCGTGCAGCAGATGCAGCCGTTGCTCATCTCCACCAGCTTCTCGTCCACGCGCGACAGCGAGGCCCCGCCCTTCACCAGCCGGGCGTCGATGTTCACCTCGCTCATGTCGTTGACGATGACGGCGACGCGCCGGCCCTCCCGGTTGTTGAGCACGTGGTTGAGCAGCGTCGTCTTCCCCGCGCCCAGGAAGCCCGAGAGCACGGTGACGGGCAGACGTCCGTCCCTCACGGTTTGCCCTCCCGGTACACCACGTGCTTGCGCACGCGAGGATCGTACTTCTTCTTCTCCAGCTTCTCCTGCGTGGAGCGCTTGTTCTTCGTCGTCGTGTAGTAGTGGCCAGTGCCCGCGGTGGACACCAGGTAGATGATGGTTCGGTTGCCTTTTGGCATGGTGGAACGCTTCTATCGCCACGGACCTACATATGCAACTCAGTTGCAACACAAGGCGCCGGTGGGCCGGAGGCCGGCCGGGCACACGAGAGGCGGTGACTTCCCGTGCACCTCCTCGCCCCCGCTTGGGTTGCAATGACAAACGCCTTCCCCGGCCGCACCGGAAGTTTGCAGTCGGAGCGGCATGCCGCGTGAATGGGGGGAGTGGACAGGCGAGGGCCGAGGCCACACCTTGCTCGAATCCTGAGAACCAACCTTCTGCCGAGGAAGCCAGCGAACCAGAGCGGACATGCTTCACCTGCGCATCCACGCCAAGCTGCTGGTCGCGTTCATCATCGTGCTCCTGCCGGTGCTGGGCTTGCTGCTCGCGGATCTGTTGTCCGACCTGGACCGGACGCAGCAGGACATCCTCGACGTCCAGTTCATGACGGCCCAGGCCGTTGCCGGGCAGGCCTCGGAGACGCTGGATGCCGCCATCAGTTTTGGTTGGGCCGTGTCCAAGGATCCGCTGTTGCGGACCCTGGATCCGGAGCAGTTGGATCCCCACCTGAAGGAGCTGGCCGCGCAGAGTCCACTCTATGACTCCGTGGCCGTCTTCGATGCCGCGGGCATCAACCGTGGCTGGAGTAATCCCACCGTGCCGGACGAGCCCCGGCTCTGGATAGGCGATCGTCCGTACTTCCAGAAGGTGCTGGCCACCAACGCCCCGGTCATCTCCGAGGTGCTCGAGCTGCGGCGTCCCATCCGCACGGGCCTGCTGGTGAGCACGCCCATCCGGGGAGCTGACGGGCAGCCGATCGCCGTCTTCAACGTGGTGCTGCGCACGGATCTGCTGGAGCAGCGCTATGTGGGCGCCCGGCTCCAGCCGGGGCAGGCGCTCTTCCTGGCGGACCAGAACGGCCGGTTGGCCTTCCACACCGGCAATCCCGAGCTCTCCTTCGAGGAGAGCAACGCCTACGCCCACTTCGAGCCCCTCCGGGCGGCGCTGCGAGGCACGCCCTCGCGGGTGGCCCGGTTCACCAGTCCGCTCCAGGGCGGCGAGCGCCTGGGGGCCTTCGTCCCGGTCCCCCGCTACCCGTGGGCGGTGGGCGTGACGATCCCCACCGACGTGGCCATGGCGCCGCTCCACGAGCGGGCGCGGACGCGGCTCTTGGCCTTTGGCTGCATCCTGCTGCTCAACGTCGTGCTGGCCGCGGTGCTGGCGCGCTTCTACAGCCGGCCGGTGCGGCAGTTGCGGAGCGCCTCGCAGGCGCTGGGGCGAGGAGAGATGGGGCGGCGCGTGCACATCTCCACGGGGGATGAGCTGGAGGAGCTCGGCGCCTCGTTCAACGAGATGGCGGCCCACCTCGCCCGGCGCCAGGTGGAGGTGGATTCCCTGCGCGCACAGGCCGAGCACCAGGCCCAGCAGCTCGCCGCCATCATCGCCAGCGTGCCGGATGCCATCTTCCTCACCACCCCGGAGGGACGGCTGGTGGACGCCAACCCCGCGGGCCTGCGGCTGCTCGGGCTCGGCGAGCGCTCGGAGCTGGGAGGCTCGTCCGCGGGCGCCCTGCTGCTCCAGGAGGTGCGGCATCCGGACGGACGCCCCATGACGCCAGCGGAGTTGCCCATCCGCCGAGCCCTGGCCGGAGAGACGTTCACCGACATGGAGGTGCTCCTGCGCGGCCGGGATGGCCGGGATCGCCTGCTCAGCGTGCATGGCGCTCCGGTGCGGGATGCGTCCGGGCGGCTCCTCTTCGGCGAGGTGGTGGTGCGCGACATCACCCGGCGCCGGAAGGAGGAGCAGGAGCTGTCACGGATGTTCGAGCGGGAGCTGGCGCTCTCGCGCATCGGCCAGGCGCTCGTCAGCGAGATGGAGCTGGAGCGGATCGCCCGCGTGGTCATCGAGCAGAGCCTCCATGCCCTGGGGGCCGACGGCATCGGGTTGTGGCTCGCGGATCCGGAGCGGGAGGAGCTGTCGATGATCACCTCGCACCAACTGTCGGCGGCGGCGGTGGAAGGGCTGCGCCGCATTCCATTCGACGCGCCCCTGCTCACCGCGACGGCCGCCCGGGAGGAGCGCATCCAGGTGGTCGAGGACGTGCGCGAGGGAGGCGCCCCCACGCGCTCCGGGTGGCTGGCACGGGAGGGAGGCTACCGGGGCATGGTGGCGATTCCGCTGCACGCCCACGAGCGGCTGGTCGGGGTCATGTCCTACTTCACGCGGGAGCCCCGCCCCGTCTCCACCCGGGCGCTGGAGTTCCACGCCATGGTGGGCCGGCTGTTCGCCGTGGCCATCGAGAAGGCCCGCCTGTTCCAGGAGCTGCGCACGGCCCTGAGGCTGCGCGAGGAGTTCATGTCGGCGGCGGCCCACGAGCTGAAGACGCCGGTGACGTCCATCCAGACGTGGGCGGAGCTGCTGCTCAACCTGGAGGTGCTCACCCCCCGGCAGCAGAAGGGGCTCACCACCATCGCGCGCAACACGCGGCGGATCTCCCGGCTGGTGGAGCACCTGTTCGCGGCCGTGCGGATGGCGCCCGGGCCCCCGAAGCTGGAGCGCCAGCGGTTCGAGCTGCACGCGTTGGTGAAGGAGCAGGTGGAGAAGTTCGCCCGCATCACGGAGAATCCCATCCGCATCGAGGCCGTGGAGGCGCTCTTCATCCACGCCGAGCGCCAGTTGCTGGGAGAGGTCGTGGCCCACCTGCTGGAGAACGCCGTGCGCTATTCGCCTCCCGGCGGGCCGGTGGAGCTCCGGGTGAAGCGCGTTGGCGGCGAGGCGGTGGTGTCGGTGCATGACCAGGGGCCGGGGATTCCCCCGGAGCGCCAGCCCCACGTCTTCGAGCCCCTGTATGAGCCACTGCCTCCGGGGGCCCCGGGCTACACGGGAGTGGTGTACCTGGGGCTGCACCTGAGCCGGCAGATCATCGAGGCACATGGCGGCCGCATCTGGCTGGAGAGCCTCCCGGGCAAGGGCTCCACGTTCTGCTTCAGCATCCCGCTGAGCCCCACGTCGACCGAGGAGGACTCCCACACGTACAGCTGAGGAGTCTTCGCGCGAAATCCGACAGGAGCCTCGTCCTCCAGGGGGGCTCGCCAGCGAGGCATCGCCCTCTTAACTCAGCCCCTTGGCTGCCCGGCCGGGAGGCGCGTGATGGGAGGTCGCAGGGTCCATGGAATGGTGGGATGGGCGCGGAAGCTGCTGCCAGCACTGGCCACCGTGCTGCTCGTGGCGGGTTGCCGCAAGGAGCGGGGCGAGGACTTCGCGGTGGTGCCCGTTCGGCCGGCTCCAACGCTGGAAGCGCCCCGGGCCTCGGGCGGCATGTTCCGGCTGAGCGAGCAGCGGGGCAAGGTGGTGCTGCTGTCCTTCGGCTACACGGCCTGCCCGGACGTGTGCCCCACCACGTTGTCGCAGCTCCAGCGCCTCCACAAGCGGCTGGGCGAGGCCGCGCGGGACGTGGAGGTCGTCTTCGTCTCGGTGGACCCCGAGCGTGACAGCGCCCAGCAGTTGGAGACGTACGTGCACGCCTTCAACCCGCGCTTCACGGGCCTGCGGCTGGACGCGGAGTCGCTCGCGCCCATGCTGTCCGCCTGGCGCGTCACCGCCACCCGCCGCTACCCGGACAGCGCGCGCTACCGCGAGCACCCCTTCACCGGAGACATGCCCTACACCGTGGACCATACCGGGGCCTTCTTCCTCGTCGACAAGGCGGGCGCGTTGCGCGCGCGCATGCCGTACACCGTGTCCGTCGAGCGGCTGCAGCAGGAGGTCGAGCGGCTCCTCTCGGAGGAAGGGACGCCCGCGGCCGGAGTCCGGGTGGAGAAGGCCCGCGCGAGGCTGACACCGGCTCGCGTCGGGGCCGTCTATCTCACGCTGGTGAATACGAGCGGACGGGAGGATCGGCTCGTCTCCGCCGAGTCCACCACCGCCGCGAGGGTGGAGTTGCACGAGGTCATCGCGCAGGGGGAGTTGCTCCAGATGCATCCGAGGCCCGAGGGCTTCGTGGTGCCAGCGAAAGGCCGTGTCGAGCTGGCACCGGGGGGCAAGCACCTCATGCTGTATGCCCTCCAGGACGCGCCGGCGAGCCTGCCGCTCACGCTGCACTTCGAGAAGGCGGGCACCGTCCAACTCACCGTCCCCGTTTCCGCACCGGGCGCGGACGAGCCGTAGTCACGCGGGGCCACCATGCATCCACCCTCGGAGAGGAGCACGCGCCGGCACGGATGGAGCGGTACGCGGTGGGTGGCGTGCGGGCTCGCGCTGATGGCCACGCTCGCTGGAGCCGCACTGGCGCTCCAGGCCTGGTTCATCCAGCCGCGAAGGGAGGCCGAGCTGAGCGGGCTCCGGCTGCGGCTGGAGCGGGCCGTCTGGTTGCACGAGCCAACGGACCATGGGGACACGGCGGCCCTGCCCGCCCTGCCCGGAGCACCGGCCCCCGGGCAGCGCCGCCTCACCGTGGAGCTCACCGTCTTCAACCCCCGGAGCCGCCCCGCGGACTTCACGCCGGGAGAGCTGTTGCTCAGCGATACCACGGCGGGAACGGAGTGGCGGCCCACGGTGGGGGGCTCCGCCGCGTTCGCCGTGCGCCCCTCGGAGTTGCTGTCCGTGACGCTGGGCTTCGACGTCCCGCGCACCACCTCCGTCCTGCGGCTGGAGTGGACACGTGGCACGGAGCGTGTCCTCCTGCTCTCCACCCGGCGTCCCCCGAACCCCAACGAGGGCCCTCCCGGATGGCCCCGGCGCGTGGAAGAGCTTCCCCCAGGCAATGCCAGCGCGGGCTCCGCCCTCTTCCATGGCCGGCTCGCCTGCGCCTCCTGCCATGGCAACCCCGCCGAGCCGGACAACCGCGGCATCGGCCCGGCCCTGGCCAACTTCTCGCGGGTGGGCGCCACGCGGGTCTCGGGCATGAGCGCGGCACAGTACGCCTATGAATCCCTGCTCAACCCGGGCGCCTTCATCGCCCCCGAGTGCTCCGGGCAGGAACCCTGCGCCCAGACCAGCACCATGCCCCTGTATGGCGAGACGCTGTCGCCCCAGGAGATGGCGGATCTCATCAGCTACCTCGTGAACCTGCGGACCGGGGAGTGAGCATGGCACGCAAAGGATGGGGGCTCGGCGTCCTCCTCACGCTCGGCTTGATGGGCTGGCAGGTGGGCCTGCTGTGGCTGCTCTCGGGAGGCTTCGGCCCTCGAGCGGAGGCACTGGGCTCCCGGCTCGCCTGGGACGCGGCGCTCCTGCTGCCCGTGGCCTGGACGGCGGTGGGCTGCGCGCACTGGCTCGCCCGGCGCGGAGGCCGGGACTGGACGACGGTGGAATCCGCCGCCACGCTGTCCTTGTGCTTCCTCCTGCTGCTGGTCTCCGTGGCCACCGGCCGGGGCCTCGTCCAGCGTCAGCTCGCACGGACTCCTCCGCCCGAGGCACCCGAGGGACAGCCCGTCTCCGCGACGCCCCAGGCCGTGACGGACGAGAGCCGCTTCCTCTGCGCGGCGGTCGCTCCGGACCTCTCCGCCACCCCCGAGCAGCAGGACGGTGGCTCGCTGGCCGAGGCCGCATGGGCAGGCGTGCGGGATGCGCTGGTGCTCCAGGTGCCCGTCTTTCCCCTGGCGCTGTTGCTCCTGCGCCGCCGCTCGAAGCCCGTCATGTCCGGCGCACGTGCCGTCGTGTCTCCGCTCGCGCTGCTGCTCATGGTGGGCGCGTCCTGCGCCTGGGAGTCGGATGGACGGCGCCCTGCCCCGGACATGTCCGGTCTCGCCGAGCGCGAGGGCGGCTGTGCCCCTGGGGCCCGCGTGAGGACGTACGCCGTGGCCGCCGTCCCGGTGGACCTCCCGCTCAATCCACATGGGGACCATGTGCCCCGGGGGCTCATGTACATCCTCGAGGAGGACCTGTCCGCGCTCCAGGAGCGGGAGCCCCAGCCGTTGGTGCTGCGCGCCAATGTGGGGGAGTGCCTCGTCCTGCGCTTCACCAATCGCTTGCCCACGGAGCCCGCGGCCCTGCGCATCGAGGGCCTGCGCGCCACCGTGAGGGGCTCGGGCCAGGAGGGCGGCTTCGTCCCAGGCACGGCCGTGCGCCCTGGACAGAGCCTCACGTACGTCCTCGCGCTGCCCGAGGCACCGGAGGCGGAGGGCGCCTACCTCCTGCACGACTCGGGGGACGGTGGCGAGCGGGAGGCACGTGGACTCTTCGGTGCCCTGCTGCTGGAGCCCGCGGGTTCCGTGTACCGCAGTACCGAGACAGGCGCGCCGCTCCGCGACGGCAGTGGCTGGGAGGCCCTCATCGACGTGCCCGAGGGCCAGGACTTCCGGGAGATGGCGCTGCTGTACCACGCCATGGGCCCACCAGAGGTCGCGGACGTGCGCTCCGCCCGGGGCGAGCTCCTCCCCCTCCAGGACGAGATGGCGGGCCCCTTCCGGCCCGGTGCCTTCGGCCTCAACTACCGCAGCCAGCCCTACTTCGAGCGGGAGGAGTCCCCCGAGGACGAGGACGCTCGCCCCGCGAACACCAGGGTGGCGGCTCCGTTACTGCTCCGCTCGTACCTGGGCGAGCCCGTCAAGCTGCGCGTGCTGAACGCGGGGAACGCGGAGTTCCACGTCCACCACCTGCATGGGTGGCGCAAGGGTCAGCGGGCGAAACAGGTCCCCACTTCCGCTTTCGAGGCGCCCCATCTGCTGAGCCCGGGCAATGGAATCACGCTGGCTACCTCGGGCTCGGGAGACTTTCCCACCGCCACGGGGAACTTCATCGTCCACTGCCACCTGCCCAACCACTCCGCGGGCGGTGAGCAATTCTATTGGCGCGTGTTCGACTCGCCCCAACCGCGGCTCGCTCCGTTGCTCGGGGCCGGGAGCACGGGGACGGGGGATTGACGCATACCCTCACCCCGACCCTCTCCCAGAGGGAGAGGGAGGGAGGGAGGTGGAGTGGCGCAACAGTGGCTCAGAACTGCGCCGAGCCCGGCACGCGCGGGTACGGGATCGCGTCGCGGATGTTCTGCAGGCCGCACATGTAGACGATCAGCCGCTCGAACCCCAGTCCGAAGCCCGCATGCGGCACCGTGCCGTACCGCCGCAGATCCCGGTACCACTGGTAGTGCTCGGGCTTCAGGCCGAACTGCTGCATCCGCTTGTCCAGCATGTCCAGCCGCTCCTCGCGCTGGCTCCCTCCGATGATCTCCCCGATCCCCGGCGCCAGCACGTCCATCGCCGCCACCGTCTTCCCGTCCTCGTTCAGGCGCATGTAGAACGCCTTGATCTTCTCCGGGTAGTTCATCACCACCACCGGCCGGCCCACGTGCTCCTCCGTCAGGTAGCGCTCGTGCTCCGTCTGCAGATCGTTCCCCCACTCCGGCGTGTAATCGAACTTCTTCTTCGCCTTCTTCAGGATCTCGATCGCGTCCGTGTAGTCGATCCGCTCGAAGCTCGAGTTGATGAACTTCTCCATCCGCTCGATGACGCCCTTCTGCTGGCGCTCCTCGAAGAACTTCATGTCCGGGCCGCACTCGGCCAGCACCGCCTTGAAGACGTACTTCAGGAAGCGCTCGGCCAGGTTCGCGTCCTCGTTGAGGTCCGCGAAGGCGATCTCCGGCTCGATCATCCAGAACTCGGCCAGGTGCCGGGTGGTGTTCGAGTTCTCCGCGCGGAACGTGGGCCCGAACGTGTACACCTTGGACAGCGCCAGGCAGTAGGCCTCCACGTTCAGCTGGCCGGACACGGTGAGGTAGGCCTCCTTGCCGAAGAAGTCCTTGCCCCAGTCGATCTTCCCGCCGTCCGTCCGGGGCGGGTTCACCGCGTCCAGCGTGGACACGCGAAACATCTGCCCGGCGCCCTCGGCGTCGCTGGCGGTGATGATCGGCGTGTTCACCCAGAAGAAGCCCTCCTCGTGGAAGAAGCGGTGGATGGCCTGGGCCGCCGTGTGGCGCACGCGGGTGATGGCGCCGAACGTGTTGGTGCGCGGCCGCAGGTGGGCCACCTCGCGCAGGAACTCCAGCGTGTGCTGCTTGGGCTGGATGGGGTACGTGTCCGGGTCATCCACGAACCCGAGCACCTTCACCTCCTCGGCCTGCACCTCGAAGGACTGGCCCTTGCCCTGCGACTTCACCAGCGTGCCCCGGCACACCACCGAGGCGCCCGCCGTCAGGTGCAGCACTTCCTTCTCGTAGTTGGGCAGCGTATTGGGCGCGACCACCTGGATCGGATCGAACGTGGAGCCATCGGTGACGTTGACGAAGCTGATGCCCGCCTTCGAGTCCCGGCGCGTGCGCACCCAGCCGCGCACTTCCACCTTCGTGTCCGGTGCGATCGAACCATCCAGCGCCTTCTTCACACTGACGACCTGCATGACTGCCGTCCTTCCTCCGAAAAAGTCTCGCGGAACGCGGAGTTAGCCGCACCCTGGCCCGAGGACAAGCCCCATGAGCACCGTCCGGTGACTTCTTCTCCCCCTCCAGGCGGGAAAGCCAACGCATCGCGGCAACCACAGGGGGAGACCCGGCGGGTGGGATCGTGCTAATCGCCCATCCCCCATGCGTTCCCTCTTCCAACGCAAGCAGATCGCCGACCTCATCCACGACACCGAGGCGTCCGGCGGCCTGAAGCGCGCGCTCGGCACCGGCGACCTGGTCATGCTCTCCATCGGCGCGGTCATCGGCGCCGGCATCTTCTCCACGCTCGGCACCGCCGCCGCCGGTGAAACACTGCCCTCCGGAGAGGTGATCCGCTACGGCGCCGGCCCCGCCCTGGTGCTGTCCTTCCTGCTGCTCGGAGCCGTGTGTGCCCTGGCCGCGCTCTGCTACGCCGAGCTGGCCTCGATGATCCCCCAGGCCGGCAGCGCCTATGCCTACTCCTACGCGACGCTCGGAGAGCTCGTCGCGTGGATCATCGGGTGGGATCTCATCCTCGAGTACGCGGTGGGCAACGTGGCGGTGGCCATCGCCTGGGCCGGCTACTTCAACTCGCTCATCTCTCCCTGGGTGCACATCCCCGACTGGCTCACGCACGGCTACTACAACGTGCACGCGAGCTCGGATCCCGCCATCCGCGCCCTGCTGGACACGGCGCCGCGCGTCCTGGGCATCCCCGTGCTGGTCAACCTGCCGGCCTTCCTCATCGTGATGGCCATCACCTGGCTGCTGGTCATCGGAGTGAAGGAGAGCACCCGGGTCAACAACATCATGGTGGTGGTGAAGCTGCTGGTGCTCGCCATCTTCATCGGGGTGGGCGCCATGCACGTCAACCCGGCGAACTACACGCCCTTCGCGCCCAACGGCTTCCCCGGCATCCACCAGGCGGCGGCCATCGTGTTCTTCGCCTATATCGGCTTCGACGCCATCTCCACCGCCGCCGAGGAGACGGTGAATCCCCAGCGCACCATGCCGCGCGGCATCCTCATCGGCCTGGCCGTGTGCACCCTCATCTACGTCATCGTCGGAGCGGTCGCCACGGGCCTCATCCCCTACCAGCAGCTCAAGTCCTCGGACCCGCTGGCCCATGCCTTCGAGGTGGCCGGGCTGACGCAGTTCAGCTGGATCATCTCCCTGGGCGCCGTGGTCTCCATGGCGGCGGTGCTGCTCGTCTTCCAGTACGGCCAGCCGCGCATCTTCTACGCCATGGCGCGTGACGGGCTGCTGCCCCCGTGGGCGGCGAAGCTCCACCCCAAATACCGCACGCCCCATGTCACCACGCTGGCCACCGGAGTGATGGTGGCGGTCGGCTCCCTGGTGGCCGATGACGCCGCCACCTACGACTTGACCAACATCGGCACGCTGTCCGCCTTCATGCTGGTGTGCCTGGGCGTCCCCGTGCTGCGCATCCTGGACCCGAATCGCCCGAGGCCCTTCAAGGTGCCCTTCGTGTGGCCCGTGTCCCTGGCGGGAGCCGGCGCCTGCCTCTTCGTCATGCAGGGCCTGCCCTCGCACGCCTGGGTGCGCTTCGGCGTCTGGCTCGCCATCGGGCTCGCGCTCTACTTCGCCTACGGCTACCGCCACTCCGTGCTCCGCAACGGCGGACCGCCCGTGAACCTGGACAACCCCAACCCGCCGGGCACCCGCGCGTAGGCACCCGGCGGGCGGGGCTCAGGCCCGAGGCGTGCCGCCTCGCGTCCCGGGCTCCCAGTACAGCCCGGCGCTGCTCAGCAGACGCTCGTTGCCCAGCCGCGAGAGCGCCTCGCACACGCCGGGATCGGACAGCAGATGCCGCTCGCAACTGCCCCAGTCCAGCCGCAGCAGGACGCAGGGGGTGTCCGCGCACACGGTCGCCGTGGCCGCCAGGCCGAGCATCAGGGCGATCTCCCCGAACATGTCCCCCTCCCCGAGCGTGCGCAGGGGGACCTGGCTCCCATCCGCGTGACGGTGCAGCACCTGGCACCGCCCTCGCAGCAGCAGGTACAGGGCGTCCACCTCCCGGCCCTGCTCGAGCAGGAGCGTGCCCGCCGGCCGGGTGCAGATCTGGAAGTCCCGGGCCAGGGCCTCGCGCTGCTCGGGGCCGAGGCTGCGGAAGAGCGGGTTGCCGCGGAGCACGTCCTCCAGCAGGCGCTCGCGGTGGAAGCCCTGCAGCACGTCCTCCACTGACGGGTGCGTCTGGAGGAGCTGCTCCAACTGCTCCCGCGTCAGCTCCAACACCGCCGTGCGCTCGAAGGCCCGGACGGTGGCGAAGCGCGGGGTGCTGGCCAGCAGCGACATCTCCCCGAAGAACTCACCCTCGCCCAGGAAGGCCACCGTGCGCCGCCTCCCCGACTTGAGCGTCCTCACCACCTCCACGCTCCCCTCGACGATGGCGAACATGGAGCTGCCCGGCTGCCCCTCCTCGACGATGCTCTCCCCCGCCTGGAAGACCCGCGGCTCCAGCGTCTCCATCATCGACAGCAGCTCCCGCGGGCCCACCCGCGAGAGCAGCGAGGCGCGGGGCATGGCCTGGGCCTCGGAGGGAGCCTTCTCGGCGACGGTCTCCAGGAACCGGGTCCTCGGGACGGCGGGTCCGGGCGGCGCGGAGGGGTCCACCCGGCGGGCATCCAGCTCCGCCAGCAGCCGCTGCGCCGGCTCATGGGCCGGATCCAGCCTGAGGATGACCTTGCACAAGGCAATGGCGCGCACCAGCAAGCCTTGCCGCGCCCAGAGTTCCGCCAGTTGTTCGTAGCCCTCGAGCATCACTTCCGCTGGTTCATGAGCGAAGGACTCAATAACTCCTACCCCTTGCTGCCGCAACGTGCCGGACATCGTTCCCCCCTCTGATAGGGCTCCCCCGGAGTCCGGGTCGTGGAGCTCATCCACGCTCAGAGTGCGCGTCCATGGCCTCCCTGTCTGTGAGGGGGTTCACAGCAACCTGGAGATGTCCTCCACCCCACATTACTCCGTGCGGACCACCGAGCCCTCGGGCAGCCCGGTCCGCAGCCGGGCCAGGGCCTGCTCCACGGCGTCCGGCTCCACGCTCTCCACCGTCACCTTCACCAGGTAGTCCAACGAGCGGTCGAACATCGGATAGGAGCCGATGGCCACGTGCGGCATGTCCAGCGCCACCCGGTCCAACACCGCCGCCACCGCGCTCTCCCCCTGGTTGAGGTACAGGACGCGCAGGTGCATGGGCGTGCCGCTCAGCCTCGCCAGCACCGCCTCCAGTTGCGTCCGGAAGAGCTGCGGCACCCCGGGCAGCATGAACACGTCCCCCACCGTCAGCACCGGGTACCAGCTGCCTGGCTGGGGGAGCAGCACCGCGCCCTCGGGGGCGTCCGCCAGCCGCATCGCCTCGGCCGTCGGCTCGTCCACCGCCTTCTCGCGGATGAGCGCCACCATCTCCGGCAGCCGCACCACCTTGCGCCCCATGGCCAGCGCCACCGCCCGCACCGTCACGTCGTCGTGCGTGGGGCCGATGCCTCCACTGGTGAAGACGTACTTCGCGCGCAGCCGCGCCCGCGCCACCGCCTCCACGATGATGTCCACCTCGTCGGGGACGATCTCCAGCGTGCGCAGGGGGACGCCCACCTCCCGCAGACGCTTGATGAGGTGGGGGCCATTGGCATCCACCACCTTCGCCGTGAGGACTTCGTTGCCGATGATGACCGCCGCTGCGCCCGTGGGCTCCATGCGGCCGGGACTCTACCGTACCGCCGCGCGCGTGGGCTTGCGTCCGAGCAGTTTGTGCACCCGAGCCAGACACGCGGCCGTCACGGCCTCCACCGGCTGGTCCCCGTCGATGCGCACCACGTGCTCGCGCTTGCCCCGCAGCCGGATGGCCGCCTCGTACTGTTTGGAGACGCGGCGCTGCTTCTCCTCCGCGTCGAAGAGCTCCTCCGGCCCTCCCCGCGCCGCCCGCCGCCGCGCCGCCACCTCGATGGACACCTCGACGAAGAGCGTCAGGTCCGCCGGCACCGCGTGCGCGTTGATGGACTCCACCCACTCCATGGGCAGCGACGCCCCCTGGTACGCCAGCGACGACAGCACCGAGCGATCGCTCAGCACCACCTGCCCCGCCTCCAGCGCCGGCAGCACCTTGGCCCGCAGGTGATCCGTCCGGTCCGCCGCGTACAGCAGCGCCAGCGTCTCGGGCGCCAACGGCCCCGCGCCTCCGGGCAGCACCAGCCGCCCCGTCAGCGCCTGACGGATGAGCACCCCCACCGGCCCGTCCGAGGGCTCGCGCGTGGTGAGCACGGACTGGCCCTCGGCCCGGAGCGCCGATGCCAGCCGCTCCACCTGGGTCGTGGTTCCGGCCCCATCCAGGCCCTCCAGGACGATCAGACGCCCACTCCGCGCGGGCTTGCGTGCCGGGCTCACCGGGGCAGCAACGCCTTGGGATCGTCCAGTCCCAACCGGTGGCGCAGCTCCATCATCGTCTCGAAGCGCACCAGCTCGTCCGCCAGCACCGTGCGGCCCTGGCGGTAGCGCACCACCCCGTAGATGACCAGCCCCAGCGTCACCGCCAGGCCCAGCCACGCCACGTACGGCGCCCTCGTCGAGTCCCAGAAGAGCTTCGCCGTCGCGCCTCCGAAGATGAAGGACACGACGAAAGAGACGCCCGCGTGGGCGAACAGAAGCGTGCTCTGCCGCGTGGACAGCGCCTCCTGGAGGCGCTCGAGCTGCTCGTGGAGATTCTGCTGCGTTTCTGCGTTCACGGGGGCGGCAACCTAGCGGAAGGAGGCGGCCACGTCGACTCCGCACACAGGGCGTCTGGGGTGGGTAGGCACCCGGCGCAGCAACACCTACAGGACGGGGGTTCGATACTCCAATCATTCGATAAATCGGTGTAACCGGAGCAGCGGGGCTGTCGTACCGCCAGCAACCAGGAAGACCCATCATGATCGACGGACCCAACAGGCGGAACATCCGCCCCCCTCCCCCGCCGCCCCCCGCCCCGAAGCGTGAGACGCAGCCGCGGCAGGTGGCGAACAAGCCGCGCGGTTTCAGCCCGGCGAGCGCGTTCGAGTCGCCCACCAGCAAGCGCGCCCCCGTGGCGCTCACCACGCCCCTCGCCGCCCGGACGACGACGCCGACGTTCACCCCCGTCGCGGCCCGGACGGATGGCCCGGCCCCGGCCCCGGGCCAGCCTGGCTTCGTGGGCCCGACGGCCGCCGCCCCGGCCCCGGGCGATCCTGGCTTCATCGGCCCCGTCGCCACCCCGCCCGAGGTCCTCGAGGCATCACGCGCCATCGAGCAGGCCTACGCGTCGGGCGGCGCGGAGGCCGCCGCCGAGGAGCTCCGCGAGCAGGCCGAGGAGTTGGACGATCCGGCCAAGGTCGATGCGCTGCTCTCCGAGTCCCAGGAGACGATCGATCGGATCTCCACGGACCTCGCCAACGGCGCGAGGAACAACAGCGTCGATCAGGACACCCACCGGGAAGTGCTCCGCGATCTCGACGCGACGATGAACCTCGCCGGCGAGGCCGGGAAGGACCGGGTGGCGACGTCCATCGCCCAGAAGCTCGCCGATGCGATCCCCGCGGGCTCGGATCAGCTGTGGCAGTTCGATGACGCGCTCGGCGAGCTGGCCGAGGACGGCATCGGCTCGACGCTCTCCGCCCGGGTGGCGGAGAAGCTGATCAACGACTTCGGCCGCGTCGAGGCGGGCAACGCGCTGCTCAACACCTCGACCGACGCGATCAACGAGGTCCGCGCCGACTACGAGGCCAAGGCGGAAGACCTGAGCAAGGTGGAGCAGCGGCTCAACGAGGAGCTCGGCCAGCTCGGGCCCGCGCTGACGCCCGAGGAGGTCGAGGCGTACAAGACGGCCTTCTGGGAGCGGCCGGAGAACGCGCAAATCCGCGACGAGGCGCGCGCGGCGGGAGACAAGCTCTCGGAGACGCTCGCCGCCAGCACCGAGCAGCTCGAGGCGCTCGCGGCGCAGGGAGACACCGGCGCGCAGAAGGCGCTCTTCGAGAGCTACAGCGCCCTGGCCAAGACCCCGAACCACGCCGACGAGGCGCTGCTGTTCGCCGGGCGGATCAACCAGAACGCCGGGCTCGCCGACGCGCTGCGCGGGGAGTACGGCGAGGACTTCGAGAAGAAGCTGGCCGATGAGCTCATCGCACCGGCCGTGGGCAACGCGCAGGCGGAGGCGATCGCCGAGGCGGGTGAAGGCGGCTTCGATGCGGCGATGCAGAAGTTCGAGTCGCTCGTCAGCGGCCTGGAGACGGCGCAGTCGCTGCACGACGTCCCCGGGGACTTCCGGCAGATGCTGGACGACATCCGGGCGATCCGTGCCGGGACGTACTCGCCGGACCAGGTCCAGGATCTGCTCGACTCCTGGGATGACAAGTCGCCGCTCGGCAAGTCACTGGCGGTCGCCACCTTCGGGCTTGGTCTCTACGATCTTCCGTCCCAGCTCGCCGAGGGCGAGTACCTGGAGGCCATCAAGAACACCCTCACCACGAGCGCCGCGGGCATCGAGCTGACCTCTGGCATCCTCAGCACCATCGGCAAGGCCGGCGCGGCCGCCGACGTGGCGAAGTTCGGCGCGAAGTTCCTGCCGATCCTCGGGCTGGGCGCTGACGCCATCCAGGCGTACCAGGACATCCAGGCACTGAGGGATGGCGTCTCGCCGGGTGACATCTTCAACCTGGCCGGCTCGGTGGTGTCGCTGGTGGGCGACGTCGCGGGCTTCATCCCCGTCGCGGGGACGGCCGTGGACGTGGTGGCCACGGTCCTGGGCGAGACGCTCCGCCTGGTGGGCGGTCTCCTCAATGGCGACTTCGGCCCCGACCTCGAGGACTTCGACCTGGGCGAGGTGCGCGACATCCTCCACGAGACGCTCGGCCTGTCGGACGCGGAGGTGCAGTTGCTCGTCGCGAACACCAAGAACGGCTACGGCGAGCGGCTGCAGGAGCTGGGGCTCGAGCCGGAGCAGATCCGCGAGCTGCTCACGCAGACGGAGCCGCCGCTGTTCGCCTTCTCCGGCGGCCTGGGTGACTACGTGCCGTTCGGCAACCCCAACCCGATGTTCGAGACACTCGCCGCGTTCGGCCTGAGCGGGGATGAGGCGTACCGGTTCATCCAGGAGCACGGCGACGCGCTCGCGGCGTTCGAGACCGTCATCGCGGATCCGTACAACGCGGAGGCCTCGCTGGGGAACGCGCTCGCCTCGGGTGACTTCTCCGCCTTCCGCGAGCATGCGCTGGATGTGTTGCCCGACGATGTCGCCGACGCCCTGCGGCCCTACCTGAACGCGACGCCGGACACCGAGTACTTCGAGAACTGAGGCCCCGGAGGACAACCCGGGGCACGTGGGCCCCTCACTCCGTCCCCCCTCCCTCGTGGCCCTCACCGCATCCAGATTCGCGGGCAGCTCCACCGGGGATGGGCGTAGCGGCTCGTCGCGTCCTCCAGCGCTCCCCGGTGGCAGCCCACCTTGAAGTCTGGGAATTTGAGTCCGTGCGCCGTGGACACCACCTGGAGCAGGGAAGCCGGGAAACGGATGCGCCTGGAAGACGAACAGGCACCTGTCTGGCTGTTCATGCAGGTGTGCTTCTCTCCGTGCGGAGCTTTCGGGTGGGCTCCGAGGCTGACGCGTGTCTGACACCGCCTCTCACATCCTGCTGGTGGACACTCCTCCCGCTCTTCAACGGCACCTGCGCCTGGCGCTCGGTCCGCTCGGCCTGCACCTGAATTGGCCCGAGGCAGGGCAGATGGTCGAGTCCCTGAATCGCCTGAGGGTCGCCGCGGTGGTGCTCCCCCTGGCGAGCGAGGGAGGGCTTTCCGAGCGGCAGGCGCTGCGACTGACGAGGGAGGCGTACGCCCGAGGTGTACCCGTGCTGCTCCTCACCCAAGAGCTCCCCGAGGCGGTGCGGGTGATGGCCGCCCACCCGGTGGGCGCGGCGGACGTCCTGGCGTGTCCCCCCGAGCCGCGTGTCCTGCGCGCGCGGGTGGCCGGCCTGGTAGAGCGTTTCCAGGCGCACGCCGCCCAGGCGGCCCTGCGCGAGTCCGAGGAGCGCTACCGCCTCACCACGCTCGCCACCAGTGATGCCATGTACGACTGGGACATGGTGACGAACAGGCTGCACTGGAGCACCCATGTGCGGACGCTCTTCGGCCATCCTCCGGCGGGAATACGCCCTGACTTCCACTGGTGGGCGCGCACCCTGCACCGGGAGGACCGGCGGCGGGTGCTGGCGAGCCTGGGTGATGCCATCGACCGCGGAGCCATCAAGTGGCGGGAGGAGTACCGCTTCGGCCGCGTGGATGGCTCGTACGCGGACGTGGTGGATCAGGGCTACATCCTGCGGGACGCGAGCGGCCGGCCCCTGCGCATGGTGGGGGGCATGCAGGACGTCACCGAGCGCAAGCGCGCCGAGCGCAACCTGCGCTTCCTCTCCGAAGCGGGTGCGCGGCTGGGCTCCAACCTGGAGTTGGAGGAGACGCTGCATCGGCTGGCCTGGTTGTGCGTGCCCAGGCTGGCGGACTGGTGCAGCGTGGACATGGTGGGCGACAGTGGGCGCCTTCATCGGATGGCGCTGGCCCACCCCAAGCCACGGAAGCGGGCGCAGGCGTGCGAGCTGTGGACGCGGCAGGTGGAGTCCGCTTCCCGGCGGAGTCTGCTGGCGCATGTGGTGGAGACGGGGCGGCCGCTGTGGACCCCCACCATCACGCCCGCGCACCTGGCGGAGGTGGCGGGTGGGAGCGTGGAAGCCCTGGCCGCGTTCGAGCTGCTGGGAGCCGTCTCCTACATCCTGATGCCGCTGAAGGCGCGCGGGTGGGTACTGGGGGTGCTGGGCCTCGTCATGGCCGAGTCGGGCCGTCACCATGACGAGACGGACGTGGTGCTGGCCGAGGAGCTGGCGAACCGGGCCGCCCTCGCCGTGGATAACGCGCTGCTCTACCAGCGGGCCCAGCAGGCCATCTCCGTGCGAGACGACTTCCTCTCCATCGCCGCGCACGAGCTGCGCACGCCCACCACCGCCCTCAAGCTGAACGTGCAGGCGCTGCTGCGGCGGCTCTCGGGTGATGGCCCGATGCCGCCGCGCGAACAGCTCCTCTCCCGGCTGGAGAGCATCGAGCAGGGCGTGGCCCGGCAGGAGGCGCTGGGAGGCCAGTTGCTCGATGCGACCCGCCTCTCGGCCGGGAGCCTCCAGCTCCATCGCGAGCCGGTGGATCTGGTGGAGGTGGTGCGCGGCGCGATGGTCACCCTCGCCCAGCAGGCGGAGAAGGCCGGCTGCGAGCTGGTGCTGGTCGAGCGCGGGCCCGTGGTGGGGCAGTGGGACCGGTCGCGTCTGGCGCAGGTGGTGACGCACCTGCTCGCCAACGCCCTCAAGTATGGAGCGGGCAAGCCGGTGCGGGTGCGCGCCGTGGGGGGGCCGGATGGGGCCCTCCTCTCGGTGTCCGACAGGGGCATTGGCATCGCTCCCGAGCACCTGTCACGCATCTTCGGCCGCTTCGAGCGCGCGGTGAGCGGCCAGCATTATGGGGGATTGGGGCTGGGGCTCTACATCACCCGGCGCATCGTGGAGGCGATGAACGGGGAGGTGCACGTGAACAGCCGCCCAGGCCGGGGCTCTACTTTCACCGTGAGACTTCCCTACTCGCCAGTACAGCCGCAGCCGCCCTCCCATGAGCCGAAGCAGTCCTCCCACGAGGAGGTGCCTGACTGGGACGGCTCCCGCCACGCACACTGACGCGGACTACTCCAGTCCCATGGGGACATCACACACCGTGCACGGGCCCTGCCCGCCAAGCGGGGCCAGCGGTGCGCAGGACCAGACAATTCAGCACCACTCGTCGTTGGACACGCGGGCGGTGGCCTCCAGCCGGGCCGACTCGCCCACGCAGGTGGCGGGAAGGCCGCGAGGAGGCGGCCCCGCACCTGCTCGAGCTTGCACCCGGGATGCGCAGTCTGGGCTACAGGTCCGACAGGGCCGCGCGCACCGCGTCCAGGTTCGCGGGCAGATCCACCGGGGGGTTGGCGTAGCGGCTCGTCACGTCCTCCAGCGCTCCCCGGTGGTAGCCCACCTTGAAGTCCGGGAACTTCAGTCCGTGCGCCGTGGACACCACCGCCACCCGCGCGCCCCGGGCGATCACTCCCCGCGCCACCAGCTTCTCCAGCGCCGCCAGCGCCACGCCCGTGTGCGGACACGCGAACGTGCCTTCCCGGTCCGCCCTCGCCGCCGCGTTCGCCAGCTCCGACTCCGTCGCCTCCTCCACCACGCCGTCGAACGCCTTCAACATCTTCACCGCTCGCCGGAACGACACCGGCGCGCCGATCTGGATCGCCGACGCCAGCGTCTTCTCCGCCTTCACCGGCACCAGCTCCGCGAAGCCGCCTCGGAAGGACCGCATCAGCGGATTGGCCCGCTGCGCCTGCGCCACCGCGAGCCGCGGCCGCTTGGAGATCATCCCCAGCGCGTGCATCAGCTCGAAGCCCTTGCCCAGCGCGCTCGCGTTGCCCAGGTTGCCGCCCGGGATCACCACCCAGTCCGGCGGCTCCCAGCCCAGGTCCTGGCACAGCTCGAGGGCCACCACCTTCTGGCCCTCGATGCGCAGCGAGTTCATCGAGTTGGCCAGGTACAGGCCCGAGTCCCGCGTCACCTGCTGCACCAGCTTCATGCAGCCGTCGAAGTCCGTGTCCAGCGACAGCACCCGCGCGCCGTTGGCCACCGGCTGCACCAGCTGCGACAGCGACACCTTGTCCTTCGGCAGGAACACCACCGAGGGAATCCCCGCCGCCGCGCAGTAGGCCGCCAGCGCCGCCGACGTGTCTCCCGTCGACGCGCACGCCACCGCCCGGATGGGCACGCCCCTCGCCCGCATGTGCTTCACCGCGGACACCAGGACCGTCATCCCCCAGTCCTTGAAGCTGCCCGTCGGCGAGACGCCACACTCCTTCAGGTCCAGGCTCGCCAGCCCCAGCTCCGCCGCCATCCGCGGCAACGCCTTGAGCGGCACCCTCCCCTCGCCCAACGAGACGATGTCCTCCGCCGGAAGCTGCGGGTACACCCACTCGTGCTTGCCCCACACGCCCGAGGCGTACGGCAGCCGCGAGGCCCCGAAACGCTGCTCGAAGCGCCGCTTCCACTCCTCCGCGGCCACCGAGCGCAGCGCCTCCACGTCGTGCGCCACCTCCAGCAACCCCTCGCACTTCGGGCAGCGGTAGACGACCTCCAGCAACGAGGCCCGGAAGCCACAACCCTCGCTGCAGGCGTACTCGGCGTGAAAGGCAGGCGTTCCCATGGTGATCACTCCGCCGCTGGAATCATCGTGCTGCACGTCACACAGGCCCGGCCCGCGTACCCCGGCGTGTGGCACTTCGGGCACGCCGTCCGCTCACCGGCCTGCGGCGGCCCGCTGGACGCGGACGCCTCGGGCCGCGCCACGCGCGCCTTGGGCAGCCGCATGCCGCAGCGATCGCACACGTTCCCGATGTCCTGCACGTTGCGGCAGTAGCGGCAGACGACCGGGCCCGTGGGGGCCGCCGTCTTCAGTCCGTCCGAGGCCGCCCGGCCCGTGTCCATGTCCTGGACCGGCGCCACCATGACGTTGCCCGCCGCCGCGGAACGGCCCGTGTCCAGCTCGGGCACCGGCTGCACGGCGACTTCCCGCACCGCCTGCTGGGCCGTCAGCTCCAGGTCGGGAATCGCCGCGGTCTGCACCGGTGCGCGCCCTCCCGCCAGCTGCGTCTGCTCCAGCTCCGCCAGCCGCGTCACCGGCACCGCCACCGGCGCGGTCGTGAACAGCTTCTTCCCACAGACTTCGCACTCGGTGCCCTGAGCCTGTTGGTGCTCGCACATGGGGCAGATGATCATGATCGGGAGGTTAGCGGCCCCGCTCCACCCGGGCAATGCACCCGCGCCCGCCCGCCCCATGAAAAACGCGCTGGCGGGGATGGACCCACACCAGCGCGTTCGGTTCAACCTGCTCGTCTGCGTGACAGCCGGGCGGAGAAGACCTCCCCGCCCGGCCTGGCCCCGGCGCGCCGCCTGGCGCCCGGGACCGCGTCACTCATCAGGCGGCCTTCTTCGCCTGACGGCGGCGCAGCGACACGTACCGGGCCAGGGCGAACAGACCCAGGTACAGGCTCGCGTCCGCGCCCGAGGTGGCGGCGCAACCGCAGCTCGCCGGCTCCTCGGCCTTCACGGTGATGCCCACCGGAGCCGAGTACACCACGTTGCCAGCACCGTCGGTGATGACGGCCGTGATGCTGTGCTTGCCGCCCGTGGCGCCGGAGCTGTCCCACTCGGCCGACAGCGTGCCCTCGGCACCCGAGCCGATGACCACGCCATCCACCATGATGGACAGCTGGCTCAGCGTGGTACCGGTGGCCACCGCGCCCTGGGCGGTGATGGTGACCTTGCCGGACACCTCCGTGCCGCCCGCGGGGCTGGTGATGGACACCGTGGGCTGCGCGAACGCCGTCACGTTGGTCTGCGCGACGCTGCTCAGGGCACCCTCGCCCAGGGACAGCGTCTTCAGGCCCAGCGACTTGAACGTCACCTTCACCTCGGCGCTCACACCCTCGGCGAAGAGCACGTTGGCCGGCAGCACCGCCGCCGTGTCCGAGCTCGTCACCGCGATGGGACCGGAGAAGTGGGTGGCCACGTTGCCGTAGGCGTCATACGCCGTGGCGGAGAACGTGACCTCCTGGCCCGCCGTGATGCTCGGGGGAAGCGCCAGCGAGTAGCTGGCCACCGCGCCCGGCGCCACCGCGAACGCCGCGCTCGTCGCACCCGTGAAGCCCTCGGCGGCCGCCACCAGCGTGTAGCCGGCGCCCGCCTTGCGCAGCGAGAGTGCATCGAACGTGGCCACGCCATTGACCGCGGCCACCGACACCGAGCCCAGCAGCGAGCCGGCGGCGGGGTTCGCACCCAGGCCCAGGGTCACCAGGGCCTTGCTGTCCGTGAGCAGGTTGCCCAGCGAGTCCCGCAGCTCCACCTCGATCGGAGCCAGGGTGGCCCCGGCCGTGGCGCTACCCGGCGTGCCGCGGAAGACCAGCTGCCCCGTCCCGGCGTAATCCGGAACGACGCTGAAGGCCGGGGAGGTGCCGGAGGAGAGGCCCGCCGACTCCGCCTGGAGCACGTAGCCCGTGCCCACCTTGTCCACGGAGATGCCCGAGAAGGTGGCCACGCCGCCAGCGGCGGTGACCGTCTTCGTCCCGCCCAGGGTGGCACCCGACTCGGTGACGAGCGACAGCGTCACCTCGGGCGTCGCACTGGGGAGGAGGTTGCCAGCGCTGTCCTGGACCGCCACGCGCACCGTGAACGCGGAGCCCACGGCCGTCTTGTCCGCCGGCGTGCTGGTGAAGACGAGCCGCGAAGCCGCGCCCTCACGCACGTCGAAGCCGACGCTGGTGCCCAGGTAGACGCCGTTCGTGCCGGCCACCAGGGTGTAGTTGGAGCCAGGACGGCTCACCGTCAGATTGTCGAAGGTGGCCACGCCCGCCTCGGCATTCACGGTGGTGGTGCCACCCAGCGTCGCGCTCCCCGGGTTGTTGCCCAGGTACACCGACACCGGCGCGGACGAGTGCGTCGCCAGGTTGCCATGCTCGTCGTAGAGCGTGACCTGGACGGACGGGCTGATGGCAGCACCCGCATCCACGTTGGTGGGCTGACGGGTGATGGCCGCCCGGTACGAAGCGCCAGCGATCATCGAGAAGGCGTCGCTGCTCGCCGCGGTGAGCGAGCCCGAGGTGGCGGACAGCTTGAAGCCGGTGCCCGCCTTGGTCGTCGACAGACCCGGGAAGGTCGCCACACCCGCCACCGCCGCCACCGTGGCGGTGCCGGACAGCGTGGCCCCCGTCACCCCGGAGAGCGCGAGGGTGACGTTGGCCGTGGAGGTGGTCTGGTTGCCCAGGGCGTCCTGGATGGCCACCTGCACCGCCGGGGTGATGGCCGAGCCCACCACGGTGTTGGAGGGCTGCGTCGAGAAGACGAGCCTCGCCGCCGCGGCCGGGGTGATGTTGAAGGCCGAGCTGATGCCATCCTCCAGGCCGGCGACGCTCGCCTTCAGGGTATAGCCCGTGCCCACCTTGTTGATGGACAGGCCCGTGAAGGTGGCGACACCGTTGACCATGGCCACGGACGTGGTGCCCGACAGCGTGCCCCCGCCCGCGTTGTTCTGGATGGAGACGTTGACGCTGAACGAGCCCAACGTGACCGGCTTGCCCGCCGCGTCCACCAGGCCCACCCTCGGGGCGAAGGCGACGCCCGCGACGGTGTTGGCCGGAGAGGTGGTGAAGACCAGCTTGCTCGCGGTGGTGACGTTGGTGCTGGCACCACCCACGAGGTCCGGGTCCTCCACGCCCGTGGCGCGGATGGACTGAACGCCCGCCGTACCGAAGGTGACGGACAGACCGCTCGCCACGCCGTTGGTGAAGGACGCGGTGGCCGGCAGGGTCGCCGCGCCATCCGAGCTGCTCAGCGACGCACTGCCCGTGTAGCTGGTGGCGACCACGCCCGCCGAGTCAATGGCCGAGAGGCCGAAGCTGGCCGGATTGCCCGCCGACACCAGGTTGGCGAGCCCGTCCACCCGGTAGGCGACGGCCGGGCCCGCGGGCGGCACGTTCGTGGTGCAGGTACCCGCCGCGTCCGCCGTGACGCGGACGTCATCCACGTACAAGCCCTCCGCGTTGGTGGTGGTGTCGGTGTGCATGCGGAAGCCGAACCACACCGTCCTGCCCGCCAGCGCGTCGAGGTTGACGGTGACCGCCTTGAGCGAGCCGTTGGCGCCCGCGTTGTTCCCCGTCCAGATGCGCGTGGTGGAGGAGCTGGTGAGCGTGTTGTCATAGCCGCCCGCCGAGATGTACGGCTGCGTCGACGACACCGCGTCGGACACGTTGGTCCACGGACCGCTGGCGCCCGTGGTGCTGTAGACGAGCCAGGCACCGTCGTAGCGCGTCTCGAAGTCGTACCAGATGTTGAACGTCATCTGGGGACCCATGGCGGTGGCCGGGATGGCGAAGCCGTTGATGCCCGCCGTCGAGCCGTTACCACCCAGCGCCAGCACGTGCTGCTGGCTGACGAGGTACTGACCACCGCAGCTCGTGTTGGTCGCACCCATGCGGTACGCGTTGGTGGCCGACTGGTAGTGGCAACCGGAGACGATGTTCACCGAGGCCGCGTTGCCGGCGAGCACCGTCGGCGTCCAGTACGCGGAGGCGTTGGCGGGACGGTTGGCGTCGAAGTCGTCGAAGAAGCCGACGGCCGGGGTGATGATGCCCGTGGGCACGGACGCCTTCTCCACCGTGTTCGTCTCCTCGAGCGTGGCCGAGCTCACCTCGGTCGCGCGCACCACGTAGTAGTACCGGGCGCCGTTCGTCAGGTTCAGGTCGTCCGAGAACGAGGTGCCCGTCACGCCGGTGGCGATCCGGTTGGCCGCCGAGGGAGCGAAGCCCTGGGTGGTGCTCCGGTACACCGAGTAGCTGACGGTGCCAGCGCACACGGGCGTGGCGGCGGACCAGCTCAGGGTGTTGGCGCAGGTGCTGGCGGCGCCGTTGCTGGCGGAGGTGAGGCCGGCGAAGGTGGGCGGCAGCGTGCACACGCCCGTGGCCGTCGCGGAGACCTCGGTGGACCGCGGCGACTCGGCGCACTTCACGCCGCGCACCACGTAGTAGTACGTCGTGCCACCGGACACGCCGACGTCATGGTACGGCGACGTCGTCGCGGTGCCCACGCGGGTGTACGGCCCGCCCGGGGTGATGGACCGGTAGATGTTGTACGAGGTCGCGTCGTTGTCGGTCCAGCTCACGTCGATGGCGTTGTCACCCGCCACCGCGGCCGTCACGCTCTCGGGCGTCGCGGGCGCCAGGTTGCAGGAGTTGTACGCGACGAGCGCGAAGTCCTGATCCAGCGACGTGCCGTTGTTGGGCACGCCGTCCGAGTTGATGTTGGTGGCCGTCACCGTCACGGTGTACGAGCCCTCGGTGCCGGCCGGCAGGAAGACGCTCTCCACGTTGTTGGCGCCGTCCGCGGTGCCGCCGGTCACGGAGTTGGCACCCGTGAAGACGTTGCCCTTGTACGTGTTCTCACCCACCGTCACGGTGAGATCCAGGTTGTTCTTCCAGGCGCTACCGGTGGTGGAGCCCGGGGCGTCCGTCCACGCCAGCGTCACGCGGAAGGGCTTCGTCGAGTCCGAGATGGCACCGGAGAAGGTGCGCGTCTGGCCGGTGGCGGTGAAGAGGCTGTCCGGGTTCTGGTCATCCAGCATGCGGGGCAGGCCGTCGAAGGCCATGCCCAGGTCCATCAAACCGGTACCCTGGTTGTTGGAGTAGAGCGAGTCGTTGGCCCCCGTGCCCGACATGTAACGGGTGGAGTTCATCAGGTAGGCCTTCGCCATCGCCGGGCTCGGCGGGGCCATGCCCTGATTGATGAAGTACTGGTAGAGGAGGGCCGCGCCGCCGGCCACCGCGGGGGTGGAGTGGCTGGTACCGGAGGATGCCGAGGTCCACTGCTGGCCCGGCGGGTGGAAGTCGTTGTTGAAGCCCGCGCACACGCCGGAGGCGTCGAAGCAGGAGAGCGCCTGGCCATTGGGGAGGGCCGGCGGGTTGGCCCGCTGCCCATCCGTCTGGGCCATACCGCCCGAGACGTGCGTTCCCGGCGCCATGATGTCCGGCTTCTTGCGGCCGTCATCCGTGGGACCACGGCCGGAGAAGGACGCCACGTCCAGGAGGCTGTTCGCCTCGTTGTCGGCGGTGTTGCAGGCATCCGCGCCACCGAAGGGATGCACGTTCTCCGAGGCACCCACGGTGATGACGTTCTTGCCCGTGCCCGGGCTGCCCACCGAGTTCACCGCCGGGCCGTCGTTACCCGCCGCGAAGGCGATGATCATCTGCTGGTTGCCCGGGTTGGGCACCGCGGAGCCATCCGGCTGCGCGTCGCGGACGAGGGCGTCGTACTCCTGCGAGTCAATGGTGTACGCGCTGGAGCTGGAGCCCCAGCTGTTGGTGCTGATGCGCATGCCGTCACGGTACGCGCGCGCCTGCAGGTCCGAGTAGTCGGGACTCGTGAACCGGCCCGGATCGAACAGCACCGAGGAGCCCAGCTTCACGAAGGGCGCCACGCCCAGGCCGTACTTGTAGCCGGACGTGTCCTCGTGAGGGGCGCCGGTCAGGCCCACGTAGCCGCCGACGATGTGGGAGTTCAGCGTGCCGTGGCCGTCACAGCCCTGGTTGGTGCTGCCGGCGTTCGGCGTACCCTCGAGACGGGCGTAGACCACGCGGCTGGCGTTGGCGACATCGCCGTTGACGTACAGACCGAAGTGGTTGGGCGTCGGCGTGGCGTTGTCCAGGCCGCTGTCGCTCACGTCCACGCCGAAGCCGGACGTGGTGAACTGCTCCTGGGTGAAGCCCTTGGCCGCCAGCCAGGCCAGATAGCCCGGCCCCGTGGGCGTAGTGCCGGAGATCTGCCCGGCGAGGATCATGTTCTGACGCTCGTCGAACTTCTTGGGCTCGATGCGCGACTGGATGGACAGCACGTCCGGGCGCTGCACCAGCTGATCGATCGCCTGGCGGTCCACGAAGGCCACCACGTTCACGTAGTCCATCGACTTACGGACGAGGGCCTCGTGCGACTGCAGCTTGCGGATGAGCGCCAGCGTCTCCTCGTTCGTCCCCTCGTCCTTGACGAGCTGGATGGAGTAGGCGCCCGTGGCGATCTTGTTGACGGACGGATGCAGCTTGAAGTCCGCCAGGTACTCGCCATCCCACTGGATGATGGAAGCCGTGTCGGTGTGCTTCGCCAGCGAGTTCATCGCGGCGGGGTTGCCGTAGACGAGGTAGGCGTTGTTGGGGATGTACGTCACCACCTTGACGCCAGTGGCCTCCAGGGCCTTGTACCACTCGGGCTGCACGGGGCCGGCGAACTGCACGATGTGGAAGCGCTTGCCAACGGCCGTCTTGCTCATGCCGCGCAGCGACTGCCCATGCTCGGACATGGTGTCGATCACACCCGAGTTGAGCAGGATGTGATTGTACTCGTCGCGCAGCTCCGCGTCCTTGAGCGCGGGCAGCCGCTTGAGCGTGGCGTCATCCACCTGCAACAGCTTGTAGGAACCATAGTCCGCGAGGACCGAGGCTCCCTGCGCCTCCAGCGCGGCGGCCTTCTCCGCGCTGATCTGCACCTTGTGGAGTGAGGGGTCAAAACGAAAGCCCGCGGACTGCTGAGTGCTGGGCTCCTTCGCGGAGCCTCCGCACGCCAGCGTCGTCGCGAGCCAAGCCACTCCGAGTGCGCGCGTGGACAAAGCCCGTACGCGCTTACCGGCAGGCCGGTACGCCGTGTCCTTCATGTATTGATACTCCTTGAGACGAGCAAGCCAGTGTGGGGCACGGCTCACTCGGGTGAAAACCCGGCGATTGCTGCGCTCGCGCGCGTGCCCCCTGGAAGCCGCAGTGTCCCGAATCCCAAGACGCACTGCCGGAACTTCACATTTACCACACGAGTTCAACGACGGACAAGCCGTCAACAAATGTAATTCGATTTGGCATGCAACGTTTTTGGAGTTTGAGAAAGCAGAAGCGACAAAGCCATTCCGGATGGCAAAAACAACAAACCCCGCGACGTCCCACGCGCGGGGTTCCACCTACAATGCTTGCCGCAGCAACTGACTGACAGGAATCAAGGAGCCCGGTTCCCGAGGCGGAGACCGCCTCAGTGCACGAACCCGGGCGGCGGCGAACTCGTCATCGGCACGAAGCGCACGCCCAGCAGCTTCTCCACCTGGGGAGCCTCCCCTCGTGACGGCCGGGTGACCCGGATCAGCTCCTGGGAGCCGTGCCTCGGACCCACCGGCAACACCAGCCGGCCGCCTGGCCGCAGTTGCTGGTAGAGCGCTGGGGGCAACCGCTCCGGGGCCGCCGTGCCCAGGATGGCGTCGAACGGCGCGTCCTCCGGCCAGCCGGCCGAGCCATCACCTACCCGGAAATGAATGCCATTGAAGCCCATCCGCTCCAGCCGCTCCCGGGCCGGACCGGCCAGCTCCGGGAGGCTCTCCATCGTGTACACCTCGGCCCCCAGCCGCGCGAGCACGGCCGTCTGGTAGCCCGAGCCCGTTCCAATCTCCAACACCCGCTCACCGGGCTGGAGGTTGAGCGCCTGCGTCATGAAGGCCACGATGAACGGCTGGCTGATCGTCTGCCCATGGCCGATGGGCAGTGGCAAGTCCTGTCCAGCCACGTCCCGCATCGACTCCGGGACGAACGCCGCCCGGTCCAATTCCCCAATCACCTCGAGCACCCGCGTGTCGGAGATGCCCTGCCGCCGGAGTGCCTCCGCGAGTTCCACGTCACCCATGGGACGAGCCTAACCACGCGAGGCCGCCACCGCAGGCCCTGCCCCGCTCCCCCGTGGAAGGAACGGCCAGCCACCGCGTCCACCCCTTCCCGACGACACTCGCCGAGGCTTCCCCTTGCACTTCCCGGAGGGCCATGGTGGGAATCCGGGCAGGAGAGCCCACGCATGGACGCCGCCGCCGACGAATTGCTCCGCCTCGCCTTCGACCGCGCCCCCGCCCTGGAGGCCAACCAGGCCATCGCCCGCATCCGCGCCGAGGCTGGAGACGAGCTCTCCGGCGCCACCAGCTACGAGCTCGTGCTGCCCGCCGAGAACGTCCGCTCCTTCCTGCTCGACCACACCCTGCCCCGGCTCGTGGACTACCTCGAGTCGAGCGGCGCCAGACTGCCCCACTGCGGCGGCGTCTTCCTCTCCGTGTTCTCCGGAGACACGCTCTACTTCCTGCAAGCCCGGGACGTCGTGGAGCTGCTCTCCCGCTGGAGCGGTCTGTCCATGGCCGAGCTCAAGACGCGCTACGGGCCCAGGTAGCCCAGGGGGTCTCCCCTGGAGGGCGAGCATCCTCGTCCTGAGACGCGCGGGGCCGGTGTCTCCCTGAAGCACCGGCCCTCTCTTCACGACCGCCCGTCCTTGCGCGCCAGCTCGTCCCTCGCGGCGAGCTCCACCGCCCGGCACCGCAGCACGGTCCTCCCTTCCTCGTCACCGCGCACCAGCCCGGAGAAGTACAGCCGCACCTCCGGTTGCTCGAGGTGGTAGTCCAGCGGTTCGAGCGCGTTCACGGGCCGGCCCGCGAGCAACTCCTCCAGCACGAAACGGCAGCTCCGCGTCCCCGAGGCGCCGTTGCGTTCGTCCTCACGCAGCCGCTCCTGGAGCGCGCCTCGCACCCACGGGCTGCGCGCCAGTCTCTCCGTCACCGACTTCCGGTCGAGCGCCCCCGCCCCGGCCAGGAGCTCCTCGAGCAGGCCCGGATGACCGCCCGTGGCCTCGTGGACATCCCGGGCCCACCGCTCCCCATCCAGGTCCGCCGCGTCGAGCAACTGCCACACCTCGTCCACCGTGAAGTCGGGCACCTCGCGCTTCACCGCGTCCGAGAACACGGAGGACTTCGACACGTTGTGCAGCAGCCACCCGCCCCGCGCGCCTCCTCCCACCACCAGCAGGTGCAACTCCACCTTCGACGGCGCCTCCATCCACCGCCGCAGGTGCTTGCCGAGCGTGTCCAGGTGTCCCAACGGCCCCCACTCGTAGCGCAGGACGAACAGGTGCTCACGTCCGAGTCCCTCGGCCCGCTGGCGCAGGTGCTCCACCAGGGCGTCGAAGCTCGTGACGCGATTGTCTCCCGCGAGGGCGCGGCAGTAGTCGGCTTCCGTGCAGTCCGGCACGTTCGGCGGCTCCAGCCAGGAGACCCGCTCCCCGTACTGCCGCGCCACGCGGCGCGCGATCGCCTCCTCTCCGCCGTCCTCGGGCGCGAACAGCACCAGCCGGTGCCGGTGCCGGAGGATGTGCGCGTACACATGCTCCAGCGCCTCCCGCGGAACGTGTGGCGGATCCAACGGGATGGGAGCCGACTCCAGTGGAACGGGAGCGGGCTGCGGCGGGGCCGCGGGCGCCGGTTGTGAGGGAGAAGCTCGAGGCTCTCCGGACCGGAACGTGAGGAGCTCGAGCACGGAGGCGTCCGATGCGGCCGCGGGCCCCATCGCGGGCCCCCTGTGGATGGGCGCGGGCGCGGGTATGCCCGTCCCGAACGCCGCCCGTGACAGCGCGTTCAGGCAGGCCGCCAGCGGCGGACCGTGATCCTCGTACTCGATGAGCTGGATGTTGTAGCGGGGCCACAGCGCGCCGCGCTCGATGCTCCCCTTCTTCATCAGCGCGAAGCTCGGCACGTGCCGTCCCTTCGTGATGCCCAGCACGTGCTCTATCTGCTTGAGCACGTAGGGATCACTGAAGCTGAAGCCCACGTAGAGGAAGGGTCTGGCGCGGATCCACTCGCGCAGCCGGACCAGCGCGTTCGTGTAGTGCGAGTAGCGGCCATGCTGCTGGGTCCCATCCCCGTAGAGCCGCGCGTAGTCGGCCCCACCGAGGATGAGCGTCGAGAGCCGGTGGATGGTGCCGTGCAGGTACCAGAGCCGCGGCGCGTCCGGCGAGGCCTCCGCGTCCATCAGGTGCAGCTCGTCGTCCTGATCATTGGAGATGGGCTCCGCGCCCTCCTGGCCCCACAGCAGGACGTCATCGTAGTTGGTGGTGAGCATCACCTCGGGCCGCAGGCCCCAGAGCGCCCGCACCACGGAGAGCTCCGCGTCGGCCGGCCGGTGCACGCGCAGCCGCTCGCGCAGGAAGCGGTTGAAGCGGAAGGCCCCCATCTCCTTGAAGCCCAGCTCCGCCGCCGTGAGGAAGTCGCCCCCGGCGATGCACTTGCGCACCTCGGCGACCACCGGCTCCGGAAGCGCCTCCTGCTCCAGCCGCTCCGCGAGCCCCTCCAGAAGCTGCTTCCACGAGGGAAACAGCCCCCGCTTCACCCCCATGCTCACACCGGCGCCCACGAAGGGAACCACCTGGTGTCTGCGCACCGCCTCGACCAGCTCTCTTGGAAGATTCATGCGCCCCCTCGGTCTCCGCCCGGAGCATAGCGCGGGCGGCCCGGACGAGGGTCAGTCGGACGAGTCCGTGAGCCCCGCCAGGGCTCCGAGGCCCCGCTGGAACTCCTCGAACGACATCTGCCCATCGGCGAAACGCTCACTGAGGCTCAGCAACGGCTGGGCCTCGGCGACGGCCAGCCACGCGTTCCGGGCCTTCTCCTCGGCCTCGGAGGAGGACGCCGGGGCCGGCGTCTGGCCTGCCAGCGCCTCCAGACGAGCGCTGGCGCGCCCGGCCAGTTGCTCCAGCTTCGTCAGCACCTCGGCCGTCAGCCGCGCGGGCTGCGCGCCGATGACGCAGAAGGAGCCCACCGTCTGCCCCCGCACCTTCAACGGGAAGCCCACGTAGGCCCGGATGCCGTAGCGCTCCACCAGATCCCTGGGCAGGCCGGGCTCGCGCGAGGTGTCCTCGATCTCCAGGGGCCCACCCCGGGCCACCACGAACTGGCAGAAGGACGTGCAGCGATCGGTGGCGAGCGTCGCGGAGAGGTCCGGCGGCAGCCCCACCTGTGCCCGGAAGAACTGGATCTTCCGCACCACCAGGCTCACCAGCCCGATGGGGAAGCCCGTCAACGCGGTGGCCTCGGTCACGAGCGCCTGGAGCTCCGGATCCGGCGAGGACTCGAGCAGCGGGGCGTCGAAGGAGGACATCCGCTCGGTGTCGTCGAGCACCGACATGTCCTTGGGCGGCACGAAGCTCATCGGCCACCTGCCTGCCACGACGGCGAGGAGAGGGTCTGGATACGCAGCGCCTGGGCGGGCTGCTTCATGCGCGTCTGCTGGCGCAGGCACAGGGGGAAGACGGACTTCTCCTCGGTGTCCATCAGGGAGCGCAGCGCGGCGGACACCGTCCGGAAGCGCTGGCGGAGCCGCTCCGGATCCGAGTCCACGTGCGAGAAGAAGCCGAGCACCGCGTTGGACATCACCGTCAGGTTGGTGCGGAAGATGTTGAGCAGCGTGAGCGAGGTCGCGTCCTTCGACTCCTGGCAGGCCGCCACCACCACGTCGTAGAGCTGCTCCTTCGCCCGCTGGTGGGGAATGAAGACATCATGGAGTTGCCGCATCAGACCCGGCAGCTCCACCGGGCTCGCTCCGTCGCATGCGCCGAGGAGCACGCGCAGCCGGCCGTGGTCCCTCTTCAACGTCTCCACCCGATTGATCATGTCGGGGGATCCCACTGCGACGGACATGCCAACGCTCCTTCTCTTGCGGTTCCACGAAGGGTTCCACGAATGCAGCCAGACTCGAACTGTAGCGTCCCGCCACAACCCTGGGCACCCCCCTGGAATGTGGCGTTCCGGGACCGTGGCGTTGTGCCACATCCTTCCCGGAGCGGGGGCACCACTGTACCCGCCGCGTCCTTGGCAGGTTGAACAGCGAACTGACAGGCTCCGGACCTCCATCTAACAGCCGGGGAGCCGTCTCGCATGGCCACAATCACCCAGGAATTCATCAATGACTTCGTGCGCCGCTACGCCGCTGCATGGACGAAGAAGGAGTCCGCCTCGAACCCGCTCCAGGCGCTGATCACCGAGGACGTGTCCTGGGCGGATCCCATGCTGCCACAGCCCGGCCAGGGCAGTGCCACGGCGATGATGCTGCTGGAGGGCTCCTTCACCGCCTTCCCGGACCTGACCTGCGACATCATGGATCCGCCCTACCTGGCCGCGGATGGCAGGTCGGTGATGTTCCACTGGCGGCTGTCGGGGACGATGACGGGCCCGCTGCCCAACGGCGCCCAGCCGACCGGCAAGCGCATGTCCATCACCGGCGTGGACCGCTGGGAGTTCCGCGACGGCCGCATCTGCCACTACCAGGCCTTCTACGATCTCTCCACCCTGCTGCGGCAGGCGGGCGTGATCCCATAGTCACTCCAGCGGACGGCCGAGCGCACGGGAGACGGCGCGGACGAGCGAGTCCGCGTCCTCCTCGGGATCGACGAGCAGGCAGCGCATGCCCTCGCCGCTGCCCACCACCACGGTGACGCGGCCCTTGGGGCACAGCTTCAGGCAACTGCTGCGCACCACGCGCACGCCCCGGCCCAGCTCCTCCTCGAGCGTGCTCCGCACGTCCTCCGCCCCCGCGCGCTTCATGCACTTGCGGCAGACGAACACCAGCCCTTCCCACCGGGGCTGGACTTCCTTTGGCTCCGACACGCCGCCCCTGATAACGGCGGGGCTCCGCGGGCACAACCCAGACGCGCTTCGCCCCTGGCAGGGCAGGCAACCGTGGGGCGTCCAACGCTGGCGGTCTCGCGACCTGAGAATCCCCACTTACCCCGTTCACTGCCGGGCGTTGTCCGGGAGCCGTCGCGGGCAGGAGCAGGCAAGCGGGAGTTCGACCTGTCACGATCTCCCTCATGATTCCCCTGACGGACACGCACGGCCACGCGCCGCCGCGACTCGAGCAGTACCTCGAGGTCGTCACGGACGGAGTGCTCGCACTCGACGTCCAGGGGCGGCCCACCTACGTCAACACCAGCGCCGAGCGCATCCTGGGCCGCTCCCGGCACCTGCTGCTCGGCCGCCGGCTCTGGGCGGAGCTGCCCGGGTTGGAGGAGACGGAGCTCCACCGGGCCTGCCACCGTGCGCTCGCGGAGAGTACGCCAGTAACCGTGGAGGAGTACTTCGCTTCCCTCGGGGTCTGGCTGGAGGCCCGGGTGTTCCCCTCCGAAGAGGGAGTGCTCGTCCTGCTCCGGGACGTGACGGCGGACATCACCGCGCGGCAGCGCGCGCGCCAGACGTTCGAGCAGGTGCGCCAGGAGCGCGATCGGGCCGAGGAGGCCAACCGCGCCAAGGACGACTTCCTCGCCACCGTCTCGCACGAGCTGCGCACCCCGCTCACGGCCATCCTCGGCTGGACCAGCATCCTGCGCACCAACACGCTCCCCCCGGAGAAGCAGACGCGCGCCCTGGAAACGGTGGAGCGCAGCGCCAGGGCCCAGGCGCAGATCGTCGATGATCTGCTGGACATCTCGCGCATCGTCGCCGGGAGGATGCGCCTGGAGATGCAGCCGGTGAAGCTGGCGCCCGTGGTGGAGGCGGCGCTGGAAGCGGTGCGTCCGGTGGCGGCCGCCCGCAACATCCAGCTCGAGCCCCAGTTGGAGCCCGGGGTGGGCCCCGTCCAGGGAGATGCCCAGCGGCTGCAGCAGGTGGCGTGGAACCTGCTCACCAACGCCATCAAGTTCACGCCCGATGGAGGCAAGGTGTCGGCCCGGCTGCGGTGCGTGGAGGAGCACGTGGAGTTGCAGGTGACCGACTCGGGCAAGGGCATCGAGCCCGCCTTCCTGCCCCACGTCTTCGAGCGCTTCCGGCAGGCCGACGGCGGCTCCGCCCGCCGTTACGGAGGCCTGGGACTGGGACTGGCCATCGTGCGCCACCTGGTGGAGCTGCATGGCGGCACCGTCCAGGCCCACAGCGAGGGCGAGGGCCACGGCTCCACCTTCACCTTGCGCCTGCCCCTGATCGCGGCGCGCGGCGCGGAGGGCGCGTCTCCGGGCATCGCGTCGATGCTTCCGGATCCCTCGCTGGCCGCGTACCTGCCGGATCTCTCCGGCGTGCGCGTGCTGGTGGTGGATGACGAGCAGGGCATCCGCGAGCTGCTGCGCGCGCTGCTGGAGGAGCGCGGCGCGGTGGTGTCCTCCGCCTCCAGCGCGGCCGAGGCGCTCGAGCAGTTGCAGCGTGCCCCGCCGGATCTGCTCGTCTCGGACATCGGCATGCCGGACGCGGATGGGTACACGCTCATCCGCCAGGTGCGCGCCCTGCCTCCAGCACGAGGAGGCCAGGTGCCCGCCGCCGCCCTCACCGCCTATACGCGGTTGGAGGATCGCACGCGTGCCCTGAGCGCGGGCTTCCACGTATACGTGCCCAAGCCCGTGGATCCGATCGAACTGGTGATGGCACTCGCCAATCTGATCAATCGCTTCTCCCGAAATTGAGAAACGCGCGCACAGGAAACCGCGAAGCTCAGCCATTCATGTAAGTCGCGCCGGGAATCCGGTGCTTCGGTCTCCATGCAACTCCATTGCCCGCTGCGCGAAAGACACGCCAGCACAGGGGGGGTGCTTGAGCGACCTGTCGAAATTGCGACTATCATGCGACCTCCCGGACCCTGGCTCGTTCAGTAGGGGATGTGGAGACCGGGAACCCCCCAGTTTCAAGACGGAGGCTGCATGCGTTTGAGGCAAACGTTGTGGGCCAGCTTGTTGCTCACGCCCCTCGCGAGCGGAAGTGCCCTGGCCGCGACTCGAGGAAATTTCGACGCCTTCCTGGCTCGCCAGGAGGAGATGGCTCTCGCCGCCAAGGACGACGCTCTCCGGACGCGCGGCCTGCGTGTTTCGCAGATGGAGGATCGGCTCGGAGTCCCGAGCTTCGTATGGAACACCCGTGCGAGCACGAGCTCCACGACGAGCATGAGCAAGGCGCTGGGAGCCCGTAAGCCGGACCAGGCCGCTCGCGCGCACCTGCAGTCGGTGGCGGACCTGTACCGCGTGGGCTCCGAGGACGTGTCCGCAGTGGTGCTCAAGTCGGTGCACCAGACCGGCAAGGGCCCCGTCATCGCCAGCTTCGCCCAGAAGGTGGACGGCATCGAGGTCTTCCGCAACGAGGTCAAGGTCATCATGGACCGCGACCTCGAGCTGGTGGCCGTCTCCGGCTACCTGGCGCCCGCGCAGTCGGCCCGCAAGGCCAGCCTCGGCGCGGCCAACGCCTTCAGGCTCTCCGCCGAGCAGGCCATCGCCATCGCCTTCCAGGACCAGACCGGCATCTCCATGCCGGCGCGTGGCTTCGTGTCCACCGGCAAGGTGAACGGGCCCTACTCGCACTACGAGCTGGACGCGAGCTCCGCCCACGTCCTCACCCACACCCTGGTGGTGCCCGCTCGCGCCAAGCAGGTCTACTACACGATGCCGGACGGCCTGGTGCCGGCCTGGTACGTGGAGGTGAACTCCGGCGCACGGAACGGCACGGGCTCGGACTACCACTCCTTCGTGGTGTCGGCGGTGGACGGCTCGCTGCTGATGCGCAACAACCTGTCCGCGCACGCGGGCACCGAGTACCGCTACAAGGTGTGGGCGGACGCGACGGCGCCCTATACCCCGCATGACGGCCCGCACGGCACCGACACCACGCCCTACCAGCCCGGCATTCCGGATGGCGTGGACGTGCCGCTGGACCGGCTGCCCAACAGCATCACGATCTCCAGCCTGCCCGGCAATGATCCGTGGCTCCCCGCGGGCTCCACCGAGACGGTGGGCAACAACGTGGACGCCTACGCCGACCTGTCGGTGCCGGACGGCTTCCAGCCCGGCAGCCAGGACGTGCGCGCGGTCCTCACGGGCGAGGCCTCCGATCCGGGCTTCGACTACCTCTACGACCTGACCAAGGCGCCTGGCTTCGACGCCAACCAGCGCCAGGCGGCGGTGACGAACCTCTTCTACGTCACCAACTGGCTGCACGACTCGTTCTACGCCGCCGGCTTCGACGAGGCCTCCGGCAACGCGCAGGCCTACAACTTCGGCCGCGGCGGTGTCGAAGGCGACCGGATGCGCGCCGAGGCCCAGGACTACGGCAGCCTGGACAACGCCAACATGTCCACTCCCGCGGACGGCGCGCCGCCGCGGATGCAGATGTACGTGTTCAACCCGGTCTCGCTCTTCACCGTGAGCGTCAGCACGCCCGCGGGCATGACGATCTCCGCCAACCCCGCGGCGTTCGGCCCCCAGGGGTATGACGTCACCGGGAACGTGGCCGTCGCGCTCCATGGAACCGTGAGCAACGGCTGCAGCACGGACGCCTTCACCAACGCGGCGGAGATCACCGGCAAGATCGCGCTCGTGGACCGCGGCGCCTGCGACTTCACCCTCAAGGCCAAGAACGCGCAGAACGCGGGCGCCATCGGTGTGCTCATCGCCAACAACACGACCGGCGGCATCATCCCCGCGGGCACCGACGCCAGCATCACCATCCCGGTGGTGGGCATGCTGAAGGCCAATGGCGACGCCATCAAGACGGCGCTCCAGACGGGCACCGTCAACGTGCACCTGCAGAAGACCAAGCCCGGCGCGGCCCGCGACGGTACGCTGGACAACGCCATCGTCGCCCACGAGTGGGGTCACTACATCAGCAACCGCCTCATCGGTGACGCCAACGGCCTGGTCAACTACCAGGGCGGCGCGATGGGCGAGGGCTGGGGCGACTTCCACGCCCTGATGATGCAGGTGCGCGATTCGGACCGGACGGTCGCCGACAACAATCTCTTCCAGGGCGTCTACACGGTGTCCGCCTACGTCACCAGCGGCCCCGGCGTGCCCGGTGCCTACTACGGCATCCGCCGCGTCCCGTACTCCACCTCGTTCGAGAAGAACGCCCTCACCTTCAAGCACATCGCCAACGGCAATCCGCTGCCGGACACGCACCCCGTGGCGTTCCAGGGGGACGGCCGGATCAACTCCGAGGTCCACAACGGTGGCGAGGTGTGGGCCACCATGCTGTGGGAGTGCTACGCCTCGCTGCTCAACGCCTACCCCTTCGCGGAGGCGGAGCGCCGGATGAAGCAGTACCTGGTGGCCGCCTACAAGGCCACCCCGTCGAGCCCCACCTACATCGAGGCGCGTGACGCGCTCCTGTCGGTGGCCAAGGCGTCGGATGCCGCGGACTACACGCGCTTCGTCAATGCCTTCGCCAGGCGCGGCATGGGCTTCGGCGCCAAGGCGCCGGACCGCGACTCCCAGGACTTCATCGGCGTCGTGGAGAGCTACCAGACCGGCAACACCCTGGAGGTGGTAAGCATCAGGCTGGACGACACCCTCGAGGGGTGTGACCAGGACGGCGTGCTGGACGTGGGCGAGACGGGCTACCTCACCGTCACCCTGCGCAACGTGGGCGGGGACACCACCAGCGCCTTCAACGCCACGCTCGCCACCACCGGCGCCACCGCCACCTTCGAGACGCCCTCGGGCAACACGATCGCCTTCCCGCCCCTGGCGCCCGGGCAGACGGCGACCGGGAAGCTGGCGCTCAAGCTGATGAGCACCACCGGCACCGAGCCCCGCGCCGGCATCACCCTGACGCTCGATGGGCCCTCGCTCCCGGACGCGTCGAAGTCAGTGGGCTACAACGGCCTCGTCAACACCGACGAGTCCGCGGGCAACAGCGATCTGGACACAGTGGAAGGCCAGACGACCGCTTGGACCTCGTCCGTCATGGGCTCCGGCCCGGAGCAGCCCTGGCAGCGCGTGGAGGAGAAGGGCAACCACTACTGGAACGGCCGCAACCTGCCTTTCACCGCCGACATCGCGCTCACCTCGCCCTGGGTGCAGGTGCGTGAGGACGCGGACTTCATCTTCCGCTACAAGTACCGCTACTCCTTCGAGACCGACAACGGGAACTACGAAGAGCTCTGGTTCGACGGCGCCACGGTGGAGGTCACCACCGATGGCATCGTGTGGCACAACGTCGCCGCCTACGAGGTGGACCCGGGCTACACCGGCCTCATCGGTGATGGGTCCGCCACCAACCCGCTCGATGGGCTCCCCGGCTACACCGCCCTGAGCGCGGCCTTCCCGGCTTTCGAGTCGGCGGAGCTGAACTTCGGCCGCGAGCTGGCGGGCAAGCGCGTGCAGTTCCGCTTCCGGATCGGCTCCGATCCGGGCGTGGGCGCGCACGGTCTGGACGTGGACGACCTGGAGTTCGCCGGCATCGATGCCAGTCAGCTGCCCTTCGGCGGCCCCGTCCGCGAGACCTTCGAGGGTCCCGCGGGTGATCCCTCCACCCTCGTGTGCAACCGCCGCCCGGTGGCCAACTCGGGCAAGGGTCCGCAGGCCGTGGCCAACTTCACCTTGGACCCGACCACGGGTGCCAAGGTGTACACGACGGTGCAGCTCGATGGCAGCGGCAGCTTCGATCCGGATGGTGACGCGCTCACCTACACGTGGACCCAGCTGTCCGGACCTCCCGTGACGCTCACGGACGCCACCACGGCCAGGCCCACCTTCACGCCCCGCGTGGCCAACAGCGAGACGTTCGTCTTCCAGCTCGTGGTCAACGACGGCAAGGAGAACAGCGCCCCGGCCAACGTCACCCTCTATGTGCTCACGGATCACGACCCCGTGGTGGAGGCGGGTGCGGACTTCGAGGCCGCCAGCCGCAGCACCGTGACCCTCTCGGGCTCCGTGACGGATCCGGACGGGGACCTCGTGCTCGGCTCCCTCTGGTTCCAGTTGAGTGGCCCGGAGGTGGCGCTGAAGGATGATGGCGCGCTCGAGACGACCTTCACCGCCCCGGACGTGAAGGAGGACACGGAGCTGGTGTTCCTCCTGCTCGCCCAGACCAACGAGCTGGTGGGTGAGGACATCGTCACGGTGACCATCAAGAAGTCCAACCGTCACCCCGTGGTCAAGGGGCTCAACGAGATGACGGTGGAGGAGCGGAGCAGCGTCACGCTCACGGCCGAGGGCTCGGACGCCGACGACGACGCGCTCAGCTACCGGTGGGTGCAGACGGGTGGCCCGCGCGTGGAGCTGTCGGGTGCCGACACCGCCACGCTGAGCTTCACCGCGCCCGAGGTGCTGGGTGAGACCCTGGTGACCTTCAGCCTGATCGCGAAGGACGCGGATGGCGCCGAGAGCGAGGCCGTCACGGCCCTGGTCACGGTGACGGACGTCAACCGCACGCCCACTGCGCTGGCCCGGAAGAGCTCCGGCGGCAGCGTGGCGGGTGACACCATCACGCTCGATGGCACCGGCTCCACGGATCCGGACGGCAACACGCTCACCTACCAGTGGAGGCAGGTGTCCGGTCCGTCCGTCACGCTCACCTCGACGGATGGCGCGGTCACCAGCTTCGTGTCGCCGAAGTCCAAGGATGGCGCCACGCTCGTCTTCGAGCTGACGGTGTCCGATGGCAAGGCGTCCGCCACGAACCAGGTGACGGTGGACGTGCCGAAGGAGCAGAGTGGTGGCATGGGCTGCTCCAGCACGGGCGGCTCCGGCCAGAGCACCATGGTGTCGATGCTGCTGCTCGGCGCCGGCCTGCTCTTCTCGCGCCGCCGCACCTTCGGCCGCGGGTAGTCCAACCGCGGGCCTGAGGCCCTGTTGAACGAGGGGTGGCCTCCGGGCCACCCCTCTTCTTTTTCAGCCCCCGCTCAGCCCACGCGCGCGAGGGCCAGCCGCCCCTCCCAGCGCTCCTCGAGCGCCTTCACCAGCGCCTGGTGCTCGGGGGCGGCGAGCTTCGGATCCCTCGCGAGGATGCGCCGCGCCTCCTGCTGCGCCAGCGACAGCAGATCTCCATCGCGCGCGAGGTTGGCCACCGCCAGCTCCGGCAGGCCGCTCTGCCGCGTGCCGAGGAACTCACCCGGGCCGCGGATCTCCAGGTCCTTCTGCGCGATGACGAAGCCGTCGCTGCTGTGCTCCATCACCCCGAGCCGCTCCGAGGAGTCCATGGAGGAGCGCGCGAGGTTGGCCACGAGGAAGCAGAAGCTCACCGCCGCTCCGCGCCCCACCCGGCCGCGCAGCTGGTGCAGCTGCGACAGGCCGAAGCGCTCCGCGGACTCGATGACCATCACCGAGGCGTTGGGCACATCCACGCCCACCTCCACCACCGTGGTGCACACGAGCACCTGGATGGTGCCGGCCCGGAAGGCCTCCATGACGAGGTCCTTCTCCTCGGGCTTCATCCGCCCGTGGAGCAACCCCACCTCCACGCCAGGGAACACCTGGCGCAGCTTGTCCGCGCCGCGCGTGGCGTCCTCCAGGTCCAGCTTCTCCGACTCCTCCACCAGCGGGTACACCACGTAGGCCTGGTGGCCCTTCTGCACCTCGGACGCCACCGCCTCGTACACGCGCGCCCGCTGCTTGTCGTTGAAGACGCGCGTCTTCACCGGCGTGCGCCCCGGCGGCAGCTCGTCGATGATGGACACGTCCAGGTCCCCGTACAGCGTCATCGCCAGCGTGCGCGGAATGGGCGTGGCCGTCATCACCAGCACGTCCGGCGACACGCCCTTGCTCATCAGCGTGTGCCGCTGCAACACGCCGAAGCGGTGCTGCTCGTCGATGACGACGAAGCCCAGCTTCTCGAAGCCCACGTCCTGCTGGATGAGCGCGTGCGTGCCCACCGCCAGGTGGATCTCCCCTCGCGCCACCGCCTCGCGCACCTCGCGCTTGCGCTTCGCCGTCCCCGCCGCGCTCACCAGCCCCACCTTGTAGCCCAGGGGCTCCAGCAGCTTGCGGAACGTGCGCTCGTGCTGCTCGGCGAGGATCTCCGTGGGCGCCATCACCGCCACCTGGTAGCCGTCCTGCAACGCCACCAGCGCCGCCACCACCGCCACCGCCGTCTTCCCCGAGCCCACGTCGCCCTGCACCAGCCGGTTCATCGGCTCGGCCGCGCCCATGTCCTGGGCGATCTCCTCGATGACCTTCTTCTGCGCCCCCGTGAGCTGGAAGGGCAATGCCCCGCGCGCCTTCTCCAACCGCGGCGCCGACACGTCGAAGGTGATGCCCTTCTCCGTCTTCACCCCCTGCCGCTTCAGCCCCATGCCGAGCTGCAGGAAGAAGAGCTCGTCGAACGCCAGCCGCCGGTGCGCCGGGCTCAGGTGCCGGTCCAGCATCTCCGGATCCGCGTCCCCCGCCGGGAAGTGGAGGGCCTTGAGCGCCTCCGTCAGCGTCATCAGCTCCAGCTTCCGGCGCAGGCTCTCGGGCAGCGGCTCCTCCACGTGCTGCGCGTAGGACTCGCTCACCACCGAGGCCAGCTCCCGGAACATGCGCTGGTCCCCCCGCTCGAACCCCGGATACACCGGGACGATGCGGTTGAAGTGCACCGAGGACACCTCGAGGTCCTCCGCCGGCTCGATCTCCGGGTGCGCCATCTCGCGCCCCGACAGCGACGCGCGCACCTCGCCGGACAGCACCAGCCGCTTGCCCACCGGGAAGCGCGCCTTCAGCCACGGGCCCGCGTTGAAGTACGTCGCCGCGATGCTCCCCGAGCGGTCCGCCACCACCGCCCGGAAGTAGCGCTTGCCCGTCCGGCTCGGCACGAAGTCCGCCATCTTCACCACGCCCACCGTCACCCCACGCTCGCCCGGCATCAGCTCGGCGATCGTCTGCAGCTTGCGCCGATCCTCGTAGCAGCGCGGCAGCAGGAAGAGGATGTCCCCCACCCGCTTCAGCCCCTTCTTGTTCAGCGCCGCCAACAGCCTCGGGCCCAACCGCTTGCCCATCGTCTTCAGCGGAATCGCCAACGGCCCCGAGCGCGGCGCGATCGACAGCAGCTTCGCCTCCGCTCGCGACTCCTCCTGCCCCTTCGCCGCCTTCTTCTTCTTGCGCTTCGCGGCGGGTTTCTCCTCGGGAGCCGGGGGCGCCTCGGGTGGCGTGGAGGCCGCGGGCTTCGTGGCGCTCCGCGCGAGGATGGGGGGCGTGGGTCTCGCCGGGGCCGGGCGGCTCGCGAGTGGCGGCTGGGTGCCCTCGGCGGCGGTCGGGGACATCGCGCCCCGGTTTCCCGGGGGCGGAGGTGCCGGGGTTCGCGATTTCCACTCGGGCACGAGCTCGCGACGACCCTCACCCCGTCCCTCTCCCAGGGGGAGAGGGGAGCGGTTCAACCTGGGGGACTCGATACCCTCACCCCGGGGGGCCTTGCCCCCCCTTTGAACGACGGGGGGCTCCTCTCCCGGAGGGCGAGGGGATTTGGGCACGGTGGGGGATGGGGGCACTGGGGCGGATGGGGTGGCACCGGCGGGCATTGGGGGCGCCGCGCTCGCGACCTGGGCCAGCTCGTCGGGCAGTGGCACCCCGCTCAGCTTCAGCCCCGCCAGCACCCTCCTCAGCGCCTCCTTGCGCCGCTCAGGCGCCGGATGGTCCACGTGCGGCAACGCCGCCCTCAACTGCTTCAACGCCTCCCCGTCCACCCCCGTCGCCCCCGCCAGCGCGCGCTCCAACAGACTCCGCAGGTCCTTCACCGTCGACAGATGGGCGAAGTCACTCCGGCACGCGTAACGCAACGGTCCAACGAGACTGGTCAGCGGATGGTTCACAGGCAGGATCCGAGCGTTTCATCCTAAGGCGCGGCCTTCTCTCCGCCCACCAGAACGACACGGGGGAACGAGCTCGCGCCCGCTCCCCCGCCCGCCTGGCCTCGAGCTGTCTTCAGCCTTCCGCCGGCGCGTCTTCCTGCGGGTCCTCGAAGCGGACCTCCTGGACCTCGTACTCGCGGGTGCCGCCGGGGCTCTGCACGGTGGCGACGTCGCCCACCTTCTTGCCAATCAGCGCCCGGGCCACCGGCGACGTCACGGCGATCCACCGCTTCTTCAGGTCCGCCTCCAGCTCGCCCACCAGCCGGTAGGTGACCGTCTTGTCCGACTCCATGTCCAGCAGGTCCACCGTGGCACCGAAGACGACCTTGTCCCCGCCCAGCTTCGCCGGGTCGATCACCTCGGCCCGGGCGATCCAGTCGTTGAGGTCCAGGATGCGCCCCTCGATGTGGGACTGCTTCTCCTTGGCCGCGTGGTACTCGGCGTTCTCCCGCAGGTCCCCGTGCGCGCGCGCCACTTCGATCTCCCGGGAGATCTTCCCGCGCTCGACGGTCTGAAGGTGCTTCAGCTCCGCCTTCAGCTTCCGCAGACCCGACGGGGTCATTGGAATGTTCCCGCTCCCACTCATCGACACGACTCCTTCCCACGGCAACAGGTGAACGCTGGGGCCCCAGCCACCGCGCTTCAACGATGGCGGCGCCCGGGCCGAAAGGGAAACTGTAAAGGACGTTTGACTGGCCGGTCAACGAAACCCGCCGTCCGCCCCCGCTTCGGCGCATCTTCCGCCCGCCCGTCCCGCCGGACTTCTGGCATGCTGCCGCGCCGTGCTGTCCATCCAGGAGCTGCGCGCGCTCGGCGCGTCATTGTCCATCGGGGCCTTCCGCCGTCAATTGGGCCCCTTCGTCCTCATCCAGCGCGCCCCCGGACGGCCCTCGTCCGCCGCGCTCGAGCCCACCCGCGTGGCCTCCGCCGACGCCATTGAACAGGGCATGCTCTCGCTCCTCTTCGAGTTCGAGGACCTGCTCATCACCACCCTCCCCCCGCTGGCCCGCGTGGAGGAGCTCAGCGTGGGACGGCTGCCGGACTGCGAGCTGTTCATCGACGACGCCTCGGTGTCCAAGCGCCACGCCGTGCTGCGCTGGAACGAGCCCCAGGGCCGCTGCACCGTGCAGGACACCGGCTCCACCAACGGCACCTTCCTCAACGGCAGCACGCTCGGTACCCGCGAGACCACGCTCAAGGACGGGGACATCCTCAGCTTCGGCAATGTCCAGTTCTGGTACCTGGTGACGGACACGCTGCACGTGCGGCTGCACGGGACCCCGGCCGCCAAGGGAGCCAAGGGGCCCTACCGGGGCGGGTAGCGAGGAGCCCCGCTCAGGGCAGCCGGCCCGCGGCGGGGTTCTTTCGAGCCGTGGAGAAGGCGCCGCGCAGGGCGTCCACCACGCCGCCCACCTCGCCGGCGTACTGCACGGCGTGGATGGAGTAGAGGTCCTGTACATCCTCCAGGCGGCGGAAGACCTCCTTGAGGTGGGCGCGGTCGCGGGACTCGAGCGCGCACCGGGCCTCGGTGTCGCGCATGCCCTGCAACCAGTGGGTGCGGAACGTGAGCCACTCCTTGTCCACATCGCGGGCCGGTGAGATGCGCACCAGCTTCTCGCGCTCGGACTCGAGCTGGGACCAGAGCGAGTCCGCCGCGTCGAGGCACTCCCGGTAGGACAGCACCTGCTCCTCGGCGGGCTTCTTCTCCGGAGTCATGGCCCGCACCGAGCGCGTCACGCCGATGATGACCGCGATGCAGAAGGCGGACACCACGGCGATGTAGAGGCCATAGGCGGCGGCGCGGAAGGGACGGAAGCGGGGATCTTTCCGGGGATCGGACTCGGACACGGCCCCGTCTTACGACCGCGCGCCCTCCATGGCAACGCCCGGGTGAGCACCGCGTGCCTCCCTTGACGTCGCGGAATCCGTCGGATACCGCTCACCCCGGGCCACGGGGGATAGAACTCGACGAGGTCATCTCGAGGGCGCGAGTGCGCGCCCGACAATCGGGTAACGATTCATACTGTATCCCTCGTGGCCCACCTTGTTCGTCGAACCCGGAGGAGCAGCCACGCATGGCCCTGACCCCCTTCAGCCGGATCCGCCATGTCGGTGATCTGGCGCTCCACCTGGGGTGCTCTCCCGAAGAACTCCTCCACTTCGCGAACACGCAGCCCCAACGCCAGTTCTATGATCTGCTGAGAATCCCCAAGCGCAGGGGACGGGACAAGGTCCGGATCGTCTACCGGGCCAATGAAGAGTCGCTGGCCCGGATGCACAAGACCCTCGCGGGGGAGCTGGCTCCGCAAGAAGGGGAAGACTTCGACGAGTGTGTCCAGGGCTTCGTCCGCGACCGCTCCATCGTGACGAATGCCCGGAAGCACCTGGGGTGCAAGGTCCTACTCCACGCGGACATCCAGAACTTCTTCGAGTCCATAACACTGGCGCAGGTCATGTCGGTCTTCGAAACCCTGGGCTGCAATTCCGGCGTCGCGGCTCTCCTGGGAAGGCTGTGCACCCTGGATGGGTTCCTGCCGCAGGGCGCCCACGCCAGCCCTGCCCTGGCCAACCGGGTCTGCCTTCATCTGGATACGGACTTGAAGCAGCTCGCCGCGAGGCACGGGTGCGTGTACACCCGCTACGCGGATGACATCGCCTTCTCCGGGGACGAGGTGCCCGAGCCCCAACGCGTCGAGGCGATCCTGAACAAGCACGGATTCAAGCTCCGGGCGGAGAAGTGCCGGATCCAGCGGCGTGGGCACAGCCAGTTTGTCACCGGGCTTTCCGTGGCGGATACGCAGGGACCACGCTATTCCCGGCAAGCGAAGCGGTGGCTCCGGCTCGTCCTGCACTACGCCAGCCGCTACGGGCTCGAGAACCACCTCAAGCGAACAGGCAGGGGCAGTGCCAACCCCAAACTCGCCTACGCGGAGCTGGAGGGAATGGTCCGGTTCCTCCGCTCAGTGGAGCCTCGGACCACCGAGCGCATGAACCCACTGCTCGCGGAAATTGGTTTCAGGCTGCACGCGGATGCGCGGGAAGAGGCGCACGAGGGGGAAGATGAGAACGGGGAGCCGTGATGATTCAGGGGAGCGGGCGATTGCGGTAGAACTCCTCCCCCGTCACGACGTTCACCGCCCAGCGGAACTGGTTGCGGATCCTCTCGAAATCCGGGTCGGACTTCGGAGCGAGTGAATCCTCCGCGAGCCGCTCCAGGTGGGTGCGAATGATCGCGCAGCCATACTCGGCGACCATCAGGCAGAAATCGACCGGCTTGGGGACGAGGAACTCGGGTGTGCTGACATCAACCCAATTCCTGTCTCGTAGGGAGTCCCCGACGCTTTTCACGAGCGAGGCGAGGAGTGGGTGACGGCCCCGGATCGTGGCAGCGGGCCACTTCTTCGCGGCCAGACGGCTCTTGAGGAGAGCCGTGAAGAGCTCGCTCCGGCACGCCAGCTCATCGCGAGGGAGCCGATCTCTCGGCCCGTAGAAGACGAAGATGTCGAAGTTCGCCGTGGTCAGGAACTCGATCATCTTGTTGCGAGTCTTCTCGCCATCCACACCCGGTACGAAACCCTGCCGTTGGAGACGCTTGTTCTCTTCCGGAGAGAGGAGATAGGGATGGTGGAGCAGATCCTCGCGAAACTTCTCCACCGCAAGGGCCATCGCGTCCGGATACTGCATGACGACGCAGCCGGCGAGCGCGATCGAGGCGCCCTCCTCCCGGATCCCCGATTCCGCCAGGAACAGGTGGCGTGGCTCGCGCTTCGGGTTGAGCGTGTGCTCGGATGAAGCGTGGGACTGCGGCTGGAGTGGGGCTGGAGGAATCGGGGAAGCAGCAGGCACTGACGAGGGAACAGCGGGTGGCGCCTCCGTGACAACGGGACTGACCAGGACTGGGGCGAATTGGAGCGGAACCACTCCGCGGCGATGGAAGTCGAAGAGGGTGGACTCATGGCCCCTCAGATACAGCACCGGAGAGAACGCCTCGGCGCTCTCGTTGAACTTCGCCAGCACGGTACGCCGTGCGTCATGGAGGCTACCCGCCACATCTCCCGGATATGCGGCCGCCCCTGTCAGCGAGTGGTAGAACGCCGCCGAGCAATGCCTCGCCACATCCGCCTTGACGGGCCAGAGGTGTGCCACCACCGCGTCAGCCCCAGCCCTGACGAACCGCTCCGCAGCGCTGGCAAGTACGCCGGGCTGTGCTCCATCGCAGGCCTCGAGAACAACCAGGCGCAGCTCATCGCGAAACGAAGCCTCCAGTTGCTGGGCGAGCAACTCCGCCTTGATCCACGAGGGCTCGTCCTCATGGTCCGTGAGTTTCAGGAGGGGGGCTCCCGCCTCGAGTCCGCCGTGCCCGATGAAGTGGAGGATGTGGGGGATGGGCTCGCGCCGGAGTCGGTTGAGGAGGTATTCAGCAGCGCATCTTGGACCGGTGATCGGCTCGAGCCACTCGATCTCACCCGACTCGATGCTCAGATGGAGGGCTTTCCGGAGCCGGGAGGGCGCGTCCGCATCTGACGGGGAGATGACGAGCAACCGGATCGCACCAGTGATCTCGTGAGGCCGCCATGGCTTCGTCGAGTGGACGCCTCGCGCGACGAACACCCCTGGAGATGTGCCTAGGAAGCCGACGTCTTTGCCCGGCTGACAAAGTGCTTCCCAGGGGACCGCGTGAAGTTGGGGGTTCTGAAGCATCAGCCGCAGCAGGACTGGCGTACGACCCGCGGCGCCTCGCAGCTTGTGCAGAACCTCTTGGAGCTCGTGCTGGAAGAGCGCTGCATGGAACAACTGACTCCGAGGGAGGATGGTCCCAAGCGGCACTCCACGCGCTGCGGCCTTCCTCACCTGTTCGCTGAACTCACGAACGGCGTCGGGTGTGAACTGCGGTCCCAGGGAATGGGGGCGAGGATGCTCGCCCTGGCTGCCCCGAGCCGTAACGGAAAGTTCCACTTCCGACTCGAAGAGGGAGAGCTCCATCCAGAAGTGAGGAGGTGCCGATCCGCCGCTGCCCATGCCGTGGAGCATAGCCCACTGTGCTTCCCAGTGGACGCCTCACCCACGGCCCACCTCCCCCGATGCCGAGGCCCCTTCGGATGAGGAGCGTTCCCCGCACTGGCCGGGGAACGGGCTCCCTTCCCACGAAGATGGCGTCTACTTCCCTGGCGCGGGGGGCTGTTCTTCCTCCGGCGGGAGGAGGCCCGTGACGGGTACCATCGTATGGCCCGCGACCGAGAACTCGCTGTCGAGCGTGCTCTTGAGCGAGAGCTGCCCGATGTCATCCATCACGGGCGCCTCGGCGCGGAAGACGAAGCGATCCGCGAGCAGCACCTCGGGTCCTCCCGGAGAGCGGACCCACACGCTGTACCTCTGGGCAGGGAGATTGGCCAGGATGCGGATGTGGTAGGTGCTGTTGGCCGTATAGGGCACGGAGGCCGCGGCGGCGTAGCGGGTGCCGTTGTGCGCGTCGATGAAGCCCGCCGGATTCAGGCGCAGGTGCATCGCCAGCTCGGAGCGCGACACGACGGTGGCGGAGCTGTCGGCGTAGCCGATGACACCGTCGATGTTGTTGCTCCGGGGAGTCACGTCGAAGTCGATCATCTGGATGCCGGTGTGCCCGGGACCCAGGCTGCGCGTGCCCGCGTAGAAGCCCGGCTTCGAGAACCAGACGCTGCCCGCGCTGCCCACGACGGTGTGGCCGGACACGCGGTACTCATTGTCGACGAAGCCACTCTTGGTGAGGACCTTTCCGAGGTCATCCATCGGCGGAGCGCCCGTGCGGAAGCTGAAGCGGTCCGCCAGGAGGACTTCCGTGCCACCCGGCGGAGTCACCCAGACGCTGTACCTCTGGGCGGGGAGGTCGGCCACCATGCGGAAGTGGTAGGTGGAGAGGGGGACATAGGGGACGGGGTTGGCGGCGGCGTAGAGCGCCCCGTTGCGCACGTCGAAGAAACCGCTCGCGTTCATGCGGATGAGCATGGAGAGCTGCGAGAAGGCGGTGACGGTGGTGGAGCTGTCCGCGTAGCCGATGACGGAGTCGAGCGGCGCATCCAGGGGCGTCACATCGAACCGCACTGTGACGGTGCCGGTGTTGCCGCTGCCCAGGGCGTGCGTGGCCGCGGCGAAGTCGAGCTTCGAGTACCAATCGCTCGCGGAGGGAGGACGCGTCTGCCGCTGGAAGCGGCGCACGGCCTCGAGGAAGTAGTAGTCCCCGTAGATGAGATTCACATCCACCTCCTGGCCGGCGGGCAGGTGGCCCACGCCATGCAGGAGGAGTCCCGGGGTGGTGTCCGTCGAGTCCAGGTAGGCCGGGGAGCTGAGCGAGTCGAGCATCCGCAGGGCCGCGTTCCAGTACATCGACTGCCTGCTCGCATCCGGCACGTAGTTGCTCAGCTCCAGGAGCGCCGAGGCGACGATGGCGGCCGCCGAGGAGTCCTTCTGGAGGTTGGGCGCGTCGAAGTCCCAGTTGGGAACGGCGTCCGCGGGCAGCCGGCTCAGGTAGTAGTCGGTGACCCGCTGGGCGGCCTCCAGCATGCGCGGGTCATGCGTGTAGCGGTAGAGCATGGTGAAGCCATACACGTTCCAGGCCTGCCCGCGGGCCCAGGTGGAGGTGTTGGAATACCCCTGGAAGGTACCTCGGAAGAGCTGGGCGCCGGTGTTCGGGTCGTAGTCCACGACGTGGAAGGTGCTCCCATCCGGGCGCACGATGTCCGCCAGGTCGCGCAGGGCATGGTTGAGCGCCATGTCGCGCCAGCCCACCTGTCCCCCGTTCCGGGCGCCCCACAGGAGCAACTCCAGGTCCACCAGGGTGTCGGCGACCATCGGCAGGTGCCAGTCCGGGTTCCAATCACAGCAACTGATGATGTCGACCCGGGGGTTGTAACGGGAGGCCAGCGCCCCAGCCGCCGTCAGCAGCACCTGTTTGTAATAGGTATCTCCCGTCAGTTGGTACGCGAGGCCGTAGCTGGGCATGAACTTGAAGCCCAGATCGTGCGTCTGCATGTTGCATTGCTGGACCTCGAGCGGCCGCGTCCAGGCCTCGGCCCGCGTCCTCCAGTCGGGCGTGCGCGACTGCTCGTACAGCAGCCAGTTCTCGCCAGGGAAGAAGCCCTGCGTCCAGCCAATCATGTCGGTGGCGGGGACGAGCAACCATGTCCCATCCGGCCTCGAGCTCTTGGGGTACTGGCCCACGGGAGTCATCGCCGCCGTCCGTGCCACCTTCCGCTGGGCGACCTGGATGACCCGTCCCGCCGCTGCTCCGTCGAAGGCGCCCGCCGGACCCGCCAGAAGTGCACAGAAAAGTCCCCACAGCAGAAGAGCCTCAGGTCTTGATGTTACGCGCCTGTTCATTGCGTCACCTCGAGGAGGAAGAGCGAGCAAGATGGCGTGTGCGGCCCCATCCGCCATTGGCCGGGTGGGAGGGAGAACGCCCACTCATGAACCCATCACCCGCTACGCCCTCCAGTACTCCAACGGCTCCCCTGACTCCGGGATACTGCGCGAGCTCGTCATCGAGCGCGGGCTGCTCGAATTGGACTTCCAGGAGCTGGCCTTCTCCCAGAGCAGCCACGTGGACCCGGCCACGCGTGCGCAGCTCGGCCGCATCGTCCCCCCGGCGTTCTCCAGCGTTGTTCGCTCGCCGCCCAGCCAGGAGCACCCCAACCTGGGCCTGCCTGGTTCTTCGTCTCCTCCTGATACTCCTCATGCGGTTCAAAGTGTCCACCCCGTCCTGGCGCATGGTCTTTGTCTTCTGCCTCCTATCGCTGCTGCCCACCCAGGCGGTGGCCCAGGAGGCGAGTCCGGCTGGAAAGTCCGTGCTCCTGCTCATTCCCGAGGATACGGCGCTGCCCGCCATGGCGACGCTCGTCGCCAGTCTCCGCTCCTCCTTGTGGGAGGCCCAGGACGGCCCGCTCTCCGTGGATGTCGAGAGCCTGGATCTGGGTTGGGCCCGCGGGCCTGCCTACACACACGCCCTGCACACCTGGTATCTGGCCAAGTACCGGGAGCGCCGGCCGGATGCCCTCATCGCCTTCCGCTCCGACGCCATCCAGGTGGCCCTGCAACTGCGCCGGGAGCTGTGGCCGGATATTCCGATGATCGTCCTCTCCGAGGACGAGCGGCTCTGGGAGCAGCAGCCTCGCCCGGAGCGGGTGGCGGGCCTCTGGTTGCATTATGACATGAGGGCCACCGCGGAGCTGGCCCTGCGGCTGCTGCCTGGCACACGGAGGCTGGCGCTCGTCAACGGCTCCAGTCCCTGGGAGCGCGCTCGGCAGGAGCAGATGGTGCGAGAGCTGCAACCGCTGCTGGCACAGCGGGGGCTGGAGTTCATCGACCTGAGCAACCTGCCGCTGGCCGAGCTGCTCGAGCGCGCGAGGACCCTGCCGGACGACACCACGGTCCTCACCTTCACCTTCATGACCGATCCCAGCGGGAGACCCTTCGTGGGGCGCGAGATCGCACGCATGTGGCTCTCCTCCAGCAACCGGCCCTGCTTCGCCCTCCACGACACCGTCCTGGGTCTGGGATTCGTCGGCGGAGCGCTCGTCAGCTACGAGGCCGTGGGCCAACAACTGGGCATGCTCACCTCCCGTGTGTTGCGCGGAGAGCAGGAGGAATTCCTCACGCCCCTGAAGCCGGCCCCCGTGGACACGCTGACGGTCGATGCCCGCGCGCTGCGGCGCTGGGGCATCCCCCGCGAGCGGGTGCCTCCCGGGGTGCGGCTCGCCTTCGACGAGCCCACGCTCTGGGAGCGCTACCGCTGGTGGCTCCTGGGGGCCCTGACGCTCAGCGGCCTGCAGGCCCTGGTGGCCGGGGGGCTCGTGGTGGAGCGCCGCCGCCGCATGCGAGCCCAGGCCGAGCTCCTCGAGCGCCAACGCCTGGAGAAGCTCGCGGAGATAGAGGCGCGTCGAACCCTGGATCAGCTGGCCCACGTGAGCCGGGTGGCCGCCCTGGGCGAGCTGGCCGCCTCCCTGGCTCATGAGCTCAACCAGCCCCTGGCCGCCATCCTCAGCAACGCCCAGGCCGCACGCCGCCTGCTGAACGCCAACCCCGCGGAGCTGGACGAGGTGCGCGAGGCCCTCGGGGACATCATCTCCGACGACAAACGCGCGGGCGAAGTCATTCACCGCATGCGCGCGCTGCTCAAGCGGGGGGAGCCCCTGCAGGAGCTCCACTCGCTCAATGAGCTGGTGCGCGAGGTGGCTCGCCTGCTGGCCAACGACATGCACCTGCGCGGCGCGACCCTGCGGTTGGCGCTGGCCCCGTCGCTGCCCGCCGTCCAGGGGGACGGAATCCAGCTCCAACAGGTGGTGCTCAACCTGCTCATCAACGCCATGGATGCCATGGCCGATGTCCCCGTGGGCCAGCGTCAGCTGCAGGTCCACACCGCCTCGCCACGCCCGGGACAGGTGGAGCTGAGCGTGCAGGACTCGGGAGGAGGGATCGAGCCGTCACGGCTGTCCCTCATCTTCGAACCCTTCTACACCACCAAGAAGCACGGGCTGGGCATGGGGCTGTCCATCAGCCGCTCCATCGTCGAGGCGCACGGCGGCCGTTTGCAAGCCGAGAGCCCTCCGGGGCAGGGGGCTCTGCTACGGTGCGTGCTTCCCGCGGCGCACACGGAGTCCTCGCCATGACACAAGCCCCCGCCACCATCTTCCTCGTGGACGACGATGAGTCCGTGCTGCGGGGGCTGGGGCGGCTGCTGCGGGCCGCCGGCCATGCCACGAGGCCCTTCGCCTCGCCCTCCGAGTTCCTCGCGCAGCTGTCCGGGGACACGCCGGGCTGCGCCGTGCTGGACTTGCGGATGCCGGGGCTGAACGGGCTGGAGCTGCAGCAGGCCATGGAGTCCAAGGACTGCCACCTGCCTGTCATCTTCATCTCCGGCCACGGGGATGTGCCGGCCAGCGTCAGGGCCATGAAGGCCGGCGCCGTGGACTTCCTCCTGAAGCCCTTTGATGAGCAACAACTGCTGGGCGCCATCTCCCAGGCCTTGCTCAAGGACGCGGCTGCCCGCGCCGGCCGAGCCGAGACAGCCGCGCTGCATGCCCGTCATGCGGTCCTCACTCCCCGCGAGCGCGAGGTATGCGCGCTGGTGGCCCAGGGGCTGACCAACAAGGAGGTCGCCCAGCGGCTGGGCACCACCGAGAAGACCATCAAGGTGCACCGCGCCCGCCTCATCCAGAAGCTGGACGTGGACTCGGTGGCGGAGTTGGTGCGGTTCGTGGACCGCCTGGGCCAGGGCTGAGCCCGCGCTGTGCAGGTACCAGGTCCAATGACGGGTTCGCCGTGATGCCCGTGGGCCGTGGCGGCATGAGCTTCATCCCTGGCCAGAGCCCCCCTGGCGTGCTTCAGGGTTGTTCGCTCGCCACCCCGCCAGGAGCAGCAGTCCAGCGCCGAACATGAGGGCCACGTCCGCCACGTTGAAGATGCCCGTGCGCAGGGAGCCGATGCCGAGGTTCATGAAGTCCACGACACGTCCATCGTTCACCAGACGGTCGAACCAGTTGCTCAGTCCACCTCCAACGATCAGGGCGAGCGCCGCGGACTGGAGAGGCTCGAGCCGGCGGCTCATCACGAGGTAGACCAGCGTAGCGAGGAGGAGCACGCCCACTGCCGCGATGAACAGCCAGAATCGCACGGCGTGAGGAAGGCCGCCGCCGAGGCTCAGGAAGGCGCCGGGATTCTCGGCGAAAGTGAGCCGCAGGAGCCCGCCCAGGAAGCTCCGGGTGGGCTCATCGCGGAGTTGCGAGATGGCCAGTTGCTTGGTGGCCTGATCGCAGCCCACCGTCCCCGCGAGGACCAGCGACACGAGCGTGAGTCGATACCGACGGGCCCATGGATTCATCCTCCGAGGATGCCAGACTTGCCCTGCCCCATCCACCGTGTCCGGCTGAGTTGGAGGACGCGGCTGATGGCCGCGTGCTGCGTGGCGTCGGGAACCCCCGGTGAGCACCGAGCCATCCGGAACCATGGGTCTGGCGGCACCTTCGAGACCCCGCGCTGCGTCTGCCCTCGAGGGCCCCGCTCGGATAAGCTCACGTCCGGACCCGAGGGCCCTCATGGACGAACAACACGAAGCAGGGCCGCGCGGCGTCGTGGAGGACCAGGCCGGGTACTCGCGACGGGTCGGGCTCTTCTCGGGCGTCATGCTCGTCATCGGCGGCATCATCGGCTCGGGCATCTTCCTCAACCCCTCCATCGTCGCGCAGCGGGTCCACACACCGGAGCTCACCCTGGGCGTCTGGGTGCTCGGCGGGGTGGTGGCGCTGATCGGGGCCTTCGTCTACGGCGAGCTCGGTCAGCGCGCCCCGAAGGCGGGTGGCAGCTACGTCTACCTTCGCGATGCCTTCGGACCGCTGCCGGCCTTCCTCAACGCCTGGGGCCTGCTGCTCATCATCGCCACCGGAGCAGTCGCGGCGGTGGCGGTGGCCTTCGCGAGCTACACGGTCGCGCTGCTCGCGCTGCCGGACACGGCCCGGCTTCCGCTCGCGGTGGGCGCCATCGTCCTGCTCTCGGGCATCAACTACGTCGGAGTGAGGCTCGGAGCGCTCACCCAGAATGTGTTCACGCTCCTGAAGCTGGTGGCGCTCGCGGTGCTCTGCGGTGCCGGGCTTCTGCTGGCCAGAGTGACGCCGGAGACAGCCGTCGGCGCTTCCACCGCCATGCCGGACTCACTCGGACTGGCCGTGGGCGCGGCACTGGTCCCCGTTCTCTTCAGCTACGGCGGCTGGCAGCAGACCAACTTCGTGGCCGAGGAGATGATCGACCCCGAGCGCAACCTGCCACGCGCGCTGCTCCTCGGCGTCATCGCCGTGGTGACGGTCTACCTCCTCGCCAACCTCACCTACCTGCGCACGCTCGGTGCGGAGGGGCTCGCGGCGAGCAGCGCTCCCGCGGCGGACGCGCTCGGACAACTGCTCGGACCCGGAGGCCGGACGTTCATCACGGCGGGCATCGCGGTGTCCACGTTCGGATTCCTGAACCTGGTCATCCTCGTCTCACCGCGCGTCTACCAGGCCATGGCGGCGGATGGGCTCTTCTTCCCGCGACTCGCCCGGCTACATCCCCGCTACCGCACTCCCACGTCCGCCATCGTGTTCCAGGCGGCCTGGGCCATTGTCCTCACCCTCTCCGGGACCTACGGCGACCTGCTCGACTCCGTCGTCTTCGCCGACTGGCTCGTCTTTGGCGCCACGGCGGCCACGCTCTTCGTCTATCGCGCACGCGAGCGTGCGGGCAGCGTGCCGCGAGCGCGATATCGGGTTCCCGGCTACCCCATCACCCCGCTGCTCTTCATCGCGGCCGCCGCCTACGTCGTCATCGGGTCCATCGCGTCGAACCCCGCCAACGCACTCAAGGGGGCGCTGCTCCTGCTCGCCGGCGTCCCGGTCTTCTTCTTCTGGCGGCACCGCACGTCCGTGGGGAAGAGCGCGCCCCAAATGAGCGCACAGGCCGGCGGCGAAGGCTGAGGCGCACGGGCTAGCGGCCGGGTACGTCAGTTCTTTCAGGGGTGCTCTTGCAGGAGCACGGGGCGCCTTCCGGCCGCGCGGCGTGCCGGGGGCTCGGGGTCCACATGGTGGACGGGCTACACTCCATCCCACCATGGCGACTCGAACGAAAGCAGCGAAGAAGCAGGTGAAGGCCCCCTCCAAGGCGAAGAAGGCCGTGTCGAAGAAGAGTCCGGCGAGGATCCTTCTGCCCAGCGGAGCCACGGACGACGACAAGAAGAAGGCCACGCCAAGGAAGAGCCCAGCGCGCCGTAAGTCCGGCAAGTAACCCGGACATCAGCCAGGATATGTTCCGGCCATGAACGACATGTCCTGGAAGAAACTCGCATTGCCGCTGACGCTGTTGCTCGGTGGGTGCGCCACCCAGTCTGGACGGACCAGCCTCGCCGATACGATGGCGCGTACCCGCGTCGTCGACATCAGCCATCCCCTCACGGAGCGGATGCCTGTCTATCCCGGGGGCACGCTGATGTCCGCGAAGCTCAAGGGCACCGTCGAGAAGGACGGGTACTACATCCGCGACTTCACGGTGGGCGAGCACACGGGGACGCATGTGGACGCTCCGGCCCATTTCGCCGCCGGTGCGAAGACGGTGGACCAGATCCCAGTGGAGTCTCTGGCGGGCCCGGCCGCCGTGGTGGACGTCTCGGACAAGGCCGCGCAGAACGCGGACTACGAAGTGACGGTGGAGGACCTCGAGGCCTGGGAGCGGCAGCATGGTGCGCTGAAGCCCCAGCACATCGTGCTCATCCGCACCGGCTGGGCCTCGCGCTGGCCGGATGCGGCGCGCTACGGCAATGCGGACGCCTCCGGCGTGATGCACTTCCCCGGAGTCTCCATGGCCGCGAGCCAATTGCTGAACACTCGTCAGGTGCGCGGCATTGGCATCGACACGCTCTCGACGGACCCGGGGCCGAGCAAGACGTTCGAGCAGCACCGGCACTTCCTATCGGGTGGCGGCTATCACATCGAAAACCTCGCGGACCTCTCCGCCCTGCCGGCCAATGGGGCCTACGTCGTCGTGCAGCCGGTAGCCGTGCAGGGCGGCAGTGGCAGCCCCGCGCGCGTGCTGGCCTTCATTCCCCAGGAGAACCGTTAGACATCAGGTGCGGAGCGTGGCGCCCGTGGCCTTGCGCCACGCTCCGAGCAGGTGATCGACCACCTCCCGCAGCCCCACGCCCTTCGTCACCTGCGTGAAGACGAAGGGCCCGTCCCCGCGCATCTTCCGCGCGTCGCGATCCATCACCGACAGGTCCGCGCCCACGTGCGGCGCCAGGTCCGTCTTGTTGATGATCAGCAGGTCCGACTGGGTGATGCCCGGCCCGCCCTTGCGCGGCACCTTGTCCCCGCCCGCCACGTCGATCACGTACACCGTGTAGTCCGCCAGCTCCCGGCTGTACTGCGCCGCCAGGTTGTCTCCCCCACTCTCGACAATCAGCAGCTCCGGCTTCAGCGCCTCCATCAGCTCCTCGAGCGCCAGCAGGTTGTGGCTGATGTCCTCGCGAATCGCCGCGTGCGGGCAGCCGCCCGTCTCCACCGCCTTGATGCGCTCGGGCGAGAGCGCCTTGTTGCGCACCAGGAACTCCGCGTCCTCCTGCGTGAAGATGTCGTTGGTCACCACGCCCAACCGGTAGCGCTCCCTCAGCTCCCGGCACAGCGCCAGCACCAGCGCCGTCTTCCCGCTCCCCACCGGCCCTCCAATGCCAATCGTGAAGGCCCTCGCCGCGTAGTCGCGCCGCTCGGACTGCTCGCGCTCGTGGAAGTGGCCCGGGTGGTCCCACTCCTCATGCGTGTGGTCATGGTCGTCGTCATGGCCGTGGCCACGGTGGTCGTCGTGCATGGTTCACCTCAGGAAAGGAACAACCGTGAGTAGAGCCTGTCGTGCGTGGAGCCGAGCAGGTCCATCAAGGGCGACGTCTGCGCCAGTGACTCCACCCCCAGCCCGGCACACGTCTCCAGCACCGAGTCCAGCAGGGGCGCGCACCGGTTCTGCATCTGGTGGGACTCGTGCGTGCCGACGATCCCAATTCTCACCGCCGCGGACAGCGCCCCGCGCAGCGTGAGGGACAACAGGAGCTGCTGCGCGTCGGACAGCTCGACGTCCAGCACCCGCAGCACCGCGCCGAACAGGGGCGCGTGGTGGTAGCGAACCCTGGCCTCCCGCGCCGCCTGCCGCAACGGCCCCACCGGTCCGGGAAAGATGCGCGCACACGTGTCCAGGAAGGCCCGCCCCTGTGTGCGGCTCGCCCGGTTGGCCACATGGTTGGTGAGGAAGGCGTCCGCGCGGGCATCCAACGCGCCCAACGTGGAGGGCTCACGCCAGGCCGCTCCCAACAGGGGCAGCGCCCCGTGCCCCGTCTGCCACAGCAGCTCGCGCACGAAGCGCTCCAGGCTCTCGCGCTCGCGCACCTCGCCCTGCTGTACCGCCGCCTCCAGGCCTCCCGAGTGCGCGAAGCCTCCCGTGGGGAAGCCCGAGTCGGCCAGCTGCAGCACCCTCCACGCGGAGCCCATGTCCGTCCCTCAGAAGAGCGAGTAGCGCTGCGCCAGCGGCAACCGGACGGCGGGCTCGCAGGTCAGCAGCTCGCCATCCGCGCGCACCTCGTACGTCTCCGGGTCCACCGTGAGCACCGGCAGCGCGTCGTTGAGCTTCATGTCCCGCTTGCCGATCCCCCGGCACCGCTTCACCCCGGAGAGCTGCTTGGACAACCCCAATCCCCGCACCGTCCCCTCGGCCAGCGCTCGGCCCGAGACGAAGGCGATGCTCGTGGCGCCCAACGCATGGCCCCGCGCTCCGAACTGCGGCCGCATGTAGAAGGGCTGCGGCGTGGGAATCGACGCCCCCGGGTCTCCCATCTGCGCCCAGGCGATGAAACCGCCCTTCACCACCAGCTCCGGGCGGATGCCGAAGAAGGCCGGCCGCCACAGCACCAGGTCCGCCAGCATGCCCACCTGCACCGCTCCCACCTCGTGCGCCAATCCGTGGGCGATCGCCGGGTTGATGGTGTACTTGGCCACGTAGCGGCGGATGCGCAGGTTGTCGTTGTCTCCCGTCTCCTCGCGCAGACGTCCCCGCTGCTCCCGCATCTTGTGCGCCGTCTGCCACGTGCGGGTGATGACCTCCCCCACCCGCCCCATCGCCTGGCTGTCCGAGGACATCATGCTGATGGCCCCCAGGTCGTGCAGGATGTCCTCCGCCGCGATCGTGCTTCCCCGGATGCGGCTCTCGGCGAAGGCCACGTCCTCGGGAATCTCCCGGTCCAGGTGGTGACACACCATGAGCATGTCCAGGTGCTCGTCCAGCGTGTTCACCGTGTACGGCCGCGTGGGGTTCGTCGAGCTCGGCAGCACGTTCGGCTGGCCGCACACCCGGATGATGTCCGGCGCATGCCCGCCTCCCGCTCCCTCCGAGTGGTACGTGTGGATGGTCCGCCCCTTGAACGCGGCGATCGAGTCATCCACGAAGCCGGACTCGTTCAGCGTGTCCGTGTGGATGGTGATCTGCACGTCCTCGCCCTCGGCCACCGACAGGCAGTTGTCGATGGTGGCCGGCGTGGTGCCCCAATCCTCGTGCAGCTTCAGGCCGATGGCGCCCGCGGCGATCTGCTCCAACAGGCCCTCGGGGCGCGAGGTGTTTCCCTTGCCGGTGAGGCCGATGTTGAGCGGAATGTTGTCCGTGGCCTGCAGCATGCGCCGGATGTTCCACGCGCCGGGCGTGCAGGTGGTGGCATTCGTCCCCGTGGCCGGCCCCGTGCCTCCGCCCACCCAGGTGGTGATGCCACTGGCGATCGCCTCGTCCGCCTGCTGAGGGCAGATGAAGTGGATGTGCGAGTCGATGCCGCCCGCCGTGACGATGAGCCCCTCGCCCGCGATGGCCTCGGTGGTGACGCCCACCACCATGCCCGGCGTCACCCCCGCCATCACGTCCGGGTTGCCCGCCTTGCCAATGCCGATGATCCGCCCCGCCTTGATGCCGATGTCCGCCTTGTAGATGCCCGACCAGTCGACGATGAGCGCGTTGGTGATGACGCAGTCGAGCGCCTCGGCATCCCCCACCCCGGACTTCTGGCCCATGCCGTCGCGCAGCACCTTGCCGCCGCCGAACTTGCACTCGTCCCCGTACACGGTGAGGTCCTTCTCCACCTGCGCCACCAGCCCCGTGTCCCCCAGCCGCACCCGGTCCCCCGTCGTGGGACCGAACATGTCCGCGTAGTGACGGCGATCCATCTTCCGGCTCATGCGCCCTCCTCGTGTCCGAAGCCCCGCGCGGCCACCTCGGCCAGGGCGCGCTCCTGGTTCTCCGGCGTCACCGGCCCCGAGCCCAACGCGTTGCCGCCCCACACCACCCTCGCCCCGGCGATGGCCACCAGCGACACCGTCTTCTTCTCCCCGGGCTCGAAGCGCACCGCCGTCCCCGCCGGGATGTCCAGCCGCCTCCCGTACGCCTTCGCCCGATCGAACACGAGCGCCCGGTTCGTCTCGAAGAACGGGTAGTGGCTGCCCACCTGCACCGGACGGTCTCCCCGGTTGGTGATCTCCAGCGTGACGGTGTCCCGGCCCTCGTTGAGCACCAGCTCGCCCGGCTGCACCAGCACCTCACCCGGCCGGACCTCCTCCTGCTGGGGCGCCCGCTGGAAGCGCTCCAGCGGCGGCACCGGGAGGAAGCTGCCGTAGAGCGCCAGCGACAGATCGCCGTGCTCGGCCTCGATGGGGTGGTGCACCGTCACCAGCTTCGAGCCGTCCGGGAAGGTGCCCTCCACCTGCACCTCGGCCACCATCTCCGGCACGCCCTCCATCACCTGCGCGCGCCCCAGCAACTTCCGTCCCAGGTCCATCAGCTCGGCCACGCTCCGGCCGTCACGGATGAGCTCCAGGAGTTGGGTGGCGATGAGCGCCACGGACTCGGGGTAGTTGAGCCGCAGGCCCCGCGCCAGACGCTTCTGGGCCAGGAAGCCCGCGCCGTGCAGCAGCAGCTTGTCGATCTCACGCGGTGACAGGTGCATCGCCCCTCCGGGTGGGCCGCCCAGCACTGAGCCTGGACCGGCCAGCGGCCACCCTAGCGCGATGCGTCATTCTCGGCCAGCGAGAACGAGACTCACCCCCGGCGAACCCAGGGATCGTCCCCGAGCAGCGAGGGCAGGAAGGACAGCCACTCGCGGCTGGTGCGCACCAGCGCCTCGGCGGAGGTGGCCGCCGCGCGGAGCACCAGGGCGTCGGGTCCGAGCGGGCTCACGGAGCAGACGAGCCCGGAGCGGGGCTTCACGGGCAGGGAGCCCACGTGTGCGGCGAGCGCCTCGCGGGCCGAGTCCAACGCGGGCCCCACGAGGACCACGGTCCCCAGCGCGTCGAAGCGGCCGAGGCGCTCGGGCAGCACGCCATGGGCCGGGTCGAGCAGCCAGCGCTCATCGATCAACGCCCTGCCCTCGCGGTGGACCCGGAGCGAGGACGTGTAGTGCGTGAAGGCCCAGCGTTCTCCGGCGGCGCTGCGGCCGGCGGTGAGCAGCTCCATCAGGATGAGCGAGGCACCCGGGGCGAGCTGGATGTCCTGGCTCTGCGTGTACCGGGCGCCCGTGAAGCACATGGTGGGATCCGGCACCCACGCGAGCAACGCGCCCGGCGCCACACGGGCGGACAGCTCACTGCGGCAGCCACGCGGCGAGCGGTAGACGCGCGTGGAGCCCTGGCTGGACACCAGCGCGGCGGCCCCCTCGGCGACGTCCAGGTCCACGGTGAGGTGGTCCCCATCCACCAGTCCCCCTCCGAGCGAGCTGGTGTAGACCCAGGCGGCATGCCCGTGGTTGCGCGGCGTCAGCAACCGCAAGGGACTGTGCGCGAGCGCGGTGCGCACCACGGTCCGGTTCCCCACGCGCTCGAAGGCGAGCCTCGCGCTTCCCGCTCGACGGATCCGGGGCACTTCGAGGGGCGGCGTGTGCTCACTGGCGATCATCGGCACACGAGCCTGCCGCATGCGAGCCGGGATCTCCAATCCTTCTCTCAACCCGCGAGAATAGCCAGACCTGGATTCATGATGAATCATGGAATACAGGACTGCTACCTCTCCGGGCGGCCTGAGCGCGCGGCGGGGTCTGTCGCTGGACAACACATCGAAAAGAAAGAACGGTGACGTGATGCGAATGAACCGAGGAGTCTCTGTTCTGTTGAGCGCGGTGCTGATGGCGGGCTGTGGTGGGGATGGGGGTGGTGGAGGGGGTGAGGAGCCCGCCGAGGAGTGTCCGGAGCTATGTGCCGAGACGACGTCCGAGGGAGTGATCGGCGAGAGCGTGCGGAGTGAGGCTCCGGCGGAGGAGCGCACGGTCTCGGCCCTGGCCTACTGCGATGACGTGACCACCTGGACCCAGGGCTGGACCGACTTCGAGAACCAGGTGCTCACGCTGGTGAACCAGAAGCGCGCGGCGGGCGCCACATGCGGGGGCGTGGCCAAGCCCCCCGTGCCCGCGCTCACCCTGGACACGCGGCTGCGCTGCTCCGCGCGCAAGCACTCCAAGGACATGGCCGTGAACAACTTCTTCAGCCACACGGGCTCCAACGGCTCCACGCCGTTCCAGCGCATGACGTCGGCGGGCTACGCCTGGCGTGCCGCGGCGGAGAACATCGCCGCCGGGCAAAACACGCCGAGCGCGGTGGTGGATGGCTGGATGAAGAGCACCGGGCACTGCAACAACATCATGGGCGCCAGCTACAAGCATCTGGGCGTGGGGTACTACTACCGGAGCTCCGGCAGCACCTACGCGAGCTACTGGACGCAGAACTTCGGCGCGCTGTAGTTGCCGCGAAGGGCTCAGAACTCGACGAGGACCCGCAGCGGCTCCGGGAACTGCCGCACCACGCAGTCTCCCGCGCCGCCATCTTCCCAGGCGAGCATCGCGAACTCGGCCGGGGCGTCCAGCGCGATGATGGGGTGGTGCCACACGCCCCGGTGGTAGTTCACCCCCTGCCCCGGACCGCACACGAACGCGGCGAGCCGCTCCACGTCCGGGCCTCCCGAGGCGTCCGTGGGCGCGACGCACACCAGGAAACGCGTGCAGACCATGGGCAGGAAGGCCTGGCTCGAGTGCGGGTGGTGCTCGAGCAGCTTCACCGTGAAGGGCAGCGGCTGCGGCACCGAGCGGAACACCGCCAGGTTCGGCTTCGCCCCCGGGCGATCACTCTCCAGCCGGGCCGACCAGTCGAACCGCACCGCCGTGCCCTGGTTCGCCGACGTGCCGCTCTTCAGCCCCGCGGAGACGACGTCTCCATACGGGGCGATTGGACGAGGACGCACCGATCAACCAGCCAGCGCGTCAGCGGAAATGATCGCTATGAGCCTTATGCCGAAGAACACACGGGTTTTTCTTGTTCTTCCTACCCTCTCCTTACCCAGCAATGGAGAACGGGCCACAGTCATGCCGCATTTGTCGGCTCGCTGGCCGACGGTTGTACACCGGTAAGGTCGCTCAGGAATTTCAGGATTGCGGAGATCCGGGGCAACTTGAGCGTGCGCGGCTCGATCCAGCGATGGTCTTCAAGCGTCGCTTGGATCGGCCTCCCGGGCTTTAGAATAGCCCCCATCGCCGCGACCACAGCCTTGTGCCGACCCGCTGGCGCTTTGAGGTCCTCCAGTTCGTCCGCCACGAAGTCAGAGGAGCGATCAAGCCCGTCGACGAAGCGCTCTGCGTGGGAGCGAAGGGTCGGATACACAAGACCCGAACACTCAAGCAGGAGGTCCTCAAGCGTCCCTGGTGCCCCGCCACCCGGAAGAACGAAGACACCGGTGCGTGGGGCGCCAGCGACAACATCTGCGGCTGGGGGGCGAGGAAATCCGGTTTCAGTGAGGGCATCAGCCATTCGATTGAACCGTCGCGTCGGAGTTTCCTTCGCGTCGGCGTCGAGTACGACTCCCACTGCATCCAGACTCACGCCGTCGAGATCCAGGGCCTTCCGATGCGTCTTAAGCCGTTTCGCGAGTTCGCTGATCCCCTGAGCATTGACAACGGCGGCGGATATCCCGCTCCCCAGGTGTCGGTAGAAGCTCGGAGCAGGCACAGAGGGCCGCAACGATCCGCCATGAGGCCATTTCGTCGGAAGGATGCGCGTCCAAGCCGGATCGAGATCGCTCTCTTGGGATACCCGCTCGAACGCCAACGATGCTTGGAGCAGCCTTCCTAGGAATGCGACGTCGTGCACGCCTTCGGTGAGGAGATAGACGTAGGTAGTCATCGGATGTCGAGCCCCTCGTCACGCAGATCGCGCAGCCCTGCCAAGTCGTACCGGCGGCACACATGACCGGCCTCCGTGCGCCGAAGGTGGTAGGTGATTACTGTCTCCGGTGCAGCATCCGCGAACGCTGCGAGGGAGGCGTCGATCGCCTCCAGGCTGTGGGTCGTCGCTATGATCTGAACCTTCGCTTCCGCAGCAGCTCGCACGAGCCACGGCAGGACGGAGTCAAGTGCCCGCGCGTGGATACCGGATTCGATCTCATCGACGAGCAGGATGCCGCCGCGCGCGCGCGACAGAGCGACGCTCATCGCGAACGCGCGTCGCATGCCATCACCGAAAGTCGCGAGATCGACGACCCCGCTCTTTTCATGGAGGACACGGATGGCGTCGCGTCCGAAGGGCCGGCTTATCAACACGTCGGACACGTTGGGGTCGAACATTTTGAGCAGTTCGACGGACTTTTCCTTGGCGCCCTCGTCGATGACGTGGCTAAGGTGGGTGATGAGCTGAGCAGTCGACCGGTGCGTGATGGGCGTTATTACGAATACGCGAATCGGAGGAAGACCGACACCAACAGGTACTCGGCGCGGAGTCGTCGACCGGAACTCCATCTCGTGCTTGATCGCTTTGGCGCCTCCCCCCACCCTCACGTCAGTGTGGATTCGAACGACCGCGTCGCTCTGAGGATCGGCGCTGAGCCGGTCGACGTCAGTCCACTGTTCGACGAAAGCAATGGCGTGCGACCGGAGATGTCGATTGCCATCGCCAAGATTGGCGTGGATGGAGATTGCTTTAGACGTCTCATCCCCGCTTTCGAGGGTGAGCGCGGTACTTGTTGGGAAGAGAGCCCAAAGGCCGTCGACGAGGGGCCCGGATGCGTCCCGATTCGTCGCTGTCTGGATCCATTGGGCCGGATCGAGCGGCCGGGCTACGAGCCCGATCGCTTCCAGCACCGACGTCTTTCCGGCGTTGTTTGCACCGACGAGCAGGTTCATTCGACCGAGGTGTTCAAGCCGCACACTCTTCAGCGAACGGTACGCATCAACACGGAGTTCTTCGAGACCACTCATGGTCCCGTATCTACCACCGCCGCCGAGATGCAGTCATCGGCGATATCGCCGACTGGTACACGCGGTCACACCGAACAGGCCAACCGAATTCTCGGTCGTCGCCGTGTTTTCGCCGGGCTCATCCGAACGCTCGCCGCATACTTGCACGTTCGAGGCATCGTCGGCATTCCGGCCCTGCTGACGATGGCAACGCATCTGGGGGCGCCCGCCGCACGTTCGAATTAGATCCCCGGCCCCAACGCCTGCCAGGCCCCACCCCACCTCAGGTAGCGGGCTCGCAACAGAGAGCGTCCGACTCCCAACGCAAGCAACCCCGCTCGGGTTGCAGGGACAGTGCAACCCCGTCTCCAAAATGTCTCCAAAACAGGAGGGGACTCCGAGGGACTGGTCGGATTGCCGAGAACTCTCCCCGTGGACTCGAAGTGTCCGGATTCACTCGCGATTCCTCGAAAGGCGTGTGCCGTCGCGGGTTTAGGGCCCCCCTCCTCCACGGGTTCGAATCCCGTCGGGAACACTAATACTTACCCGGTTAGATGCGAGAAGGCCCGAGGGGAGGAGCACGGGCGCTGATGCTACGCAGGCAAAGAGGGCAGTGGCCGATACGGCGCAGCAGCAAATGCTGAAGGCGGCGGCGCACCTGGGGCAGCGTCCAGTGCGTCCGCCTTCGGGGAAAAAAGCGCCCGGTGCAGGGCGAGGAAACCGTGGGCCAGCATGCAGAGCGAGGCGTAGTGGTGGAAACCACGCCAGGAGCGACCTTCGAAATGGTCCAGGCCCACCTCAGCCTTCAGTTCCTGGTAGTCGCGCTCCACTCGCCATAAAACCGGTAGTTGCACCCAGCTGGGCCACCTCACTGTACGTCTCAATGTAAATGCTCGCCGAGCCCCGTGGTCGAGGAGCTTGACGACGAAAGAAGGGCGTGAGGGGGCGCTTACCGCAGTGCGACAAGCACCGCGGCGCCCGGTCAGCTCGAGACAGGTGGGAATGAGTGTCGTGGCGCGTCAGCCCTCGGCGGGCTGCGCGAGCTGGTTGGGCAGGGGAATCGCTTCTGCGCGCAGGGCCGCCAGCACGACCTCTCGCAGGTAGCGCTTGGGGTCCACCCCGCACAAGCTTCGCCGTCTCCATCAGGCTGTAGTAGAGGGCCGCCACCTCGGTGCCGCGCCGGCTCCGGCTGCCGTAGTGGTTCTTGCGCCCCAGCGCCAGCCCGCGCATGGCGCGCTCGGTGGCCCCATTGTCCAGCGGCGCCCGCAGATCCGTCAGAAACCGCGTCAGCCCCGTCCACCGGTTGCCCATGTATTTGATTGCCTGGCCCAGCGCCGACTGGGGCAATGCGCGCTGCTCGCACGCCCACTGGTGCAGCCGCTCGATGATGGGACGGCTCTTGTGCTGTCGCAGTTCCAGCAGGCGCTCCAGGCTCTCGGCTCCCTCCTTGTACTCGCGCTCCACCGCGTACAACTCGCCAATCATCTCCAGGGCCTCTTCGGCCTGGGGGAAGGCCTCCACGCACTCCACGTACTTGCGCCGCGCGTGCATCCAGCAGTTCACCAGGGTCAGCTTCCCACCGGAGCCCGCGGCGGCGCTCTCGTAGGTGCTCAGCCCATCCACCATGAGGATTCCGCCAAAATCCTGGAGCATGTTGCGCGCGGCCTCGGTGTCCCGGCCCTCCTGTATCCGGTACACCACGGCGTCGGGGGCGCACAGCGCCCAGGCGTGCCAGCGCGTCTGGCTCTTGCTGCCCAGCAGCGGCCAGCGCGTCTCGTCTCCCCCCAAAATCTCGCGCGTCAGCAGCGCCGCGTGCGCGGGCGACAGCAACCGCGCCAGCGCGTCAATCTGGTCCCAGAGTGTCTGGCTGTCCACCACCAGCCCTTCGCGCTCCATGGTTCTCACCTGCCGCTCCAGCGGCATGTGGTCGAGGTACTTGGCCACGGCCACCTCCACGGCGAAGTCCACCGAGTAGCGCCCGCCGGCCTGGAGCTTGGGCGGGCCCAGGGCCGTCTCCACGCACCCGCCGCAGCCGCAGCGGTACTTCTGGCGCTTGTGGCGGCGCAGCACGAAGCGCCGCTCCACCACGTCCACCTCCTCGGCTTCCTCGTAGCAGCCCTTCATCTGCGCCAGCGCCCCACCGCACTTGGGACACTGCTTGTCGGGCTCCTCCAGCGTGTGCACTTCTTCCAGCATCGGCAGCGTGGGCTGGGCGCGCGGGCCATGGCCGTGCGTGGGCGGCTCGGGTTTGTTCCCCTCGTCCTGCTCGCGCTGGGGGCGCTTCTCGCTGGAGCGGCCAAACAGCTCGCCAGTGCGCTGCGCGAGTTGCCGCTCCAACTCCTGCAAACGCAGCTGCAACTCCTCGGCGTCCTTGCCCTGGGCGCTCATCAGCTTGCGCGTGAGCTCCACCACGCGCGCCACCAGGCGTCTGTTTTCCGCCTCCAACAGGAGGGCCGCCTGGCGCAGCCTCTCCACGTCCTTCTCCGTCGTAAGCTGGAAGCTCATGCGCGGGTAGTGCCATGCCAGCACCCGCCCGCGCAAGTAGTGCGCGCGGCATGACTCACGAAGTCACCGCGCTGGCGGCCTCCGGCTGGAAGAGCGGCGCCAGCGTGTACGGCGCGGGCGAGAGCGGCGCTCGCCCCACCAGCTCGCTGCCCTCCAGAAACAGGGCCAACTCCGACACCGTCAGCACCAACGGCTGCTTGTCCCTCTCTGGCTGCCACAGCGGCGCGAAGCGTCCTTTCTCCAGCCGCTTGGCGTACAGGCACAGCCCGGTGCCGTCCCAGAAGAGCGCCTTGGCCCTCTTCCTGTCCCGTCCCACGAAGAGGAAGACGTCGCCCGAGAGGAAGTCGCGGCCCAACTCCTGCGTCACCAGCCCGCTCAGCGCGTCGTAGCTCTTGCGCATGTCGCACGGCTGCCCGTAGGCGTACACCGCGAGCCTGCGCGTGGAGCCAATCACAGCAGCCCTCGCAGCAACCTCACCGCATCCTCGACGCACAGGCCCTCTACCCGTACTCCTCCGGGCCCGTGCACCACCAGCCCTCCTCTTCTGGCCTCGGGGCGCGCGTCCTTCACCTCCACGGGGACCAGCGCTGCCCTCGCGGGCTCCTCCTGGGTGGCACGGCGAGCGGCGCTGCCCCAGCGGCTGAGCGTCCAACTGCTCACGCCCAGCTCCTTCGCCGCTTCCTCCCTGCTCGCCCCCTGTTGCTGGCGGACTCTCAGGTACGCCACCGCTTCCTGTCTCTGCTCCTGCGTGTAGCGCGTACGCGGGCCCACTTCGCCCCTCTCGAGTACCTGCCGCCGGAACTTCTCCGCCTGCTCCTTCATTTCCATCACTTCCGCCTCCTTCATGGGGGCGACGGACATGCTCACGCCTCTGCTCTCACGTCACGACGGGCTCGGGCGAGGATTTACGTCTCAATGGCGCAATACTCGTCGACCCTTCGGGTTTTGGCATGGCATCCAGTTACGAGTGCAATGCTGTTGCCACTCTCAATGCGGTACTTCCCCTGGAAGCCGGCACACATACCCTCGAACTCATGCAAAAGGGAGACAATGGCGGGCTCTGCACATACGGGACATTTGACTTCATTTATGCGTACGAACTACCAAACTGAGAGCCTGAAGGAGACCCCCAGCCGACCTCTCGAGTACTCGCACGCCTATAGGTAACAACAACGCCACATAGGCTCCAACGACCCAGCGCCGTGGCAGCGCATCACCTCGGCCGGCTACGCCTCCCCAGAACTTCGGCGCGCTGTAGTTGCCGCGAAGGGCTCAGAGCTCGACGAGGACGCGCAGCGGCTCCGGGAACTGCCGCACCACGCAGTCTCCCGCGCCGCCGTCTTCCCAGGCGAGCATCGCGAACTCCGCCGGGGCGTCCAGCGCGATGATGGGGTGGTGCCACACGCTCCGGTGGTAGTTCACCCCCTGCCCCGGGCCACACACGAACGCGGCGAGCCGCTCCACGTCCGGCCCCCCCGCGGCATCCGTCGGCGCGACGCACACCAGGAAGCGCGCGCAGACCATGGGCAGGAAGGCCTGGCTCGAGTGCGGGTGGTGCTCGAGCAGCTTCACCGTGAAGGGCAGCGGCTGCGGCACCGAGCGGAACACCGCGAGGTTCGGCCTGGCCCCCGGGCGATCACTCTCCAGCCGGGCCGACCAGTCGAACCGCACCGCCGTGCCCTGGTTCGCCGACGTGCCGCTCTTCAGCCCCGCGGAGACGACGTCTCCATACGGGGCGAAGGCGTCCGGCGTCAGCGGCCTCGCGCGGATGATCCGGGGTGTGCTCATGAGCCCCGGTACGTCGAGAAGCCGAAGGGGTTGAGCAGGAGCGGCACGTGGTAATGCTCCGACGGTGCGTTCACCCGGAAGTCCACCGACACCGAAGGGTAGAAGCTCTCGGTGCCGAGCCGCGTGAAGTACGGCGAGACCTCGAACGAGAGCCGGTACACGCCCGCCGCGGGAATCGTCTCCAGCAGCGGCTTCACGCGTCCGTCCGCGTTCGTCACGCCGCGCGCCAGCTCCTTCCACTCACCGCCCTGCTGTGCGTGCAGCGTCACCGTGACGCCCTCGGCGGGGCGCCCACGGGAGGTGTCCAGGATGTGCGTGCTGATGCCCATGTGCCTCTCCTTCAGCGTCCCGAAATCTGCTCGCGCAGCCACTTCTCCAGCCGCACGCGGGTGATCTTCGCCTGCTCCGCCGCGGCCGTCTCCACCTCGTCCGTCTTGCCGCGCCGCACCCGCTGCTCGAGCAGCTCCAGCATCTCCGGCGCGCTCTTCCCCGTGGCGAAGACGATGAAGGTGAAGCCGAACTTCTCGTAGTACTCGTCGTTCAGCTTCGCGAGCCGCTCCAGCGTCGCGGCATCCGCCTGGGCCACCGAGCGCTGCTCTCCCCTGCTCCACTCCGCGGACTTCTCGCTCTGGGGCGCGGCCTTCTTCGTCTGGCCGATGCGCGGGTGCGCGGCGAACGCCTCCAGGAAGTCCTTCGCCCCGAGCGACCACCACACCTCGTCCGCCGCCGCGAACAGGGCGCGCACGCTCGGGAACTGCCGCCGGGCGCTCATCCCGTCCACCCACGCCGAGGAGCCGCAGCACGCCTGGAACACCGCCCGCGCCTCCTTCTCGTCGAGCGCGTTCAACCGCTTCAGCGCCGTGGACTCCGCCTCGGTGTCCAGCGCGTACCCGAAGAGCCGGAGCCGGTTCACGCCACCGTGCGGGAAGATGTGCACGCGCACGTGCGTGATGGGCATGGCGTGGATGGGCTCGAGCTGGTGCCGACGGTGCTGGACGAGCGCCGTCTTGTCCACGAGCACCCGCCAGCCGCTCGGCGAGGCGGAGCCGAGCAGCGTCTGCAGGACGTCCGCGTCCATGCCCGTCGCGTCCACGGCCTCGATGAGTGTCGCCTGCGGCGCGTTGCCCTTGAAGAAGTGCGTGTCGAGCTCGATGCGCTCCAGCACCCCGCGCCGCGCGAGCTTCACCACCGCCCAGTCGCTGCCCGGCGTGCGCCGCCGCTTCGTCTCCCAGCCATCCCCCATGTTCACGCCGCGCCCGGGCAGCAGCATGTTCGCCGGCGGGCCGAAGAACTCGTCGCTCTTGGCCGCGATGGTGCCACCGTTCTCCACCGCTCCCAGGTCCACGCTGCCCGGACGCCAGAAGGTGCGATCCTCGGCCAGCACGTCGCCGTAGATGCGCAGCCGCGCCACGCCGCCATCCGGGTAGATGCGCAGCCGTACGTGCGTCACGCGCTGGCTCGGCTGCGCGAGCGTGAAGACGTTCGGGAAGTCCGGCTTCACCGTGCTCTGCTCGATGATCGGTACCCACCGCTCGTCCGCGAGCAGCTGCGCCGGGGTGGCGGTGTGCGGCGCCTCGAGCCCCTCCAGCATGATCTGCTGGGGCGCGTTGCCCTTGAAGTGGGTGGTATCGACGAGCGCCCCGCGCACCCGGCCGGGCGCGCCCAGGCGGATGATGGCGAAGTCATGGCCGGGCTCGCGCTTGCGCTGCGACTCCCAACCGTCCATCCACTTGCCCTTGTCGGTGTACGCGCCCTCGCGCCACTCGGGAGGGCCCGGCTTGAGCAGGTTCTCCTTCTCGGCGAAGTAGTCGTCCGTCGCGTAGAGCACGAACGTGCCGAGCAGGTCGGCCGAGAGATCCACGAGTCCCTTGAACTCCGCCGGGACGGGCTGATGCGTTGCCACGGGTTACCTCCGAACCGCCAGGAAGCGGCCAACGGTGGCCGGGGGCTGGTTGGACGCAGCGTCATATGCCATCCGGCCTCCGACGAGGGTTTTCTTCACCTGTCCGAACAGCCGCCGGCCCGCGTAGGGCGTCACGTGGTGACGGTGGCGGATGGCCTCGGGCTGGACCACGAAGGAGGCCGCGTCGTCCCAGAGCACCAGGTCCGCGTCGTACCCGGGGGCGAGCCGACCCTTCCGATCCGACACGCCCGCGAGCCGCGCCGGGCCCTCGACGTTCCAGCGGAACATCTGCTCCACGGAGTGGCCGCGCTCCTTCGCCAGCGTCCAGAGCACCGACAGCCCGAGCTGCAAGGAGCTGATGCCGCCCCACGCCTGGAGGAAGTCGCCGGCCTCCGGCTTCTTCAGCGCGGGCGTGCACGGCGAGTGGTCCGAGACCACCATGCCGATCGTCCCGTCCTCGAGCCCGCGCCAGAGCAGCTCGCGGTTCTCCGCCTCGCGGATGGGCGGCGCGCACTTGAAGCTCGTGGCCCCAGCGGCGATCTCCTCCGCGGTGAAGGCCAGGTAGTGCAGGCACGTCTCGGCGGTGATCCGCACGCCCTCCTGCTGCGCGGCGCGGATCATCGGCAGCGCGGACGCACTCGACAGGTGCACGATGTGCGCGCTCGCCCGGTGCTCGCGGCACAGGTCGATGATCATCGCGATGGCCTCGTCCTCCGCGGCGCGCGGCCGGGAGCCAAGGTAGGTGCGGTAGTCCCGGGGATCCTTCCCGGAAATGGCCCGCTCCGCCGCGTCGAGAGGACCCGGCGCCTCCGCGTGGACGAGCAGCGTCAGCCCGAGATCCCGGAGCCGCGGCAGCGCCACCTCGAGGTCCTCGCGTGAGACGTGCGGGAACTCGTCCACGCCGGACGGGCAGGTGAAACACTTGCAGCCGGGCACGCCGAACTTCGCGAGCCCCTCGAGCGCCTCCACGTTCCCGGGAATCACCCCACCCCAGAACGCCACGTCCACGTGCAGCTTGCCCTCGAGCGCCGCGAGCTTCGCCTCGGCCGCCTCGCGCGTGGTGGTGGCGGGGATGCAGTTGAGCGGCATGTCCACCACGGTGGTGATGCCCCCCGCGGCGGCCGCCGCGGTCGCCGTCTCGAAGCCCTCCCACTCGGTGCGGCCCGGCTCGTTGATGTGGACATGGCTGTCGACGACGCCCGGCGTGACGAGCAGCTCACCCGCCTCGAGCACGTTCGCGCCCGGAGGCACGGTGTCACCCGCCTCCACCCTGGTGATTCGTCCGTCCTGGATGTGGATCGCCGCGGGGCGGATCCCCCGCGGCGTCAGCACACGACGGCCGCGCACGATGAACGGCTGCATCTGTTGTTCCCCTCTGGAGTCCCTGCCTCAAGCGCCAAAGGCGCGGATGAGCTTCACGAGGCCGTTGAGCGTCTCGGCGTCGTCCGCGAGCGGTGGGTTCGGCGGCATCACCGCGCTCTTGCCCACCGACGCCCCCCCCTCGACGATGATCTTCTTGAGGGCGTCATCGGTGATGCTCTTCTGCCACTCCTTGTCGCCGAAGTTGCGCGGCTTCGGATTCAGCGCCGCCGCCACCATGCCGTCCCCCGCTCCATTGGGGCCATGGCAGGTGCTGCACACCGAGGCGAAGTAGTTGCGCGAGGACTCCGGGATGTCCGCCTGCGCGGCCCCCGCCGTGGGTGCGGCGGCCGGAGCGGCGGCCACGGGCGGCGCGACGAGGTCGGGCATCTTCGCGTCCGAGGGCACCTCACCGCCCTGGGCGAACCACGCCCCCACCAGCGCGCGCTCGTCCTCCGTCATGCCCGTGAGGTTGCCCAGTGGCATCGTCTTGGTGGCCACCGCGCGCACGAAGACGCGATCGGCGTGGGCTCGGATGGAGTCCGGCGTGTCGAGCACCACGCCCTGCGGCGGCGCGGCGAACATCGGGGTCGAGGGCCGTGCCGCGTGGCAGGTGGCGCAGCGCGTCTGCATCACGGAGGCCACCTGCTCGAACCGCACCGGCGGCTTGCCCGCGAACTGCTCGAGCGCCGGATCCGGCGGCGGCCGCGTCAGCACGACCACTCCCACCATCGCCAGGCCCGTGCCCGCCCAGACCAGCGGCGGCGTGTTGACGCGGAAGTTCATCACGTACTTCAGGCCCGCGCCCACGATGAACAACAGGCCCAGCACCAGCCACGGCTTCGAGCCACCATAGGTGCTCGGGAAGTGGTTGGAGATCATCGTGAACAGCACGGGCAGCGTCAGGTAGTGGTTCTGGATGGAGCGGCCCTTGGCGCGCAGGCCCAGGGTGGTGTCCACCGGCTTGCCCTCGCGGGTCATCGCGAGCATGTAGCGCTGCGCGGGGATGATCCGGAAGAACACGTTGGCCGCCATGATCGTGCCGAGCGTGGCGCCCACCTGGAGGAACGCGCCCCGGGCGCTGAACAGGTGGGTCAGCACGTACGCCAGCCCGGTGATCAACACGAACCCCACCGCCGCGAACACCCGGTTGTTCCTGGCCAGCGGCGTCTTCCACAGCAGCTCGTACACCCCGTACGCGACTGGCAGGAGGCCCAGGCTGATGGCGATGGCCTGCCATCCGGTGAGCGGGTAGACGCCCGGGTCGATCAGCAGCGACGCGCCGTTGAGGTGGAAGACGATGATGAGCAGCAGGAAGCCGCTGATCCACGTGGTGTAGCTCTCCCACTTGAACCAGTAGAGCGTGTCCGGCATCTCGCCCTGGGCGAGCGACTTGCGCTTCACCACTTCGTAGAAGCCACCGCTGTGGGTCATCCACAGCTCGCCCACCACGGCGCCCTCCCGGGGTCGGCTCGGCGCGGTGAGGTGGCTGTCGAGCCACATGAAGAGAAACGAATCTCCGATCCACATGATCGCCGCGATCACGTGGACCCAGCGCACCAGGAGATTCAGCCATTCATGGATGAAGGCGGACATGATGGCCGCGACTCTACCGCGTTTTTCCGGAAAGCAGCCCCCCGAACAAAGGTGGGTAAACCAACAGATCCCCATGGAACTTCCACGGTTCCTGGGCGAAAACCCGCGCCAGGGGCGGCTGACATCGCCCGTCGAGACAAATGATCCACTACGACCCGCATCACTGGTGGCGGCACCTCCTCAAACTCCGCGGCGGCATCCTCAAGGAAATCGTCGGACGGCTGGGCGTGTTCGTGGCCTGGTCCACGGCGGTGGTCTGGTTCCATCAGAACGTCCGCCATGTGGACGTCCCGGCCACCGGACACACGCTGGCCGGCACTGTACTCAGCTTGTTGCTCGTGTTCCGGACCAACTCCTCCTACGACCGGTTCTGGGAGGGGCGGAAGCTGTGGGGGGGCGTCGTCAACGAGACGCGGAACCTGGTGCGCGCGGCGGCGCTGAACATCCCCTCGGCCGAGCTGGTGCGCCGTCTCGCCGCGTGGACGGCGGTGTACCCGTTCGCGCTGACCCGGGTCCTCCGGAGCGGTGGCGACGACCTCGGGCCCGCCGCGGCCGTACTCCCCCGCGCGGAGATCGATCAGATCCTCAACGCGCGCAACGCCGGCCTCGCGGTGGCGATGCGCATGTCCGCCATCCTCGCCGAGGCCCGCCGCGCCGGACTCATCACCGACATCATCCAGATGGAGCTCGACCGCAACGTCCAGCTCCTCATCGACTATCAGGGCGGGTGTGAGCGCATCGTCCGGACGCCGATGCCCTTCGCGTACATGCTCCACCTGCGCCGCACGCTCATCCTCTTCATCCTCGGCCTGCCCTTCGCCCTGGTGGAGCCCTTCGGTTGGGCCACCGTGCCCGTCATCCTGCTCATCGCCCACACCTTCCTGGGCATCGAGGAGATTGGCGTGGAGATCGAGGAGCCCTTCGGCACCGAGGACAACGACCTTCCGCTCGAGGACATCTCCGGGGGCATCGCGCGGATCCTCGACGACCTGGTGCCGTGGACCCACCAGGTCATCGACAGTCCCGCGCTGAGCTACCCGGGGGTTCCAGTCCCGAAGGAGCCTCCGCCGGTGGCGTGAGCCAGAGGGGGGCGTGGGCTCAGCGCCGGGCGCGGCGGCGCATCAGCCCCAGCGCGCCGAGCAGGGCCACGCCCCACGCCGAGAACGCGGGGCCACTGGCGGCCGAGCAGCTGACGCCCTCCAGCTCTCCCGAGGCCTTCCCGTCGAGGCTCCACTGCACGGTGCTGGCCTCCTCGCAATCCGTGGCGCCATCGTACGTGATGACCGCGGTGTGGCCGCTCGACTTGATGGTGGTGCTGCCCGAGGCCGCCTCCTCGTCGCACACCGAGCCATCCACCACCTCGTCCTTCGTCGCCACCTCGACCAGGCCCCGCTCCTCGTAGCCGATGCGGCCCGAGCCGTTCCAGGTCTGCCTGCCCTCGCCCAGGTCGGAGTCCGCGCCGTCGACGGTCCCCTTGTACTCCCACGCCCCGGAGGAGTTGACGGTGTCGCAGGAGTCGGAGTCCTCGTCCCGCAGCCCGGAGGACTCCAGGCGGACGTCGATCGCGAACTCCTTCTTCGCCTCGGTGCCGGTCACCGAGCTGGTGCCATGGAAGGCGATCTTGTTCAGGCCGGTCTTGTCCCCACAGGTGTAGGGCTTCTGGTAGCCGAAGTTGTCATAGGTGTAGCGGGCGTTCTGGATGCCCGAACTCTCGCCCTCCTCCTCGCTCACCAGCTCCATCGAGCCGAGCCACTCCACGCCGTTCTTGTCGGTGCAGCCTCCGGTGAGGCGCGTGGTCTTGCCGTCCTTCTTCTGCACCGGACAGTTGGGATCCGCGCCCTCCGAACCCGCCGTCAACGTCACGAGCGTCACCGCCACGTTGGCGGTGGCATAGATGTTGGGTGCACTGGACCGCTCGGCCCACTCCTTCACATCGGTCTCGGACGCGAGGGAGGCCGCCTTGTATTTGTTGAGTGCCTCGGCCGCCGGGCCACCACAGCCCACCCACAGCCCGGACATCGCCACTACCGCCAGCCAACGTGAACGCATGCAGTCCTCCCCTGAAGCTTCTCCGGGGTCACAATGAGAAAAGCCGCGACGCTAACCGGGAGTCACCGTGGCCCGATAGGGGGGCGGGTTGATCGGGGCCCTCCCGACATTCCGACCTGGGGGTCTGGTCCCGAGTCCACCATTCCTGAGATGATTCGCCGACGCGCCACCGAAAAACCCAGGGGGTTTCCATGCGCACTCGGCTGTGGAGCTTCGTCCGCCTCGCTGCTTGCCTGCTCGCCGTGGGATGCGAGCAATCGCCGGAGGCCCCTCTCCCGGAGCGAACCTCCACCCAGAAGTTCCGGCTCGCGAAACCGGCCCGGGCCATCCAGGACCGCTACATCGTCGTGCTCGCGGAGGAGAAGGGAGTGGCGGCCTCCGCCGAGGACACCCGGAAGCGCGTCACGTCCCTGGCGGGGGCGCACGGGGCCCAACCGCGGCGCACGTATACCCATGCACTGAAGGGCTTCACGGCCGCCATGTCCGAGGAGGCGGCGCGGCGCATGAGCACGGACCCGCGCGTGCGCTACATCGAGCAGGATCGCCTCTTCCGCCAGTCCGGCACGCAGAGCAACGCCATCTGGGGCCTGGATCGCATCGACCAGCGCAACCAGCCGCTCAATGGCACCTACACCTACGAGTACACGGGTGCCGGAGTGCACGCGTACATCGTGGACACCGGCGTGCTGTCCACCCATGTCGAGTTCACGGGCCGGATTCGCCCCGGCTTCGACTCCATCGGCGACGGGCTGGGCACGGAAGACTGCCGCGGCCATGGAACCCACGTGGCCGGCACGGTGGGCGGTACCACGGTGGGCGTCGCCAAGGACGTGCTGATCCATCCCGTGCGCGTGCTCAACTGCGAGGGCGAGGGCACCCTGGAGCAGGTGCTCGCGGGCATCGACTGGATCGCCGCCCACCACGAGACGCCGGCCGTGGCCAACCTGAGCCTCGGAGGCGAGGCGACACAGGCGCTCGATGACGCGGTGGCGGCCACCATCGCCGCGGGCGTCACCTTCGTGGTCGCCGCGGGCAATGACGGCTGGGAGGCCTGCTCCACGTCTCCCGCCCGCGAACCCCTGGCGCTCACCGTCGGCGCGACGGACGAGTACGACATGCGCGCCTGGTTCTCCAACTACGGCACCTGCGTGGACCTCTTCGCGCCGGGCCAGGGCATCCTCTCCGCCTGGTTCACGGGCGACACGGACATGGAGTACGCGGATGGCACCTCCATGGCCACGCCCCACGTCTCCGGTGCCGTGGCGCTCTACCTGGAGGGGCACCCCACGGCGACTCCCACCGAGGTCAACGAGGAGCTCATCGCCCGCTCGACCCCCAACCTCATCATCGAGCCCGGACTCGGCTCTCCGAACCGGTTGCTTCACTCGGCCTGCATGGGGAAGGACAACTCCGTGCGCCCCGAGGTGTCGCTCACCGCGCCCTCCCATGGCGCCACGCTCAGTGGAAGCGTGACGCTCACCGCCACGGCGTCCGATGACGTGGGCGTCACCCGGGTGGACTTCTACGCCGATGGCCAGCTCATCGGCTCCGACACGACGGCGCCCTACTCGCTCGTCTGGGACAGCCGGGAGCACGACAACGGCACGGCCTCCCTCTCCGCGCGCGCTTTCGACAGTGGGTGCAACAGCGCGGCCAGCTCCGTCGAGGTGACGCTCGACAACCCGGGCATCGCGCTCTACGACCCGGTGATGGGCGTCCCGCGCTGCCTCACCCCGAGCAGCAGCTGCGATTCCATGGGGCTGCTCGCCGGCCGGGGCACCCACTTCGGCCCCGAGCAGCACCAGCCCAACACCCTGGGCGGCACCTGCGCGGACGGCCAGGAGGGCATCTACGGCCTGTACCAGTTCGACCCCTCGCTGGAGCGGATCCGCGTCATCCGGACGGATGGGACACCGTTCGCCCCCGGCAAGGAGGTGAAGATCGAGGTCAACCTCTGGGCGAGCCTCGAGCCCACCAACGAGCTGCTGGATCTGTTCTACGCCGCGGACGCGAACGCGCCGTCGTGGACGTACCTCACCACCCTGCGCCCGTACTCCAGTGGATACCTGACGATGTCCACCACGTACCTGCTGCCCGCGGGCACCCTGCAGGCCGTGCGCGGCACCTACCGGACCTACGGCATGCCCATGCCCTGCTCCCCGGGCGAGCTGGACGATCACGATGACCTGGTGTTCGCCGTGGGCACCGACGTGGACACCACGCCGCCCTCCGCCTCGCTCACCGCTCCGGCCACGGGCGCCACCGTCAAGAACACCGTCACCCTCTCGGCCTCCGCCACCGACGACTTCGGCGTGACCCGCGTCGACTTCTACGCCGGCTCCACCCTGCTGGGCTCCGACTCCTCCCCGCCCTTCACCTACTCGTGGAACAGCCGCTCCGTCTCCAACGGCCCCCACTCCCTCTCCGTCATCGCCTACGACGCCGCGGGACTGACCTCTTCCGGGAGCGCCGCAGTGACCGTCACCGTCGACAACGACTGGATCCCCCCCACGGTGGCCCTCACCG
>NZ_JPMI01000297.1 GCF_000733295.1 Archangium violaceum Cb vi76 | reverse complement strand
CTCCGGCCGCTGACGCCACCGTCACGGGCAGCGTCACCCTCTCGGCGACCGCCTCCGACAACGTGGGCGTCACCAAGGTGGAGTTCTACGACGGCTCCACCCTCGTGGGCTCCGACACCACCTCGCCCTATTCGTTCTCCTGGAACAGCCGCAACGGGCCCAACGGCTCGCGCACCCTGACCGCCCGGGCGCTGGATGCCGTGGGCAACAGCGCCACCTCCGCCCCGGTCACCGTCACCGCCAACAACGACCTCACCCCGCCCACGGTCACCCTCACCGCTCCCGCCGAGGGCTCCACCCTCACCGGCACCGTCACCTTCACCGCCACCGCCACGGACGACCGGGGCATGTCCAGGGTGGAGTTCCTCTCCGGAACCACCGTCCTGTGCTCCGACACCAGCTCGCCCTACTCGTGCAGCTACAACACCCGCAACCTCTCCAACGGCCCCCGTGTCGTGACCGCCAGGGCCCATGACACCGCCACCAACACGGCCCTCTCGTCCGTCAACGTCGTCTTCGACAACGATCTGACGGCCCCCACCATCGCCATCACCTCGCCCACCGCGGGCGCCGTCGTCTACGGCATCGTCCCCATCGAGGTCTCCGCCAGCGATGACCGCGGCACCGTGTCCAAGGTCGAGTTCTACCTGGGTTCCACCCTGCTCGGCACCGACACCACCGCGCCCTTCTCCTTCGCCTGGGACACCACCAGCAAGGCCAATGGCGCCTATTCGCTCAGGAGCCGCGCCTACGATCCCTCCGGCAACTCCACCTACAGCGCCATCATCTCCGTCACGCTCTTCCACCCCGGCACCGCCGGTTACGACGCCACGCTCGGCGTGCCCCTGTGCCCGGCCGTCACCTATCGCTGCGACACCACCACGCTGGTGAGGGGCCGTGCCAACCTCGGGCCCGAGCCCCATCAGCCCAACACCCTGGGCGGCTCCTGCGCGGATGGGACGAGTGGCACCTTCCACACCAGTCCCTCGATCGACCAGATCCTGGTCTCGCGGACGGATGGGACGCCCTTCGCCCCCGGCAAGGAGGTGAAGGTCGATGTCACCGTCTGGGTGAGCTCGATCGCCAATGAGCGGCTGGATCTGTTCTACGCCGAGGACGCGAACGCGCCGTCGTGGACGTACCTCACCACCCTGACCCCCACCAGCACCGGCGCACGGGTCCTGTCGACCACGTACCTGCTGCCCCCGGGCTCCCTGCAGGCCTTGCGCGCCGTCTACCGCAGCGGAGGCAGCACCTCCGAGTGCAACGCGGGCACGGTGAACGACCACGATGACCTGGTGTTCGCCGTGGGCACCGACGTGGACACCACGCCGCCCTCCGCCTCGCTCACCGCTCCAGCCGCCGGCGCCACCCTCAAGGGCACGGTCACCCTCCCGGTGTCCGCCTCCGATGACTTCGGCGTGGCCCGCGTCGACTTCTACGCCGACTCCACCCTGGTGGGCTCCGACTCCTCCCCGCCCTTCTCCCTCGCATGGGACACGCGCACCATGCCCAACGGCGCCTACGCCCTCTCCGTCGTCGCCTTCGACGCCGCGGGGCTGTCCTCTTCCGGGGGGCCCGCAGTGAACGTCACCCTCAACAACGACCTGATCCCGCCCACGGTGTCCCTCACCG
>NZ_JPMI01000296.1 GCF_000733295.1 Archangium violaceum Cb vi76 | reverse complement strand
CGGATAACGATCTCACGCCTCCCACGGTGACCCTCACCGATCCCACCGAGGGCGCCATCATCATCGGCACCATCACCATCACCGCCACCGCCACGGACGACCGGGGCATGAGCAAGGTGGAGTTCTATGCGAACACCACCCTGATGTGCACCGACACCTCCGCCCCCTACTCCTGCACCTACAACACCCGCAGCCTCCCCAACGGCGCCCGTACCCTGAAGGCCAGGGCCTATGACACCAGCAACAACGCGGCCCTCTCCTCCATCAACATCGTCTTCAACAACGACCTGACGGCCCCCACCACATCCCTCACCTCTCCCACCGCGGGCGCCGTCCTCTCCGGTACCGTCCTCCTCGAGGCCACCGCCAACGATGAACGGGGCACCGTCTCCAAGGTCGACTTCTACCTGGGTTACACCCTGCTGGGCTCCTCCACCACCGCGCCCTTCACCTTCTCCTGGAACACCACCAGCAAGGCCAATGGCACCTATTGGCTCAGGAGCCGCGCCTACGATCCCGCCGGCAACTCCGCCTACAGCGCCACCGTCTCCATCACCGTGAGCAATTAGAGGCCGACAAAAACAAAGGGCCTGGGATCCTCTCGGAACCCAGGCCCCTGGTTGGGAAGACCCTCACCCCGACCCTCTCCCAGAGGGAGAGGGAGGACAGGGAGGACAGGGAGGACAGGACTACTGCGCCGGAGCGGGCTGCGCCGCCGGAGCCGGAGCCCCACCCGCAGGAACCGCCGCTGCCCCCGGAGTCCCAGCGGCCGGAGCCGCCGCCGCACCACCCGACATCAGCCGCCGCACCGTCGCCAGACGGCCACGGAACTGCGAGATGTACTCGCTGGCCGGGTGCTGCGTCACACCGTCATTCACCATCTGCACGGCCTTCTCCAGCTGGTTCGTCTCCTGGAGCGACTGCGCCAGCAGCAGCATCGCGTAGTCGCGGTTCTTCGCCTTCCGATCGCTCTCGATGTAGCGCGTCAGCTGCGGCACCGCCTGCTCGTGCTTCTTCTCATTGTTGTAGGCCACGCCCAGGAAGAACGACGTCTCCACCAACTGCTCCGCCGGCGGGTTCATCGCCACGAAGCGCGTGATCTCCTCGATCGCCGTCTTCATGTCGTTGCGGCGGAAGGCCGCCTTGCCACGCTCGAGCGCCGCGTCGCCAATCTCCCGGCGCAGCTGCGCCGCCTTGTCGTTGAGCGCGTGGCGCTCCAGCTGCGTCAGCTTCGAGGTGTCCAGCTTCACCAGCTCGTCCACACCCTTGAGCCGCTCGTCACCCGGCAGCGTCGTCATCAGCCGGAAGACCTCGGCCGCCTGGCGCTGGGACGTCTGCGTCGCCGTCAGCTCCGTGCGCTGCTTGTCCAGCTGCGTCGTCAGCTCGGCCACCGCCTTCTCCAGCCGCTCGCGCTCGGCCGTCGCGCCGGAGCTCTTCGCCGAGCTCACCATCACCGCGCCCGCCACGCACAGCGCCGCGAAGATCGCGTACGCCACGCCGGAAGAAATCCACTGCCGCTTCTGGAGATCCTCGTGGCGCTTGCCAATGGCCTTCACTTCCGCGTGAAGGTTCTTCAGCAGGCTGTCCGTCTTGATCACGAGGTTGCGGGCCTCGATGACCTCCTTGCGGATCTCGCTCAGTTCCTTGTTCTGCTCCGGCTTCGTCTCAGCAGCCATGGACATCTTCCTGTTGGGCCCGGAAATGATCTCGGCCTCTTCGCGCATCGTAGGGGCTCCGTCGGGCGGGATTGGTGACTTTTCACACCCGCTTCGTGGTGGTCGGCCCCGGAAACAGGCCCCATGCCCCGAAGAATTTCCGGTGCATCCCTCGAAGGCAGGGGGCCAGGCTAGCGGTACGCCGCTAGGGCAAGGTGGAGAATGGGCGGGAGGGATCCGATGCGAAGAAGTACGTCACCCCCAGCGCGAACCAGTTGCCCCCCGCGTTGTACGAGGAGAGCCCCTTGAACTCGGCTTTGTTGTTGAAGACGCTCTGGCCCCGGGCGAAGGCCAAGCGGTACTCGGCGGTCAGTCCCCATTGGGCGTTGAAGCGGAAGGTCGCTCCCACGGTGCCCGCCCAGGCTTGCGTGAAGAGCTCCCGCGAGCCCACTCCCTCGGCCACCGAGTAGACCAGCGTGGGGCCCGTCTGGATGCCCACGAAGGGCACCACGCCCTCGGGCGTCAGGATGTCCAGCAGCGTCTGGAGGCGCAGGCCCACCAGCGCGCCGTAGGTGATGTTGGTGATGGTGGGGGCCCCCGTGAACCGCAGCTGCTCGCCGGTGGCGAAGAGATCGATCCCCAGCTCGAGGAACTCGGTGACGGAGTACGCGAAGGAGCCCGCCAGGAAGGGGCCACCCGGTGACTCGGGGGCCCGCTGGACACCCAGGTAGGCCGGCAGCGAGTAGAAGCTGTCGTAGAAGGTGCCGTTGGAGGTGTGCCGCCAGCCCGCCTCGATGGACATACGGCCCACGCCGTTGAGCGGCATGAGCTCCTCGTCCTGGGCGGAGGCGCTCGCGGCGGCGAGCAGGACGGCGAGCGGGAGGAGACGGCGCATCGGTCAGGAGTCCTTCAGGCGCAGCGCGACTTCGAGAAACGTGGTGCGGCGCCGGGACAGAGCGGCGAGCAGGCACCGCACCACACACAACGAGCCGAACTCCCGCCGGACCAGGCCCACGTTGGCCATCACGTCCCGCAGGGTGATCACGCCGCGCATGCGCTCCTCCTCGCGTCAGTCCGCCCCGGTGCTACAGGCAGGGCGCGCACCGTAGCAGTGACGTGTGGAGGGTCAAATTTTCGGGCTGGGGGGCCGCAGGGCGCGCCGCTCCAACTCCAGCAGCGGCACCTCGAGCACCACCACCGTGCCGTGGATGCAGGTGGGGTGGAAGTCCGCCGCGTCCAGCTCGCCCAGGAGCGCCCGGAGCTTGCCCTCGCTGAGCTGGCCCTCGGCATGGCGCGCGGCATGGCAGGCCAGCACCCGGAGGCCCTCGGCCAGCGTGGTGACGTCCAGCTCCGAGCCGGGCGGAGGCAGGGCACGTGCCAGGGCCTCCAGCAGCGCCCGGGCGTCCGCGCCCACCAGCGAGGGCGGCACGGCCTTGAGGGCCAGCGTCGTCCCGCCGAAGGGCTCCACCTCCAGCCCCAGCCGCGCGAGCGCCTCTCGCCCCTCCACCAGCGCCTTGGCCACCGATACCGGCAGCTCCACCGTGGCGCCGAAGAGCGTGGGCACCGGCGCCTCCTCCCGCTGCACCATCCGCTGGAAGCCCATCAGCCGCGCCCGCTCCAGGGCCGCGTGCGCGTCCAGCACCACCAGCGTGCCGCCCGGCCCCTCGCACACGTGGAAGCGCTCGCCCAGCACGCCCATGGGCCGCAGCGCGCCGAAGTAGCCCGGCGGCGGCGCCTCGTTGAGCTGGGGCTGGGCCTGGCCGAAGGCGGGCGCTCGCCCCGGCAGCAGCGCGGGGGTGGTGGGCGCGAAGGCCAGACCCAAGGGCCCCGGCATGGAGGTGGGGGCGAAGGGCAATGGAGAGACGGGGCCTCCTCCTGGCACGGACGCGTCCTGGGTGCCCGGCAACGGCAGCGGCGAGCCCCAGGTGGCCTCCTGCGCGCGGGTGAGGAAGCGCTCCACCGCCATGGCGTAGTGGGCGGCCTGCCTCGGCTGCTCGGGTCCCCCACCCTCTCCCTTGTTGCCCAGCCAGGGCGCGGCCCGGAGCGCCCGGGAGATGGCCGCGTGCACCGTGTCCACCACCCCCTTGGCGTCCGAGAAGCGCACCTCCTGCTTCTGCGGATGCACGTTCACGTCCACCGCCCGAGGGTCCACGTCGATGAAGAGCACCACCACCGGTTGGCGCCCCGCCGCGAGGAACTCCTGGAAGCCACGCTGGATGGCGCTGTTGAGGCCCCGATCCCGGATGTAGCGGCGGTTGACGAAGGTGTAGATGCCACGCGCGTTGGGCAGCGTGTACTCGGGCGAGGCGATGTGCCCCGTCACGCTCACCCCCAGCCGCCGCTCCTCCACCGGCACCAGGTGCGGGTGCACCCCCGGCCCCAGCGCCGCGGCGATGCGCTCGCGCGGATCTCCCGGGCTCGCCGGACTGGTGAAGAGCTGCTGGCCCCCGTGCTCCACGAAGAAGGCCACGTCCGGGTGCGCCAGCGCCAGCCGGATGACCGCCTCCTCCGCATGCTGCAGCTCCGTGGACTCGCGCTTCATGAACTTGCGCCGCGCCGGCGTGTTGTAGAACAGGTCCTCCACCGAGATGACCGTCCCCACCCGCGGCGGCGCCTCCTCCACCAGCGGATCGCTCCCGCCCTCCACCACCACCTTCGTGCCCACCTGCGCCCCCGGCTCGGCCGTGTGCAGGGTGAAGCGCGACACCGAGGCGATGGCCGGCAGCGCCTCGCCCCGGAAGCCCTTGGTGTTGATGGTGAACAGATCGTCCAGCTCGCGCAGCTTGCTGGTGGCGTGGCGCTCCAGGCAGAGCCGGGCGTCCTCCATCCCCATGCCGTGCCCGTCGTCCGAGATGGTGATGCGCCCCAGCCCCCCCTTCTCCAGCGCCACGCGGATGGTGCGAGAGCCAGCGTCGATGGAATTCTCCACCAGCTCCTTCACGACGGAGGCGGGGCGCTCCACCACCTCGCCGGCGGCGATCTTGTTGATGAGGACGTCACTGAGGCGGGCGATACGTGCCATGGGAGGTCATATGATGCGCAGGACCCGGGAAGTTGGCCAGCAATCCTGACGCGTCGCGGCTGACAACGGTGGGCTTCTGAGCTATCACGCCCACTCCCGTATGGAAGCAACTCAGGCGAGCAAGGGGGGACTTCGCGTCGCGGTGACGGGCGCTGCCGGCGACCTTGGCCGGCTGCTGCTCCCACTGTTGGAGCGAGACCCCGATGTGGAGAGCATCCTGGTCCTGGACGTGGCCAAGCCCGCCGGTGACAAGGTGGACTTCCATCGCGTGGACCTCACGCGGCACGACGCGGAGAGCGAGGTGTCCGACGCGCTCGCGGAGCTGCCCGTGGACGTCTTCTACCATCTGGCCTTCCTCCATGGGCCGGTGCGCGATGGATCCCTGGCGCATGAGCTCGAGGTCATCGGCACGATGAGTGTGCTGAGCGCGGTGGGACGGGCCCGGGTGCCGCGGCTCATCGTCCCCTCGCTGACGGCGCTCTATGGCGCACGCGGCCAGCACCCCGCCCTGCTGGATGAGGACACCTCGCTGTCGGGGTGCCCCGGCAGCCGCTACGTCACCGACAAGGTCGAGGTGGAGAAGCAGGTGCGCTCCTTCCGCGACCGCCACCCGGAGACACGCGTCATCGTCCTGCGCTTCGCGCCGCTGTTCGGCCCGCACATGGACAACCCGGCCACGCGGATGGTGGCCCGCCGCGTGGTGCCCACCCTGCTGGGGTTCGATCCGCTCTGGCAGGCGCTCCACGAGGAGGACGCGGCCCGGGCGCTGTACCAGGCGTTGAGCGCCAACGCCGAGGGTGAGTTCAACATCGTCGGACGCGGGGTGCTGCCGCTCTCGGGGCTCATCCGCCAGGCGGGCGCCCAGCCGCTCCCCCTGCCCGGACCGCTCTACCGTACGGCCCTGAAGACGATGACCTCGCTGGGGGGACCGGGGTTCCCCACCGCCCTGCTCGACTACATGCATTACGGATGGGTCGCCAACGGCGAGCGGGCGGAGGAAGAGCTCGGTTTCATCCCCATGTTCCACGCCCGGGACGCCGTGGCGGCGATGCGGAGGAGTTGATCATGGCCAAGGGTGTGCTCGGGAACGATCCCTTCCAGCGCGGTGCCGCTCAGCGGCCCTCGGAGGGCAAGACGGCTGGTACGGCGGCCCCGGAGCCGAAGAAGGCCCAGGCCACGCCTCCGCCCACCAAGGCCGCTGGGAAGAGTGCCCCGGCGAAGGCCGCGAAGAAGGCGCCCGCTCCGGCTCCGAAGGAGAAGCCCGCCGCCAGGGCCGCTGAGCCGAAGCCCTCGGCCGCGCCCAAGCCGGCACCCAAGCCCGCGGCGGAGAAGGTTGCCGCGCCCAAGCCCACCTCGGGTGCACAGGGGAAGAAGGCCTCGGCCCCCAAGGGGAAGGCTTCGAAGACCCCCGCCACGCCGCCCTCTCCCGAGGCGCGCGGCCGTCCCGAGGCGTTCAGCGCCACCGGCACCACGGCGGGCACTCCGGTCGAGCCACCTGTCACTCCGGTACCAGTCCAGGCCGAGGCGCGCGCTCCCGTCGAGGAGCAGCGTGAGCGCAAGGCTGCCTCCGGGTCCGAGTCGGCCAGGGCGGACGCGAAGCCGCAAGAGCGGACGGCGGAGACCCTCTCGGCCGTGGAGGCCCTGCGGGAGCTGGAAGAGGCCATCGGAGAGCCGCTGCCCACGGGACCGGTCGCCATGCCCGGCTTCGAGGACATGGTGGAGATGACGGTGACCGAGACGGTGACCGTCGAGGTGCTCGACGCGAGCCAGGACGAGTACGCCCCGGACAGCGAGGCCGAGGCCGCGGAGGAAGCCCGCATCGAGGTGCAGGTGGAGGCCGCGCTGGCACCCGTGCAGCCCGCCGTGAGCAGCACCGCCGACGCCTTCTTCACCGCCGAGTCTCCTGGAGCCGAGCCGCACCGCATGGGGGATCGCTTCGCGGGGCTGTTGTCCCTGGCGAAGGAGGCCGCCTTCCAGGCGCTGGCGAGCGAGCGGTTCAGCAAGACGGTGGGCTCGGCGCAGGGGCTGTTGAGCGCGGCGCTCACGGGTATTGGCGTGGGAGGCGGCACGACCATCGACGAGTACGGCAAGGACGCGGCGCTCGGCGGCGTGATGCAGCCGGTGCTGGACTTCCTGTACGAGCGGTACTGGCGGGTGTCGGTGCAGGGCGCGAGCCACGTGCCGGCGGGGCCAGTGCTGCTGGTGGCCAACCACTCGGGAGCGCTGCCCATCGACGGGCCGGTGCTGCAACAGGCGCTGTCGCGCGAGCGGCCGGACCTGCAGGAAGCGCGCTGGCTGGCGGAGGACCAGGTCTTCCACGCGCCGATGCTCGGCACGCTGATGAACCGGATGGGCGCGGTACGGGCCTGCCCGGAGAACGCGCTGCGGCTGCTGGACGAATTGCGCCCGGTCATCGTGTTCCCCGAGGGCATCCAGGGGTTGAGCAAGCCCTTCGCGCAGCGCTACCAACTCAAGCGCTTCGGACGAGGCGGCTTCGTGAAGCTGGCGCTGCGCACGGGCGCGCCCATCGTCCCGGTGGCCATCGTGGGCGCCGAGGAGACGGTGCCATTGTTCGCCAAGCTGCCGGCGGGCTTCCTGGGGCTGCCCTACCTGCCGCTGACGCCGCCTCCGCTGCCGGCCCGGTGGACCATCCGCTTCGGAGATCCGATCGGCATGGGAGACCTGCCGCCCGAGGCCGCCGAGGACATGTCCCAGGTGCAGCGGCTCACCGAGCGCACCCGCGAGTCCATCCAGGGCATGCTCCAGGCCCTGCTCAAGGAGCGCCGCTCCGTCTTCGCGGGGTGATAATTCTTCCATAGCCATTCGCTGGCTGGTGTTTCGCCCTTATTCACTCTCCAAGATGGGCAAACACAGAGGGAGAACCAGACTTCGAGGGAAATTTCTGCCATCTCTAGTTGAACGCCAGAGACGGCAGAAATGCAGCGAATCCGTGTTCATTCCCGTGCTGCAGTACGGAGGAAGGGTGGATGCTCATGATTGCCTGCTACCCTTCCACGTACACAGCGAGTGCTGCTCACTACTGACTGCACATCTCAGGCGATTGAAGTATCAACGTCACTCGTCCAGGATCTCTGCATCGACCATCAATACAAACAACAACACATCCCGGTGGCGAAGCGAAGCTGTCGAGGAAACCGCAGGCGTCAACCACTTGGTTCCTCAATTCCCTGTATGCACGGCTGGCTGCCCAATCACGGCGGACAGCAAGACAGGAGGGCCCCAATGGAGGCCAATCGCGGATCAGACCACAGTCAGCATCTCGAGAGCAATGTGCATTCTCATCCGCCGCAAGTAGCCCTTCGAATGATCTGCGAAGGCACACATCCTTCTGTGCGACCGGAACCTCATAACCAGCACGGGTTGCGCACTCGACCTCACGCGCAAAAGCCTCCCATGTTACCTTGGGCGGGTCTTGCTCCCGTGCGGCAACGTTCCGAGCGCACGCCCCATCGATCATGACAAGCACCGCAGCGCCTCCTATCCGCCACTTCATGGAGCGGAAGCAATCAATTCCAGACTGGCTCAAAGAAGTCTCCTCCGAAGGTGCCTTCGGTCACACACCGCGCAATCCTGTCCGCCCACTCCTCTTCGGGAAGGTAGTCACGAGAATCATTCTTCCGGCATTGGCATGCATACCCATTATCAAGGTAGCAGCTCGGATTGTATATGTGCTTAATGCGATTCGCAGCCCCTTTTCGATAATCCAATGCATGACCCAATTCATGCGCGAAGCTGTATAGCGTTCCGGCGCCTATAGGAGCAGTGAAGTCCAGCCGAATGCCAACGATATCCGGCGCGCTGCCATTACCAATTTGCCGAACCGTAACCTGGCCAGCTGCACTGCCGGCGAGGTCTCCTTCATCGAAGAGGTAGTGAACAGGGGACCTCTCCAGCATTCTCAAGACCACTCGGCCGCACATGGACCGCTGTAGACGCACAAGCAACTCCTGGAACCTTGGATCCGCAGGCGGAATGACATACAAGCCACTGGGGTCGATCCTCGACCCAGGATTGTTCGAGGCATAGGCATATGCCGATGTTCCAATCCCACGCTGAGCCAAAACCTTCGCGAAGTCCGGATTCTGCAACATTGGCTCTGGCTGCAAGTACCTGCCAATGCCCGGATCGTAGTAGCGGTTCCAGTTCTCAAAGAGATCAGTCTCCGCGTCATGATATTGGCCGGGGAAACGCAGCGGCGTGAAGAAGGGTTGCGTCCCCGTCTGATAGCGCTGGTACTCATACGCCTCCAGCACGACGCCGTCCGCCTGGGTGGAGAGTGAGGAGGTCACATGAGCCTTCGCAAAGAATCCACCAGCGGAGCAGTCCTCACACGGAGTCGTGTAAGAAAAATCCACCTTCGCGTATCCCTCGGAAGGCAGCACCCAGCCAGACCAGAAATAGCCCTGATCGGATCCCCCAATGGCACTGGTGAGTTGGGTTCCGTCTGTTCCGTCCCGCAGGGTCACGTCGCCATTGCCATCCGTGTCCAACAGATGGAAGAGGACTCGCATCCGCACCTGAGTCAACGCACTCGCGGGCTGCTTCAGTTCCGCCATCGTGTAACCACTTCCCTGAGCGGGGAGCGGATGCTGCGTCTCCGCGTGCAGCGCCACCCGGTTGGCCATCCCGAAAACATCGTAATCCGCCGCCCCTGCAACGAGTCCCGCGCTGTCCAACACGAGGACGGGCTTGCCAATGTGGTCCGTGATCGGGAAGTACACCCCACAAGCAGCAGCTTCACCGTTGCGGGCGCATTCCTCCGAGCTATCCGACAACCGGCTCCATGTGGTGCTCAGCTTGCCACGCACCATCACCACCGGCCGTCCATCCAGCCACACGTAATCGTCCTGGGTGTAGTACGCCACCGGAGTGACAGGACTGTTGCTCCCCCGGTCCACCAGCAGTTGGTTCCCCACGTCGTGGAAGAACTCGTCCGAAGTCCCACCGGGGTAACTCTTCAGCCGGCGGCGTCCCAAGGCGTCGTAGTAATAGTTGTAGAAGGCGCCGTTCACCTCCACTGCCCGGAAGACGGTATCCGTAGCCACTCCCACTGACTGGCCGTAGGCGAAGTTCACCACGTACATCGGAGTTCCATCCAACGTGCGTGCCCCTTCCTTGCGGACAACCCGCCCATCCTCGTCATACCCCAATGAATAGCCCAGGAGGCTGGACGTGTTGGACAAACCCCAGTCCGTCAGCCTGTCCCCTCCAGACGTGGCCGCGTAGTTCAGGCTGTAGGCGGACCCGTCGCGGCTCATGCTGGTGCGGTTGCCTCGGCCATCGTACCCGTAGCTGCGTGAGTCAAAAGCCCCACCCGTGGCAGAGAAGTTGCCCGCGGGCCTGCCCGCTTCCGTCAACTTCAGCGTCCTGTCATAGCCGTACGCCTCCGTCCTCGGGGTCGTCTCGTCCAGCAGGCACGTGTCCGTACGCACCACCTGGTCCGCCTTCCACGTGTAGGTCCGCCTATAGATGTCCCCCGTTCCCGCGCCCATCGCCACCGTTCCCGACGACACGCGCAGACTGCGCAGCCTACCCGTCAGATCCGAGCCCGCGGCAGACGGGAAAGCCGCTGAGCAGCTCACCGGCGCCACCGAGCCATCATCCCCCAGGGCATACTCCACCGTGCTCGTTGTACCCGTCGTACTCGAGGTGGGGTGGGTCGACGTGTAGCCGCGCAACCCAGCATAGGGCTCCCAGGAGACATTGCTCAGCAGCCGCTTGGTGGTCCACGCCGTACCGTCATGGATGGTCACGTCGACAGCCGTCACCCTGTCCCTGGCACCACCCGTTCCATACACGAACGTCACCGTGCGCCCGTTCGGATACGTCACCGAGGCGAGGTTTCCGTTCCCCGTGTAGGTGTAATAAGTGTGGGGATGCGCGTTGGCCACACTGCCACACGCCGTCTGGCCTGCCCGTACGCGAATCTCTCCGACCACCCGCCTACTCTTGTCATACTGGTACCAGGTCTTCCCAAAGGAATCCTCCCGGTAACGTACGTTGCCCATCGTAAAGGTCAGGGCCGGGCAGCTCGTGGGGTAGGTTCCCTGCGAGTCGTAACCAAACCGGTAGAGCGTCTCCTGCACGGTCCCAGACATGCGCACGGCGGACATCTGCCGCGAGAGCATGTCATAGGTGTAGGAAACATACTCGAGCGCCTGACGCATGGCCTCCGTCTCCTTCAGCACCATGTTGCCCCGGGCATCGTAGGCATAGCGCACCGGGCCAACGGCATGCGGCAGGGACACCTCCACCACGTGGCCGAAATCATCGTACGTGTACGTGGCCGCCGACTGCCCGCAGCTGTCGAAGGTATCCGTGTCGTTGCAGCCCAGCTTCACCCCGGACACATTGCCCTGGGCGTCGTACTTGAAGAGGGTCCGCTGGGCCACACCATCCGCCGGGAACTCGTCCACCCGAACCAGGCGATTGGCCCTGTCGTACGCCATCGAGGAGCACAACTGGGACAGCGGTGTCCCATCCTCCAGCGCGCCCATTCCCGCCTTCAAGCCTCCGCACCAGGCGGGCGGAGCGTTGAAGGGCAGGCCCACGCCGGTGAGGTTGTCCGCGCCATCAAAGGACCGCACCGAGTGGAAGCTTCCCGCTCCCTCTCCCTGCTTGTCCCACGTCGGCCGACGGTGTGCATCCACTGCGTACTTCAGTACCCGCCGCGTCTGCGCGCTGGTTCCGGTCCACGACAGGTAACGCTCCTCCTTCAAGCTCCCATCGGGCCAGTAGGCATACACCACCTTCTCCGTCCACTTCGTCCCGTCCGGCATCCCGGCCCGCGCCTTCCACTGCAACTTCTCCGTCAGCGTCCCACCCGAGCACGCCGCAGTCAGAGTCCCCACCCGGTAGCAGAACACCTCGTAGTTTCCCTCCGGATAAAGGATGGATGACAGGTTGCGCTTATCCGCGTAGCTGTATTCGGTGGTCACGGGCGGCCACCCCACCCCAACCTCCAACAGCCTGTCTTCTTCGTAGATGAACCGGGTCGTCACGCCGTTGGGCGCCATGATCTCCGTGGGAGTTCCCGACTCATTATAACGGACATAGGACGTCTCCAGCGGAGCGGTGGACGTCCGGGAAGGATAGGCACGCACAAGCCTCAGACGATTACGACGGAAGACGTCTGAATCGCCATTGCCGTGGTACTCGTATTTCGTCACCGGATAGTCGGTGGTCGTGCAATCCGTGGCGGTCTCGCTCGAGACCAGGCAGGGGCCGTGAACCTCCCGCAGGCGGCCCATGGGATCCGACGAGGTACCAGACGAGGTGAAATAGAAGGTGCCCACGATGCGGTGCACCGTCGTCCAGGTGCCATTGCTGGCGCGCTCCCGTGTCATGCCGGACTCGAAGACGGCCTTCGTCCGGTTGGTGCCGGACTCGTACACGTAGGATGTGCGCTTGCGATCCGACGCGCCACCCAACACGCTCGGCTCCTCCCTCGACTGCGGCAACTGCTGGCCGTTGGAGTAGGTATAGCTGAAGAACTCCTGCTCCAGCGCCCCGGTGCCCGTCATGTCCGAGGCCCCGCGCAGCACCTGGGTCCGCTCCAGCTGCGGTGTGGCCCCCGCAGACGAGTAGAGATACACCTCCCAGTTGTTCCTCTTGTCCTTGCGCGCCACCTCCTGGCCTGGATTGCCGGGCGACGAGCACGTCCACTCCGAGCGCTCCGAGCCCGGGCTGCACGCCCAGCTCGGGCTACACGCCTCCGTCGTCTGATACAGACGGGGCTGGAGCTCCTGGCCGTAGTTGGAGAGGGTTTCGTAGAAGGTCGTCAGGCTGGCCGAGCCCTCGTTTCCATCTCCTCGCCCGGCATAGACGTCCGTCACCTGGCGCACCTGCGGTACCCGCCCGCAGCAATTGGATCCCGGCTGGCAACTCCCCACCATGGGCTCCCAGGAGATGCTCATCCCATAACCGCCACCCACCGCGGACGACACGCGCCCGTCCGAGCCATACGTGTGCCGCACCATCTGCACGTCCAGGTTCGTTCGCTGGAACTCCCCCATTGGGTAGAGGTAGCGCTCCAGACGAGAGCGGTAGCGCGCCAGATCGATGCGTCCAGGCCGCTCCGCTCCACCCTGGGAGGTATAGGTGTAGGTCACGGCGTCATACAGCGTGCCGCCTCCCGTCGAGGTCTTGGTCCCCATGGTGATCTTGCTGATGACGCATTCCACGCCGCCGTTGGTGCGCGTGAGCGCGCGGTAGCTGATACCGAGGGCGCCACCCGCTTGCGTCTCAACAGACGACAGGTAGGGCACGCCCGGGCTGCTTCCCGTTCCGCCCTGGACACAGCCCGTCAAGGCGGGCTGCGTATAGGTGAGATTCGCCAACACCACCCCACCCGGGGACAGAATCCGGGAGAGGAAATAGCGATTGCGCCCGCCCCCGGCCGGCACGAAGAGAGCCTCGAAGACGTGCCGCGTTCCACCCTCCAGCACCAGCTCGTAGCCGGTGGACGTCCGATTCAGCCGCTCCTTCCGGCTGATGTTTCCCTCCGCTGGAACCGCCTCGCACGGCACGCTCCCCGAGCACGGGGTGAAGCGCAACAGCTGCCCGTTTCCGTCCCGCACGCTCCAGTAATACTGGTGCTCCACCACGACGCTCAGCCAGTTGTGCCACCACTCGACTGATTCTGGGTTCTTGGGGCTGGCACCAAAGGGCTTGGGAAGCCCAGCCAGCGGGGCGTCGTAGATCCACTCATCCCCCCGCGAGCTGAAGGTACGCTCGAAGGTCAGGGTATTGATGCCATCCGCGACACGCGTGTCCTCGATGCGCTCGAAGCTGGTGCCCGAGGCGATGTTGACGGGATCGCCAATGGCCAGACCGCTGCACATGCATTTCGGACCCACACACGGCACGGGACCTCCACCATCCGGCTCATACGGCAAACAGTCCTCATCCGTCTCGCCATCGCAGTCGTTGTCCTTCTGGTCGTAGCAGATCTCCTGGCCACAGGACGTTCCACCATCACTTCCACCGTCCGGTGCGTGCTCCGAGCAATCCTCCTCATCCGTCTCGCCATCGCAGTCGTTGTCCTTCTGGTCGTAGCAGATCTCCTGGCCACAGGACGTTCCACCATCTCCGGGCGTCCCACCGTCCCCATCACCCCCACCACCACAACCATTGTCCGTCACGCCATCACAATCGTTATCCACCCCATCACAGACCTCCTCCTCGGGCTCCGGATAATCGCAAATCACCAGCGGGCCACTTGGCTCGGCCGACATGCCATCCTGGATCATGACCAGGCTCGGATTCTGGATGCAGGCCCCTATGCCACAAGCTCCCCTGCCGGGCCTGTAACAATCCGCATTGGTCTTACATTGCCAGCCCGGGCTTATATTACACGCGGTGTACCCGGCAGGAGTGCTGGCGACGGTGATCCCCTTGGGCGCGGTGGAACTGTTACTAAACCCCTGACCTATACACTGGGTCGTGGACGTGGTGCCGCATTCCGGCCGAGACAACAACCATGTCTCCGTGCCGGGACACCCCCCCGAACGACCACATATGGTACACGGGAGGGGCGGCTGATCTGGGCACGCACATTCCCATCCCGTGAACAGGTCATCCCGTGTAGCGGGCGGTATCGGAGGAACATGCTCCCGGATCCCCACGGCGTGCGCGGGCGAACCCAGCAATAGACAGCAGAGCCCTATGAGGAGCATGGCTTGCCAATCAGGCATCAGGGCAAGCCGACGGCTGAATACGTACGAAGGCCACATGGTTTTCATGCGATAAATGAAAGACAATAAAAGAATGACGGTCCGCCCGCGGAGATGGAGCACCAGTGCCCCACACCTCACGTCAGACGGCCATGGAGAAAAAACCCACTTCGTCGAAGGAGACGGCTCAGGCCTCTTTGACCCGAGGGATGCACAGCCTTCCCTCGGAGGAGGGGTGCACCTGGGCGCATCGCCAATCCCCAGGGCATTCCTGCTCGCTCTGGCACGGGCGGCTGCACACGTAGCCTTCGTTCCGGCCAGGCTTCACGTGAAGACACACACCGGACAGGCACGCGCTGGCCCCTTGCTCCGTGCAGTCATCCCCCACCTGTTTCGTCGCCGCATCCGCCTTCTGCATGCGGCGCTCCGTAAGCACTTCCCGCACCTCCGGGGGCGCAACCACCACTTCGGGATCGCCCTGGGTCTTCCCACAGCCCACCCACAATCCCGTGGCAAGGCCCAGCACCCATACAATTCGTCTCATGAGTCCCTTCAATTCGAGCAACAGCGTTTGATGACACGCGTAGCGGTTCCATGGAGGTTCCGGCGGCAGGCCCTCAGCTCCCGCGAACGGGGGCGCCCAGCACGAGCCGTGCCAATCCCAGCAAGCAGCCAAGCGTCTGGATTCCTTGAGTCACCTACGGTGCGTCATCCAGCAGGTGACAAATCTCGTCAGGGGCTCTGACGGATTACGGCAAGGCGCCCAGAACGGAACATGACGCGTGTATGAGAATCCGAGACTCTGGATGAGTCCACCCGGGCGGGAGCAGCGACTCCTGCTCGACCCATGCCCGAAAACAGTGCCTCTTCACTTCCTTCTGGCACTTGTCTTTCAAAACAGACAGCTCACGCGCACACGCGGTTGCGGCCCCCGGCCTTCGCCTCGTACAGCTTCGTGTCCGCCGCCCGCTTCAGGTCCTCCAGGCCCCGGTGCTCCGGCGCCAGCACCGCCACCCCCAGCGAGATCGTCACCGGAATCACGTTCTTGTCGAACTCGAAGCGCTGCTTCTCCACCAGCTTGCGCGCCTTGTCCGCCATCTGCACCGCCCCCGCCTCGTCCACCTCCGGCAACAGCAGCCCGAACTCCTCCCCCCCGTACCTCGCGAATACGTCCTCCCGCCGGATCTTCGTCTTCAGCGTCGACGCCAGCTGCTTCAAGACGTAGTCCCCCGCCAGGTGCCCGTACCGATCGTTCACCTGCTTGAAGTGGTCCACGTCGCACATCACCAGCGCCAGGCTCCGCTCATACCTCCGCGACCTCGACACCTCCCGCTCCAGCGCCTCCTCGAAGTAGCGCCGGTTGTAGATCTGCGTCAGCCCGTCCATCGTCGTCAGCCGGTAGATCTCATCGTGGTACGCCGCCTCGATGTTCCCTCCCGCGATGAACTTGAAGATCGTCCGGCCAATCTTCACCAGGTCGCCGTTGTGCAGCGCCTTCTCGCCCTTCACCGGCTCGTCGTTCACGAACGTCCCGTTCGTCGACTCCAGATCCTTGATGAACACCCCGCGCCGCGTGTTCGCGATGCACGCGTGGTTGCGGCTGATGGACTCCTGGTCCACCTGGATCTCCGCCTTCGAGGAGCGCCCAATCAGCGTCTCCTCCCTGCAGAGATCGTACTTCCGGCCCAGCTCCAGGCCGTAGATGACCACCAGCGCCGCGTCGAGATCGACCGGCCGCTCCGAGATCTTCGAGATGACTGTGACGACCGTCTCGTTCTGCGCCATACCAGATAGGACGGTAGCACCCGGAAAACCCTGGCGGCCAGTTCCAGGGCCCAACCCGGGGTCCAGGCACCCTCACCCTGTCCCTCTCCCGGCGGGAGAGGGGTCGTTCGTCTCAAGAGTTGAGAGAGGGGCTCATGAGAGAGGGGCTCAGTGGATCGTCAGGGTGCGCTGGCGCGTCACCGGCGGGCTCAGCGCCACCCCCTCCGTGTCCACCAGCGTCGCGTTGAGCTGCACACCCGTTCCCGTACAGGTCCCGGGCAGTTGCAGTTCCACCTCGCCACGGCCTTCCACCACGTACCCGTCCACGGGCTCGCAACCCGTACCTCCCGCGAACGTCAGCCGCACGTAGCCCTCGTCCGCGAGGCCGCTGCCCACCCGGAAGCCCAGCACGCGCACCTTCACCTTCGAGCCCTTCGCCACGCTCTGGCCGTCCTCCGCCGGCTCCAGCCACGTCACCAGCGGCCGCCCGTACTCCAGGGCCGACCAGGCCACCGTCAGCTCGCCCAGGTGCTCCAGGTCCACCCCATCCGCCTCCACCAGTCCGTGCAGATTCACCGCCGCCCCCGCCGACGTCCCCGTCCGGCGTACCTCCAGCGCCTGCATCCCCATCGGCGAGCGCGAGCCCACCGTGTCCCCGTAGTACGTCCGGTCCTCGAAGCCACCGGGCGGCAACGGCAGCCGTATGCCCGTCCCGGCCCTCGCCACGTCCATCAGCACCTCCCAGCGGCGCTCCGACCGGTTCGTGAACACCGCGCGCAGCACCGTCGCCGCGGGCAGCTCCGGCGCTCCGAGGAAGCGCAACTGCCGGCCCTCCAGTCCACCCCCCGCCACCCGGTTGTAGTTGTAGCGCGCCCCCTCCGGCACCGTCAGGAAGGGCCCGCCCACCAGCACGGGCGTGTTTCCCTTCGGATCGAACGGCAGCTTCTGCAGCGTCCGGTGGATGAGCGCGCTGGAGGCCGCTCCCGCCGTCCCGTCACTGCTGGCCGCCGAGGACGTGGCGGTGATCATCAGCTCGTACGGGCTGCCCTCGAGCCCGTGGTGCGCGGGCGCCATCCGCACGCTCACCAGGCCCGGCCCCGGCAGGCCCGCCTGCGTGTCCGTGTTGTGGTCCGCTGGATTGGTGTTCACCCCCATGCCCAGGCCCAGCGGCACCACGCCCCGCCCCGGTACCCGCACCGCCCCCAGCACCGCCGCGCTGTCCATGTACCCCCGGTAGCTCGGCAGCGCCGGCACCCGCACCGCGAACTGGAAGCCCAGCCCCATGCGCTGGTCCTCCTCGAAGTCATGGTCCACCGTCACGAAGTGCGCCTGGTCCCGGAAGTCCGGCGCGCCCGTGTCCGGCTCCGGCGGCGTCTCCTTCAGCCGGAACTCCACGTCCCGCACCACCGAGGAGCTGAAGGTGCGCAGCAGGGGAATCGTCCGCGCCAGCAACTGCCCCACGTCCATCGTCCCGCCCGACAACAACGGCAGCGCGTTCAGCGGAATGTCCCCACCCAGCGCCCAGGCCGTCCGCGTGCCACACGCCCCCGCGGCCATCGCCTCCTCCGCGCTCTCCGAGCCCTCCAGCGCCGCGCCGCACACGCCCGCCAGCCCCTGCGCCGACACGTCCGTCACCGCCAGCGTGCTGCCCGGCAGCACCACGTACGCCCCCGCCGGCAGCGTCGCCTCGCGCGCCTGTCCGCCCATCGTGAAGGCCACCTCGCGCACCGGCCCCGCCAGCAGCGACGCCGACACGTCCGTCACCGCGTCCGGCGCCGACAGCCCCGCCAGCCCCGTTTGCATGTCCGCGCTCGGCGGCATGTTCCGGAAGGTGCCCTTGTACCCGCCGTACCGGTCCGTCGGGTTGCGCCGCAGCGGCAACGCCAGGTCCCTCGGACCCGCCGCGCCCTCGTGCGCCACCGTGAGGTAGCCGAAGTCCTCGTGGAACACGGAGACGCTCCCCGCCTCCGCCGGAGCCGCCAGTGTCACCACGCCGCTCGCGTCCGTCGTGGCCGTGGCCGTCACCGCTCCCGCCGCATCCGCCACCACCACCGCCGCTCCCCCGATGGGACGGCCCGTCAGTTCGTCCTTCACCACCGCGCGCAACCGCCCTGGCGCCACCGCCGCCTCCAGCACCGACACGCGCGCCGTGCACGTGGCGCCCCCTACCTGGGCCCGCACCGACTCCCTCGCCCCTTCCGTCGCCGCCGACAACACGAAGGCGGACTCCACCCCCGTCCCCCCGCCCTCCACCTCCACGCTCTCGTCCAGCGCCGTCCACGCCGCGCCCGAGGGCACCACCACCGCCCGGCCCGCCGCGTCCATCGCCAGCACCGAGAAGCGCGCCAACGTCCCCGCCCTCGCCACCACGAAGTCCGGCGTCACCCGGCATGCCGTCACCGCACTCGCCTCCGGCGCCGGCCCACACCCGCCGTTGCGGCACACCTGCCCCGCCGCCGCGCACTCCGCGTCCGCCGAGCACTGCGCCACCACGCACCGGTTGCTGTCACACCGGCAGCCCAGCGCGCTGCCGTCACACTCCGCGAGCCGGTACTCGCCCCGCTTCGCCGCCGTGCAGTCCTCCTGGCTCTTGCAGGCCGCCTTGCAGGTAGACGTCACCGTGTCGCAGAAGAAGAGCCCGGGATCCGGGCAGTCCTGATCCACCTGGCACGCGTCCGAGCGCGGTGTGTCGAACGGCGCTTCGGGCTGAAGCCCGGCGTCACCGCAGGCGGTCCAGAGACTCGAGAAGGACAAGAGGATGGCGCATAGCGCCGGACGAAGGGGGGGGTTCATCGGCGGCTCCAGTCAGGGCGAGGGAAGCGGCTCCCCCTGGGACTGTCAAGCGGGGTCGCCTCCCACCGTCTAGCCAGCTTCATGCCGGGCCCGGATTCCGCGTGGTTGCACGTCCGTCCCCCCTCCACCCCACGACACCGCCGCCCTGCATTCCCCCGTTGGCAGCCCCCCTCCCCCCGGCCGATGATTGGCCTCCCATGGCCCGGCGCGATCCCCAGACCCTCGACCAGCTCCTCCCCCGTGTCCTCGCCCGCCTGGCCGAGCAGTCCGGGAAGGGACGGGCCCTCGCCCCGGTTTGGGACGCCACGGTGGGGCCCCACATCGCCAGGCACTCCCGGCCCCACTCCCTCGAAAGAGGGACCCTCGTGGTCACCGTGGCCAGCGCCGAGTGGGCGCATACCCTCTCCCGCCAGCAGTCCTCCCTGCTCGAGCAGCTCAACTCCCGGCTCGGCGCCGGCAGCGTGTCCACCCTCGTCTTCCGCCTCGACTAGCGATGCTCGCCCTCGCCCTCAGCGTCCTCCTGGCCACTTCCCCCTCGCCCACCGCCATGGAGCAGCAGGCCTCGCGCCACGTCCGCCAGGAGTTCGAGCGCGTGGGCCGGCGCGCCCCCCAGGCCGATCCCTCCCTCACCCAGGCCGCTCGCAGGCTCGCGCGCGCGGCCCTCCACGAGAGCCTCTCCGGAGCCGTGGAGCTGCTCGCCCTCACCGAGGCCGTCAGCGACGCCGGCGGGGCCGACCCCAGCCCCCGCTCCTACGTCGTCCGCGCCTCCGTGCGGGAGCACGCCGTGGGAACCCTGCTCGACCGCAAGGACCTCAACCAGGAGCCCGCCTCCCATGTGGGCGTCGGCGTGGCGGTGGACGAGGAGCGCGCCGCCCTCGTCGTGCTGCTCGCCGAGCGCAAGGCCTCCCTCCAGCGCTTCCCCCGCGCCTTCGACAAGCCCGGCACCGGCCAGAGCCTCTGCGGCCAGCTCGAGCCCCCGCTGCGCACGTCCGAGGTCTACGTCACCCTCCCCGATGGCCGCGTGGAGCGCCCTCCCCTCACCCGCGAGTCCGGCCCCTCCTTCTGCACCCGCCTCGTCTTCCCCTCCGAGGGCCGCTACACGGTGGAGCTCGTCGGCCGCGGCGAGCGCGGGCCCGAGGTGGCCTCGCTCTTCCTCGTGGACGTGGGCAATTCCCGCGCGAAGGGCAAGCGCGAGCGCATCGTCGAGCCCACCACCGTGGAGGATGCCCGGGAGGCCGTGCTCGCGCGCATCAACGCCCTGCGCCGCGCCCATGGCGTGCAGCCCCTCACCCTCGAGGACACCCTCAACGGCGTGGCCCAGGCCTACAGCGACCGCATGGCACGCGAGGGCTTCTTCGCCCACGTGGCCCCGGATGGCTCGGACCTGCGCGGCCGCCTCACCGCCGTCGGCGCCCATTACCTCACCGCCGGCGAGAACCTCGGCATGGCCTCCGGCCCCCTCGCCGCCCACTTCGGCATCGAACACAGCCCCGGCCACCGCAGCAACCTGCTCGGCACCCAGTTCATCCATGCCGGCATCGGCGTCACCTTCCAGAAGGTGGACGGACGCGACCAGGCCCTGCTCACCGAGGTCTTCTCCTCCGCCGCCCCTCCCGCCCCCGCCTCCCCCGACTCTCCCGCCGCCGCGAAGAACCCGCGCGAGGAGGCCTACCAGGCCCTGGCCACCCACCGCGCCTCGCGCGGCCTGCCCGCCCTGGAGCGCAACCCCGTGCTGGAGCAGATCGCCCTGGACCATGCCCGGCGCGCGCTCGAGCTGGACCAGCCCCGGGTGCAACTGCCCGGCTCCCAGGTGCACGACCGCGTCTTCTCCGCCCTGCAATCGGTGAAGAGCGCCTCGGTGGATTTCTATGTGGCGGAGAGCCCCTCCCTGCTCCCGGAATCCAAGAGTCTGGGAGACCGGAAGAACACGCAGGTGGGCGTGGGTGCCGTCCGGGGTGACTCGCGGACCTACGGGCCGGGGCAGTACTGGATGGTCATCATCTACGCCGCCACGCGCTGAGCGTGGCTCCCGGCCAGCCGCCGGGAGCCCCATGCGCGGTGACAGTGACGGCTTGCCGCCTCAGATGGCGCGGCGCTGCGTGGCGTACGCCTCGATGCCCATCTGCGGCGGGGCCACCTGCTGGTTCATCTGGCACTTCACGCAGGTGAAGGACTGCCACCCACGGCGCACCGCCTCGTCGAGGCAGTTGTCGTAGTAGTTGCAGTTGAGATTGCGGTGCGTCTCGACACCAGCCCGCTTCGGGCCGGCCTCGGGGTTGATGGTCTGCGGCAGATCAGTCGGACACGGCTTCAGCATGGAACGGAGCCCTCCCTCTACAGCTGTTTCCCCCCCGAACGCATGGAGCCAACATCGGCCCGGAACGCGCGGTTACCTGCTTCGGCAACCTTCCAGGTCGTGCGGATGAAACGGCCGCACAACCTAAGAAGCGCCCCCTTTTTCGCAACGGGCCAGGACCGACTACGACCAGAAACACTCATTTCACGAATACCGGCAGCGAATGAATTGACAGCTGCCGAACAGCTGGTCCTGTCGTCGCGGGGGCCGATCTAGGGCTTGTCGGCCCGTCTGTCAAACCGCACCCTGTGCAAGCGCTTTCTGACGTGGTGAGTGCATGTAGGGTGGGAATAGGCGCGGCAAGCCCGAGGTTCTCCGCCCCTTCGCTTTCTCGAAGGAGGCGAAAAAGGAGATGCGAATGCGGCGGTGGACTGGAGCGGGGCTCCTCTCGGTGGTGGTGGGTACGGGTGCGTGGGCACAGTCCCCGGGGACCCTGGAGGCGGTCCGGCTGCACCGCGCCGAGGCACGCGCCCTCGCCCGCCAGGACCTGGAAGGTTGTAGGAGCACCAAGTGCGCCGACGCGGGCCGCATCTCCCTGCTCGCCGGGACGCTCGCCCTCGCGGAGGGGGACGTGGCGGAGGCGCGCACCCTGCTGACGGGCGCGTCCGTGTCCGAGCCGCTCCAGCCCTACCTGGCCTACTACCAGGGCCAGGCGCACTTCTACGCGGGAGACCCGGCGGCGGCCGCGGAGGCCTTCCGGCGCGCGGTGGACAAGGGGACGCCGGCCCTGGTGTCCCGCTCGCGGGCCCGGCTGGGTGAGGCGCTGCTGGCCGCGGGCAAGGCGAAGGAGGCCGCTCCCGCGCTGGAGCTCGCCGCCACCGAGGAGCCCTCGGCGGAGCTGCTCTACCAGCGGGCCCAGGCCCGGAAGGCCACGGGCAATGCCGCGGGCGAGAAGGCGGACCTGAAGACGGTGGCGCTGCGCTACCCCGCGCACCCGTACGGGGACGAGGCCCTGGCGAAGCTCGAGGCGCAGAAGCCGACGCTGAAGCTGACGCTGGCCGAGCACCTGCAGCGGGCGCGTGGGCTGTTGGACGCCAATGAGGCGAAGCGCACGCTGGCGGAGCTGGAGAAGGCCGAGGCGGCGAAGCTGGCGCGCACGAAGCAGGACAAGGCGCAGGTGGCGCTGGTGCGGGCCCAGGCGCTGTACGCCACGGGGAAGCGCGAGGAGGCGGAGCAGGCACTGGCCGTGGCGCGCCAGGGGCCGCCCTCGGTGGCCGCCGAGGCCGCCTTCGTCACCGCGCGCCGCGCGCTCAAGAGCGACGCCAACGACAAGGCCCGCGAGCTGATGGCCTCGGTGGAGAAGACCTGGCCCAGGGAGAAGGTGGCCGACGAGGCGGGCTTCTACGTGGGCTGGTTGGACTTGCAGGCCGGGCGCTTCGAGGAGGCGGTGAAGTCCTTCACGGCGTTCGACCAGCGGCACGTGGGCTCGCGGAAGCGGGACGAGGCGCTGTGGTACCGGGCGCTGGCGCACATCCGGCTGGAGCAGTACGGCAAGGCGCGCGAGGTGCTGGACACGCTGGTGGACAAGTTCTCGCGCAGCAGCCTGGTGCCGCAGGCGCGCTACTGGTCCGCGCGCAGCCACGAGCTGGAAGGCGCCAAGGCGGACGTCACCGGGCCCGCGTACGAGGCCGTCATCACCAGCGCGCCCAGCTCGTACTACGCGCTGCTGGCCTCGGAGCGGCTGCGGGAGCTGGGCCGCCAGCCGCCCGCGAAGTTCCCCGAGGCGCCCAAGCAGTTGGAATCGGGCGAGGTGCCGCCGGAGCTGAAGCTGGCGGTGGCGCTCACGGGAGCGGGACTGTTCAGCGACGCGGCCGAGGAGGTGCAGTCGCGCACCTCGCGCATCCGCAACCAGGAGCAGGCGCTGGCCTTCGCGCACGCGCTGTTGCGGCTGGGAGAGTACGGGCACGCGCACGCGGTGGCGGCGAGGCACCTGTGGGGCCGGGCCTTCGGGGCGCGGTTGCCCGAGGCGCTCGCGGCCTTCTATCCGCGCGCCTTCGCCAACGCGGTGGAGAGCGAGGCCACGCGCTACCAGGTGAGCCCGTTCCTCGTGTGGGCCATCATGCGGCGTGAGAGCGCCTTCCGTCCGGAGGTGGCGAGCGCCGCGGATGCACGCGGGCTGATGCAGGTGATTCCGCCCACGGCGCGGGCCATCGCGAAGAAGCTCGCGGAGCCGGAGCCGGCGCCCGCGGAGCTGTTCTCGCCCTCGCTGAGCATCCGGTACGGGTCGTGGTACCTGGGGCAGCTGATGAAGCGCTTCTCGCACCCGGCGCTCGCGGCGGCGGCGTACAACGCGGGCCCGGACGCGGCGGTGAAGTGGGTGAAGGAGAAGGGCACGCTGCCCCTGGACCTGTTCGTCGAGGAGATTCCGTTCCGCGAGACGCGCGGGTACGTGAAGCAGGTGCTGGCGGACCTGTACCTCTACCAGGCCTTCTACGGGAAGGAGGCCGCCACACAGCGGCTGTCCCTCACCGTCCCCTCCCCCGCCACCGAGGGCGTCAGCTTCTGAGCCTCCCCAGGCAACGGTGCTACTCGATGGGGCGTTGAGCCTGTTCCAACTCCCTGTCCCAGGCGGATAACTGCGCGGCCACCGAGTACTTTTCGGCGCTGGAGACATCCTCGAACTTCTCCGGCGGAAGCGCGCGCAGGCGCTCGCGCAAGAAGCCCGGGTCGCGGAGCACCTCGGAGTGCTTCAAGTCGTTGTCTCCCTCCACGATGACAGGAATCAACCGGAGCAATGCCTCCTGGCACTCTTCCCGGGTGGCGCGAGCCATACGCTCCACGGTGAGGGCAAGGTGCTCGCGGACAGCAGCGGGACCTCCTGGGCACCAGGCCTCCAGCGTCTTGCGCCAGAGGTCCTCCATGAGTTCTTCCAGCGTGTATTTCTTTCCAGACCAGAAGGCGTAACGAGGCGCCTGGAGTACATCCCAGAAGCGCAGCAGCGAGACGAGCCGATTCGCCATGCGCGCAGCACTCCACGGCGGAGGCGGCGACACGGCATGGCAGAGCGCCCCCCAAGGGGTGTTCAGGCAGAAGGACTCAAAGGCTCCCTCCATGCGCTGGCGCTCCTCCTTTTGGACGCCTTCGTCCAGATGGGTGGAGACCTCGGCGAACAGATGCACCCGCCAGCGCGGGTGGGCCCAGTCGAAATCCTCGGCCCCCGCGTGCATCACCAACACCTCCCCGGGTGACACCTGCCGCATCTGCCGGGGCTGGGGAAAGGCACCCGTCTCGAGGTACTCCCGGGCCCACCAACGGCCCTCGGTTCTCGCCTTGCGGAGGATGGCGGCGGTGGTGCCGTAGAGCCATGCTGGGAACTCGAGCACCGGGGCCTGTTCCGAGCCAGTGCGGTGTAAGGCTGAGGAGAGAAGCATAAGAAACTGGCCTGGAAGAGGTGTCAGGAACAGGCTCTTGGCCGAGCAGTTCCAACAGGGGCCCCGGGGCGATTCGCGTCGGGCCCTCCACTACCCGAGCAGTTCCGACAAGGGTCCCGGGGTAATCCGTGTCGGTCCCTCCGACCCGAAGGTGTTGAAGTCGAAATCGCCCGCCGCGTGGCCCAGGGTGTTGAACAGGTTCGACACCTGGCGATTCCGTGCCTTGCCCTCGGCCGGATACACCACGGTCCGTCCATCCGTCTTCAGCCCCAGCGCGTTGCCCCCGATGACGAGCTTGGGCCACTCCCGGGCCTCCGAGTGGTGCTGTTCGCCGTTGTCGGACATGAAGACGATCGCCGTATGGTCCAGCATCGAGCCTGACGCGCTGACCTCCGGCGTCGCCGCCAGCGCCCGCGCGAGCTTCGCCACCAGTGCCACGTGTTGCCGGGTCACCGCCGCGATGCCGGTCCAGTTGGCCGCGGTGTCGATGCCGTGCTGGAGATCATGCCGCCCGACGTTCGCGATGCTCGAGTCGTAGGCCACGTCGAATCCCGACGTCCCCGCCGCCAGCACCACCAGGTTCGTCAATCCGCCCAGCAGCGCGGTGGTGGCGATCTGGAATTGCGCCTCCAGCCACTTGAGTGAGTCGGGCGGCGTGGTGCCTCCCTGGAGCAGCGGGTTCACGGACGGATGGGGGGGCAGCAGCGGCCTCACCTGATCCGCCATTCCCTGCAACTGCGTCTCCCTCGCACGCAGCGTCTCGAGCGAGGCCAGGTACCGCTCCAGCTTCGCGCGCTCGTTGGAGTTGCCCTTGAAGGTCCCCAACGCGGCCTTCGTGTCCTCGCGTGCGAAATCGAAGAGCATCCGGCGCTCCTGGCCCACCGCCGCGCCAGACGAGAGCGAACCGAAGATCGTGTCGTACGCGAGCATCGGGTTCACCAGGATGCCGGCCGGCTTGCGCGGACCATACGCACACGTCTCGTAGACGATCGGAGTGCGTGCGGAGCTGGTGCCGAGCCGGATGGCGTCGAAGGGCGCGGTACGCTTGAGCCTCGGCGCCAGCACCGCATCCAGGGTGGCGGCCGAGCCATGCACCGCGCAGCTCAGCGCCCCCGACCCCGACGAGTGCCCTCCTCCGGCGATCGTCGACGACAACCCGAGCAGCACCGCCGACCGGCTCACGAGGGACTGCACGCCGCTGCCTCCGGCGAGCGGCCCCAGGCACAGCGCGCTGGACAGATCATCGTCCGTGCGGAGCAGCGCCGTCTCCGGATACACGTCGAGGAAGTTGTGCCGCTTGCCGATCCTCGGACCGAGGGCCGTGCGGGTCCCGCTGGACAGGAAGGTCTCGGGATAGATGCCATTGCACTCCAGCACCAGCACCAGCCGCATGGGCTTCGCCGTCTGGGCGAGCACCTCGCGGTAGAACGGCGCGAACAATCCAGCGGCCACGGCGGACTTGAGCAACGCGCGTCGGGTCAACATGGTCACTCTCCCTGCGCCGGCTGGCGGCGCGTCGTCCAGGTGTCGCTGGTCATCAGGGCCGACAGCAGGGCCTTGAACGAGCCATTCTTCTGGTCATAGGCCTGCTCCATCCGCGCCAGCGTGCAGGCGTCGCTCCGGTTCTCGTCGCGGCCCATGAAGTAGCGGAAGGCGTGCCGGATGAAGCAGCGCTTCACGTAGCCCGAGGCGGCGAGCTTCTCGCTGAGCTCCACCGCATCCCGCACGGGTCCGTTCAAGGCCGGGTCCGGCAGATTGTTCAACGTCACCTGTCCGGTGGGCGCCATCCATCCACCTTCGGGGGAATGGTCCCTCGTCCGCAGGTAGCCGGCATGGTTGTAGATCTCGAAGGTGTAGCCGAGCGGGTTCATCAGCGAGTGACAGCCCTGGCATTCGTTCTTGCCGGTTGCCTCCTCGAGCCGCGCGCGTGCGTTCTTGTTGGGCGCGTGAGGCCCCACCTGCGCCATCACGCGCACCTCGCTGAGCGGTGGCACATAGCCGCAGAGCAGGTTCTCCCGCACCCACTTGCCCCGGTGCACCGCCGAGGGATCATCCTCGAAGTTTCCGCCATGCGAGGCCAACCACGCCGGATGCGTCAGGACACCCGCGCGCTCCTTCTCCGGCAGCATCCGCCAGCGCGCCTCGTTGTTCGCGGCGATCTCCACCGTGGTTCCATAGGGCTGGCCCGTGTACCGCGTGGCGTTGCCATCGAAGCCCGAGTCCTGCGTCGCGGCGAGGAAGAACCGCCGGGACGTCAGCAGCGTCTTGAGAACCTCGGTATCACCCACCACGGCGCGCGCGACGAAATCGTCCATCTGCTGGATCAGCGTCGACTCGTAGCCGTAGTAACCGGTGAGCAGATTCTCCCAGGCCGAGGCCTGCGCGCGGTAGCCGCTCGGATTCCCATCATCGAAGGCGCTGGTCGCCTCCGGGCGCTCCTTGAAGATGGCCTCCACCTCCGTGTAGCCCAGCCATTGGCGGAAGAAGTTCGCCACGCCATCCGAGAGCCAGTACTCGCCCCGGCGGGGACGATCCTCGTCACCGAAGTCCTGGACCAGATCGAAGCGCGTGGGGTCCACACCGCCGGTGTTCCGCTCGATCAGCGAATTCACCACCTCCGGCAAACGAATCCCTCCATCGCGCGCCGCGTTCGCGATGTCTCCGTAGTGGCCGATGGAGGGGGCTGACGTGTTGGGCCACCTCCAGGTGGGAACCGCGCCCGGGCCCCGATCGCCCAGTGCATAGGCGAGCTGCTGCGCGAGCTCCCATTCACCGAGCTCGACCCGGCCGTTGTCGAGCGGCTTGCCCATCTCCTCGCGGAACAACGCTCCGGCCGACAAGGACGCCGCGGTGACGACTCGCGAGAGGCTGTGGGTGCGTGGACCCTGGCCTCCATCGCTGACTTCCTGCGCGAGCACCGACTCGGTGAACGCGGCCAGGCGATCCAGCTCATCCGCGCGAGCCGGCCGGTACAGCACGCCCCGCTCGAGCAGCGTGGCGAGGTAGTTGCGGATGCATGCGGAAGTCGGCCGCGCCTGCTCCCACATGCACCGCAAGGACCGGTCCTCGCGGAGCAGATCGAGCCGGTTCGAACCGGTGTAGGGCCCGGCCCACGTCGCGCCGTACTCGTCCACGATGGGGAGGATGATCTCCACCATGGATTCGTCGACCGTGTCGTCGGCGGCGTAGGTGCCGTAGGGAGAGCGCGGATTGGGATCGAGCGGGTTGTCGTAGAAGCTGAAGCCGGTCCACCCGCGCGTCACGGAGCCACCGACGTTGCGGGTCCACTGCCACCGGCTGATGCGGCGAAGGCGCGTGGTCGCGTCGGAGGTGGCCCCCTGGCAGGCGAAGAGCTCCTCTTGGGGAATCAGGTTCGGCGAGCTCACGGGGCCGTTGGTTCCGCCATCGGACTCGGCGCAGGCGGGCATTCCCGACTCGATCCAGGCGGCGAGGCTGGCCACTTCGTCTGAAGTGGCGGCGGGCGCGGGCGAGGGAGGCATCGGCAACGCCGTGTCCTGCATTCGCGCCAGACTGCGCTGGGCCGCCGTCCGCGAGGCATCCTTTGTAGAGGGCCGCCGCAGGTCTTCGAGCGAAGTGAGCGCCATGGGAGCCCCTCCGGTCGGCGTGGCTCCGTGACATCCGCTGCATCGTGTCTGCAGCGTCTCGAGCACCTGGCACGCGGCGGAGGGAGAAGTTCCGCCGTCACTCCCGCCGTCCGAGGCGTCCGGCCCCTTCGGGGAGTCTTCCGTGCACGCGCCGAGCACCA
>NZ_JPMI01000295.1 GCF_000733295.1 Archangium violaceum Cb vi76 | reverse complement strand
ATTCCACTTTCCTCCTGGAAAGCGAGACTAGCACGATGAGTGGAATGAAGTGCTGGTGAAGTTGGGCGGACCGCTATGACACCTGGGCCTCCGCGATGGCGATGCGGATCTCGTTCGCCACCACCTTCACGTGCGGATCGGTCAGCAGCGAGACATGGTTGCCCGGTACCATGCGCAGGCGCAGCGGTTGCAGCGAGAGGTCCTCCCACCCCTCGGTGAGCGTCTCGCAGAACTTGCTGTCGAGCGCGCGCAGGAAGGTGATCGGGCCATGGAAACGCTCCGCCGGCTCGTAGCCGGAATAGCTGGCACTGCGAAAGAGCGCCAGGATGCGCTCGATACGCTCGTCTGGCTCGTCCGGCGCATAGACACCGTGCTTCCTGGCGAGGTCCATGAAGTGCGCGATTCGCTGTCGCGGATCGAGGGCGCGCATGTCGTTGCTCTTCAGCCCGATGTCCACATCGAACCAGTACCGGAAGCCAGCCCCGATGATGGAGTAGAACTCGACGAGGTCATCCAGGAAGGTCTCGTTCGGCATGCGGAGGCGGGCGTTGGCGGGCGACCAGGCGTCGCATACGGCGAGCACGGCCACCCTTTCTCCGCGGCGCTGCAGTTGCAGGGCCATCTCCAGCGCGACCACGCCGCCAGAGCAGTGGCCTCCCAGGAGGTAGGGACCACGCGGCTGCACGGCCCGCATGGACTCGATGTGGTCGGCCGCCATGTCCTCGACGCGATCGAACGGGGGGCGAGCGCCATGGAGCCCTCGCGTCTGGAGGCCGTAGACGGGCTGATCCGGTGCCATCCAGCGCGCCAGCGCGTAGTGGTTGAATACGCTCCCCTCGCCTCCCGGAAGGAAGAAGAAGGGGCGCTTCGAGCCGTGCGGCTGGAGCGGGACGACGATCTCCTCGTTGAGCCTCCTCGAGCGCGCGCGCAGGTGGCAGCCGATGCGCTCGATCGTCGGCTCCTCGAGGAACGTCTCCATCGAGAGCGGGGCATCGAACCGAGCCACGGTCGCGGCGAGGACGGCCTCCGCCGTGCCACGGTCGCCGCCGAGCTCGAAGAAGTCATCCTTCATCCCGATCCCGAGGGAGTCTCTGTGCAGGATGTCCGCCCAGATTCGCGAGAGCCGCAGTTCGTAGGCGTCTCGAGGGGGGATGAAACGCTGGGGCGTCATCGTCCTCACGTGCTTTCCGTGGTGGGGGTTCATGGCTGCGCCTCCGCGCTCGCGAGCGTGACGTGCTGCATGGGAGGTGGGCGCGCGCCGGACGGCTCGCGCTGGACCGAGAGCTCCTGGTCACGCACCTGGCGCTTGAGCTGGATCGGCAGCGCGCCGGAGACCGCCTCACGCGCGAGCACGCTCGCGATGAGATGCGCGACGCGCGACCAGTCGCAGTAGCCGTTGATCGCCTCCCGCTGGAGCAACTGGACGGCTGGATCCACCGCACGGCACAGCGTGGCCAGCGCCCGCTCCTGATCTCCGCCGAGTGTGTCGACGAGGATCGGCAGCGGCGAATCCCGGTGCGTCGCGCACTCGGAGGCATACAACCGATCGAGCTGGAACGCGTAGACCGCGCGCTCCATGGCCACCTCCGCGGCGATCGCGTCCACGGCTCCATCCGGCCCCTCCAGTGGATCGGGCGGCATGAGGAGCGGAGGAATGCCGTTCACGAGCGCGGCGCCGATGCTGCTCAGGCCCGGGCGGCAGACGAAGGTCGCCCGTGGTTTGGCACTGAGGGCCCGGAGGAACGTGCTCCAGTCCTCGTTGATCCATCCGAGCAGCGTCACGTTCGCGAGCCGCGGGCGCTCGAGTTCGAGCGACAGCCACGCTCGATCTTCCGCGCTCCCACCCGCGAGCAGGAAGTGCGTCTCCTCCATCCGTGCCGCCAGCGCCAGCATCGCGCTCCAGTGCCGGCGGCTATAGGCGGAGTAGCCGTTGCCCTGCGACACGAGCACGACGCCGCGCGGGTCCCTCGGGGTGAAGAGGTGCTGGAGCGCCGGCGAGTGCTGGACCAGGAGGGCTCCGGCCCGCGCCGCGGCCTCTTCCGGAGAGAGCGCGCTGGCCTGGCCGAGCGGCGGGATGACCACGTAGGGCCGCTTGCCCGATTCCAACGACTGCCAGTCCCGCCAGTTGACGGCCTGATACCAGATCGTGCCGCTCTCCGGCACACCCGCCATGAGCTCCCGGCTCGCGGCCTCGAAGTCGACCGAGGGGTTGCGCCGCGGATCGATCCCCGATGCACTCAGCGCGTCCTCGAGCTCGCGCCGCGTGTGGATCGCCGGCGCGGACGCGGCCAGGAGCTCGGCCAGCCCCGGTGCCACCGTCGACCGGGCCTGGCGCGCCAGCCGCCTGAGCCACTCGAACTCCTCGAACGCATAGCGCACGGCATGCAGCGGGACTTCCTTCCGCCGCGCATGTTCGGCGAGCTGGTGCAGGATCCAGGTCTCCGGCCGGCAGTCGTTCACGATGGCGGCCGAGCCCGCGCTGGCCCGGGCGAGCTCGAGGTTGTCCGCGATCCACAGAAGGGCCGCCTCGCGGTTCAGCAGCTCCGGGCGCGAGACGTGGGTGACATCCGCGGGCGTGATCGTCGCCGACTCCGAGTCGCTGTAATGGAGCGGAACCACGTGGAGCCCCGCCGGGTTCTCGGCCTTCCGGCGAGCGGTTGCCGCGTCCTCCTGCCGCCGGATCGCCGCGGTGAACGGGACCGGGTCCGGGAGTCTGGCGAGGGCTCCGTGCACGGCCGGGACCCAGCCCGTCGTGTGCCCGAACGCTTGCGCGACGTACATCACGCCCGGGGAAACCGGCGCGCCGTGGACCGTCACGCGGAACTGGCCCTCGTGCCTGGGATCCGGACCCGTGACATAGAGCGGGGCCTGCGCCTCCCGCGGTGACGAGCCGTCACGTGGGACGAGCATCGCCAGCCTCGCATCGCGATCCGAGATCAGGATGCTGTCCGCGCCCGCGGCCAGGGCGAAGGCCGCCGTATCCATGGCCGGCAGCGCGTTCTCGATCGACAGCGGCTGCCCGGCGACGGCGATCCGCGGCGGCTCTCCGGGCGCGGGATACGTCACCTCGATGCGCCCGAGCGAGAGCTCGACGGCGTCACCGAGCAACACGCGGGACGGCTCATCCCTCGGCGGATACGTGAACCTCGCATGCGCCCTCATCGGGAGACCTCGTTCGCATGGAGATCCCTGGCGATCATGTCCTCGTAGGTCTCCGCGCGACGGATGAGCGTCTCGCGGCCCTGGTCCAGGACCACGATGCCCGGCTGCGGGAAGCAGAAGGAGTTCGAGAAGGAGACCAGATAGGCACCCGCGTCCATGATCGCGAGCGTGTCTCCGAGCCGGAGCCGGGGGAGCTCGATCGTGGTCCGCAGGCGGTCCATCGGGCTGCAGGTGGGGCCGTCGAGGGAGTACGCCTCACTCGGGGATTCGCCCCACCGCTCGGCGTGGAAGATCTCGTGATACTCGCGGTGCAGGATGTGGGCGATGTTCTCGCCGGCGTCCAGGATGGCGTGCGCGGGCCCCTCTCCAGCCGTGTTGAGGCTGTTGACCCGGCACAGCAACATCTGGGTGTTCCCGGTCATCGCACGGCCGGGCTCCAGCAGGATGCGAGGTGCCGGACGGCCGGCGCGACGGAAGTGGTCCTCGACCCGCTCGACGAGCAGCGCGAGGTAGCCATCGATCGAGAGCCTGCGGCTGACCCGCTCGGCGAGCGGGAGCGGCGAGTCGTTGAGCGGCAGGACCGTGGGGACCGCCAGGCTCCCGCCGAGGTCGAGCAATTCCACGTCGAGCCCGAGCCGGGCGTGGAGCGTGTCGCAGAACTCCAGCACCTCTCGAACGAAGCGCTCCAGGGTATCGGCATCCTCGATGGCCACCCCCCGGTGCGCGTGCAACCCGACGACCCGGAGGGAGGAATGCGACAGCGCTTCCTCGTAGGCCGCCAGCGCCTGCCCTCCGGCGATCGGGATGCCGAACTTGCCCGACCAGCTATCGGAGGTGGCCACGCGCAGTCCCACCGTGGGCCGCTTGCCGAGCTCCGCGGCGGACCGTGCGACGAGCGCGATCTCCTCGCGATGATTCAGGTGGGTGAGCAGGAGATCGCTCTGGACGAGCGCGCGCGCGACGCTCGTCGTCTTGCCCGGGCCATTGTAGATGATCCTTCCGGGCGCGACCCCGAGCCGCATGGCGAGCCACAGCTCGTACGGAGAGACCACCTCGGCTCCGACGCCGAGCTGCGACAGCCTCTGGAGCACGGCCGGAATCGGATTGGTCTTGTAGGAATAGAAGATCTCGGCCCCCCGCTGCTGGCCCGGCGGCACCTGCTGGAAGCGCCGGACGTTCTCGGCGAGCCGGTCGGCGTGGACGACGAAGAGAGGGCTCCCCCAACGCTCCACGAGGCTCGTGAGCGGCTTCCCCTCCAGGCACAACCCTCCTTCGGCTCGCGTCAGCCTCCAGCTCTCTGGATGAAGGGATTGAGAAGCTCCGGCCGCCTGCTTCGTGGGCCTTTCGGGAACAATGACGGAGTGTGTGGACAAGGTCGAACCCTCATGGAGCTCGGAGAGCGACAAAGGACCCGCCCGGCTTCTCATGGGGCCTTCCCTCTCCGAGTCAGCGCGGTGGCTGAGACATGCCGCCAGACAGCACGGCCCATGCCAGTTCGGAAATGCCTGGGAATCCTCGGGAACTCCTGCCACCGCGCTCTGGCTGACACGTCATTGACGTGTCATTGACGCGTCAGCGCGCTCGGGAGCAACTCATCAGAGCGGCTTCAATGGCATACAACGGAAAGTGCAAGGGCAATGCTAACAGCGCGGAGGAGTAGAGCCCCTCTTGCACAACCACCCGGTCCGCCACGACCCGCCGTGAATTCCATTCTCACTGCACGGTGAAGAAGGCGGGCACGGAGGCGCCACTCGCATCGGAGGCGCGGATCACGGCGCGCAACCGGGTGGTGCCGCTCGAGCCACTGCCCTGCGTGCCAGGGTGGACGTAGGTGTAGCCGGGCTCGGCCGAGAAGACCGGGGCGCACGCCGCGCCGCTGCCAGCGTAGGTGGCGGGCTCGGCGATCGCGGGGGCCATGCCCGAGGCGTACTGGTTGGACACCTGGACGGTGGCGATGCTCTCCGTGGCGGCGTCGCCGGAGTTCTTCACCCGTTTGTCGTAGCCCTCCTGGCTCATCTCGAAGTCACCCGAGGCACTCGCGGTGGACTCGACGGTGCAGAGGCCGCGCAGGACGGTGCCACGGTGGATGAGGAGCTGCCGGTCGGGCGGGAAGTCCGCCTGGCGGCTCTGCGGCACGCGGCAGCGCTCGGCGGAAGAGATGCTGGTGTTGACCTTGAACTTCTGGCTGTCGAGCACGAGGGCGCGGTGGGTGACACCCAGGGAGCCGGGCCCGGACTCCGCGATGGTTTCGGGGCCGCAGCCCGCGGCCATCATCAGCGGAGCAAGGGTTCCCAGCAGTCGTGACGAGCGCTTCATGGTGTGTCTCTCCTCGGAGGGGATTCGCGGCGGCCACCGGCCAGCCACCGTGATCCGAGGCAAGAGCAACCCCCGTGCCGTGGCCGGGGGTGCAGTGACACCGTGCGCATTTCAGTGAGGCCCCACGAACCGCGCGCGCCGGGCGCGGGACGGGCGGAACGGTGGTACGAATGGCACGGCACCGTGTGCCAGATCGCCAGCGGGTGGCACGGCCCCGTGTGCCACCCACGTGCGCTCAGGCGTGAACGGAGCTCAGCCCCGGGAGCCCTGGGCGTAGGCCACGGCGAGCTGCCCGGCGAAACGGGCGTTGTTGGTGAGCAGCGCGAGGTTGGCGCGCAGCGTCTTGCCGCTGGTGCGGCGGGCCATCTCGGAGAGCAGGAAGGGCGTCACGGCCTTGCCACGGATGCCCTGCCGATCGGCCTCGGCCATCGCGGAGGCGATGTGCAGCTCCACGTCGGCGCGAGGCAGCGAGGTCTCCTCGGGAGGAGGCACCGTGAAGAGGATGCCCCCCTGCCCCAGCGTGTCGAAGCGGGCCCGGAGGATGCGCGCGCCCGCCGTGGCGTCGTCCACCCGGTGCTCCAGTTTCAGCCCGGACGAGCTGCTGTAGAAGGACGGCAGCTCATCGGTGCCCACGCCGATGACGGGCACGGCGGCGGTCTCCAGGGCCTCCAGGGTCTTGGGGAGGTCCAACACGGACTTGGCGCCGGCGCACACCACGGCCACCGGGAAGCGCCCCAGGGCCCAGAGGTCCTGGGAGATGTCCATGTGCTCGGCGACGCCGCGGTGGACGCCACCGATGCCACCCGTGGAGAAGACGCGGATGCCCGCGGCGGCGGCCAGCTCGCAGGTGGCACTCACGGTGGTGCCTCCGGTGGCGCCCTGGGCGATGGCCACGGGCAGATCCCTCGAGGCCAGCTTGAACAGCCGCTCCTTGCCCTCGGCGAGCCGGCGCATCTGGGGTTCCTCGAGCCCGATGAACACCTGCCCGTCCACCACGGCGATGGGAGCGGGCACGGCACCGGCGCGGCGCACGGCCTCCTCGCAGGCGCGCGCGGCCCCGAGGTTGTCCGGGTACGGCAGCCCTTGCGCCACCACACTCGTCTCCAGCGCCACCAGCGGCACGCCCTGCTCCTTCGCGCGCCGGACCTCTTCGGAGTAATGCAGTTCCATGGGGGGCATATACGCCACGGGCCCGAGGGCAGGACAAGCACGGAGACACGGTGCGTCCCGGGGAGCGTTCGACTCCGGTCAGGCATGGGGGTGCTCGTCCGACGGAGGACGCCATGCGAATTCTTTCCATCGAGACAACCCCCGTCCACGAGTGGACGTACCTGTCCGCCTCCCCGCGCGGAGGGAGCGAGCTCCAGCATCTCCCCCTGCTCTCCGCGACGGTGGACACCCTCCCTCCGGAGCTGGAGGCCCTCATCGTCACGTCGGATCTCCAGGGAGTGGCCACCAACGCCGAATTCGAGGGGGCGGCCGCGCTGCTGGGCGAGGTGCTGGCCGAGGAGCTGGTCATCCTGGCGGACCTGGGGGAGCTACCCCATCCCAACCACATCGGCATCCTGCTCGCGGGAGACCTGTACTCGGACGCCTCGGCGGCGGTGCGGGGGGCGTCGGGGGACGTGCGAAGCGTCTGGAGCGCGTTCGCCGAGCGGTTCCGCTGGGTGGCGGGCGTGGCGGGCAACCACGACACCTTCGGGACGCCGCGCGAGCGGGAGCGCCTGCAACAGCGTCCGGGCCTGCACCTGCTGGATGGCGAGGTGCGGGAGTTGGACGGGCTCCGGGTGGGAGGGCTGAGTGGCATCATCGGCCAGGCGGGGAAGCTCTGGCGGCGCGAGGAGGAGGACTACCTCGAGGCGCTGAGGGAGGTGCTCCGCCCGGGCCCCGAGGTGCTGGTGCTGCACCAGGGGCCGGACGAGCCGGCGAGCGAGCGGAGGGGAAGCCCGGCCATCCGCGCGGAGCTGGAGGGACGCGAGGAGCTGCTCGTCATCTGCGGCCACAGTCACTGGGACGAGCCGCTGGCGGAGCTGGCGGGAGGAGCGCAGGTGCTCAACGTGGACGGACGCGCCGTGTTGTTACGACGAGGCCACTGAGCCCGGGAGCGTAGGAGCATTCATTGGGCGCGCTGCTCGTCATCTCCGGAGTGCTGGTGAGCCGACGCCGCTGAGCCTCACGCACGCCGCCGCGACACGGTGAGGCCGTAGTCCTCGATCTTCTTGTCCAGCGTGGGGCGGCTGATGCCGAGCAGCTTCGCGGCGACGATCTTCTTTCCCCCGGCGGTGCGCAGGGCCTCGGCGATGGCGTCGCGCTCCAGGCGGGAGACACGCTCCTGCAGGGTGAGCTGGGGAGGCGACGCACTCCCGGCCTGGATCTCCGGTGGCAGCGCCAGCGCATGGACCTGCGTGCCGGCGTGCACCAGCGCGAGCCGTTCCGCGAGCAGCTCCAGCTCGCGGACGTTCTGGGGCCACTCGTAGTCCCGGAGGAGCTGGCGGGCGTCGGGGTCGAGCGTGGGAGGCTCCATGCGTATGGCGCGGGCCCCGCGGGAAGCGAAGAGATCGAAGAGGATGGGGATGTCGGCGCGGCGCTCGCGCAAGGGAGGAAGGACCAGCTCGAGCCCGGCGAGCTGCCGGAGGAACGAGGCCTCCACCTCGCCTTTCATGACGAGCGCCTGGAGCGAGACATTCGCGGTGACGATGAGGCGGACGTCCACGGGCTCCTCGCCGCCCTGGAGGGCCGGGGCCGTCTTGCGGGCGATCAACCGGGCGAGCCGCTCGGCGAGGGGGCGCGGGAGCAGCTCCACGTGGAGTAGCAGGAGCGTGCCCCCATCGGCGCGCAGCAGGGCCGAGGCCACGGGAGGCTGTCCGGGCACGCTGGAGCGCCCGAGGAGCACCTCTTCCAGGGAGGAAGCCGGGTCGCGGCAGTCCACGCGGACGAGCGGCCCGAGGGCACGCGGTGAGCGCGCGTGGATGTAGCTGGCGCAGAGGGACTTGCCGGAGCCTGGCGGGCCGGAGAGCACCACGGGGGCGGCGCTGGCGGCGGCGCGGCGGGCCTGCTCCACGACCTTGCGGAAGGGGCGCGAGTTGCCGGCCATGTCCACGCGGCCCGGCCCCGACTGCTGGGTCTGGCTCCCCGCGCGAGAGCGCACGGCGGCGTAGGCCTCGCCCCCGAGCCGCCCGAGCATGGCGGCGAGCCGTGCGTCGGCATCCGTGAAGTCTGGCTCCTCGCGTTCCACGTAGAGCACGCCGAAGGGCAGCCCTCCCGAGGCCACGAGGGGCGAGCACAGGACGCCGGCGGAGCGGCCCTGCTCGGAGTGCTCGAGCGTGGCGCGGGCCAGGTCGCGGGGCACCTCCACGGAGGGCTTGCCCACCACGGCCGCGGTGAGCAGCCCCTGGGTGTCGCCGAGGAGCGCCGCGGCCGCGTCGGCATTCAGCGCATGGAGCGAGGCATCGGCGATGCGCCGCAGCACCATGGCCTCGCTGGTGGCGCCCAGGAGCGCCGCGCCCGCCGAGTACAGGGCGGCCTCGGCACCGACGTGGGGCAGCACCTCCTCGACGTGCAGGAGGCTGGTGCCCTCGGGGACGGTGCCCGCCAGCGAGGCGGCGCCGAGCGGCTCGACGAGCGCGGTCGTCTTCCCCACCTGGACGCGGTCGCCGGGGTGGAGCGGCACCTCGCCGGAGACGCGCTCGCCATTGACGGAGGTGCCATTGCGCGAGCCCAGGTCGGCCAGGTGCAGCTGTCCCTCCTGCACGAAGAAGCGTGCATGGCGGCGGGACACGTGGTCGTCCTCGGGGAGGGGAATCTCACACGAGGGGCTGCGGCCGATCGTCGCCTCGGCCTGGATCTCGAAACGCAGGCCGGCGGAGGGGCCGGAGAGGAGCAGCAGGGCGGGCATGGCGGGCGGCGGATGGTACCACCGCCCTGCTCACATCGGGCGCTCGGCGTTGAGGAGCGCGCGGACCTCGTCCTCTTCCAGGGTGCGGCCCTCGCGGCTGAGGGCGAGCGCGTTCACATCGGCCTCGGCGACCTCCACGTGGGCGCCCTTGCGCCACTCGGTGGTGTGGACGGCGCCATCCACGAGCCGGCCGACGATGACGCCCTCCTCCCAGGAGAGCACCTCGGACCAGAGCTGCTCGGTGACGGTGTTGCCCTCGGGGTGGGTCTCGAAGGGGGCGCGCACGACGAAGGTGAGCGGCTCCATGAGGCCACGGCGCAGGAAGCGCGCCTTGAAGGCGGGCAGGTGGGCCTGGGCCTCCCGGTGCATGGACTCGGTCTGCTCGGTGGGCTCCTGGGCGAAGCGCTCGCGGAAGGGGCGCAGCAGCTCCGCGGTGTTGTGCCGGCCCTGGGGCGACACCACCGTGAGGAAGAGGCCCTCATGGCCCTCGAAGGCCTCCAGGGGGACGCCGAGCAGGTTGGTGCGCGCCTCCTCCGACGGCACCATCATGAAGGTCTGCCCCTCGCTGGTCCCCATCTCCTTGCGCAGTGGCGGCCCCTGGCCGAACGCCAGGTCGGTGCACAGCTCGTGGAGGAAGGCCTCGGCGGGCAGCAGGTCCTGCTCGCCCAGGTGGAAGATCTCCAGATCCCTGGCGCCGAACTTCTCCATCCCGTGCGAGTGCACCCACAGGGGGGTTTCGCCCTCGATCACCTCCACGGCGTGGAGGTTGACGTGGTCGCGGATGTCGAAGTCCAGCTCGGTGATTTCGGCCACGTCCTCGGACTCGTGGACCTTGGACGAGGTGATGTCCACGAGCACCCCCTCCACGTGGGCCAGGACGATGCGGGCGCACATGAGGGCCACGAAGACGGGCACGGTGGGCTGGGTGGAGCTGGTCTCGAAGGCGAAGCGGTAGAAGGCGCTGGCGCGGGTGAGGGCCTCCAGGGCGGGCTCGCTGCCGGAGAACATGTCCGGGGTCCACTCGGCGGGAGCGGGCCGCTGCTCGAAGACGACCTCCACCCGGGACTCCTCGGCCTCCACGGTGAAGCCGTGCCCATCCGGTGCGGCGGTGAAGCCCATGTCCTCGGACTCGAAGGCGGCGCGCAGGTCGTCGAGCGGGACGGGCGCGGCGCGCGAGATGGCGACGAGGTAGACCTCCATCACAGGTGCTTCTCGATCTGTCGGAAGAGGTCCACGCGGTCCACCAGGTTCGTCAGATAGTCCAGCTTATCCGTCGGGAGAACCAGGACGGGGGACATCTTGTAACCACTGAACCATTCCTCGTACAGGGCGTTCAGCCGGTTGAGGTAGGCGGTGGGGATGTCCTGCTCCATCTCCCGGCCGCGCAGGCGGATGCGCTGGCGCAGCGTCTTCACCGGGCAGCGCAGGTAGATCATCAGATCCGGCGGGGCGAGCGTCTGGGCGAAGGTCTCGTAGAGGCTGGAGTACATCTGCCAGTCGCGCTTGTCGATGTAGCGCTGGCGGTGGAGGTTCTTGGCGAAGATCTCCGCGTCCTCGTAGAGCGTCCGGTCCTGGAGGGCGGTGCCGGACGAGCGCTCGAGCTCGCGCTGGAGGCGGAACTTGGCGGTGAGGAAGAAGAGCTGGGAGCGGAAGGCCCAGGTCTTCATGTCCTTATAGAAGTCAGCGAGGTAGGGATTCTCCTCGTTGGGCTCGAAGAAGGGGGTGAGGCCGTACTTCCGGCAGAGGAAGGACGTGAGCTCCGTCTTTCCAGCCCCGATATTGCCCGCGATCGCGATGAACTTCTTCTTGGCCAAAGCACCGCGCTTGTACCCCCACCGGACGGCACACACCAGAAACAAGGTGGCATGCTAGATACGGGCCTTCATGTCTCCCCCACCCCACCCCACTCCATCGCCGGGCGCGCGAGCGTGCGGGCGGTCGCTGGCACCCGGAAGAGGTGTGGGCGGTCCCGCTGTTCGGGCGTTTTGGCGGGACACCGGGCAGCGCGCCGTGGTGGGCTCTCCGTAGGACGCTGACGAGGTCTCCAGGATGCTCCGTAACTTGTTGTGCATGGTGGTCGCGGTGGTCGCCACCGCCATCTTCTTCCCCGTGACCGTGGTGGTGGCGCTCATCACCCTGAACCCGGGAGCCACGGTGTGGGTGGCCCGGCGGCTGTGGTCGCCCGTGCTCATCGCGACGGGAGGGGCCAGGCTGGTGGTGACGGGCCAGGAGAACGTGGACCCCAATCGGCCCACCATCTACGTGTCCAACCACCAGTCCACGCTGGACATCCCCATCCACTTCGTGACGGTGCCGGTGAACTTCCGGTACGTGGCCAAGCACCAGCTCAAGTACGTGCCGCTGATCGGCTGGTACCTGTGGTTCGCGGGGCACATCTTCATCAACCGGGGCCGGCGCGAGAAGGCCATCGCCTCGCTGGACGCCGCGGCGCAGAAGATCCGCAGCGGCACGAGCGTGTTCCTCTACCCCGAGGGTACGCGCTCGGACGACGGCAGCGTGCTGCCCTTCAAGAAGGGCCCCTTCGCGCTGGCGCTCAAGTCCCGGGTGCCGGTGGTGCCCATCACCATCGAGGGCTCGGGCACGGTGATGCCGAAGAACTCGTGGAACATCAAGCCGGGCCCCGTGTACGTGAAGATTGGCAAGCCCATCGACACCACGGCCTTCGAGGAGGATGACCGCGAGGGGCTGGCCCGGGCGGTGCGTGACGTCATCATCCAGCAGAGCCTGGAGCTGGGCGGCAAGGGAGGCGATCCCGAGAAGGCCACCGCCGCCGCCGGAGTCGAGGGGAACGCGCCCTCCCGTCGCAACGCCTCCTGAGGAGATCCTCCTACCGTGCGCCTCCCCTCCCCCGACTCCCGAAGTCATGCCCGTCGGCTGCGCACCTGGGCGGGTGTGGCCGTGCTCGGACTGGGCCTGGTCACCGGCTGCCGCCATGGCGCCGCCGCCGAGCGCCCCCTGGACGCGCGAGCGCAGGCCCGCGAGTACCTGGCGAAGAAACAGCCCGAGCGGGCCCTGCCGCTGCTGGAGGCCGAGTATGCCGGGGCACCGGAGGACCTGGAGCTGGCGCGGCTGCTGACGGAGGCCCAGGTGAAGGCGGGCCACACGGACGCGTGGATCGTCGAGCTGCAGCGCCGCAACGCGCAGGCGGAACGGGCGGTGAACCACTACATGTTGGGGCTGGCCTACTTCTCGCGGGCATCGGACGCGGGGGCGCCGGCGGTGGCGGCCTTCGAGCGGGCGATGGAGCTGAAGCCGGATGAGCCCGAGCTCCACTACCGGCTGGGGCTCGCCCGGCTGGAGTCCGAGCAGTACACGGAGGCGGTGGGTCCGCTGCGGCGCGCGGTCGAGCTGGCTCCGGAGCGGGCGGGCTTCCGCCTGCCGTTGGCCAAGGCGCTGCACCGGACGGGGGACGCGGCGGGGGCGGTGGCGGCGCTGGGAGCGCTGGTGCGGATGAGTCCGAGCCCCGCGGAGGTGGCCACGGCGCGGGCGCTGATGGAGCAGATCGCGGATCCGTTCGCGCGCTTCCCGAAGGCGGCCGAGCCCAAGCTGGAGGAGGGCCTGCGGTACCTGAGGGAGCTGGACGCACCGCACCCGGCGATCGTGGCGTTCGAGGAGATTCTGCGGGACTACCCGGACCTGGCGGTGGTGCACGCGCTGATGGGGCTGGCGTGGCAGCGGCTGGACGACGCGGGCCGGGCGGTGGAGGAGTTCAAGCGGGCCATCGAGCTGGCGCCGGAGGACGGCAAGAACCACTTCTACCTGGGCGAGCTGTACCTGGGGAGGCAGAGGCCGGAGGCGGCGAGGCCGCACCTGGAGAAGGCGGTGGAGCTCAACCCGCTGCAGGACGTGGCGTGGTTCCGGCTGGGGGACATCCACCTGGAGCAGCGGAACCTGAAGGCGGCGGGCGAGGCCTTCCGGGTGCTGACGTACCTGTTGCCGGACGAGGAGGCGCCGAGGGGCAAGCTGGCGCTGGTGCGTCAGCTGGAGGGCGACTGGGCGGGCGCCGAGCGCGAGCTGCTGCACGTGGTGGACAGGAATCCAGACAACGTGGAGTTCACGCTGCGGCTGGGCATCCTCTTCGCCGAGCAGGCGAAGCAGTCCTCGAGGCCGGAGGAGCGGAGGGAGGCGGCCGGGAAGGCGGAGCGCTGGCTGCGCAAGGTGCTGGAGGCCCAGCCGGAGAACGCGGTGGCCTCGAGGGCGCTGCAGCAGCTCAAGAGTCCCAGGGCCCAGTAGCCAGCGGGAGCCCGGGCCTTCTACACTGGGGACTCGATGAGTGAAGGTGCCAACCAGCCCCAGCAGCCGCCGCGCGGACCGCCGTCGTCGACGAGCATGCCCCGCGTCTCGCAGACGAACAATCCGCGCGTGATGAGCGCCGCGCGTGCGGCCCCCCTGCCCAAGGAGCAGCAGCAGGAAGCGTTGAGCCAGAAGCTGAAGGCCGAGTCCGCCAACGTGGCCCTCAACGCCCTCTCCATCGTGAAGGAGAAGGTGGAGGAGTTCCGCGAGCAGGACAGCTTCTTCAAGTACAAGGCCTTCATCGTGGCGGGCTGGGTGTTCCTGTCCCTCAGCACGTTCGGCGTCACATGTGCCCGGGGCAGCGTGAAGGAGACGGGTGACTTCGGCGCGAAGCTGGTGCCCGTCACCAGCCGGGCCTCGCTGACGATCATGAACAAGAGCGAGGACGCCTGGGAGAAGGTCCACATCGTCGTCACGGACAGCCAGCGCGTGGAGTGGAATGCCTTCGTGCCGCGCGTGGAGCCGGGCCGGGACATCACCATCACGCCCAAGCAGTTGCTGAACGCGAGCGGCCAGGCGGCGCCCTCGGACCTCCGGATCGTCGGCGTCGAGATGCGGACCGAGGACGGCAACGCCGTGCTGCTCGAGAACGGCAAGAACCTCACCGACGCGCAGTAATCCGGAGCCCACAAAGCGCGAGAGCGCCCTTCCCCGAGGGGAAGGACGCTCCCGTGCACTACCCTTCGGACGGCTGGCTACTCCGCCTTGGTCTCCGTGGCGCCAGCGGCGGCCTCGGTGTCGACCGGAGCGGCCTTGGCGGGACGATCCACCAGCTCCAGCAGGGCCATCTCGGCGCCGTCACCACGACGGAATCCGAGGCGCACGATGCGGGTGTACCCGCCCGGGCGGTTGGCGTACCGGTCCTTGTACTCGCTGAACACCTTCTGGAGGATGACGCGGTTGCGAACCGTCCGCTCCGCGAGGCGCACGTTGGCCAGGCCACCGCGCTTGCCGAGGGTGATGATGCGCTCGGCGATCGCCCGGGCCTCCTTGGCCTTGGGCAGCGTGGTGCGGATGGCCTCGTGCTCGAGCAGCGAGGTGACCATGTTGTGGAGCATCGCGAGCCGGTGGCTCGTGGTGCGGTGGAGCTTCCTCTGGCCTACCTTGTGACGCATGGTGCTGACCTCGGGCCCTTTCGGGGCCCACCACTCCGGCCGTACGAGGTACCGGGTGGGAAGGATGGAACCGGCACGGGCTCCACCGTTGCTGTATCGGGCCTGGGAAGGCCCCCTCCTCCCCCGGGGTATACGGCCATGCCGCCCCGAGGGACGAGGTACTGCGAGAGTCTACTAGGCCTTGGGAGCGCCGGGGGGCACCGCGCCACCCGCCGTCGCCGCGGCGGCAGCAGCAGCGGCCGCCGCACCCGGAGCGGGCGGGGGCGGGGTCTTCGGAGGCCAGTTCTCCAGCTTCATGCCGAGCGACAGGCCCATCTCCGCGAGGATCTCCTTGATTTCCTTCAAGGACTTGCGGCCGAAGTTCTTGGTCTTGAGCATCTCGGCCTCGGTGCGCTGCACCAGGTCGCCGATGGTCTTGATGTTGGCCTGCTGCAGGCAGTTGGCCGAGCGCACGGAGAGCTCCAGCTCGTCCACCGAGCGGAAGAGGTTCTCGTTGAGCTTGGCCTCCTCCTTCGGGGCCTCGACCGCCACGGGCTCCTCGGTCTCGTCGAAGTTGACGAAGACGGTGAGCTGCTCCTTGATGATCTTGGCCGCGTAGGCGACGGCGTCCTGCGGGGTGACGGAGCCGTCCGTCCACACCTCGAGGGAGAGCTTGTCGTAGTCGGTGACCTGGCCGACGCGGGCGTTGGTCACCTGGTAGTTCACCTTGCGGGTGGGCGAGAACAGCGAGTCGATGGGGATGGTGCCGATGGGCGAACCGGCCACCTTGTTGGCGGAGGCGGGCACGTAGCCACGGCCGCGGCGGCACGTCAGCTCCATGCGGACCTTGCCACCCTCGGAGACGGTGCAGATGTGGTGACCCGGGTTGAGGATCTCCACGTCCTGGTCGGCGATGATGTCACCGGCCTTGATCTCCTTGGGGCCCTCGGCCTCGATGCGGATCGTCTTGGGCTCGTTCGTGTGCATCCGGAGGAGGACCTCCTTCAGGTTCAGCACGATGTCCGTGACGTCCTCGGCCACCTCGGGGATGGTGGTGAACTCGTGGTCCACACCCTCGATCTTCACCGTGGTGATGGCGGCACCCTGCAGGGACGACAGCAGGACGCGGCGCAGCGAGTTGCCCAGCGTGGTGCCGAAACCGCGCTCGAGCGGCTCGGCGACGAACTTGCCGTACGTGGGGGTCAGCGAGTCCTGATCGACCTCGAGCCGGCGGGGCTTGATGAGATCACGCCAGTTCTTCGCGAGGAAAGAGTCAGCCATGTTCTTCTGCTCCTGGGAACGTGCGCCACCACCGACTTACCCACCGGGGTGGTGGGAGGATGGGCACGCGGGGTTTTTGAATAACGGCCGGCCCCCGGGGGCTGCACGGAGGGGCCGGTAGAAGCACGACGCCCCGGCGGTGAGGCCAGGGCGCGTACGACAGCTCCAGCGGAATGAACCCGCCCGCGGAGGGCGGGCCAGGCCGATTACTTCGAGTAGAGCTCGACGATGAGCTGCTCCTGGATCGGCATGGTGAGGTCCTCGCGGTTCGGGGCGGTCCGCACCGTCGCCTTGAAGGACTTCTTGTCCAGGTCGATCCACTGCGGCACGCCGCGGCGATCCACGGTCTCCAGCGCCTCGGAGATGCGGAGGATCTTCCGGCTCTTCTCGGCCACCTCGATGGTGGTGCCGGGCTTCACCGCGAACGACGGGATGTTGACCCGCTTGCCGTTCACCGTGAAGTGGCCGTGACGCACCAGCTGGCGGGCCTCGGCGCGGGTGTCCGCGAAGCCCATGCGGAACACCACGTTGTCCAGGCGGAGCTCCAGCTGCTGCAGGAGGTTCTCACCGGTCTTGCCCTTGGCGGCGGAGGCGCGGTGGTAGTAGCCGCGGAACTGGCTCTCCAGCAGGCCGTACATGCGCTTGACCTTCTGCTTCTCGCGCAGCTGCACGCCGTAGCCGGAGAACTTCACGCGGCCCTGGCCGTGCTGACCGGGGGGATAGGGACGCCGCTCGATGGCACACTTGTCCGTGTAGCAGCGGTCACCCTTCAGGTACATCTTCAGGTTCTCACGCCGGCAGATACGGCAGGCGGAGGCGGTATAACGGGCCACGATGCTTCTCCGTGTAGAGGTGGTCTGGACCGCTCCCCACGAGGAGAGCGGCCCGGGATGGAACTAGACGCGGCGGCGCTTGGGCTGACGGCAGCCGTTGTGCGGGATGGGCGTCACGTCGCGGATGAGCGCGATCTTCAGGCCGGCGGCGGCGAGCGCGCGCAGGGCGGACTCACGGCCCGCGCCAGGGCCCTTCACCAGCACCGTCACGTTCTTCAGGCCGTGCTCCATGGCCTTGGCCGCGGCGTCACCGGCGGCCACCTGGGCGGCGAACGGCGTCGACTTGCGGCTGCCGCGGAAGCCGCGGGCGCCAGCGGAGGACCAGGAGATCACGTTCCCGGACACGTCCGTGATCGTGATGATGGTGTTGTTGAACGTGGACTGGATGTGGACCACGCCATTGAGGATGCTCTTCTTGCCCTTCTTGCCCTTCTTGCGCGCAGCGGCGGCGTCGCCCGTCGCGGGGGCCGCAGCGGCCGGGGCCGCAGGCGCGTTGGTCTCTTCAGCCATGGAACTCGTTGCTCCGTGAGGTAGGTGATCGACGCCGGCTCCTCATGGGGAGGCCGGCGCAGGTGGAAAGAACTAGCGAGCGCCCGCCGCCGGCTTGGCGCGCACGATGCCGCGCTTCGGGCCCTTGCGGGTGCGCGCGTTGGTGTGCGTCCGCTGGCCACGAACCGGCAGACCCTTGCGGTGACGCAGACCCCGGTAGCAACCCAGGTCCATCAGCCGCTTGATGTTCATGGTCACCTCGCGACGGAGGTCACCCTCGACCTTGTAGGTCGCCTCGAGGATCTCGCGGATCTTGCGAGTCTGCTCCTCGGTCAGGTCCTTGGTCCGGGTGGCGAGATCGATACCCGCCGCGGTGATGATGTCGTGGGCGGACTTGTTGCCGATCCCGTAGATGTACTGGAGCGAGATCACCGCGCGCTTGTTGGGCGGGAGGTCGATGCCGGCGATACGAGCCATCTTGAGTCGTTCCTTCTGGTGAGTTGGTCTGGAGCTCGGTCCCTGAGGGGCCTAGCCCTGGCGCTGCTTGTGCCGCGGGTTGGAGGCGCAGATGACGCGCACGATGCCCTTGCGGCGGACAACCTTGCACTTGTCGCAGATCTTCTTGACGGACGCCCGAACCTTCATGGCGGTACTTCCCTTCCTTCGCTTTAGAAAAGAAAAGCCTCGAGGGCCGGTCCGCCATTCCGCGGAACCGAGCCCTTGCTACTTCGCCCGGTAGGTGATCCGGCCCCGGGACAGATCGTACGGGGACAGCTCGACCTTGACCTTGTCGCCCGGGAGGATTCGGATGAAGTGCATCCGCATCTTGCCCGAGATGTGCGCGAGCACCTTGTGGCCATTGTCCAGCACCACACGGAACATCGCGTTCGGGAGGGGCTCCATTACAGTCCCCTCGACTTCGATGGAATCATCCTTCGGCAATCAGATAACCCTCTCGCGGACCACCGGAACTCTGGAAGCGCGGCGGGATACCACTTTGGTCCAGAAGTGGCAAGCATCCTCGCGCAGTAAAACCGAATTTCTACGAACCCTCGTGTACACCACTGTATTCCGCTCGCCTACCCGGCCCGCTGCCGGGTGAGGACTTCGGGCCCCCCTTGGGTGATGAGCACGGTGTGCTCGAAGTGAGCGGAAAGCTTGCTGTCGCGCGTTACGGCTGTCCACTGATCCTCGAGGACCATCACCTCATCCGTGCCCTGGTTCACCATGGGCTCGACCGCGAGGACCATTCCTGGACGAAGCTTCAGGCCACTGCCCGGCTGGCCGTAGTTGGGCACATCCGGCTCCTCGTGGAGGCGGCGGCCGATGCCATGGCCGCTGAAGAGCCGGACCACGGAGAAGCCCCGGGCCTCCACGTGGCGCTGGACGGCGTGGCCGATGTCCCCGAGCCGGTTGCCGGGCACCATGGCCTGGATGCCCTTGTGGAGGGCTTCCCGGGTGGTGTTCACCAGGGCCTGGGCCTCGGCGCTCACCTTCCCCACCGGGACCGTCCGGGCCGAGTCCCCGAAGTAGCCCCGGTAGGCGACCCCGAAGTCCAGTTTCATCAGGTCTCCCTCCCGCAGCTGGCGCCGCTTGGAGGGGATGCCGTGCACCACCTCGTCGTTGACGGAGGCGCACAGGCAGGCGGGGAAGCCGTGGTAGCCCTTGAAGGCTGGCCTGGCCCCCTTCTGGTAGATGAGCTTCTCGGACAGGGCATCCAGGTCCCAGGTGGTGACACCCGGGGCCACGGCCTTCTCGAGCTCGTCCAGGATCTCGCTCACGATGCGCCCGGCTTCGCGCATGAGGGCGATCTCCTCCCGGCTCTTGATCGCGACCTGACCCACGGCTGCCCCTGTCCGCCCGCTCAGCCCTTGCCCAGGGCCTTCTTGATGTCGGCGTACACGCCCTCGGGCGAGCCGACACCGTCGATCGCCTTGAGCAGGCCGCGCTGCGCGTAGAACGGCTCCAGGGCCGCGGTCTCCGCGTCGTACTTCTTCAAGCGCTTCTCGATGACGTCCGCCTTGTCGTCATCGCGCTGCACCAGGCCGGTGCCGTCCTTGTCGCAGAAGCCCGCCCGCTTCGGGGGGTTCTGGTAGACGTGGTAGACGGAGCCGCAGGTGGGGCACGAGCGTCGGCCCGAGCCGCGCTCGATGAGCTTCTCGTGAGGCACCTTGAGGGACACCACGGCATCCAGCTTCTTGCCCAGCCGGGCGAGCATGCGCTCGAGCGCCTCGGCCTGGGGAGGGGTGCGCGGGAAGCCGTCCAGGACGAAGCCATTGACGCAGTCCGGCTCCTTGAGGCGCTCCTCCACGATGCCGATGACGATGTCGTCGGGCACGTAGGCACCGGCCGCCATCAACGGTCCGGCCATCTTGCCCAGCTCGGTGCCCTCGCGGACCGCCTTGCGGAGGATGTCGCCCGTGGAGATCTGCGGAATCTTGAACTCCGCGTACAGATTCTTCGCCTGCGTCCCCTTCCCCACGAAGGGCGGGCCAAACAGGATGAGGTTCATTTGGTTCCTCTCAGCTCGTCAGGAAGGAGCATGGGAGGGCCACGGCGCGAACCTCCTCCCACTGCTCACAACACCCCTGGAACGACGAGGCGCTCCTCCCCGGGGTGAAGGGGAGGAGCGCCAGGGAAACTGCTGACTCGACTAGGCCGCCACGCGGGGGGCCCGGCCGCGGATGCGCGGACCGCGAGGACCGGCGAAGCCCTCGTAGTTGCGGCTGATGAGGTGACCCTCGATCTGCTGCACCGTGTCCAGCGCCACGCCCACGACGATCAGCAGGGCCGTACCGCCGAAGGTGAAGCGCACGCCCAGCACGTTGCTGATGATGGACGGAATCACGCAGATGGCGGCCAGGTAGAGCGCGCCACCGAAGGTGATGCGGTTGAGCACGCCCTCGATGAAGTCCGCCGTCTGCCGGCCCGGACGGATGCCCGGGATGTAGCCGCCCTGCTTCTTGATGTTGTCCGCCACGTCGTCCGGCCGGAAGGTCAGCGCCGTGTAGAAGAACGCGAAGAAGATGATGAGCAGCACGAAGATGCCGTTGTAGACCCAGGGGCTGCCCTCGATGCTGCGCTGCACGGTCTGCAGCGCCGGGAACCAGGTGCCCAGGGTGGCCGGGAAGGACAGCAGCGCGCCGGCGAAGATGGGAGGAATCACGCCCGCGGTGTTGACCTTCATCGGGAAGTAGGTGGCCTGGCCCGCGAACATCCGCCGCCCGGCCATCCGCTTGGCGTACTGCACCGGAATCCGCCGCATGCCGCGCTCGACGTAGCACACCACGCCCACCACCAGCACCATGAACGCCAGCAGGGCGCCCACGGCGGCCACGCTGATGATCTCCTGCGCGATCATGTCCAGCAGCGTCTTACCGCTGGGGAGCAGACCGGCCACGATGCCCGCGAAGATGATGATGGAGATGCCGTTGCCGATGCCGCGCTCGGTGATGCGCTCACCCAGCCACATGATGAACGCGGTGCCCGCCGTCAGGGAGATGACGGTCATGAAGGTGAACCAGGCATTGTCGTTGGGGACGACGATCTGGTTGAAGCCGCTCTGGCCCGCGTCGGAGCGGCCGAGCGAGGCCAGCCAGCGCGAGATACCGATGCCCTGGATGACGGACAGGAGGATGGTGCCGTAGCGGGTGTACTGGTTGATCTTCTGACGTCCACCAGCACCCTCCTTCTGGAGGCGCTCCAGGCTGGGCACCACCACCGCCAGCAGCTGGATGATGATGGAGGCGGACACGTACGGCATGATGCCCAGACCGAAGATGGACATCTGGTCCAGGGCGCCGCCGGAGAAGAGGTTGAAGAGCGAGAACAGACCGCCCGACTGGCGCTGAGCGTCCATGAACGCGTTCATCGCCGCTCGGTCGACGCCGGGCGTGTTGATGAAGATACCGATGCGGTACACCGCGAGCAGCCCCAGCGTATAGATGAGCCGGCTGCGCAGCTCCGCGATGCGGAAGACGTTGGCGAAGGCGTTCAGAGCCACGTGGGAACCATCCCCCAGAAAGGTTTCAGCGAGAACAACAGCGCCCCCATCCGAATTCGGAAAGGGGCGCGGAATCCTACACGGTTGGAGCAGCGCGCACCACTAAGAGTGTGATGCGCCCTCCCCTCACGACTTGGCCTGCTTGACACCCTTACCGCTGTGGGCCTTGGCGGCGGACTCGGGCTTGTGGGCCACGAGCGGCAGCTCCTCGACGGAACCGCCCGCCTTCTCGACCGCCTCGCGAGCCGTGGCCGAGAGCTTGTGCGCCCGGATGGTCAGCTTCTTGGTGAGGGTGCCGTTGCCGAGCACCTTCACGCCGTCGTACCGGCCCTTCACCAGGCCGCGCGCCTTCAGCGCCGCCTCGTCCACCGTGGCGCCCGCGTCGAACGCCTCGAGGTCCGCCAGGTTCACCACCGCGTAGATGGTGCGGTTGGGGGAGATGAAGCCGAACTTCGGCAGCCGACGCTGCAGCGGGCTCTGACCGCCCTCGAAGCCCTCGAACCGCATGTTACCGGAACGGGCCTTCTGGCCCTTGCCACCGCGGCCGGCCGTCTTGCCCAGACCGCTACCCTGGCCGCGGCCCACCCGCTTCTTGCGGTGCCACGAGTTCGCCGGGCGCTTCAGGTTGTTGAGCGTAGTCATTGTCTGAACCCTCTTCCTAGGCCTTGGAGGCCTGGCTGGCGCGCGCGGCGTCACGCTCCCGGATGTGCCGGGGCTTGCGACGGGTCGTCTTCGGGGCGTCGCCCTGCACCGTCTCGGACGTCACCAGGTGACGCACCTTGTTCACCATGCCGCGGACCGCCGGCGTGTCCTGGAGGAGCCGCTCGTCGCCGAACTTCTTCAGCCCGAGGCTCCGGATGGTCGCGAGCTGGTCCACGGACGAACCCGCGAAGCTCTTCGTCAGCTTGACCTTGAGCGCCATGATTAACCCCTCGCCTCTTCGGACTTCTGGGGACCCACGTCCTTGCCGCGCAGGCGCGACACCTGCTCCGGCGAACGCAGCGTCTTCAGACCGGCCACCGTGGCCTTCAGCACGTTGTGGGGGTTCCGCGAGCCCTGGCTCTTGGTCAGGATGTTGCGGATACCCGCCGCCTCGAGGACCGCGCGCACCGCACCACCGGCGATGACGCCCGTACCCTCACCGGCCGGCTTCAGGAGCACCCAGCCCGCGCCGAAGTGACCGAGCACCTCGTGCGGAATGGTGTGGCCCTGCAGCGGGACGCGGAACAGGTTCTTCTTCGCGTTCTCGCCACCCTTGCGGATGGCCTCGGGGACCTCGTTGGCCTTGCCCAGGCCGATGCCGACGTGGCCGGCACCATCGCCCACCACCACCAGCGCGGCGAACGAGAACCGCCGGCCGCCCTTCACCACCTTGGCGACGCGGTTGATGTTCACCACCCGGTCGGTGAGGTCGAGATCGTTTGGATTGATCGGAGTTGCCACTTGGGAACTTCCTTATTCGAAAGGTTTCTAGAACTTCAGCCCGCCCTCACGCGCGGCATCGGCCACGGCGGCGATACGGCCGTGGTAGGGGAAGCCGTTGCGATCGAACACCACCGCATCGACATTGGCCGCCTTGCACTTCTGGGCGATCAGGGCGCCCACGCGCTTGGCCTCGGCCTTCTTGTCGCCCTCGGTATTGCCCTTGAGCTCCTTGGAGAGCGACGAGGCGAACGCCAGGGTGCGGCCCGTGGTGTCGTCCACCACCTGGGCGTAGATGTGCTTGAGGCTCTTGTAGACCGACAGACGCGGGCGCTCGGTGGTACCCGAGAGCTTCCGGCGGATGCGGTCCTTCCTCTTGAGGCGCGGATCGAGTTTCTTCGACATGGATGATTCCTTCTCCGTCCGGCGGTGATGGGGACTTCCACCGCCGGATGATTGCGCGGCACCTGCTGGCGCCGCGCGGTTGGGTGTTCACTCCGACTAGGCGGTGCCCGTCTTGCCTTCCTTGCGACGGATCTTCTCGGTCGAGTACTTGATGCCCTTGCCCTTGTACGGCTCGGGCGGGCGCAGCGCGCGGATCTTCACGGCGGCGGCCCCGAGGGCCTCCTTGTCCGCGGACCGGAGCGTCAGACCCAGGGTGGGCAGACCGTCCTCGGTGCGGGCGGCCTTGTCGACCTCGGCCGTCACGCCCTCGGGCAGGTTGAACACCACCGGGTGCGAGTAGCCCAGCGACATGTTGATCGTCTTGCCCTTCACCTCGGCGCGGAAACCGACGCCGCGGATGTCCAGGCGGCGCTCGAAGCCCGTGGACACGCCCTTGGCCGCGTTGGCCAGCAGCGTGCGCGTCAGGCCGTGCAGGCTGCGGGCCTCGCGCGACTCATCCTCGCGCTCCACCCGCACCTCGTTGCCGGCGACCGTCACCTTCACGCCCTTGGCGGGAAGCTGAACGACCATCTTGCCCTTGGGGCCTTCGAAACTGACCTGGCGGCCCGACACCGTGGCCTTCGTCTTGTCCGCCAGCTTGACCGGAAGCTTTCCAATCCGACTCATGATTTCCTCAGTGCAGTCAGTCCAGGTCGCGGCGCGAGCCGCGTCACCCGGGGGGCTGGCTAGTAGACGGTGCAGAGCAGCTCGCCGCCGACCTTCTGCTTGCGAGCCTCGGAGTCCACCATCACGCCCTTGGAGGTGGACAGGATCGAGATGCCCAGGCCGCCGAGCACCTGCGGAATCTCACGCACGTTCACGTAGCGGCGCAGGCCGGGCTTGGACACGCGGCGGATGCCGGTGATGGCCGGAGCGCGATCCGGCCCGTACTTCAGCTGGACCGAGATCTCGTTCTGCGGGGCGCGCTCGTGGATGGTGTAGTCCCCGATGAAGCCCTCGGCCTTGAGAACCTTGATGATCTCGACCTTGAGGTTCGAGTGGGGCATGACGACCTTGTCGTGACGCGCGCGCGAACCGTTGCGCAGGCGGGTCAGCATGTCGCCAATGGGATCGTTGACAACCGACATGAAAGTACCTTCCGTGCGGAGCGGTTCCACCGCGTCCGCGCTCGCAACCGCCGCGCCTGCCGGGCCCATCCCGGGGGTTCGCCACGATTGCCATGCATGGAACTGCTTCGGCCTGCCTCTTCAGAGGCCAGCCAGGCCCCCGGACCCCTGCTCGAGGTCCGGAAGCCCGCGTCCGACTACCAGGACGACTTGGTGACGCCGGTGATCTCGCCGCGGAGCGCGCGGTGCCGGAAGCAGATACGGCACATGTTGAACTTCCGCAGGAACGCGCGGGGCCGACCGCAGAGCGGGCAGCGGTTGTACGCGCGGACGGAGAACTTCGGCTTGCGCTTCGCCTGGGCGATCTTCGAGAGCTTGGCCATGGATGCGAATCCTCGTTACGTGCGGAACGGCATGCCGAAGTGACGCATCAGCGCCAGCCCCTGCTCATCGTTCGCGGCGGTGGTGACGAAGCTGATGTTGAGCCCCTTCACCTTCTCGATCTGGTCGTAGTTGATTTCCGGGAAGATGATCTGCTCGCGGACGCCGAGCGTGTAGTTGCCCTTCCCGTCGAAGGCCTTGGGGGACACGCCCTTGAAGTCACGCACGCGCGGCAGCGCCACGGTGATGAGGCGGTCCAGGAACTCGTACATGCGGTCGCCGCGCAGCGTAACGGCGCAGCCGATGGCCTGGCCCTGGCGCAGCTTGAAGTTCGCGATGGACTTGCGGGCGCGGGTCACCACGGGCTTCTGGCCGGTGATGGCACCCAGCTGGTCCACGGCGGACTCGAGGATCTTGTTGTTGGCGAGCGCCTCGCCCAGACCCATGTTGACGACGATTTTCTCGAGGCGGGGAACCTCCATCGGATTCTTGAGCGACAGATCCTTCATGAGCGCCGGAATGCCCTCCTTGCGGAAGCGCAACTTCAGACGCGCAGGGCCGGCCGTCAGACCCTCCTCGATGTTCGCCGCGAAGCCAGCCTTCTTGACTTCTTCCTTCTTGCGGCCCTTCTTTTCCTTCTTCGCCGCGTCCTTCTTCTCTTCAGCCATCGTCTTGTCCTCTGCTTCGGAGCGCCGCCGTGGACCCAGCGCGCCGATCAGTACTGCGTGGAAACTGGAAACACCGGAGCCCCCACGGGTCCTTCGGGGCCCCGGGTATGCTCGCCCGCCCTCCCCTCACCCGAGGTAGGGCAAAGGGCGCGCATACATGCCCGAACCGGCACCCCTAGTCAATCAGGGCGTCGCAGTTCTTGCAGAACCGCTTCTTCTTGTCCCCATCAACCCGGACGCCGACGCGGGTGGGCTTGTCGCACTTGGCGCAAACCACCTGCACGTCCGAGATCTGGATGGTGCCCGGCTTCTCCACGATGCCGCCCTCGGGCTGCTGGGGCGTCTTGCGGAGGTGGCGCTTGACCAGGCGCAGGCCCTCGACGGTCACGCGCTGGGCCTCCCGGTCGATCTTCAGCACCTTGCCACGCTTGGTCGCCGGGGTCTTCTCCGAGCGCTCGGCGCCGGCGATGACCTGGACGGTGTCTCCAACCTTGAGCTTCTCCATGGTTCCTCTCCCTCCTCGCGGACCGCCTGATGCCCTACTAGAGGACCTCGGGAGCGAGCGAGATGATCTTCATGAACTTGCGGGCGCGGAGCTCGCGGGCCACCGGCCCGAAGATGCGCGTCCCGATGGGCTCCATGTCCTTGTTGATGAGGACGGCGGAGTTGCCATCGAACTTGATGTAGCTGCCATCAGGACGGCCCACCTCGCGCGCGGTGCGCACGATGACCGCCTTGGCCACGTCACCCTTCTTCACCTTGGAGTTCGGCAGCGCCTCGCGCACCGACACGACGATCACATCGCCGATGGACGCGTACTTGCGCTTCGAGCCACCGAGCACCTTGATGCAGAACACCTTCTTGGCGCCCGAGTTGTCGGCCACGTCGAGCACGCTCGTCATCTGAATCATCTGGAATCTCCTATCTCAGCTACGGCAGGCCCATCCGGCGAGGACGGGCACCGCGCGGCTCGAGCCACGGCCTCGCGCGCCTGTGGGCTGCGCGAGCTCGGACGGCTCAGACGTTCTTGCTCTTCTCCAACACCTCGACCACGCGCCAGCGCTTGTCCTTGGAAGCAGGACGGGTCTCGGCGATACGCACCCGGTCACCCTCGTTGATGGTGATCTTCGCCGGGTAGTCGTGGTCCTCGACGTGCGCCTTGTACTTCTCGCGCATGCTCATGATCTTCCCGTACTTCGGGTGAGACGCGCGGCGCGAGACGGTGACGACCACCGTCTTCTGCATCTTGTTGGAGGTCACGATCCCCACGCGGGTCTTGGGACGGCCGCGGGTGGAGATCTTGGCAGAGGTGGATTGAGTCGCTTCAGCCATGAGAAAAGCTCCTAAGCCTTCTTCTCCGCCCGGGACTTCTCCCCCAGGACGGTCAGGATGCGCGCCAGATCGCGCTTGTGCTGGGTGCGCTCGGACGGGTTGTCGAGCGAGCCGGTGGCCCGCTTGAGCTGATCCTGGAACAGCGTCTCGCGCAGCTCGGCCGCGCGCCGCTTCAGGTCGTCCGCCGAGAGCTCCTTGAGTTCCTTCGCAGTCGCCATCTTCAAATCTCCTTCAAGCCGGCGGGCGGCCCCTCTACACCAGGTGGGCCGCCCGGAGGCAGAAAACTAGAGGGCCAGCTCGTTGCGGCTGACGATCTTCGTCAGCACCGGCAACTTCGCCTGGGCCAGCTTCATGGCGGCCGTGGCAACCTCGGGCGTCATACCCTCCATCTCGTAGAGGATGCGGCCGGGCTTGACCACCGCCACGTAGTACTCCACACCACCCTTACCGGTACCCATTCGAGTCTCGGCGGGCTTCTTGGTGATCGGCTTGTCCGGGAACACGCGGATCCAGATCTTGCCGCCACGCTTGATGTGGCGCGTCATCGCGATACGGGCCGCCTCGATCTGCCGCGAGGTGATCCACCCCGGCTGCAGGGACATGAGGCCGTACTGACCATAGGTCAGGTCGCTGCCACGGTGGGCCTGGCCGGGCATGCGGCCCTTGTGCATCTTGCGGAATTTCGTACGAGCAGGCTGAAGCATCGTCGGTGTCCTTCAAGCCCGAGCGAGCCGCCCCTCACGGGGCGGCTCCCGGGGAGAGTTAGCGGTTGGCAGCCGGCGCGGCCTGGCCACCCTTGGTGGGCAGCACCTCGCCGCGGCAGATCCAGACCTTGCAGCCGATCTTGCCGTAGGTGGTCTTGGCCTCGGCGAAGCCGTAGTCGATGTCCGCACGGAGGGTGTGCAGGGGCACGCGGCCCTCGCGGTACCACTCGTAGCGGGCCATCTCCGCGCCGCCGAGACGGCCGGAGCAGGAGACGCGGATGCCCTTGGCGCCGAACTTCATCGCCGTCTGCAGCGCCTTCTTCATGGCGCGGCGGAAGGCGATACGGCGCTCAAGCTGGGTGGCGATGTTCTCGGCAACCAGCTGGGCGTCCGTCTCGGCCTTGCGGACCTCGACGATGTTGAGGAAGACCTCGTTCTTGGTGAACTGCTGGAGGTCCTTCTTCACCGTCTCGATGCCGGCACCGCGCTTGCCGATGACGATGCCCGGGCGCGCGGTGTGCACGTTGACCTTCACCTTGTTCGCCGCGCGCTCGATCTCCACCTTGGAGACACCCGCGTGGGCGAGCGACTTCTTCACGAACTCGCGGATGCGGATGTCCTCATGCAGCCACTGCGCGTAGTTCTTGTGCTCGAACCACTTGGAGTCCCAGGTCTTGATGACCCCGAGGCGGAACCCAATGGGATGGACTTTCTGGCCCAACGTGCTTCTCCTTCGAATCGGTTGCGTGGGGCGCCAGGGGGCGGCCTTACTTCTTGGCCGCCTCCTCCAGCACCACGTGAATGTGGCTGGTCTTCTTGTTGATGCGCGTGGCGCGGCCCATGGCGCGCGGCATGTAGCGGCGCTGGGTCGGACCCTGATCCACCGAGATCGTCTTGACGATCAGCCGGTCCACGTCGACCTGGCCCTTGGACAGGTCGGTGGCGTTGGCCACGGCGCTCTTGATGAGCTTGGCCACGGGAACAGCCGCGGCGCGGCTGGTGAAGCGCAGGATGTTCAGGGCCTGCCCCACCGGCTTGCCCCGGACGAGCGCCGCCACCGTGGAAACCTTCCGGGGCGACATGCGCAGGTACCTCAGATGTGCCTTCGACTCCATGTCATCTCCTCTGGCGGACGCCGCTGGTCAGCGGGGCCGGCTACTTGCCCTTGGCGACCTTCTTCTCCGCCGAGTGACCGCCGAACGTACGCGTCGGGGCGAACTCGCCGAGCTTGTGGCCCACCATGTTCTCGGTCACGAAGACGGGGATGAACTTGCGGCCGTTGTGCACCGCGAAGGTGTGGCCCACGAACTCCGGCAGGATGGTGGAACGCCGGGACCACGTCTTCACAACACTCTTCTTGTTCGTCTTGATCATGTCCTCGATCTTCTTCACGAGGTACCCATCGACGAACGGACCCTTCTTGATCGAACGCGCCATTGTGTGAACCCTCGACTACTGGCTGCGCGCGCCCGGGCGGCGGACGCTCACGATGAACTTGTCAGTACGCTTGTTGGTGCGCGTGCTGAGACCCTTGGTCTTCTGGCCCCACGGCGACACCGGATGCGGATTACCCTGGCCGGACTTACCCTCACCACCACCGTGCGGGTGGTCGACGGGGTTCATGGCCAGACCGCGGACGGTGGGCCGGATGCCCAGCCAGCGGCTGCGACCGGCCTTGCCGATCCGGATGATCTCGTGCTCCAGGTTGCCCACCTGGCCCACGGTCGCCCGGCACTCGATGAGGACCATGCGCACGGCGCCCGAGGGCAGACGAACCTGGGCGTAGCGGCCCTCCTTGGCCATCAGCTGGCCGGAGGAACCGGCGGAGCGGATGATCTGGGCGCCACGGCCCGGCTTCAGCTCCACGTTGTGGATGATGGTACCGATCGGGATGTTGATCAGCGGGAGGCTGTTGCCCGGACGGATGTCCGCGCCCTCACCCGCCATGACGGTGTCACCGACCTTGAGGTCGACCGGGGCGAGGATGTAGCGCTTCTCGCCATCCGCGTAGTGCAGGAGGGCGATGTTGGCGGAGCGGTTCGGGTCGTACTCGACCGCGGCGACCTTGGCCGGCACGCCGTCCTTGTCACGACGCTTGAAGTCGATGACGCGGTAGCGGCGCTTGTGACCACCGCCCTGGTGGCGGCGGGTGATGTGGCCGTGGACGTTACGGCCGCCGGACTTCGACAGGGACTCGGTGAGCTTCTTCTCCGGCTTGCCCTTGGTGATGTCCGCGAAGTCAGACGCGGTCATCAGACGGCGGGCGGCGGAGGTCGGCTTGTACTTCTTGATGCCCATGGTGGTTCCTCAACGACGGTCAGCGCAGTGCGCTAGACCGCGCCTCCCTCGAAGAGCTCGATCTTGTCCCCTTCCTTCAGGGTCACGACCGCCTTCTTGAAGTTCGGCCGCTTGCCAATCGAGCGACCCACGCGCTTGGTCTTGCCACGCACGATGTTGGTCCGCACACCCTCGACACTCACCTTGAAGAGCTTCTCGACGGCGTTGGCCACGTCGTACTTGCTGGCCTTCTTGTCGACGATGAACGAGTACTGCCGGAACTTCTCGCGGGCCGCGTCCAGCTTCTCGGTGATGAGCGGTCCCTTGATGACGTCGTTGATATTCACGAGAGCGCCCCCTCGATGGCCTTCGCGGCCGCGGAAGTGAGCACCAGGTGCTTGTGGCGGAGCACGGACTCGAGGTTCAGGCCCTCGGGGGGCAGAACGTCGAACTTCGCCAGGTTGCGCACGCTGCGGTGCAGGTTGGTGTTGGTCTTGGCGTCGATGACCAGCGCGCCGGACAGCTTCAGGCGCTTGGTCAGAGCCTCGAAGGCCTGCTTGCTCTTGGGAGCGGACAGGCTGAAGTCGCTCACGATGATGAGCGTCTTCTCACGGGCGCGCAGCGAAAGGACCGCCTTGAGCGCACCGCGGCGGACCTTCTTCGGAGGACGGTAGAAGTAGTCCCGCTGCTTCGGGGCCATCGCCTTACCGCCACCCACCCAGTGGGAGGCGCGGATGGAACCCTGACGAGCGCGGCCAGTGCCCTTCTGCTTCCAGGGCTTCTTGCCACCGCCGCTCACCAGGGAGGTGTTCTTCACACCCACCGTACCCCGGCGCCGGTTGATCTGCTGCATCTTCGCGACCTCATAAAAGAGGTGCGCGTTCGGCTCGGCGCCGAAAACCTCGTCGGAGAGCTCGAGCTCCGACACCTTCTTCAAATCCAAGTCGACTACGTCGAACTTCGCCATGGCTCTTTCCTCTGGGGAACGGAGTGGAACCGCGAGGGCTCAGCCCCGCTTCCTCAGGACTTGATCTCCACGTCAACGCCGGCCGAGAGATCCAGCTTCATCAGCGCGTCCAGCGTCTGCTGGGTCGGCTCGAGGATATCGAGCAAGCGCTTGTGAGTGCGGATCTCAAACTGCTCGCGGCTCTTCTTGTCCACGTGCGGCGAGCGCAGAACCGTGAACTTGTTGATGCGCGTGGGCAGGGGGATCGGGCCGGCCACCTTGGCGCCCGTGCGCCGAGCCGTCTCCACGATCTCACCAGCGCTCTGATCCAGGAGCTTGGAGTCGTACGCCTTCAGCCGGATGCGGATCTTCTGTGTCGCCATTCGCAAAAACCTCTTTAAACGGCCTCTGCCTTCGGGAGGCGCTACGACCAACGTCCCCTGGATGTCACAGAGCCATTTCTTCGAACGAAGGGGCGCGGCTTGTACCACCGGCCCCTGGTGGATGCAACCTTATTCCCACCTCCCCGGACTTTTCTGAACAAAAGCCCGGGGAAGCGGAGGATACAACAAAACTACGCGATGATCTCGGCC
>NZ_JPMI01000294.1 GCF_000733295.1 Archangium violaceum Cb vi76 | reverse complement strand
ATCGAACTTTTCCTTACTCATTGCTGCTCCTCGCGGACCGGATTCCGGCCGAATCGAGAAAAGGTGCTGCGTCGTGCTTCAAACCCGCGGAAACGTCAATCTAAATCGCCTGCCCCCCATGCGAGGGGCCGGGTGCATCAACGGTTCAGCACGTCCTTGGGTGCCGGCGCGTAGTGGCTGAACCGCATGGTGTAGGTGGCTCTTCCCTGGCTGCGGCTCCGCAGGTCGGTCGAGTACCCGAACATCTTGGCGAGCGGCACCTGGGCGTTGATCGCCTGTACGCCTCCCGGCCGGGGCTCCATGCCCATGATCTTCCCGCGGCGGCCGTTCAGGTCGCCAATCACGTCACCCGTGAAGTCGTCCGGGGTGACGATCTCGCAGTCCATGATGGGCTCGAGGAGTGTCGGAGCGGCGGTGCGCACGGCGTCGCGGAAGGCCATCGAGCCGGCGATCTTGAAGGCCATCTCGTTGGAGTCCACGTCGTGCATGGAGCCGTCGTAGGCCTCCACCTTGACGTCCAGCATGGGGTAGCCCGCGATGGGACCACTCTGCATGGCCTCCTGGATGCCCTGCTTCGCCGCCTCGATGAACTCCTTGGACACCGTGCCGCCGACGATCTTGTTCTCGAAGGCGAAGCCGGCCCCCGGCTCGTTGGGGGCCACCCGCAGGTTGATGTGGCCGTACATGCCCTTGCCACCCGTCTGGCGGATGTACTTGCCCTCGGATTCCACCGCCTGGGTGATCGTCTCGCGGTAGGCCACCTGGGGCTTGCCCACGTTGGCGTCCACCTTGAACTCACGCAGGAGCCGGTCGACGATGATGTCCAGGTGCAGCTCGCCCATGCCGGCGATGATGGTCTGCCCCGTCTCCTCGTTCGTCTTCACGCGGAAGGACGGGTCCTCCATCGCCAGGCGCGCGAGGCTCGTGATGATCTTGTCCTGGTCCGCCGTGGACTTCGGCTCGATGGCCACGTCGATGACGGGCTCGGGGAACTCCATCCGCTCCAGGATGATGGGGTGCTTGTCGTCGCAGAGCGTGTCGCCCGTGGTCGCCAGCTTCAGGCCCACCACCGCGCAGATGTCACCAGCGTAGCACTCCTGGACCTCGTCCTTCTTGTCCGCGCGCATCTGCACCAGACGGCTGATGCGCTCGCGCTTGCCCTTCACCGAGTTCCACGCCGCCGAGCCCGCCTCCAGCTTGCCCGAGTAGATGCGGAGGAACGTCAGCGTCTGCGACGGGAACTGCGGATCGTTCATGATCTTGAACGCCAGCGCGCTGAAGGGCGCCTTGTCATCCGTCGGCCGCGTCTCGTCCTCGCCCTTGGGCGACTTGCCGTGCACCGGGGGCACTTCCAGCGGGTTGGGCAGGTAGTCCACCACCGCGTCCAGCAGCGGCTGCACGCCCTTGTGCTTGAACGACGAGCCACAGAACACGGGGAAGATCTTCAGCCCCAGGCACCCCTTGCGGATGGCCCCGCGGATCTCCGCCTCGGTCAGCTCCGTGCCCTCGAGGAACTTCTCGGTGAGCGCGTCGTCCTGCTCGGCCGCCGTCTCGACGAGCTCGCTCCGGGCCGCGGTGGCCTCCTCGAGGAACTCCTCGGGGATGTCCACCACGTCGTACCGGCTGCCCTGCTCCGAGTCGTGGAACACGAGCGCCTTCATCCGCACCAGGTCGATGACCCCGCGCAGCTTGTCCTCCGTCCCGAGCGGCAGCTGCAGGCGCACCGGACGCGCACCCAGCTTCTCGCGGATGGAGTTGACGGACATCGTGTAGTCCGCGCCCACCCGGTCCATCTTGTTGACGAAGCAGATGCGGGGGACCTTGTACTTGTCCGCCTGGCGCCAGACCGTCTCGGACTGGGGCTCCACGCCGTTCACGCCGTCGAAGACCGCGATGGCCCCGTCCAGCACGCGCAGCGAGCGCTCCACCTCGATGGTGAAGTCCACGTGGCCCGGCGTGTCGATGATGTTGATGCGGTACTTCTGCTCGCTCCTGCTCCAGAACGCGGTGATGGCGGCCGAGGTGATCGTGATGCCGCGCTCGCGCTCCTGGGGCATCCAGTCCGTGGTCGTGGTGCCTTCATGCACCTCGCCCATCTTGTGGATGGCTCCCGTATAGAACAGGATCCGTTCCGTGGTCGTGGTCTTGCCGGCATCGATGTGCGCCATGATGCCGATGTTGCGATAGCGCTCGAGCGGATACTCGCGAGGCATTTCTCCGAACCTCTCCAGAACAGGACGGGCGGTTCCCCTGCCCTTCCAACCACGAAACCAACGAAACGGTTGTCAAAGACCGGAAACACCCGGACGCGGGGGTCCGCATCCGGGTGCCGGATACTACAGGAGACGCAGGACTACCAGCGGTAGTGGGCGAAGGCCTTGTTGGCCTCGGCCATCTTGTGCGTGTCCTCGCGCTTCTTCACCGCGTTGCCACGGTTGTTGGCGGCGTCCATGATCTCGCCAGCCAGCTTCTCCATGGCCGTCTTCTCACCACGCGCCTTGGCGTAGGTGATGATCCAGCGCATGCCCAGCGCCACGCGGCGGTCCTGACGGACCTCCACCGGCACCTGGTAGGTGGCGCCACCGACGCGGCGGCTCTTCACCTCGAGCACCGGCTTGACGTTGTCCAGGGCCTTCTTGAACGTCTTGAGGGGATCCTCCTTCGCACGCTCCTCGATGAGGGCGAAGGCGCCGTAGCACACCCGCTCGGCGATGGACTTCTTCCCCTTGCGCATCAGGTCGTTCACGAACTTCGTGACGAGGCGGTCCTGGAACTTCGGATCGGGAAGGATCTTGCGCTTGGCTACTACGCGACGACGAGGCATTGCTCTGTATCCCTTACGCCCCGCTCCCTTGCACCCGGGAGGCTAAATAGGGGCTTCGAACTGCGTTGGCGAACTCAGGAAGGCTCCCCAGGGTGCGGGGCAAGCATCCCAATCAAATGAAACGAAGGTGATCTCGAGCGGAAATCAGCTCGGGCGCTTGGCGCCGTACTTCGAACGGCTCTGCTTGCGGCCGGCCACGCCCACCGAGTCCAGCGTGCCGCGGACGATGTGGTAGCGAACGCCCGGGAGATCCTTCACACGGCCACCGCGGATCATCACCACCGAGTGCTCCTGGAGGTTGTGACCCACGCCGGGGATGTAGGAGGTGACCTCGATCCCGTTCGTCAGACGAACACGCGCCACCTTGCGGAGGGCCGAGTTCGGCTTCTTCGGAGTGGTGGTGTACACGCGGGTGCACACGCCACGCTTCTGGGGGCACTCCTTCAGAGCGGGGCTCTTACCCTTGATGTTCAACTTCTCGCGGCCCTTGCGGACCAGCTGGCTGATAGTCGGCACTGAACTCCTCTTCCTTCCCGATTGCTCCGGGGGGGTGTCCCCGGGGGCGCATACAAACCTACAACTGCGCTTGAAAAAGGGTCGCGAGTATAGGGAGGGAGCACCCTGTGTCAAGCGACTGCTGGCCCACGGCTTGAACCGTGAACCCCACGGGCATCCATTCCTACACTCTGACAGCGGGGCCGGTCCTCTACTCCCCTGGCTGCTAGAAGTCGAGCACCATCACGATCGCGTCCTCGGGCGGCTGGCCCTCGTCCACGTAGTAGTTCGGCCTCACCCCCACCGCGCGGAAGCCGAACGACTTGTAGAGGTTGATCGCGGCCTCGTTGCTCTTGCGCACCTCCAACGTGGCCAGGCTGCACTTGCGTGCCCGCCCCTCGAGCAGGGTGGCCTCCATCAGCTCCCGCCCCACCCCCCGCCGCCGGTGCTCCGGCGCCGTCGCCACGTTCAGCACGTGCACCTCGTCGTGGACGATCCAGAAGATGGAGATGCCCAGCAGGCGCTTCCCCCCCTCCGGCAGCGGCTCCTCCAACAGGAAGATGACGGACCAGTCGTGACTGAGCTCGCGCTGCAGCAGCTCGAAGGACCAGGGGTTGCGGAACGAGGCCTTCTCCAGGTCCATCACCGCCGGCAGATCCTCCCGCGTCATCCTGCGGATGAGGAACGGAGACTCCGGCCTGGGCTTGCTCCCCGGACGGTCATCCTCGCGCATGCGTCTCATGGCTGCTCCCCCTCCTGGAGCCGCGCGAAGGGCGCCACCCGCCGGATCCTCGCGCTCTCCCGGACCTGCTGGAACTCTTCCCCCGCCAGCCTGGTGTAACGCTCCCGGAACAGCTTCTCCCGGAGCGTGTCCCGCACCGCCTCGAACGGACCCCCCAGCGTTCCCTTGTGCTCCTCCCAGTACCGCCGGACGTCCGCGTCGCTCACCTGGGCGCGCAGGCGGATCCGGCTGTCCAGGATGCGCTCGGCCCGGACGTTCCGCTCCAACACCACCGTGAGCTGCTCCACGTCCGCGTCGTGCCGGGCCAGGAAGGCCAGCAGCGCCGTCTCGTCCTCGAAGCGGTCCCGGAACGACCTCAGCCGCGCCTCCACCTCCGAGCGCTCCGCCTGGAAGGCCTGCAGCCGGTCCGCCCCCGCCACCAGCAGCCGGTAGTTGATGGCCAGCTCCAGCGCTCCCCGGAGCGTCTTCTCGTCGAGCGGGGCCTCCGCCGCTCGCACGGCTCCTCGCTGCACCAGCGATACCCGGGTCTCGAACTCCAGCTCGCTCAGGGTGAGGACCTGGGTGCCAATGACCGCCACCACCCGGTCGATGACCCGGCTCCCGCCCCCCGGAGCTCCCGAGGAGGGCTCGGACGGGGGCTCGGGAGCAGGCGGCCGGGCGGCGGCCACCGGCACCAGCGCCAGCCAGCCCGCCACCAGCACCGTCTTCGTCCCCTGTCGGTACCGCGCTGACATGCTCTCCCTCGCGCCTCCGGCCACTTTATACATCCCGACCCTGGCTCACATGCCTTGCTGGCGATCGCCGCATGGCAGGTTACGTTGTTGCTGTTTCGGAGGGCGGTAACCCCATGGCGGACGACTACTACCAGATTCTCGGCGTGTCCCGGACGGCCTCAGCCGACGAAATCAAGAAGGCCTTCCGCAAGCTCGCCCGCAAGTATCACCCGGACGTCAACCCGGGCGACAAGGCGGCCGAGGAGAAGTTCAAGCAACTCAACGCAGCCTTCGAAGTGCTCTCGGACGAGCGCAAGCGCAAGCTGTACGACGAGTTCGGCGACGAGGCGGCCCAGTTCGGCTTCGACGAGAAGAAGGCCACCCAGTACCGCGCCTACAAGGCCGCCCAGGCCTCCGGCGGCGGCATGCCCTTCGGCGGCGGGGGCGGGGGCGTGGACTTCGACCTGGGCGACATCCTCGGCGACATCTTCAACCGCTCGGGCGGCGGCGGCGGCGGTGGCGTGGACTTCGGCGAGGTGTTCGGACGCGCCGGTGGCGGCCGGGCCGCCGGTCCCACCCCGGGCGAGGACATCACGGCCACCCTCACCCTCAGCTTCAACGAGGCCCTCACCGGCGTCGAGCGCGGCATCTCGCTCCAGCGCCCCGGCCGCTGCCAGCGCTGCCAGGGCTCGGGCCAGGTGGGGACTCCCTCCACGTGCTCCACCTGCGGAGGGACCGGACGGGTGCGCCGCAGCGGCGTCCTGGGAATGAATACCAGCGGCACCTGCCCCACCTGCCGGGGCTCCGGCCGCGCCGCTCCCCCCTGCCCTTCCTGCCAGGGCTCGGGCGTGGTGGACGAGACGGCCCGGCTCACCGTGAAGATCCCCGCCGGCGTCCACACCGGTTCCAAGGTGCGGCTGGCCGGCCAGGGCGCCGCGGGCTCGCGCGGGGGTCCTCCCGGGGACCTCTACATCGAGACGATCGTCTCCGAGCACCCCCTGGTGCGCCGCGAGGGTGACGACCTCTACATGGACCTGCCCGTCACCGTCTCCGAGGCCATGCTGGGCGCCGAGGTCCGCGTCCCCACCTTCCAGGGCGAGGTGACCGTGAAGGTACCCGAGGGCTCCCAGTCCGGCCGCCGCATGCGCCTGCGCGGCCGGGGCGCCCCCTCCCTCAAGGGAGGACCCGCGGGAGACCTCTACCTCACACTCCAGGTCAAGGTGCCCGAGCACCCCTCCACCGAGGCCCGCAAGGCCGCCGAAGCCCTCGCCCGCGCCTACCAGGGCGATGTCCGGGGCTCCCTCCAGCTCTAGTCGCATCTCGAATCAACGGCCGGTCACTGGCCATCCAAGCTTCTTGCGTTAGCTTGCGCCGCGTCCTACACGGCGCCCAAGAACTCACATCACCCTCGGAGCCTCTTCCTCATGGGCATCTTCGATTTCCTCGGCGGCTCCGGCCCCGAAAAAGCCCTCAAGCTCAAGTCCAAGGTGACCCAGAAGTACGGGGACCCCACCACCCGCCAGAAGGCCCTCCAGCAGCTCGGGGAGATGCGAATCCCCGAGGCCGTCAGCGTCCTGCTCCACCGCTACACCATCACCGTGGAGCCCCTCACCACGGACGCCGACGAGAAGGAGCACGTCTTCGAGCTCATCAAGAGCTTCGACAAGGACGCCGTGGGCCCCGTCACCGAGTTCCTGCGCAAGAACGAGCAGGCCACCTCCTGGGCGCTGCGCATCCTCGAGTCGCTGCTGCCCGAGCCCGAGGTCGTCACCATCATCGTGGACACGCTCAACGCCCTGAGCGCCCAGTACATGCGCGACCCCGAGAAGAAGGTCGTCCTGCTCCACTACGTCACCGGCAAGCAGGATCCGCGCATCGCCCCCGCCGTGCTCCCCCACCTCGACGACATGGCGGACGAGGTGAAGATCGCCGCCCTCAAGGCGCTCGGTCCCCAGAAGCATGAGCCGGCGCGCGAGCCCATCCTCCGCCTCCTGACCTCCAACGACACCGCGCGCCGCGTGCAGACGGCCGCCCTGGCCGCGCTCCAGGAGAGCGGCTTCGGCGTCCAGGGCTACCGCGAGAAGGTGGAGGCCGTGATGAACGAGCCCTACTACCTCGACGGCAGCGGCCTCGTGCAGCGCCGCGGCTGATCGCGGCTCCCCGCGGACGAACCGTCCAGAACCCCACGGGTGGGGAGCCCTCCACCCGTCCTGATGTCACCTATCCGACATGGCAATTGTCCTGCGGTCGTCCCCTGTTCCGAGAGGGCTCGGGGAAGGGTTCCCACCCCGGCTCCGGGTGGCGCAGGATCGGCCCGCGTGGTGATCGCGCCACCCCCACCCGTGAACGGGGATGGACGCGCCACCCCCTGGTTGCCGAGGTAGCTCCGTGCCGAAGAAGAAGGTTCCGCATCTGGCAGAGATCGTCACCCTCCGTCCCGAGGTGAAGAAGCCCCGGCGGACGGTCAAGCCCCAACCCCCCGTGGACGGCGAGGCCGCCGAGCGCGCCCTCGTGGAGATGGCCCAGCACATCTCCTCCAGCGCCGGCCCCACCGAGGCCCTCCGCTCGCAACTGCAGATCATCCACGGCCTCATGCAGGCCAAGGCCTGCTACGTGGCCCGTTTCGAGCCCTCGCGCAACCAGCTCCACGTGGAGCACGTGCGCGGCCGCTACGACGACCGCATCACCGCCGCCACCCCCGAGCAGGGCGTGGTCGGCCGCGCCTTCACCGAGAAGTCCATCCAGCGCGACGAGGAGACCCTCGCCGTGCCGCTCGACAGCCCCCATGGCGTCAACGGCGTGCTCGCCATCCTCGCGCCCCGCCGCGCCGTCTCCGACTCCATGTTGATGGCGCTCGCCGGCCAGCTCTCCGCCGCCTACGAGGTGGCTCGCCTGCGCGACGACAGCGCCCGGCGCAACAAGGATCTCCAGACGGCCATCGCCGGCCTCAAGGCCCTCGAGCAGAGCCGCGACGAGCTGCTCGGCAACGTCTCGCACGACATGAAGAACCCCCTCACCACCCTCAAGGCCTACCTGGCCATGATGGGGCGTGAGAAGCTCGGGCCCATCTCCGACGCCCAGCGCCGCGCGGTCCAGGTGTGCGACCGCAGCGCCGACCGCATGCTGCGCATGGTGAACGATCTGCTGCTCATGTCCCGCCTCCAGGCCGGGAAGATGCAGCTCAACCAGCGCCCCTTCGGCCTCAAGGCCGTGGCCGAGGAAGTCCTCCGCACCCTCACCCCCATGGCCGAGCAGGCCAAGGTGCAGCTCACCCTGCCCCCCTGCGGCGAGGTCTTCGTCCGCGGCGACCGCGAGCGCATCGCCGAGGCCATCCAGAACCTCGTGGAGAGCGGCATCCACCGCTGCGAGGCCGATGACACCGTGGAGCTGCGCGTCTCCGTCGAGGACGGGCTCGCCCTGCTCACCGTGAAGGACTCCGGCCCGGGCATCGGCAACGAGGACCTGGAGCACGTCTTCGATCCCTTCTACCGCCCGGAAACCACCCGCGGTCAGGGCCGCAGCCTCGGCCTGCCCCTGGTGGCGAAGATCCTCGCGCTGCACGGCGGCCGCGTGGAGGCCGCCAGCACGCTGGGTGAAGGCTCCACCTTCCAGATGGTGCTGCCCATGTTCGCCGGCGCCGTCAGCACCCCCGAGAGCGCCCAGGCCGGCCCCCGCGCCGGTGGCATCCTCCTCGTCGAGGACGACGCCGACTGCCGCGAGGTGCTCCAACAGGTGCTCGAACAGGAGGGCTACCGGGTGATGTCCACCTCGGGCGCCGCCGAGGCCCGCTCCATCCTCTCGCACATCCGCCCGGCCATGGTGCTGTTGGACCTGCGCCTCAGCGAGGAGGACGGACGCTCCGTGCTGCGCTTCATCCGCGGCACCGAGTCCCTCGCGGACGTGGCCGTCTACATCATCTCCGGCGCCAGCGAGGTCTCCACCCTCGGCGCCGGCCAGGGCCTGGACCGCATCGACGGATTTTTCGAGAAGCCACTGCAATTGCCGCGGCTGCTCGACACCGTGGCCGCCGTGGTCCGCCCCAGCCGCCGCAACCCCGCCGTCACCTGAAAGGGAATTCCGGCCCGATGCGGTGACAGAAGGTGCGCGGAATACGCCCCGTTTCGCTTAGTATCCGCGCGATCCAATGAATCCTTCCGTCTACTCCCGTTATCGGACTGCCTTCGTCGAGGCGCTCGCCCAGGCCCTGGGCGTCCCCGCCTCCGAGCTCGAATCCCAGGTGAAGCCGGCCGACCCGGCTCACGGTGACTTCTCCTTCCCCACCTTCCCCCTGGCCAAGGCCCAGAAGAAGGCCCCTCCCGCCATCGCCGCCTCGCTCGCCCAGGGCATCAAGGTGCCGGGCCTCGAGGTGGTGGCCGCCGGCCCCTACGTCAACGCGAAGTTCGCGCTGATGCCCTTCACCGCCGAGGTGCTCGACACGGTGCGTTCGCAGGGCGCGCGTTACGGCGGCGGGGACGTGGGCGCCGGCAAGACGGTGGTCATGGACTACTCGTCGCCCAACATCGCCAAGCCCATCGCCTTCCACCACATCCGCTCGACGATGATCGGCCACAGCGTGGCCAACCTGCACCGGGCACTCGGCTACAAGGTCGAGGGCATCAACTACCTGGGTGACTGGGGCAAGCAGTTCGGCCTGGTGGCCGTGGGCTTCCAGGAGTACGGCGACCCGGCCCGGCGCAACGACATGGCCCACCTGGTGGAGGTGTACATCAAGGCCAACAAGCGCGCGGAGGCGGAGCCCGCCTTCGACGAGCGCGCCCGTGACTTCTTCCGGCGCATGGAGGCCAATGACGCCGAGGCGCTCGCGCTCTGGAAGGAGTTCCGCGAGACGTCCTTGCGTGACTTCGCGCGCATCTACGCCCGGCTCGGCGTGAAGTTCGAGCACATGGAGGGCGAGAGCTTCTACCAGGGCAAGATGGAGCCGGTGATCGAGGAGATCGCCCGCAAGCCCGGCGTCAAGGAGTCCCAGGGCGCCACCATCGTGGACATCCCCTACGCGGAGAACGAGCCGCCGGTGCTGCTCAAGAAGAACGATGGCAGCACGCTGTACGCCACGAGAGATCTGGCGGCGGCCATCGACCGGTACGAGCGCTTCCACTTCGAGAAGTCGCTGTACGTGGTGGCCACGGACCAGGCGCTGCACTTCCGGCAGCTCTTCCGGGTGCTCGAGGCCATGGGCCGCGAGTGGGTGGACCGCATGGTGCACGTCAACTTCGGCCGCGTGCACGGCATGAGCACGCGCAAGGGCAACGTGGTGCTCCTCACCGACGTGCTCGACGAGGCGAAGGCCCGCGTTCTGGAGAAGGTGCAGGAGAACATCCAGGCGGGGAAGATGCAGACGGAGGACCCCGAGGCCCTCGCCGAGCAGATCGGCCTGGGCGCCATCTTCTTCGGCGACCTGAAGAACCGCCGGACCACGGACTACACCTTCGACTGGGACGAGGTGCTCGCCGTCGAGGGACATACCGGCCCCTACCTGCAGTACGCCCACGCGCGGACCTGCAACGTCCTGCGCAAGGGCGGCGGGGTTCCGGCCTCGTATGACGCGTCGCTGCTCACCCTGCCCGAGGAGCAGGCCGTGCTGCGCGCCATCGCCCGGCTGCCGGTGGTGGTGCAGGAGGCCGCGGAGCAGTGCGAGCCCAGCTTCGTCGCGCGGTGGCTGTTGGACCTCGCCGCGGAGTTCAGCCGCTACTACACGCTGGGCAACCAGGATCGCGGCAAGCGCGTGCTCGTGGAGGACAACGAGCCCGTGAAGGCCGCTCGGCTCGCGCTCACGGATGCGACGCGGGCGGCGCTGGCCGCGGGCCTGTCGCTGCTGGGTATCGCCACTCCCGAGAACATGTAACGAGGCACGCGTGGAAAAAGGGGGCCCGCACGTGGACACCGCACTGACACCGGCTGTCAATCACAGTGAGGCATTGAAGGAGGAGTTCGGGCCCGTCTCCCGGATATTGGGGGAGCGGTACTTCGACGGGGTGCGGTTCCCCGCCGAGGCCGAGGACGAGTTGCGCGCCCTCCACGCCAAGGGGTTCGTGGTGCACGTCATGCGCACCACGGCGTGGATCAACTTCCTCTACCTGGCCTGGGCCATGGTGCGCCGGGCCCTGCCTCCCGTGCGGGCGGTGGTGAACCTGCGGCCCTGGTTCACCCGCCCCTTCCGCAAGACGGCCCAGCGTGGCGACTTCGACGTGCGCTTCACCTACGCCCGGCGCCAGGCCGGCAGCGGCCTCATCTTCCTCAAGAAGACGGCCCTGCTGAGCGCCGCGGGCAAGGACATCGAGGAGAACCCCTTCCCCGCCCTGGTCGCCATGGCGCGCAAGAGCGACAAGACCATCTTCCTGGTCCCCGAGCTCTTCGTCTGGGAGAAGCGCACCTCGCGCATCAAGCCGAGCGTCCTGGATCACGTCTTCGGCAGCCCGGACGCGCCCGGCTTCGTCCACTCGATGGTGGCGTTCTTCCGCAACTACCGCCGCGCGCAGTTCCGCGTGGGCGAGCCCATCGATCTCAAGCGCTTCATCGAGGAGAACCCGCGGGACTCGGACGAGCTCATCGCCCGCAAGGTGCGCAGCGCGCTCAACCACCACCTGGCCCGGGAGACGCGCGCCGTCTTCGGCCCGCCGGTGAAGCCGCACGAGCGCATCATCGAGGAGACGCTGCGCGACCGCACCCTGCGCAAGTCGCTCGACGCCGTGGCCGCCGAGAGCAACCGCCGGCCCGAGAGCGTCCTGCGCCAGGCCCGCCGCAACCTCCAGGCCATCGCCGGCAAGCCCAGCCCCACCACCCTGACCTTCGTCGCGCCCATGCTCGGCTGGGTGTTCAACCGCATCTACGACGGCATCGAGGTGGACGAGGCCGGGCTCGATCGCGCCCTCAAGGCCGCCAGCAAGGCGCCCCTCGTCCTGTGCCCCTCGCACAAGAGCCACGTGGACTACCTGGTGATGAGCTGGGTGCTGTGGAACCGCGGCTACGCCGTGCCCCTGGTCGCCGCGGGCGCCAACCTGTCCTTCTTCCCGCTCGGGCCCCTCCTGCGCCGCTGCGGCGCCTTCTTCCTGCGCCGCTCCTTCAAGGACGACAAGGTCTACGCCGCCAGTTTCAAGGGCTACGTGAAGAAGCTCGTGCATGACGGCGCGCACCAGGAGTTCTTCCCCGAGGGCGGCCGCTCGCGCACCGGCAAGCTGCTCCAGCCCAAGCTGGGCATGTTCACCTGGCAGCTCGAGGCCGTGCTCGAGGGCGCTCGCAACGATCTCATCTTCGTGCCCGTGTCCATCGACTACGAGAAGGTCGTGGAGTCGGGCAGCTACTCGAAGGAGCTGGCCGGCGGCGAGAAGAAGCCCGAGGACATCAAGGCCCTGCTCAGCACGCCCAAGGTGCTCGCGGCGCGCTACGGCCGCATCCACCTCACCTTCGACGAGCCCCTGTCCCTCGTGGAGCTCATGAAGAGCCGCGGGCTCGACCCGGCCGAGCCCTTCACGGACGAGCAGAAGAAGGGCCTCGTGCGCGCGCTCGGCAACCGGGTGATGTACGGCATCAGCAAGGTGTCCACCGTGACGCCGCATGCGCTGGTGAGCGCGTCGCTGCTCGCCCACCGCCGGCGCGGCATGACGAGCCGCGAGCTCACGGACCGCATCACCGTCCTGCGCCGCATCGCCGAGGAGGAGAAGGCACCGCTGTCCACGATGCTCAAGGACTCTCCGAGCAATCCCGAGGCGATGGGCGCCATCCAGGACGCCATGCGCACGTTCTGCTCGGACGGCATGGTGCGCACGCAGAAGGCGCACGGAGAGGTCATCTACCAGGCCGAGGACAACCGCCGCGGCGAGATGTCCTTCTACAAGAACACGCTGATGAACCTGGTGGCGGCGCGCAGCCTCGTGGCCAACGCGCTGCTGGTGGGGGCCCCGGCGCCGTTCGACGAGGTGAAGGCCCGGGCGCTGTGGCTGTCGCGGCTCTTCAAGGTGGAGTTCATCTACCGGGTGGGCGCCAGCTTCGACACCATCTTCACGGAGGTGGTCGAGCGGCTGGTGCGCATGGGTCTGGTGCTCCACCAGGGGGACACGCTGAGCGTGGCGCCGGAGCCCCATGCCCGGCCGGAGCTGGAGTTCCTCGCGGACCTGCTGCGCGACTACCTGGAGGCCTACCTGATCGCCGCGCAGACGCTGCCGGAGGTGGCGGCGGGGACGGCGCAGGATCGCAAGGCCTTCGTGAAGCAGGCGATGGATGTGGGCCGGGCCGAGTACCACTCGGGGCGCATCACCGCGGCCGAGTCACTGGCCAAGGTGACGCTGGAGAACGCCGTGGCCTACCTGCTGGAGCAGCGCTACCTGGTGGAAGAGGACAAGAAGCTGAAGCTGGGGCCGGCGGCGCCCGACGTGGCGGCGAGCAAGCAGTTCGCCGAGGAGATCCGCCGCTACCTGCGCCACCAGGGCTGAGCCCTCACGGCGACGTCCGGAAGGGCACCCGCACCTCCTGCCCGAGCGGGTTCCCTTCCTGGTCCGTCAGCGTCGCGCGCAGCACCAGCGTGTACGCGGTGCCCGGCTTGAAGGACCCCGCCTCCGTGCCCACGGTGACGGTGAACGGCACGTCTCCCCGCTCGATGTCCTCGCCCACGTCCGAGCCGGGCGGCACCGTCAGCTTCAACGGAAGCTCCACCCGGCCCTCGAAGACGGCGATGCCCGGGCGCAGCGTGCGGACGTCCATCGTCTCGGAGAAGAGGACCTCCAGCGTGCCCGTCGCGAGCAGCGTGCCTCCCGCGCTCGGCTCGGTGGACACCACGTCGGGCGGATCCGTGTCGCGCGCGGCGAGGAAGGGATCTCCCGGCTCCAGGCACGCGGTGCACCCCAGCAGCCCCATCAGCAGGAACCGGCGCATCAGCGGCACCCCTTCGCCACGAGGCTCTCCTCGGTGTGGCACTTGAGACACGCCCTGTCATTGGCCGCCGCCACCCGCTTGCACGCCGCGGCGAAGCCATCCGGATGCGGATTCACCTGCCTGCGCACCGAGCGCTCCGAGTGGCAGTTCATGCACGACTCCTCGCGGTGGCAGGACACACACTGCTGGATGTCTCGCGAGGCCACCACGCCATGGTGCTGGGGCCCGGGCGTCTCCACCCACGCGGTGTAGTCCGGGTGCACCTTCACGTTGCGCGGGCGCAGCGAGCGGTCCGCGTCCATGCCCACCCCCGTGCGCTCGTGGCACGAGGCGCAGAAGGACTGCATCCGGTGGCAGCTCGAGCAGCGCGTGCTGTCCTGCCGCGCCTGCACCGGGTGCAGGGTGATGAAATCGTTGGGGTGCACCGACAACGGCTTCTGCAGCGCGTCGTGGCACGTCTGGCAATAGGACTCGGCGTGGCAGGACATGCACGTCTGCCGATCCACCGACGCGCGGTTGCCGTGGGTGAACTCGTAGCGGGGCCCGTGGTCCAGGCCCAGCGGGTTGCCCTGCATCGGCCGCAGCACGCCCGAGGGGAACGAGAGCTGCAACCGCCCCGAGGGCTCCGCCGGGTGACAGCTCTTGCACTGCTTCGTGGCCACGTTGCCGTCATGGCACTCGAAGCAGGAGGCCATCTTCGGCAACTGCTGCCGGGTGGCGAGCTTCACGTCCGTCATGGTCCCGTGGCACGACGTGCACTCCACCTTCTTCGCCACGTGCACCTTGTGACTGAAGCGCAGGTTCGCCGGGGGCACGTCCACCTTCGCCGGCGCCACGCGCACCGTGGCATCGAACCCCGGGTGGCACGTGTTGCAGGCCGACGGCGGGTCCGTCTTCGCCCCCTTCTTCGCCGCCTCGAGGTCATGACAGGTCTCGCACTCGGCGTGGCCCGGCAGGTTGCGCTCCTTCGCCGAGTCACTGGCCGTCACGCCCTCGTGACAGGTGACGCACTCGGCGCCTCCCGCCAGGTGCTGGGAGTGATCGAACCGCAGGGGAATGTGCTGGGCCGGGTAGACGGCGAGGCTGCGCTCGCGCGAGGTGGCCGCCCAGGTGAGGCCCGCCACCACGAAGGACAGGGCAACGAGGCCCAGGGCTGTACGGAAGCGGCGCTCCATCTACAGGCTCGCCTTCAAGTCGAAGAGGAAGAACACCTTGGAGTCCCAGCGGGTGAACGGGTTCACGTTCTGCTCGAGCACCAGGGACAAACGCGCGGCCCGGGACAGCATCTGGCTGGCCCACACCTGCGCGCCGAAGAAGTTGCCCGCCAGCAGCGGGTTGAAGCCATCATCGATGTGCGCCGCGGACAACCGCCCGTCCAGGGTGAAGCGCCCCTGCCCGAAGCCATACCCGGCGGTGAGATCCGCCCAGAGCTGCGAGCCTCCGAAGCCCTGCCGGAACGACAGATCCAACGCCGAGCGGAAGCGCCCCAACCGCAGCGACGCGCCCGCCGAGCCACCCACCGTCTGCGACGGAGGCCCCCCGGGCTCCTTGGCCGCCTCCGCCAGCGCGAGGGTGCTGTTGAGCTCGGTGTGGTACAGGCTCCCCACGCCCTGCACGTAGTAGCGCAGCGGGCCTCGCGGGAAGAAGTCCACGCGCACCCGCGCCTCGTCCCGGGGAGCGAAGGCGAACCAGTACCAGATGGAGTCCGCGGAGAAGACGGGCGAGAGCCGCATCGCCTCGGCGCTCACCGCCAGTTGCTCCCCGTCCCACCGCACCTGCGCGCGGGCCTGCGCGAGCCGGAGCTTCAGCACATCGAAGTCCACGCCGGCCACCGCGCTCAGCCCGAGTCCCCGCCCATACCGCGCCTCCACCGTCGCGCGCTCGAGGTCCGTCTTCCCCTCCACCAGCGCCCGGCGGTAGCCCACCGACGCGGACACTCCCTTCAAGTCCTCCAGCAGCAGCTTCGCGCCGTACACCGGCTCGAGCGCCGTCAGCGTGGGATCCGCTCCGGGCACGCCCTGCTCCAGCCGCCGCGCGTCGCTCTCGCGCGTACCGTCGGGCTGGTACACCGACGAGGACAGGAACCCCGCCCCCTTCACCCACAGCCCTCCGTACACCTCCGCCCCGAGCCCCAGCGGGCTCACGTAGCGCACCCGCAGGCCATCGAAGGCCAGGATGTCCGAGGTGTCCACGTAGAGCTGCCGCCCCAGCCGGCCCTCGAAGCCGTTGGCCCCGTAGCGCACGAAGGCGTAGAGCAGGTCCGCGTCCTCCGCGCGCATCCCGTCGATCTTCGCCGCCTCGCCACGCGGCAGGCCCAGGTCCGCGAAGACGCGCAGGCTGGACTCGAAGCCCACGTCCTGCCCGGTGACGAGCTCGTAGCCGTTGAGCCCCAGGTACTGGACGATCCTCCGGCGCGGCAACAGCACCGGCTCGCCAGGAGAAGCGTCCCTCCAGGCGCGAATCTGGTAGATCTGCGCCTCGGTGCGTGCCTCGAGGTGGAACGCGGACGCCGAAGCGGTCCCCGCTACCAGGAGCGCCGCCAGAGCGCCCACCTCGTTCAACCTTCGCTGCGTTCGTCCCGGGAAGCGCGCCAAAGTGGGGGGCATTATAGAAGCGCCTCGTTCCAGTGCGTCGTGTTTCGAGCACGTCCCTCGCATTCCTCGCCGTTGGAGAAAGCCGTTGGAAGAAGTCAGCCCCAGCCCCCCTACACCCTCGCCGCACCTGCGCGATCCCCGCACCGTGGCCGTGGGCGCCGCGGCGGCCGTGTTCGTGGCCTTCCTGGCCTCGGGGCTGCTCGTGCAGACCCTCAACGTGGCCTTCGGCATCTGGTTCACCCAGATCTTCGTCTTCCTCGGCCTGGGCTGGTACGTGCTGCGCGCCACCGGGAGGGAGCCGGTCCGCTACACCCGCCTCGCCTTCCCGGGGCTGGCACCGGTGGTCTTCGGGTTCGTGCTCGGCGTGGTCAACTTCTTCGCCATCGTCGCGCCCGTCCAGTACGTCGCCCAGTCGCTGCTGCCCCCGGCGTGGCGGGAGATCTACGACGTCGCGGACATGTTCCGCGGCCAGTCCTCCCTGGAGATGGCCTTCATCGTCGTGAGCGTGACCGTCGTGGCGCCCCTCTGCGAGGAGTTCTTCTTCCGGGGCGTCTTCTTCCAGGGCCTGAGGGCTCCCGGAGGACCCGCCATGCGCGCCGTCCTCCTCTCGGCGGTCGTCTTCAGCATGTTCCACCTGGATCCGGTGGGCTTCTTCGCCCGGGTGGAGCTGGGAGTGCTGTTCGGCTGGCTGTTGGTGCGCACCGGCTCCCTCTGGCCGGCCATCCTCGCGCATACGGCCAACAACCTCGTCTCCATGGTGTTGTTCTTCTCCGCGCGCCACCTCGAGATGCCCGAGCAGCCGGGCTCCCAGGAGCAGGCGAAGGGCATGCTGATGCTCGTGCTCATTGGCGGCGCGGTGCTCTGGGCGCTGCTGGCCGCCACGCGCCGCTTCCCGTCCCTGCTCGGCCCACCCCGTTCGCGCGAGGAGCTCGAGGCCCCGGAGGCCCCTATCCTGCTGATGCCCGCGCCCCGGCTCCTCCAACTGGCGGTTCCCTGGATGCTCGCCGCCGTGCTGGCCCTGGGCACCTACAAGGCCGTGGATCCGCTTGGCATCCAGCTGAGCCGGATCGACAGGGACTTCCCGCTCCAGAGCGTCCCGGAAGGCGCACCGGACGCGCTGCACGCCGAGCGCAAGGCCCTGTACGAGCTCCGGGTCCAGGCCCGGCGGGGCGAGATCCCCCTCGGCGAGTACGCCCAGGAGCGGGCGAGGCAGTCCAAACAAAAGAAGACCGATGTCCGTTGACCGGGTATGCCCCCTCTCCCCCTGGGAGAGGGCTGGGGTGAGGGTCCACGCGTGAGAAGAATCGCCGCGACACGTTATGTCACACCGCTGCGCGAGGGCGGCTCGGTGCCCGCCATCGTCGAGGCCGAGGACTCGGGGATGTACGTCCTGAAGTTCCGGGGAGCGGGCCAGGGAATCAAGGCGCTCGTGGCCGAGATCATCTCGGGCGAGCTGGCGAGGGCCCTGGGCCTGAGGATGCCGGAGCTCGTGCTGTTGGAGCTGGATCCCGCCCTGGGCCGCGCCGAGCCGGACGAGGAGATCCGCGATCTGATCAAGGCGAGCGGGGGCGTCAACCTGGGCATGGACTACCTGCCGGGCTCCATCACGTTCGATCCCACGGTGGGACCGGCGCCGAAGGCGGAGGAGGCCTCGGCCATCGTCTGCTTCGACGCCTACGTGACGAACGTGGACCGCACGCCGAAGAACCCGAACATGCTGAGCTGGCACAAGGCGCTGTGGCTCATCGACCACGGAGCGTCCCTGTACTTCCACCACGCGTGGGACGACTACCTGGAGCGCAGCCAGAGCCGCTTCCCGGCGGTGAAGGACCATGTGTTGCTGCCCTGGGCGTCGGCCCTGCCCGAGGCGGCGGCGGCGCTGCGCCAGCGGGTGACGGCGGACGTCATCCGGCACGTCGTCGGGTGCGTGCCCGAGGCGTGGCTGGGCCCGGCGTCGGAGCCCCGCTTCGCGACGGCGGCCGAGCACCGGGAGGCCTATGTCACCTACCTGCTGAAGCGCCTGGAAGCGGCGCCGGCGTTCATCGAGGAGGCGCAACGTGCCCGCGCACAGCTCGTTTGACTACGCCATCATCCGCATCGTGCCGCGCGTGGAGCGCGAGGAGTTCATCAACGCGGGTGTCATCCTCTACTGCCTCACCCACCGGTTCCTCGGTGCGCGGGTGGAGCTGGACGAGCGGCGGCTGCTGGCGCTCGCGCCGGACGCGGACGTGGAGCTGCTGAGGAGCCACCTGGAGTCGATTCCCCGGATCTGCGCGGGAGGCAAGGCGGCGGGGCCCATCGGCCAGCTGCCGCAGAAGGAGCGTTTCCACTGGCTGGTGGCGCCGCGCAGCACGATGCTCCAGACGGGACCGGTCCACGCGGGACTGTGCGAGGAGCCGGCGAAGGCGCTCGAGCACCTGTTGCAGCGGATGGTGCGCCCCCCCATCCCCTCTCCCCCCGGGAGAGGGACGGGGTGAGGGTGCCCGTCCCCGTACTCCCACTCGAGAGCCCGAGTCAGATGAAACGGTAGGAGGCCACGTTGAACACGGGCCCCACCATGGCGGCGGTCAGCATGTCGCGGGCCACATCACCCTCGACCTCCACGCGCTGACCGTCCTTCTTGATCTTCCGATCGCCACCGGCGAGCTGGTAGGTGCGGCCGTCATCCCCTTCCAGCACCCAGACGCCCGTCTCGATGTCGCGGTACACCACGCGCCCGGTGAGCTTCATGCCGCCGTCTCCTTGCGAAGCATGGCCCGCGCGATGATGAGGCAGATGAACGTGTTGATCACCAGCCAGGGCAGCGCGAGGAAGTGGAAGGGCATCCACGCCAGGGAGGGAGCCTTGGACCAGGCGGCGTAGGCGAGGAAGCCCGCGAAGCCCAGGGCGAGCCCGCCGATGGCGGACCGGAGCCCCTTGAACTTGATGGCCAGGAAGGACAGCAGCAGCGGGATGAGCGAGCTGTAGAAGAGCGGGTTGGCCGTCTTGCCCCGGCCGAAGATGATGCGCTGCCAGTCGGGGATGGGCAGGTACGCCGCGTCCACCACGTCACCCGCCACCCCGGAAGCACCACCGAACCACGAGCGCGCGAAGAACACGCCCACGGTGGCCAGCACCAGCGGCACGAGGAAGCTCGGACGGACGAGGACGTTGAGGTAACCGGGCCGCTCGCGCCCACGCATCGTCAGCAGCACCAGCGCCAGCAGGGCCAGCGCCCACCACATGGAGGGCCAGCGAGAGATCCCACCTCCGAGCGCGTTCAGCGACGCCTGGGCATCCAGGAGCCCGTGCCCGTACTCCTCCGTCCAGGCCTGCTCGCCCACGCGCCTGGCTCCCGCGTAGAGGGCCTTCTCCACCTCATCCGGCCCCTTGGCGCCCTCGGCGTACAGCAGCGCGGCCACGGCGGCCACGTGCGGCGTCGCCATGCTCGTGCCCTGGTAGGCGGCGTAGACGGAACGCGACGGATCCCTCGGGTCGATGGTGTTCTGCAGGATGCCGCCCGCGTCACCCTGGCGCTTGTCACCACCCGGGGCCGCGATGTCCAGCTCCTTGCCATAGGACGAGTACGGGGCACGCGAGCCACCCGGGCCCACCGCCGCCACCGCCACCGCGCCCGGGTACGCCGCGGGGAACTCCACGCGCGGGCGCCCAGCGTTGCCCGCCGCGGCCACCACGGTGACGCCCTTCTTGCGCGCGTACTCCACCGCGTCCGCCATCACCTTCGAGTAGCCACCGCCACCCAGGGACATGTTGATGACGTTGGCGCCGTTGTCCGCCGCGAAGCGGATGGCCTCGGCGATGTCCGCCGACGTGCCGGAGCCGAAGTGGTTCAGCACCTTCACCGGCATCAGCGTCGCCTCGAAGGCCACGCCCGCCACGCCCTGCCCGTTGTTGGTCACCTGCGCGATGGTGCCCGCCACGTGCGTGCCGTGCCCGTGGTCGTCATTGGCGTGCTCGTCGTCGTTGACGAAGTCATACCCCTTCTTGAACTTCGCTCCCTTCAGGTCCGGCACCTGCTTGAAGTCGTCGTGGTCCTCGTAGGCGATGCCCGTGTCCAGCACCGCCACCACCACGCCCTTGCCCCGGCTCTCCTTCCAGGCGCTCGGCATGTGGATCATCCGGAGGTTCCACTGCTTGGGGTAGTCCGGATCGTTCGGCGTGTAGCCGTCCTTGCTGTCCTCCTCGAGCGAGGAGTCCAGGTCCATCGCGGCCTGCTCACCGGGCGGGACCGAATAGAACCGCAGCGGCTCGGCGGACTCGACGGCCGGGTTCTGATGGATGCGCGCGAGCGCCGCGTCCACATCCTCCACGCCCTGGGCGATCGTCACGCCGGTGCGCTTGCCCTCCACGGAGTTGAACTCGAGGTCGACGCCCCACTCGGCCTCCCAGGCGTCGAACTCGGCCTTGGTGGTGCCGTCCTTGAAGTCCACGACGATGCCGCCGGGGGCCTCCTCGGCCAGGACGCGCCGCGAGGTGTCCACCGCCGGGGCCTCCTTGGGCGCCGTCTCTTCGGAGTCCGAGGGAGACGAGCAGGCCGCCAGGGCCAGCACCGCACTTGTCAGGATCCAACGCTTCATGAGCGCTCCTTGATGCAGACCCCTACGAACGAACGGCGGAACGATTGGGTCTCTTGAGTCTGTTCGACGCCCCTCCCGGCGGACAAGCTTCCCTCCGGGGTGGGGAACCTTCGTCAATTCAACGAGTTACGCGATATCGGTCATTTGCCCGACAACATCTTCAGCCAGGTGCGTACGGCTTTTCCCACCATGGGCAGGGCGTGATGGAAATGGGCCCCGGCACCTTCCACCACCGCCAACTCCCCCCCCGCCGCGTCCACCGCCTCGGCCAGCTCCGCCCGGGACAGGGTGGTGTCCAGCTCGCCCACCACCACCAGCAGCGCCCGGCCGAGCCCGGCCAGCTCCCGGGCCGACACCTCCCTGGGGCTCACCAGGCACAGGCCCGCCACCTCGGGATGGCGCGCCCGGAGCTCGAGGGCGACCCGGGCACTGCCATGGAGCGCGGCCACCGCCGCCGCGGGCGAGTGGGCATTCTCCAGCACCACGCCCAGCGCGGCCCCGGCCTCCTCGACCAGCGCCTCGCCCGAGCCCCTGTTTCCCTGGCTGCCGCCCACGCCCCGGTAGTTGAAGCGCAGGGTCGGGTGGCCAGCGGAGGCCGCGGCGAAGGCCAGCTCGGCGCCAATGACATGGTCCATGCCACCGCCGTCCTCGGGCCGGGGCGGGAGGACGAGCAGCGGAGGGCGCTCATCGCCCCGGTGCGCGACGCCCTCCATCACCTCGCTGCCGACGGGAATGAGCGTGGAGCGCTCGAGGAACTGACCTTTGAGGACCATGGACGGGGCTCAAGATAACGCGGAGTGTGCCCGCGTGCTTCACTCCTGGAGGATTTCCTGCCGGGCGGTAAACGCAAGCCGGGCGTCGCAGGACAGGGCACTGCCTCCGGCGCACGCGGCACAGCTCGAACGAAGCTCCACCACCCCTCGGGAGAGGGTGTCCAGGTCCTCGAAGACGATGCGCAGGGTGGTGGACTCGAGCACCTGACCATCGGCCGATACCTGCACCCGCTCGGCCGAGAAGGAGTCCCCGGTGCCGGCGATGGCTCCCGAGAGCTGCACCGGTGGAGCATCTCCCAGCGGCCAGCCGCCCTCGGGCGCGTCCAGCTCCAGGAAGGCGCGATCCGCGCTGCCAGCCTCCCAGACGGTCCAGATGAAATCCCGGTAGAGGTTTCGCTCCTCCACCCGGGGGGACGGAGGCGTTCCGCCGCGGTAGCAGGAGTTCGGGAGCGCCGAGAGCGGCGCGGGGTCCACCACTACGCGGTACCGCCGGATCTCGTCTCCGCCCCCACAACCGGCGAGCACGGTGAGCACCACCGCGATTCCCAGGTTTCTCATGTCAGGTCGCTCCCGCCATCTCCGCCGCATGCTCCTGGCGGACCCACGCGTAATACCGATCCGTGTTCTCGGGGGTGTGGAAGAGAACGGTCAGAGCCAACCCCTTCTCGTCATAAAACTTCGACAGCAACTCCCAGAGACGATGGCGGAGGTCCCGCCGTTCCTTGGAAGGCACGTCGAAGACATTCAGGCACCAGTCCCGGCCTGGGAAGTCGCCCTTCGTGATCCGATGATCCGTCCATCTCACCGGCCGATTCCCGACGATCTCCTTCACCTGCCTACGAATCTCCTCCCGCTCATTCACCATGCCGGCTCCTCCCCCAGCACATGCCGAACGATGACGGTGGCAGCCGCCAGCGCATCCCTTGCCTCCTCCACCGTCACATCCAGTTCCAGATAATCCGCGTCGACGCGTAACTCGATCAGCTCACCCAGCTCCTCACTCAACCGGGTGTCGAGCACACCCGCCCTGCGTACCGCGTAGGCCAGAGGCTCATGCTGGAAGTAATATACACCCGGCCTGACTTCTGGAGTAGGGATACCCGCTTCGTTCATCGCATGCCAGCACGCATGGTAGGCCGCGTAGTACGCCCGTGAGGCCGCCGCATTGGGGCACGGATCCTCAACGTCCAGAAGCACACGCGCCGCCGACAGGTTCTCCCACGCCTTCCGCTCCATCGCCCTTCCCCTCCCCCTGCCCTCCTTCCTACCGCCCACCTCTGACATGGGGCCGAACACCCCCACTCCAGCGGTCATCCCGGGGCCCGACGCCCTCTCGGCTCCACCATTCCTCGCGACGCCGGGCGGGCTGCTGCTAACGTCCACCTGGAAGAATGACGCCTCCTGAGAGGCGGAGGACCCATGACCCGCGACGAAGCGCAGCGACTGGTGCAGGCGTTCATGAAATCCCTCGGTCAGGCGAGCGAGGGTCTCAACCCGCAGGGGTTCGGTGGAGCGGCGGTCGGGAACGCGCAGCTCTACTTCGAGTACCACACGGACAAGCAGACGCTGGAGACGAGCGCCCTCATCTACAAGTTCCGGGATCCCCCCAAGCCCGGCGTGCTCGAGGGTTTCCGCGCCGAGGAGAAGTCCGGCACGGACACCGGCGGTGGCGCGGTGGACTACGAGACCGAGAACAACAGCCTCTTCCTGAGCCGCACCTATGCCTCGGTGCCGTCGGAGGCGGCCTTCCGCGAGGACATGAAGCGCCTGACCCAGGCGAGCCTCGTGTGGAGTGACGAGGTGATGGACCGCGTGGCCTCGCGCGTGTTCAAGCGCTGAGGCGAGAATCCCCGCGTCGCATCAGGGAGTGGCGCGTGCCACTCCCGCCCGCTCCGCCGCGTGCTCCTCGCGGACCCAGGCGTAGTAGCGATCCGTGTTCTCGGGGGTGTGGAAGAGCGTCATGAGGCACAGGCGCTTCTCTTCCCAGAGTTGACGCCTGATGCCCCGGAACAGACGACTGTGGAGCGCCTTCTGCTCCGCGATGGGGACGTCGAAGACCTCCAAGGTCCAATCCCGCCCCGGGAAGTCGCCCTTCGTGGTCCGATGATCCGTCCACCTCACGGGCCTGCCTCCGACAGCCTCCATCACCTTTCGCCGGATCTCTTCACGCTCGCTCACCATGTTGGCTCCTCATCCAACAAGCGTCGGACGAAGCTCGTCGCCATCTCCAACGCATCCCTTGCCAGCTCGGCTGTCAACTCCTCCACCAGATAATCAGCCACTACGCACAGCTGGACCAGCCAGTCCAATGCGTCACTCGCCTGCTCGTCGAGCACTCCCACAGCAACCGCATCTCGAGGGAGTGGCTCATGCAAAAAGTAATATACACCCGGCCTGACTTCTGGAGTAGGGATACCCACTTCGTTCATCGCATGCCAGCACGCATGGTAGGCCGCGTAGTACGCCCGCGAGGCCGCCGCGTTGGGACACGGATCCTCGATCTCCAGAAGCACACGCGCCGCCGACAGGTTCTCCCACGCCTTCCGCTCCATCGCCCTTCCCCTCCACACCTCCCTTCCCTATCACCCACCTCCGACATGGGGCCGCCCGCCCCCACCCGGGCGGTCACCCGGGTCCTCGACTCCAGAGCGCGCTTCGCCGTGGGTGGGCTATAACGCCGGGCCCGTGAGCGTCTCCGCGGCGAGGGCCCGCGGCGCGGAACACGAGGAGGACGAATGGGATTCTTCCGGAAGAAATCAGTGGAAGTGGACGCGCCGAAGCCACAGCGCAACCTGGGGCTGGCGATGGTGACGCTCGATCGTGCAAGGCCACTGCCGGAGGGCGCGCTGCGGGCCTTTCTGCGGGACAACTGGCCGGAGCTTCCACGCGCGAAGGAGGTCCGCCAGGAGGGGGACACGCTGAGCTTCGAGCTGGACGGAGCGGTCGTCACCCTCACGCTGATGAGCGCCCCCATTCCCTGGGGAGACCTGGAGGGACCGGCACGTGCCGCCTGGCACTGGCCCGAGGCAACCTCGAGGCTGAAGGCCCATCAGGCGCACGTCATCGTCGCCGTGCTGGCCCCGGGGATGGATCGCATCGCGACGATGTTGCTGCTGACGCGGGTGGTGGCCGCGGTGGCCGCTACGACCGACGCCAACGGCGTGTACTGGGGTGAGGGGCCGGTGGTGAACGCACCGGACGACTTCGTCGAGGAGGCGAAGCGGACCTCACGCGAGCGGCTGCCCCTCTACCTGTGGCTGGCCTTCCACCTCTCGCGCAACACGGACGGCACGTTCACGCTCGCCACCTCGGGCATGCGCTCCTTCGGATTCATGGAGCTGGAGCTGGTGGCGCTCCGCGAGAAGCCCGCGACGCTGGTGGACCGGGCCTTCAACTTCGCCCACTACCTGCTCGATCACGGTCCGGTGCTGAAGGACGGGGATACCATCGGACTCTCGGCACAGGAGCGCTTCCGCATCCGCCACGTGCCCTCCACTGTCGAACCATCCCGCACGGTGTACCGGATCGAGCTGTGAGGCCAGACACGGCCGGAAACGCAGCGGAGACGACCAGTCGACAATGAGGCAAGCCTTTGGGGCAGTCCGTACACGGCTTGCCGGGAAACAGCTCGTTCCCATCCTTTCGGGAGTTCTTCTGGCCACTGCCCGAAAGGCTGTCATGAGCGTGTTGAAATCGCAGATTCTG
>NZ_JPMI01000293.1 GCF_000733295.1 Archangium violaceum Cb vi76 | reverse complement strand
GAGTCTCGCGGTCCTTCTCTTCGCCGCGCCGTCCGCGCTGGCACAGAACGCCACTCCTGGCTCCTCGCCCTCGACGGCACTCGAGAACTGCCGGGTCTTGCAGTCAGCGGGAGTGGCCCTGTCCGGCACCTACTGGATCCGGCCGGGAGGAGGCCCACCCCGCACCGCCTACTGTGACATGGAGACGAATGGCGGAGGGTGGACGCTCGTCTACAACAGCATCCTGGGCGTCAACACCACCGACTTCTGGAACATCTCGTACTGGGAAAGGTTCGATCGGCGCGGACGCCCCAACCTCGAAGCCCTCTTCTACGACGGAAGTCTCTACCGGTACGGCACTGCCTACATGGATGTCATCGAGGATGTCCGAGGCAAGAGTGTCGTCGCGATGGCGGCGACGACCACGGGCATCGACATCTACTCGATGAAGTTCAACTCCCCTCAATATGTCTCTGGATTAGGGGCCATCTATAGCTTGCAATTCGCCAGCGGCTGGGCGTCACCCGACTTCGATGGGGATGCCTATCCCGGATATAACTGCGCGACCGGCTACGGGAACGTCACGCAGCACTATGGGGCCTGCTGGGCCTACAACCTCGGCGTAGACGGTGACGCCCCCATCGAAGACGGTAGGGTTGGTCCGCATCTGAATTCCGGCGCCGCGTCCTCCATGGGGCTGAGCACGGACGGAAGCGGTTACTACACCCGCGTCCGCCGCATCTCTCGCTTCGTGAAGTGGTAGGGCCCGCGCACGGGCCCCAGGTCGGCGGCTACACCGACACCATCACGTAGAACTTCAGGTAGCGGCCCTCGGGGAACTGGAGCCGGATCGGATGATCCGGCGGCTGGTAGCGCTCCTCCACCATCGCCAGGTCCACTCCCGCCTTGAAGGCCGCCTCCTTCACCGCGCCCAGGAAGTCATCCGGGCCCACGCGCGCCGAGCACGACGCCGTCGCCAACAAACCCCCAGGCCGCAGCAGCCCCAATGCCTGACGGTTCAGCGACGCATACCCGTCGATCGCCGCCTGCACCGCCTTCTGGCTCTTCGCGAACGCCGGCGGGTCGAGGATGATCAGATCGAACGTCCTCCCCTCCTCCCGGAACGATGCCAGCAGCTTGAACACGTCCGCCGCGAGGAAGTCGTGCTTCTCCGCCGGCAGCCCGTTGCGCGTGAAGTTCTCCCGCGCCAGCGCGATCGCATCCGGATCCAGATCCACCGAGAACACACTGTTCGCCCCGCCCAGCGCCGCGTTCACCGAGAACCCGCCGCTGAAACAGAAGCAGTTCAGCACGTCCCTCCCCTTCGCCAGCCGCCGGATCAGGTACCGGTTCTCCCGCTGGTCCAGGAAGAAGCCCGTCTTCTGCCCCCGCCACGCGTCCACCCCGAACTTCGCCCCCCGCTCGAGGATCTCCAGCACCTCCGGCGCCTTCTCCCCCCACAGCATCCGCCCCGCCCCCCGGCCCTCGTCGTCCTCCGCGTCGTCCCGCCCCACCTCGTCCCGGCCCAGAATCCCCTTCAGCTCCGGCACCGCCGCCTTCAGCGCCTCGACGATCAGCCCCCGGTACGGCGTCAGCCCCGCCGAGTACAGCTTCAGCACCGCGTACCGGCCGTACAGGTCCACCACCACGCCCGGCAGCCCATCCCCCTCGCCGTGGATCAACCGGAAGCTGTCCGTGTCCGTCAGATCGATCAGCGAGCGCCGCTCGGCCAGCGCCTGCTTCACCCGCTGCGCGAAGAAGGCCGCGTCGATGTTCTGCTTCGGGTTGCGCGTCAGCACCCGCACCGCGATGGCCGAGTGCGGATCGAAATACCCGCGCGCCACGAACTTCCCGTTCTCCGCCAGGTCCACCACGCTGCCGGGAGGAATCTTCGGCACCTTGTCCAGCGCCTTGCGGAAGACCCACGGGTGTCCCGCGCGCAGGTGACGGCCCAGCCCCGGGGCCAGCTCCAACTTCACGACGTTCACGCTCCCACTCCTCGGCGAGGGGCCCGGCGGGCCCGTTGGGCGACAATGGCACGGGCGAGCTCCTCGAAGCCCCGCCCCTCCTCCGCCCGGGTGATGAAGGCCGGCGGGGTGTCGATGCGCTCCAACACCCGCCGCACGTTGGCCACCCCGACACTCAGGGCGAACCCTCCAAACATCGGGGCATCATTGAAGCTATCCCCCGCGTACACGAAGCGCCCATCCCCCGGCTCCAGCCGCCAACCCCAGGCGAGCTTCAGGAAGCGCCTCACCGCCGACAGCTTGTCGAACCGCCCCAGCCAGCAGTTGATGTGCACCGACGAGCGCACCGCCGTCACCCCCCGCGCCCGCAGCAGCGCTTCAATGCGCTCGGCCCCCTGCTCGCCCAGCCGCGCTTCCTCGTTGTAGTCCACGGCCAGGTCCACCTCCGTGAAGGCGCTGTCCATGGACAGGCGCGCCCCGGGCACCTGCCGCAGCACGGCCGCCACCTCCGCCTCCAGCTTCCGGCGGTTCGGCTCCCGGACCCGCGGGGACTCGGCGTACACCTTGCGCAGCTTGCCCTTGGGGCCCCGCAGGAAGAACAGGCCCCCGTTCTCGACGATCACCCCGTCCACCGGCAGCGTGCGGGCCCACGCCTCGCCCCAACCGGCCGGGCGGCCCGTCACCAGCACCAGCTTGAGACCGGCCTCCACCAGGCGCTCGAGCGCCCGCACGGTCGTGGAGCGCAGCTGGTGCGAGCGGGTGAGGGTACCGTCGACATCCGTGAAGACGGCTTCCACCCGGGAGAGGTCCGCGTGGCGCAGGGGGCGAGGGGCAACCATACGGGCAGCGCCACTACACCCTTCCCGGCCTCACGGGAAGCCCGCAAAGACGAAACCCCCGGGAGGCAGTGCCTCCCAGGGGCCGTTTCAGCTCACTCCGGGTTCAGCGAACCAGGGCTCAGTACGTGCCCTTGATCGACACGCCCGAGAAGGTGCTGTAGGCGCGGAGCATGACGTACATGCGCTGGGCCGTGCTCTGCGCGGCGATGTTGCACGTCTCGGCGTTGCCGCTCAGGTACGGACGGCAGTTGTACGAGGACGTGGTGGGCGCCGCGCCGATGCGGACGTAGAGGTCGGCGTCACCCGTGCCACCGCTGGACACGAAGGAGGAAGCGCGCGAGGCCGGCACGTCCAGGTAGTAGTGCTTCTCGGCGCCCGTGGAGGCCGACTGGCTGGTCAGCGCCACGCCGTTGGTCAGCGCGACGGCCGCCGGGGGAGGCGTCGAGGCGCCCACGCCCACCGCCGTCCAGGCCGCCGACACGGAG
>NZ_JPMI01000292.1 GCF_000733295.1 Archangium violaceum Cb vi76 | reverse complement strand
ATCGCGGATGGGGAGGTCGGCGCCCTCGCCCGTCACCACCACCTCGTAGACCAGCTTGAGGCGGCTGTCCTTCTCGGAGCGGATGTACAGCAGGTTGGCATCGCCCTCGGTGGCGATGTGGCGGCCCACGGTGTTGTCCAGGGCAGCGGCCTTGGCGGCCTCGCCGGAGATGCGGGCCTTGGCCGGAACGACCTCGCCGTCACGGGCCGAGCCGTTGGCCATGAAGATCTTGCCGCTCGCATCCTTGTGGATGATGAGCTCGCCGCCGAACACCGGCAGGCCGTTCTTGGTCTGGCCGTAGCGGATGTGGGTGTTGCCCTGCTCGTCCACGGTGGTGCGCTTCATCACCAGGTCGGAGGCGTCAAGGCGGAAGGCCGCGGCGATCCCCTGCAGGCCGTTCACGTTGTCCAGGTTGCCCTTGAGCATGAAGGGAACGCCGTCCTCGTTGGAGCCGAGAACCTGGGCGGAGGGCAGCGCGGCGAGCGCGGCCTGCACGTCACCCAGCGAGTCAGCGGCCAGGTCGGACTTCGGGGCGCCGTCGGGCAGCTGCGAGTTGTCGACCTCGCAAGCGGCGAGGGGAAGGGCGAGCAGCGCGGCAGCAAGGAAGCGAGTGCGAAACACTGGGGGTTCCTCCTGTTCAACGGCGGGGTGCCGTCGGACGCAGGAACCATGAGCAGGAAGCGGGCCAACCCATAAACCGTGGAAATGCCTGCCTTTACGCATCACCCGGCGCAGCCAGTGGAGTGCGGATGTCACCCTCAACGCGCTCCGCTCTGTATCGGGTGTTTACACTTCAGGCACAAAGCCATCTGATTCCAATGGCTTTCATCCACCCCCCAGGAGCTGTAGCAATTCCAGACAGCGGTGTCCTGATTCCAGACACCCCACAACTCCTTGGCATCGCAACACTTTGCCCTGAAATTGTTTGGCCTGCAAGAGATAAAGCCGCGGGCGATCGAGCCCTCGCCAAGGCCTGTCACGTTTCCAACCCGCCCCACTCCTCCCATCTTGGGAAGTGGATGCCCGCCGGGGGGTGGCGCCATGGCGAAGAAAGGTTTGCTGAGCTCGAGGGACTTCAGTTCGCTGTCCATCAAGGATCTGCTGGAGGCGCGCGAGGCGTACCACATCCATCTCGCGCACCTGGACTCGGTGGTGGCGACGGCCATCGGGCGCTATCGGATCCGCCGGGGAGATCCCGACGCGGGGAGCCCGGATGCCTCGTCCACGGGCAGGAGCACGGAGCCCCGGACGCTGTCCAACACGGTGGTCCGGCACTGGTCCTGGCCGTGCGTGCTGGTGTTCGTGGATCAGTGGATGACGCCCGAGCAGTTCGCCCACCAGCCCGAGCAGCTCGTTCCGCCCCTGCTCTACCTGCCGGACGGCCGGGTGGTGCCCACCTGCGTCATCCTCGCCGAGCGGCAGCAACAGGCCCCCGCGCCCCTGCAGACACTCGCCTTCACCTCGGGGCTGGTGGGTGGAGGCTATCCGGCGCTCACGGACGTGCAGGGACGCCAGCACCTGGGGACGTTCGGCTGTCTCGTGACGGATGGGGACTCCATCCACGCCCTCACCAACCGGCACGTGGTGGGTGAGCCGGGCCGCGAGGTCCATACCCTCATCCAGGGACGGCGCCGCCGCGTGGGCGTCAGCCAGAAGAGCCAGGTGGGCAAGCGGCCCTTCTCGGAGGTGTACCCGGGCTGGCCCGGCAGCCGGACATACTCCAACCTGGACGCGGGCCTCGTGCGGCTCGATGACGTGAGCGGGTGGACGGCCCAGGTGTTCGGCGTGGGCGAGCTGGGGCCGCTGGTGGACCTCAACTGCGACACCCTCTCGTTGGATCTCATCGGCTGCTTCGTGCGCGCCTTCGGCGGGGCCTCGGGCCCGCTCGAGGGGGAGATCCACGGGCTCTTCTACCGCTACCGCGCCCTGGGAGGCTTCGACTACGTGGCGGACCTGATGATCGGCCCCCGCCAGGGCGGAGGACCCCTGGCCACGCGGCCCGGCGACTCGGGCACCCTCTGGTTCTTCGAGCCCAAGCACGGGCCGGAAGAACGGGCGGCGCTGCCCACCGGCGCCCGGGCCCGGCAATGGCGGCCGCTCGCCCTCCAGTGGGGCGGGCACCGGCTGATGACTCCGGGCGGAGGAGACACCTATGCCTTCGCGCTCGCCACCAGCCTGAGCTCCATCTGCCACACGTTGGACGTCGAGCTCGTGCGCGACTGGGACATCGGGCTGAGCGAGTACTGGGGAAAGGTGGGCCACTACAAGGTGGGCATCACGGCCTGCGGGCTCGTGTCCAACCGCCGGCTCGCGCACCTGCTGAGCGCCAACGCGGAGCGCATCTCGGTGGGAGACGAGGCCATCGCCCACGGCGAGCTGCCCCGTGCCGGCACCGAGCACTTCGTCGCGCTCGCGGACGTGGCGGACCTGGTGTGGCGCACCACGCGCAAGCGCGACGCCATCAACCACTTCGCCGACATGGATCAGCCGGGCCAGGGCCGCTTCGAGGGAAAGACATTGCTCGAGCTGTGGGAGAAGGATCCCTCCAGCCGCTCGCCCGCCGCCTGGCGCGAGTTCTACGAGAGCATCGGCGTCAAACAGAACTCCGGGCACGGCGCGCTGCCGTTCCGGGTCTGGCAGATCTACGACGCGATGGTGGGCTACGCCCGGGAACGGCGGGTGGCGGAGTACCTGTGCGCCTCGGGCATCCTCGCCCACTACGTGGGGGACGCCTGTCAGCCCCTCCATGTCTCGTTCCTGCACCATGGACGGCCCGGTCATGCCGACGAGGAAGATGTCCACGCCGTCTACGAGACGAAGATGTTGGATCGGCGGGCGGCCGAGCTGATCACCGGCGTGAACGCACGCGTGCAGGGCAGACACGTCACGGACACGATCCGGGGCGGGGCCGCGGCGGCGGATGCCGTCGTGCAGCTCATGCGGGCCACGATCGACACCCTGCCCCCCATGGAGGTGATCGAGGCCTTCAACGCCCAGACCGGACGCCAGCGGATTCCGCACATGTGGGAAGTGCTCGGGGAGCGCACGTGCGACTGCATGGCCAGGGGCGCGCTCTGCCTCGCCATGCTCTGGGAGAGCGCCTGGCGGGAGGGCGGCGGCACGAAGATTCCGGCCCACCAACTCGGTCCCGTGGACGCCCAGAAGCTGCTGGCCCTCTACAGCGACCCGGCCTTCCTCCCGTCGAACTGGCTCCGGGACCTGGTGCTCGAGAAGGAGGCCCCCGCGACCCGCCGGACTCCGGCGCCCCGCCCACGGACGGTCCGCCGCGAGCATCCCCCGACACGAGGTGGAACGCGCGGCGGAGGGACCCGGAAGGTGGCCCGGCACACGCCGCGGCGGTGAGACTCAGCCGATCTCCAGTCCGGCCAGCAGGGACTGGAGGGTCTCCACGTTGGCGCGCAGCTCGGCGCCGGTGAGCTGGGACAACTGCGTCTTGCGCGCCTTGCGCAGGAAGGCATCCAGCCGCGGCTCCCGCCCGTAGAGGGACTGGGCACTGGCGGCCGCCTCGGCCAGGGCCCGCGCGGCGGCGGAAGGATCCGCGTCCAGCAGCCCCACGGAGCGCTCCAACCGCACCCCACAGCCCGCCCAGACCTCGCGGTCATGGGCGATGAGGAGCTGCCGCTGGTTCACGTGGCTGAGCGAGCGCACGATGGTGTCCAGCTCCTCCACCACGGTCAGCACGTCCTGCTTGCTGGGGTTGTCCTGGATGGCCATGCGCCCGGCCCGGACGCGCAGCTCGATGATGTGCCGCTTGTCCTGCGCGCGCAGGTGCTTGTAGGCGGCGGTGCGGCCGAAGGCATCCAGCTCCGTCTGCAACTGCTGGGCGTTCCACTGCACGTCCTCGGGCTCGGCCTCGCGCACCTTGGTCAGCCGCGCCGAGACGATGCGCGACAGGTCCGCCACGATGGCCCGCACCATCACCGCCGCCTTCACCTCCGCCTCGTGGCCGGGCACCACCTGCTGCCGCGTCACCGGCCCGAAGGCACTGGCGGACTCGAAGACGAGGTTGCCCATCTGCTCGCGGAAGCGCTCGCGCAGGCGCTGGATCTCCGCCAGCAGCGTCCACCGGTCCGACACCACCGAGGGATTGCGCATCGTCTCGCCCAGCTGGGTGATGCCCTGGGCCAGCTGCTGCATCCACCCCAGCAAGAGCTCGGAGGCGTCCTTGGCCCGCCGCGCCTCCACGGTGGCCGCCAGGGGCGCCCCGGAGCCCGCGCCTCCCGCTGGCTTGGACGCGAACTGCTCCCGCACCACGTTGAGCAGCACGTTCACGTCCATCACCGTGTCGCGGATGACGGGCGCCATCTCCTCCCAGAGCGACAGGTCCGGGCTGTCCTCCACATGGGCGGTCTCGTACTTCAGCAGGTCCAGATCGCTCAGCCGGATGATGGCCTGCCCCGCCGCGGAGTACACGAGGCGCAGGCGCTCGGCGAAAGCGCGGTCGGACAGGGACTGGAGAAGCTCTTCGAGCTTGGGGGGCAGAGCGAGCGAGGGGGTATCGGCGGCCACGGCGCACCCACTCTATCGGGTCCCGCGCGCCCCGTCGCGCACTTCGGCTGCCGGAGCGTATGGATCCGGGCATTTCCCTTGCGAGGGTTCCGCGCCCTCCTAGACTGACCGGATGGCGAAGCACCGCGTGTACCTCATTCCCGGCTTCTTCGGTTTCACCCATATGGGAGAGAAGCCAGCCGAGCGGATCGTCTACTTCGGGCATGTCCGCGACGTGCTCCTGGAGGGCTTCCGGAAGCGTGGCCACACCGCCGAGGTGGAGTCCGTGACGGGGCACCCCACGGCCAGCCTGGAGGTCCGGGCCCGGCTCATCCTCCGGACCATCGAGGAGACGGCCTCGAAGGATGACGCGGTCATCCACCTGATCGGGCACTCCACCGGAGGCGTGGACGCGCGGGGTCTGGTGTCCACCTGGATGCCCAGGCAGGCGCCCCACCTGCTGGAGCGTGTGCGCTCGGTGGTGTCCGTGGCCACGCCGCACCACGGCGCGCCCATGGCCAGCTTCTTCCTGCGGGATCGCCGGGGCGAGATGCTCCTGCGGCTGCTGTGGCTCTTCACCGTGTTCTCCCTGCGGCGGGGCCCTCGCCCGATGATGTTCCTGGCCTTCCGCCTGTTCTACGCGCTCAGCGAGGCCGGCCATCAGCTCGGCTTCCAGGCCACCCTGCTCGATCAGGTCACCCGGCTGATGGCCCATCTCACCCCCACCGAACAGGCCACGCTGGAGGAGTTCCTCGAGCAGGTGGGGAAGGATCAGTCGATCATCGGGGATCTCACCCCGGAGAAGATGGTGGCCTTCAACCAGGGCAACCCGGACCAGCCGGGCGTGCGCTACGGCTCGGTCATCACCGGCGCGCCGCCTCCGAGCTTCCTGGGCCTGCTCCGCGCCATCACCGGCAAGAACGACCCCGGTATGGGAGACTTGGTGTCGTTACGGATGCTGGATCCCCAGCCCGAGGTCATCTACGGCGCCTACTCCTTCCTCTACACGAAGAGCGATCCGGACTCGCGGGAGCTGCGGACGCCCGAGCCCTCCCCCACCCATGATCGGCTGCTCCGGGACGTCTTCGGCGAGCAGTACCGCCAACGGAGCGATGGCGTCGTCCCCACGCGGACCCAACCGTGGGGCGAGCTCATCACCGCGGTCGTCGCCGACCACCTGGACGTGCTGGGCCACTTCGACGATCCACCCGAGCACGTGGGCTGGCTCAAGTCCGGCTCGCACTTCCGGACGCCCCAGTTCAACGGACTGTGGGATCGGGTGCTCGACTTCCTCGTGGACGGAAGCCGGGTGCGCGCATGATCCAGGTCGTCGTCATGAATGGAGGCAAGCCCCTCTTCGGAGGGGAGGATCTGCTGGAGCTGCCCGGCTCGAAGTGGGTAGACGTCCTCCAGCCGACCGAGGAGGAGATGAAGCGGCTCGGGGACCGCTACGGGCTGCACAAGCTGGCCATCGAGGACTGCCTGCACGTGGACCAGCGGCCCAAGCTGGAGGAGTACCCGAACCATCAATTCATCGTGCTCCAGGGCTTCACCGCCAACGCGAAGAACGTGTGTGATCTGACGCTGCACGAGCACCACTTCTTCCTGGGACCGGACTGGCTCATCAGCGTCCACGAGCTGCCCTTCGATGGGCTCGAGATGGTGCGGCAGCGGGTGCGGGACGAGCCCCAGGCGACGATGGAACGCGGCGTGGACTTCATGCTGTACCTGCTGGCGGACGCGCTGGTGGACCGCAACTTCCCCGTCCTGGACACCTTCAATGACGAGCTGGAGGACCTGGAGTCGGCGGTCTTCGAGCACCCGCAGCCGGAGCAGTTGCAGCGCATCTTCGAGATGAAGCGGGCGCTGGTATCGTTGCGGCGGGTGCTGTCGCCCCAACGGGACGTGCTGGGCTTCCTGTCCCGGAGGGGCATCCCCAACATCCAGGAGCGCGCGGCGCTGTACTTCCGCGACGTGTATGATCACCTGGTGCGGCTGTACGAGCAGATCGACGCGGGGCGGGATCTGGTGGGCAACGTGATGGACGGCTACCTGTCCATGATGGCCAACCGGACGAGCGAGATCAGCAAACAGCTAACCATCATCGCGACCGTCTTCCTGCCGCTGTCGTTCATCACGGGCTTCTTCGGACAGAACTTCGACATCCTGTCCAATCGGGAGTTCTTCTGGGTGATGATCGTGTCCGTCTTCGGACTGCCCATCGCCCTGCTGTTCTGGTTCAAGCGCAACCGGTGGATTTGAAGTCCCTGGAGGACCCCATGCTCACCATCACCGTCGATGGAATTCCCCTGCACTACCGCGACGAGGGCCACGGGCTGCCCGTGCTGCTGTTCCACGCCTTCCCGCTGAACGGGGATGCGTATGAGAAGCAATTGAAGGCGCTGTCGGGGCGCTATCGCTTCATCATCCCGGACATCCGGGGCTTCGGGCGGAGCGGGCTCGGCGAGGGCCCCACGGAGATGGCCCGCATCGCCCAGGACGCGCTGGCGCTGCTGGACGCGCTGAAGGTGGACTCGGCGGTGGTGGGCGGAGTGTCCATGGGCGGGTACGCCAGCATGGCGCTGCTGCGCGAGGACGCGGGACGCGTGCGGGGACTGGTGCTGGTGGACACGCAGGCCACGGCGGATGACGAGGCGGGACGCGCCCGGCGGGAGACCTCGGCCCAGGAAGCGCTGAGAGAGGGGCCCGAGGCCGCGGTGCGGGCGCTGCTGCCCAAGGTGGTGGCCACACCGGACTCGGAGGTGGGACGCGAGGTGGCGGCGATGATGAGGACGGCGACACCGGCGGGCCTCGCGGCGGCACAGCGGGGCATGGCGCTGCGGCCGGACAGCAAGGACATCCTCGCGCGCTACGCCGGGCCCGCGCTGGTGGTGGTGGGCGAGAAGGATCCGGTGACGCCGCTGGAGAAGGCGAAGCAGATGGCGGACCTCGTCACCGGGGCGCGCCTGGAGGTGATTCCAGACGCGGCCCACCTGCCCAACCAGGAGCAGCCGGAGAAGTTCAACGCGGTGCTCGACAGCTTCCTGTCCGGGCTGTAGCACCCGCGCGGACGTCCCAAGGCACCGGAGGCGCCCGCCTCAATCCCCTCCGGAGAGGTGTGGCGCCCCACCCCATCCACGACACGGGGCGCCACACGTGCTCATGCTCAGCGAGCGCCGCGCACTACGGCTTGACGATGGTGGCCGGGCAGTAACCGATATTCTCGTTGGTGCCACCCCACTGCCCCTCGTACTCGTAATGCCAGTACCACCGGCCGGTTGCCGGCGACACGGTGAACGAGCACATATCCGTGAGGTTCGTGAAGGGGAACGCGTCCGTGACCAGACCGTCCGAAATACGCATGCGCCGAATGGTATTTCCGCTCGCGTAGAGGACGTAATGCTCGTTGTTGACGAACTCGGCCACACCCCAGCTCGCCCAATTCTCGCACCGGGTCGCACTCGAAAGGGTTCGAGTCCCCAGCGAAGTGACGTGTCCGGTCTGGAGGTTCACGGCGTAGAAGGCGCTCCCATTGTAGATGACCAGCTTGTTCCAACTCGCGAACAAGGCAGAGCCGTTGCCCAAGGTGATGGGCGAGGACAGCAGAACGAACAACCCCGTGTCTGCACCGTTGTCGGTGAGCTGCCGGAGATGGGTCGCTTGTGACGGGTAGTGGTTGATCTCCTGCCGGGTCGTGTTGTCCCAGAGCACCCAGAGCATGCCATTGGCCAGATTCGAGAAGATGCTGTCGTGGACGGCTCCGACCCGCGTGCCCCCAGACAGATCATTGATGTTGAAGCGACCAAGGCCGCTGTCTCCGTTATAGAAAACATGGTTGCCCGTCACGGCGATTCCACCCCGATCGTCGCCGGTCGCGGCGTTGTGATCCATCACGACGGTGCAGCCGGAGGACGACATCGCGCTCACCTGGAACGCCGAGCCAGCACATGCGGAGAGGGAGGCGATGGCGAAGACGCGAGAGGTGGTGGCCCCTTGAGTGTCAGTGATGGTAACGGTGACAGTTGTGTCGGCGAAGCAATCAGGAGCCTTCCAGCGGATGGAGGAGTTGGTGCTGCTATCGGTCTGGCCCGACAAGCCGCCAACCGTGGCGCTCCAGGCATAGGTGAGCGCACCTCCCTCGGGGTCGTGAGCGGCCACGGACAGCAACAGGCTTTCCCCGCCCGCCGCCTGGGGAGACGCTTGATAGAAGGAGGTGATCTGGGGGGCGAAGTTGGCGCTGGCTGGACCCGTCTGGATGGTCATCGCGCCCGTATTCGTGCCGCCTCGCCCATCCGAGACGCTGAGGGTGAGGGTGCAGCTGGGGCCGTTCACTGCGGACAGGGTGAACGTGGGCGATGGCACATGGACGTCCGAAAAGCTGCCCTGGCAGTCGGTCGTCCATGCATAGGTGAGCACATCGCCGTCAGTGTCCACGACACGAGCTGACACATATGCTGTCTGACCCGCGGTCATGCGGGCGGGTGAAGCATAGACTCCCGATATCTCCGGCCAGGTGCTGAAACCCACCGAGACCTGGGCCGCTCCCTTGGCAGCGGCTTGGGAGACGCGTACGGTGAAACTGATGGTGTTGGTGGCCGTGTGCTCATCAATGACGGACAATCTCAGGGTGTAGGTGCCCACCGTGGTGGGAGCTGTCCAGGTGCTAGTAGGGGTAGAGGACGAGGAAAGGCGGCCTCCAGAGGCGTACCAGCTAGGG
>NZ_JPMI01000291.1 GCF_000733295.1 Archangium violaceum Cb vi76 | reverse complement strand
CCACCAGCTATAGGTGAGGCTGTTGCCAGGATTGGCGTCATGGGCGGCGGCGGCCAGCGCCACGCTGGCGCCTGGCTCGACTTCGTTGCGGCTGGCGGTCAGCCAGTCGATGACGGGAGCCGTGTTGCTGAAGGGAACAGGTGCATCCACCTGTTGCAGCAAGACGTAGACGGCCGCCGTCTCTCCCGTGGCCACGGAAATGCTGGCGGCTTGACCGCGGTAGCGCAAGACACCGCCCCCATCGAACGCCTCGGCGAGGAAGGTGCGGTTGGCACCCGCGGGGATTCCTCCCATCAACGCCTGCCACTGACCTCTCGCGTAGGAGAGACCGACCACCATCGGATCCATTCCCGTGCCCGTCACCGTCACCCGCATGCTGGTGATGTCCGCCGCCGAGAGCTCCTGGCTGATCGTGGCGACGAATTGCGCCGAACCTGCCTGATCGTCTGCTGTACAAGCGGAGGCAAAGAAAACCACTGCCGCCACGCTCATCAGCGCGGCGGGATACCGAAACCATCGAACCATTTGAAAGGCGCTCCTACAAAGCATCCGCCGCGAAACGTGGCGTAAACCCAACCTCGATGGAAAAGAGGCCCCGCGGGATCGGGTTATGCATTTCCGCCCCATTCTTCATCATCGCCAAAGACAGGCACGCCCCCTCGGACAGCGAGGGGGGAAGCACTTGCGAGAAGGATATGGAGGGACGGGGCCCCTTCTAGACCGAGAACAGGAACGCCGCCGAGCGAGCGGGCTTGCGCACCCGCACGATGTGGCTCTGCTCCACGGCCAACCCGCCCAGCTCCAGTGGGCGGGGGATGTAGAGAAGGCCTGGCTCGTCATCGCGCGAGAAGACGAACTTCCCACTCTCGTCCTTCGCGGTGCAGCCCACGTCGATGAACAGGTGCCGCTGAATCTCGTCCGGGTCCGTCGTGTCCCAGTTGAACCGGGCGATGTCGTCCACCGTGAGCCCGTACTGCTCGGCGATGCCCTCCAGCGTCTCGCCATCGGACACCTGGTGCTCGACGACTCGCGCCAGGAATTTCCCCGAGGGAGTCTTGCGCTTGCGGCTTCGGCCCGCCGGCTGCTTGGACGCCAGGATGCCGGACTTCTCGAAGACCAGCGTCTCCTTCAGCGTCGCCCCGTCGATGGCCGCGTTCACCTGGGCATACCCGGGCGGAACGCTCGACAGCTCGATGCGGCCCGAGGAATCCGTGGTGGCCTGCTTCTGCGAACCATCCGGGAGCACGATGCTCAGCTTCAGGCCGGAGATCGGATCATCCGTGATGTCGTCGACGACCTGGAGCCGCAGCCACTTCGTCTCCTCGACGAAGTCGGCGGGCGTCAGCTCCTCCGGCTTGTGGCGCAGGTACCGTCCCGTGGGATCCGGGGCCCGAGGAACGAGCGCGATCCGCAGGCTCCCGAGCGATACCAGGGACGCCACCTGCCGCACGAGCTGGTCCGTGGACCGCGGTCCGAACTCCGCCGCCGCGTGGCCATGAGCCACCTCGCGCAATGTCTGGAGATTGAAGAAGTCCTGCGCCAGCGCGCGCAGTCGACCCTCCAGTTGTGCTGCTCCCCCTGTTGCCACGAGCTCGTGCCCCGAAGGCAGCGGCTCGTGGAACCCGAGAAGGGCATACTCGCGATGCCCATCTCGCAGCCGATTCCGTTGAAACATATGGAAGAAAAGCTCAGCACACGCCGTGGCTGAGCGTCAAACCACGCGCTCACGGACAGGAGGGAGACTCCTGAACGAGCCGCATCCGGCCCTCCTGGCTCAGCGCCGTTTTCCGCGGCCACCGGATCCGAGGCGTCCCTGGGCACCTGCCAGTACTGCCAGGTGTGGCAGCAGGTGGAGCACCTCCCCCCAACTTCCGCGAGTGAGAGGGCTGCTCCCTGCGAAAAGCCCGTGGCGGGCTCCTGGCGTCGTCGTCCCTCGAGCGCAGCCAGGGCTTCGCGCCCCTGCGCCCATGGCCTACGGGGCCTTGGGCTTTGGCTCTGGCACGGGCTCCGGGGTCGGCTTCGCGTCGTCTCCGACCACCGCCGCCACCGCGAACATCACCAGTCCCACGAAACCCGCCAGCGCGAGCAGCTCTCCCCAGCCTGAAGAGGCCTTGGGCTGCCTGGTCACTGCCGCCGCGGCCTGCTGCGCGCGCTGCATCGCGTCCAGAACCTGGGCGTTCAGCTGTTGGACATCGAGCCCGAACACCTGGGCAATCTGGCTGAAGTGGTAGGCGTCCGGCTGCTTCCCGCTCTCGATCTTCGACAGCATCGACTGGGAGATGCCCAGCCGACGGGCCAGCTCGGCCTGGGTCATGTTCCCGTGCTGCTTCCGGAGCTGGGCAATCACCTGACCCAGGACCAGGCCGTAGGCCTCGCCTTCCTTGGAGTCCGGCCCGCCAGAGGCGTTGTGCGCGCGCGTCATAACCCCTCCTTCATAAACCGCCGACCAGGACGCTTCCAGGTCAAATGAGTTGGCCCGGGCAATTTGGAATAAAATTCCCATGTCAGCTTGCCATCCCATTTTCGTGAGTTAGTTCAAGGAGCCCTCGTATGCCGGTCTGGTGGGCTACTCCACCAGCACCCCCCGGCATGACGGGCCTGGGACAAAAACCTATGAAAATTCAAGGACGTATCACGGTGCTGCAGGAACTCACGGGCGGTGGCCTGGGGAAGCTCCTGAAGTGCCAGGACGAGGCGGGGCAGTTGTTCGTCGTCAAGGCGCCGAAGGACGCCTCGCCGGAGAACCAGCAGTTCATCGACGACGAGGTCCGGCGGTTCCAGCGGCACCAGGGACGTTACGTCGTGCGGTACTTCGAGCCCGTCCTGGTGGACGGGCGCCGGGGCTTCGCGATGGAGCTGATGGACGGGGATCTCACGCCCCTGGTCCGGCAGCGGCTGCCCGTGGAGCGGGTGTTGGGCTACCTGTTCACGGTGGTCCAGGGCCTGGAGGAGGTCCATGGCTCCGCGCTAGGCGCGTTCCACGGCGACCTGAAGACGGGGAACATCCTGCACAAGGACGGGGTCGCGAAGCTCGCGGATTTCGGCCTCGCCCGGGGCGGCGTGGGCCAGACGACCATGTTCGGCAAGCACAAAGGAGGAACGCCGGGCTATATGCCTCCGGAGGGGCTGGCGTCACAGTTCGGGGACATCTACTCACTGGGGGCGGTGGCATTCGCGCTCCTCGTGGGCCGCGAGCCCCAGGCCGGTGAGCACTTGCGGATCCACATTCCGGGAGCGCCCGAGCTGGAACAGCTCATCAACCAGATGCTTTCGACCCAGCCGGGCCTGCGGCCCAGCATCAGCCAGGTACGGGTGCGGCTCGAAGCGCTGCGGAACCGGGCGTCGGCCCGGGCCCCGGTGCGGCACTTCCCCCCGAAGCACAACTCGCTCCGGACCCCGCCCGCTCCGCATCCGCCTCCGGCCCCGGTTCAGCCCTCGTCCGGTTCCGGCGTGGGCATCGCGGTTGCCCTGGCGGCGGTCGTGGGCTTCGGATTCCTGCTGGCGGCGAGCAAGGACTGACCATGGCCGAATCGCGTGCGCATCAGAGGGCGAAGTTCCGCTCCGCGGGCTTCGGTGGCCAAGTCGAAGTCCCGCTGCCCAGCGGCAGGCGGCTGGACGCCCTGTCGTGGAACGGCGCCTGGGGAACAGAGGTGGAGACGTCCGGATCCTTCTCGCGACTCCATCTCGCGGTGGAGCGGCTCCTGGAGAGCGGGGCCCGGCAACGGGTGCTCAAGGTGCCCGAGCGCCACATGAGGCTCGCGGCCGTCGTGCTCCGCCGCATGGGCGTTTCCGCCTGGGTGCGGAACATGCGTGGGTCGAAGGAGTTCTTCGTCGGTGTCTGAGCCGGTGACGAGGCGCTCCAGGAGTCCTGCTCCTGGAGCGCCGTGCGCTTCAGACCGCGTCCTGGATGTTCCCGAGGTACGTGTCGATGCCGTGCTTGCCATCTACTGCGGAGAGCGCCGTTTGCCGCGGCCACTGGAGCCGAGGCGTCCCTTCGGCGGGCGCTCCGGCAGGAAGTAGGGCCGGCGCCGATGCTGTGCGTGGTGGGCCGGGAACATGGCGGAGAAGAACTCCGTCCACCCACCCGTGCGAACACGCACCAGTTCGTAGCGCTCCGGCTGCACCGCCGCCGCTTCGTAGGTGTCCGGATCCGCCATCGTCAGCGTGAGGAGGTTGGAGCCCACGTTGCCCGCGGCGTACTGACGGATGAACTCCTCCAGGTCCTCCTGGGGGAAGTCCTCGCGCACGTTCAGGTCCACCGGCGCCGCGTTGGAGAGCTTCAGGTTGATGGCCTCCTGATTCCAGCTCTTCATGCCCGTGTAGATGGGGCGGTTGGTGCCGGCCACGGGGTTCTTCGCCGTGGGATCCTGGGCGATGGGCGGCAGATCCTCCGGTACCGGCGTGGGGCTGAAGTCCGAGGGGAACGCCTGCATGTTGCGCCGCCCGTCCGGCGAAGCACCGCTGGAGAGCGCGTTGCCCACGTAGGCCTCGAAGGTGCCCACGCCCACCTGGAGCGTCAGCTCCCACGGCGCGCCCCGCACCGAATACGTCTTCTTCAGCCGCTGGAGGATGGAGGCCAGCACCGGCGGCGGCGAGTCCAACGTCTCCCGGGCCAGCGTGGTGATGCGATCCACCAGCCAACCCCCGAGCGCGTCCACCTCCGGGTTCCCCATGCCGAACTTCGGCAGCTCGAGCGCCCGGGCGCGGATCTGCTGGAAGCGCTTCGCCCGCTCGTCCGAGCGCAGCTTGCCCGCGAGCTGGCTCTGGAAGGGCTCCTCCATGCCGAAGCCCCAGTCGTTGTGCAGGGCCTCCACCAGCTCCGGCAGCGTGGCGACGGCCGTCTTCGGGTCGAACACCAGCTTCTGGATGGCGTAGAGCGAGTCGATCGTCGTCGCCATCGCCAGGTACATGGGCGCGATGAGGTGGTAGCGCGCACCGCCGTTGGACAGATCCCTCCCCGTCTCCACGCAGCCGTCGATCAGCGGGGAGAGCAGCGGGCTGGGGCAGTAGTTCCACAGCGCCCCGTAGTTGCCCAGCACGCTGGTGTAGAACTGCACCGTCAGGTAGCGCAGGTGCTCGAGGTACAACGTCTGGAGCTGCTCGAAGCGGGTGATCTCCGAGGCGTGCGGCGAACGGAAGCTGACCTTCCAGCCCCGCAGGTACACGGGCCCGGCCTGGTTGAAGCGCGCTCCCTGGTTGAGCGCCAGCTCCAGCGCGTCCAGGGTGATGATGTTGCTGAAGGCGAACTCGCACTGGCCGGCGATCATCGGCTCGTAGCAGCCGTCACAGACGTAGTCCCGCGCCGCCGACAGCGGCAGCCCCGAGAAGCCCGACAGCGCGCCCACCATCCGATCCTCCTGGAAGAGGATGGGGTGGGAACCGCCGCTGCGCAGCGCGCGCGCCGCCTCCTCAAGGATGTCCTCGCCGATGCCCGGGTACACCCGCAGCGACAACACCGGCGCATTGAGCGGCAGCCGGCGCGCCGAGCGCAGGCACAACAGGGTCAACCGGTTGGCCCCTGGCCGGGGCTTCTCGTCGTCCGTGGGGAGGTATCCGCCCACCGTCACCTGCTGCACCCACTGGTTGATGCCATCTCCCTGCGGGAAGTTGCCTCCGGCGTAGGACACCGACGTCGTCCCGTAGGTCACGTGGTCCGTGGCGTTCTGCCGGTTGTGCAGCGCCTTCTCGCCCAGCTTGACCCACAACGCGTCGAGCACCTCCTGGGCCTCGGCCTCCTTGCGCGAATCGAAGAAGGGCATCAGGAGCTGGTCCAGGCGGCCAATGGACACCGGCTCGCCCACCAGGTGCAGGCAGCAGTGGAGGTTGAAGATGCACTGCGCCGCTTCCACGAAGGTGTCGGGCTTGTCCGTGGCCAGCTTGCGCATGCGCCTGGCCAGCGCCAGCAGGTTCTCCCGCGCCTCGGGGTGGGTGGCGGAGTCCTCGGCCATGCGCTCGGCCAGCAGCGCGTAGTTGCGGCAGTAGCCCTGGACTCCCTCCAGCGACAGGATGGCCGACTGGTAGAAGGCACGCTGGTCGTCCGTGCCCGCCTTCTTCTCGCGCTTGCGCAGGTCCTTCAGCAGCGCCTCCAACCCCTGCTGCAACACCTTCTGGTGGTTGGGCACCACGTGCCCCATGGACGACGTCTCGTCCAGCAGCGCCAGGAAGCCCGCCAGCCGCTCCTCGTCGTTCAGGTAGGGCATGACCTCCTTGCCCCGGCCGAGCGACAGCTCCGGCATCACCCCGACGAGCACATCCTCCGGATCAATCCGGAACAGGTCGGCCCGCCACGCCCACGAGTCGCGGCGGAGCGGATACTCGGTGGTGGTCCAGACGCGCGTCAGCATGCGCTGGATGGACAGGCCCCGGCGCACCGCCACGGAGGCCTTCAGATAATGGCGCTCGCTCTTGTCGAGGAACTCGGAGAGGGGCGGCACCCGGGGGGTGTCCAGCTTGCGGTACCACTTGTTGCGCCAGCGCCCGAACACCTTCCCCAGCAACCCGAGGATGCGCTGGGACGGTGGATCCCCGAGCACGTACTGCCCCGTCCCCATCACGTTCAGGTAGTCCGCCGAGTTGTAGAACATCAGCCCGTTGGCGCTGCGCACCTGCCAGAGGGGCGCGGGATTGAAGTCGGAAGGCTCCAGCCCCTCCCCTACCCCCAGCTCCTTCGCGGAGGGCACGTAGAAGTAGCCGCCGGAGACCGCGTGGATGACTCCCAGCAGCTTGTCCGAGTCCCCCGTCGCTCCGCCCACCATCCGCCCGAGCATCGTCTCGAAGACCCGCGTGTCCCGGGCGAAGCCGGCGAAGTAGATGCCCTTCTCCCGTCCTCCTCCACTGGGGGCATGGCCGAACGGCAACGCCTGGCGCACCAGCTCCCGGTTGGAGTGATCCTCCGCCAGCACCCGCACCCGCTTGATGTGGCTGCGGATGTCCTGGTCGGGAATGAGGACGGCGTGCTCGTTGCGGCCAATGACGTTCTGCTGCGCGTTGACGCTCATGTCGGTGAACGCCGTCCACGCGACCTCGAACTTCTGCGCCAGCACCCAGCAGCTCCCGGGCGAGGTGTCCGTGCCCGTCTGGAGGATGTTCTCCACCACGCCCGCGGGGTCGCTCGGGCTCGTGATGCCGTCGACGAAGTGCTGGTCGAGGATCTTCCGGTCCGGAGGCATCGCCGCGTGCGTCGCCTCCTGGCGCGAGAGCAGGGGCCCCAGCCATTTCTCGACCGACTTCCGGAGCGTGTCGACACCCGCCTCCGAGTCCGCCTTCAGGTACAGCCACACGTCTCCGCCCGAGTCCTGGAAATGGGTGCTGGTGGCCAACACCGAGCCCGGAGGTGGCGCCCCCGGAGGGATGCGGCCCGACCACCTGCCCCACAGCGCGCCCTGGACCGCCGCGACGATGCGGCGGCGATCCGAGCGGACATCCGCGCTCGCGACGAGCTGCTTCAGGGCCGCGAGCACCGGTTCGCTGGAGTGGGGCTCCTTCAGCCAGCCGGTGATGAACAGGCCATGCGTCGGGGTGAACATCAGCCCGGGCTGGGCGGAGCGCAGAACGGACTCAACGGCTGCCATGGTGTACCCCCTCATCGAGCGAAACGCGGCAGCCTAGAACAGATCCTGGTGACTGGAGTCACCAGTGCTGACAACAGTCACCAGGGGGCGGGCACTCCGTGCGCCCATGGAGTGCCTCCATCCCCCTGAAATCACGTGGCCCACCTGCTGGCATGGAAGACGCAATGGGGAGTCTCGCGAGCGGTTGACCTCCCTTCCCGAACAGAGACCCCCCATGAAGAGCTTCAAGATCGGCGGCCCCAAGAGCTTCTCCCTTCCCCGCGCACCGCAGCTCGATACGCCGCGGCCGAGCTCCCCGACGGCCCCGACCTCCAAGCCGGGCGCGACCAGCAAGCCGAGCGCGCCCCAGGATGGCTTCGACACGGTGGGCTCCAAGATCAGCTCGTCGGTCCGCGGGCTGTTCGGCCCCTCGCAGGCCGACTCGTTCGCCTCCAACCCCACGAAGTTCTCGTCGCAGAACGTCCTGAACGGCTACAAGCTGTTCCCCGAGGGGAAGCCTCCGCAGGGCGTGACGCTCCCGACGCCCAACAAGCCCATGGTGCCGGCGAACCAGTCCACCGCCACCCTGAACGTCCAGCAGCAGCATGGCAACGCGAACCTGTCCCTCTCGCCCGCCGGAGGAAACGGGCCGCAGGTGCACTACCTGCACTACCTCTCGTCCGGCCAGAACACGCAGGCCAATGGCTCGTTCGCGGGAATCTCGGATGTGCCCCTCCGCCCCGGCCAGGGGCAGCCGAACATGGTCATGACGGGGCCTCTCAATGGCTGCGCCGTGCACGCGCTGCACAACCCGGCCAATGACACCCTGTCCTTCGTCCACCAGGCGGACTTCTCGAAGTACGGCGCCCAGACGGGCAAGCAGCAGCTGGACGGCTTCCTGAAGCAGAACAACCTCCAGCTGGTGCAGAGCCTCACGCCGAACGACTACTCGCACTCCACGGGGAAGCACGGAATCGAGACGGGCGCCACGGCGTTCGCCCACTACGACAACGCCGCAGGGAAGTGGAACCTGGTGGGCCAGCTGAACGACTGGAAGAACGGTGGAGTCCCGGGCGGGCGCCCCGAGCTGCAGCGTCCCCCGGGCGGGCTGCCCCAACAGTGGACGAGCCCCGTCGATCTCCAGAATCCGCTGTCGCTCAACGACCTGAAGTGACGCGGAGGCATTGCGCGACAGGCTACAGGCGAGGACCGTGCCCACCACCGCCTGTAGCCCGCCGGGCAACACGCACGGCCTCCCTCCTGCGATTCCGGCCACTTGCCGTCAATCAATGACACATCAACCGGCTCATTCCCTGTCACTTGTAGCCACGGGAACAACACGCTAGACGGGTTAAACATCCTTTTCCTACACATCAATTATTGATATGTCTTGAGCCGTTCTCGAGAACCTGGGGGCACACATGGGAAACGGCAAGGACATGAAGAAGCGTTTTGGAACGCTGGCGGGAAGCCTGCTGCTGGGCGGACTGATGGCGGGGTGCGGTGCGGAAGTGGCCCCGGAGCAGGTGGAGGGCCAGTTGCAGCAGTTGGCGGAGGCGCCGGCACAGCGCGCCCCCGTGCTGGAGAACCTGGAGTTCATCCCGTCCCAGACGCCCTCGTCCGCCACCCCCGGCCTCCTGCGGGCGCGGCTGGCCAAGGGTGAGCAGGCCACCACCCTCGAGCTCACGGGCGATGACGGCAAGCCGGTGACCCTGAGCGACAACGGCCTCAACGGCGACGAGAAGGCCGGCGACGGCGTCTTCTCCGGCTCCGGTATCGTGGACCTCGACGAGCACCGCAGGACGCAGGAGCGCATCGCCACGTTCCAGAAGGAGACCACCGAGCCGCTCACCGTCGCCACCTTCGATGACCGCGTGCTGGTGCACGAGAGCGCGCTCACCCCGCTGCCGGTGAGCATCTTCACGCCGGGCCAGGTCATTCCCCTGCCGATCTCGGGCATCGCGCGGGCCGTCAATCCCAGCAAGTCCCTCATCATCAACCACCCCTCCGTGGTCGGAGATCCCACCCGCACCTGGAACCCCTGCAACAACTCGGGCAATCCGAACGGTGTGTGGACGTTCAAGCACCTGATGACGGAGATGGCCAACACCACGGCCCCCGCGCCGGCCTTCACCGAGCGCTGGCTGCGGCAGTGGTTGACCTCCCAGACGGTGAACGGGCGGGCCGTGCCGACGCGCCCGGCCATGGCCACGCAGATCCTCAACGCCTGGCCGCGGCTGAGCACGGGTGAGCTGGACCTGAGCCGCTCGCCCTTCAAGCTGGTGGCCATCGTCAACCGGTTGGACCTCGGCCGGGGCAACGGCGGCCCGTACGGCTCCAGCGGCGCGGGCGAGCTGCGCTTCGTCTTCTCGGTGATGAACGCGCAGACCTGTCTGCGGCCCTACAACGGCTTCCTGGTCATCTTCGAGTACGGCGTGCCGAAGAACCAGTGTGCCCAGGTGAAGACGTGGGCCCAGTCCTGGCAGGCCCTGTCCAGTTCGTCGCTGGTCCTGGGCAGCGCCGCCTACAACACGCAGCTGCAGAACCTCACCCAGCAGGTGGTGATGCGCAACATGGCGCCGGGCAAGCCCAACGGCAGCGCCATCAACCAGGTGCGCACCAACGAGATCATGCTCACCACCCCCTGGTGGGAGATGCGTGAGTTCCGCCTCTTCTCGACGGCGGCCAACCCGCGCAACTTCACCACCACCACCCCGGCGCCGGGCCACCTGGTCGAGCACGTCACCGTGCGCACGCCGTTCGACATGTTCAACAACAGCTCGGTGATCACCAACTTCCTGTCGGCCAACAACCCGGCCATCCTCGCCGGCACCCACGACGTGCCCCTGGACTTCGGCGCCGTCACCAACTTCCTGGGGGCCTTCCCGCAGATGCCCACCAACGGCTTCTTCTGGAACGCGCCCAGCCTGACCACGGTGCCCAACGGCTTCAACGCGCGTCACAAGTTCTCGCTGAACACCTGCAACGGCTGCCACGCGAGGGAGACGACCACCAACTTCACGCACGTGGACGCCGCGGGTGCCCTCTCGCCCTTCCTGGCCACGGGCATGGCCAACATGAACACGCCCTACAACGTCACGGACCCGGTGAGCGGCCAGGTGCGCAGCTTCTACGAGATCCGTGAGCGCGCCCAGCACCTGGACAGCGCCGCCAACCAGTCGTGCTTGATCCGCCGCCTGGATCGGCCGGTGTTCTTCGCGCACTGATTCACCTTCCGGGGAGCCGGCCTGGACCTTCGGGCCGGCTCCCTGGATGATTCAGCCCTCCGAGGCGGCCCGCGCGTTGTCGATCATCTCCTGCGTGGGCCAGTACACGCGCATTCCGGTGCCCCGGTCTCCTCCTTCGACCCGGGGCGCCGTGTCGTAGGTGACGACGGCGCTGTTCTCGTCCGCGGGGTTCTTGGGGAACTCCGAGTGGAGCTGGCCCTCGGCGTCGACGGAGAAGGAGATCTCCCGCGCCTGATCGCCGGTGCGGTAGCCCGGATCCAGGGCGGTGTAGCTGACGCTGCCGTCCTCGTTCTCGGTGCGCCCGGTGATGGTGACGAAGTGCATCGAGCCCGGGTTGTCCTCGGTCTGGCCCACCCGCACCTCCATCGTCACGGTGAGGCCCACGTCCAGCGCCTCGTCGATGAGGCCGGTGTCCATGACATTCTGACGGACCTCCAGCGGCACCGCGCCCGCGTTGGCCTGTTCGGTCGTGGCCAGGCCACTGTACTCGTTGTACCCGTTGACCTGGTCCACCCGGGCATCCAGGTCCGCGGGCGTCACGGGGGGGTAGCCATAGGCCTGGAGCGTGTTGGACATGGACATCGCCGAGGAGGTGATGAGGCAACCCACGGCGCCGATGTCGTTCGCATACGCGGGGGTGCCATCGGCGTTGAGCAGAGGGCTCACATTTCCGTTCTCGTCCGTCTGCGTCAGGGGAGTCTGGTTGTTGTTGAGCGGCAGGTTCGCCCACTGCGAGTCCCCTTGCAGATACGGGGGCGTGCGCGCGCCGACGTGCTCCGGCGTGGGGAGTCCGTCCTCGGTGAGAGTGGGCGCCGTGGAGACGGTACCGTCCGGGTTCAGCCTGCCGGGCAGGGGCTGCTGGCCCTCGGGGAGGGGATTGAGCAGGCCCTCATTGATGAAGCCCGCCTGCGGCTCCTGCCCCGGGAGTTGGATGGTGACGGGCACCCACTGATCGCCGAGGTCGTCGACCATTTCCCCCGGCTGGGCGGGGCCGGTGACGAGCACCTGCGTGCCCTCGGGCAGGGCCGTGGGAGTGAGCTTGTCGGACCCCGTCGTCGCCTCCGCGCGCACATTGGCCGAGGCGCTCGTGGTCATCACCACGCCGGTGGTCGCGGGGGGCTGGGGGACGAGGGAGCGGGCTACCTCCGCCATGGCGCCCACCGCCGCGGAGGATATGTTGCCGCCGCTCAGGTCCATCAACGGCTTCTGGAACCGATCGAAGGTGTCCACCGCCGTCTGCGCGGTGTTGCGCACCTGCGGGTTCTCGACCTTCGGGAGGTTCTTCTCCACGGTGTTGCGAGCCACTTGCGCGATCTGAAACAGGGCACGGCCAATGGGGTTGGTCATGACGGCCTCCAGTCGTCACGATTCCATGGCCCAGGTTGCGGAAGCAAATGTGGGTGTCAGGTGAGGACCGTGGTGACGCTCATCGGACCTCGACGAACTTCGTCCCGGTGGTGCCCGCTTGCTCCATGAGCTGCTTGATCCGCTCGGAGACGATGAGCGTTCCCCTCCAGCCCCAGGGACGCAGGACGTGGGTGTACCCTATCTTCGCCGGGTCGACTTTCAGTCCAACGACATTGCGGTACTGACCCACTTTCTTGGGATCCCCATGCCTGGGCTCCCAGAATCGGACCTCCTCGCACCGCTCATCGTCGATGCACCGGATGAGCCGCAATGCGTTGAGGATGAAGTAAGGCTCCGGACGCCCCTCCACCAGGAAAGCTCATGTCATCCCGCAGCTCACGTTCGCCGTCCTGGCGGGTGGAGGCCGTGACGGCTATAGGGGGGCGGCATGGAGAACCGCCCCACCCTGGTCTTCGCTGATGGTGCTTGTTCCGGCAACCCCGGCCCGGGAGGCTGGGGCACCCTCATCGTCACTCCCGATGGCATGGTGACGGAGCTCGGAGGCCACGAGCCGGACACCACCAACAACCGGATGGAGCTGACCGCCGTGGGCAAGGCGCTGCGTCACCTGGAGCGCACCCCGGGGCCCCTGCACATCCACACGGACTCCACCTACGTCATCCAGGGCATCACCCGCTGGGCCTTCGGCTGGAGCCGGCGCGGGTGGAAGACGGCCGACGGCAAAGAGGTGGCCAATGCCCTCTACTGGAAACGGCTGATGGCGCTGCTCGCCCAGCGCAAGCAGGAGCACCCGGGCGAGGCCACCGTGGAGTGGAAGTACGTGCGCGGGCACGCGGGCGTGCCGGGCAACGAGCGGGTGGATGAAATCGCCGTCTGCTTCTCCAAGGGCCGGAGCGTGAAGCTCTACGTGGGCCCGCTCCAGGGCTACGGCGTGGACGTGCACGAGCTCCCCGAGGACATGTCCCTGCCCGAGGAGAAGCCCCGGCAGGGCGAGGGCTCCGCCAAGGCCAAGGCGTATTCCTATCTGAGCGAGGTGGGCAGCAGCGTGAAGCGTCACGCGACCTGGGCCGCGTGCGAGCGCCGGGTGAAGGGCGTTCCCGGTGCCCGCTTCAAGAAGACACGCAGCGAGCAGGACGAGGCGAAGGTGCTGGAGGAGTGGGGCTTCAAGGTCCAGGACGTCCAGTCCGAGGACTGAGCCCCACCCGTCACGGGTTGCAGGTGACGTGGATGTCGTCCATGACGCACGAGCTGCACGTGCTGACCTGGACGAGCACGCCCATGCGGCACTCGAGCCGGCCCTTGCCGTCGGCCGTGCACAACCCGCGGCCCTCGGCGGACGCCGCGCACGCATCCCCCTCGACGTTGCCATTCATGTCGCAGAGGATGTCTTCCCCGGACTCGCCGCACCCCGAGGTCCCCCGGCACTGCAACGCGCGCCAGACCTTGTCACGGCACTCCAGGGCCTCCTTCTCGGAGGAACAGGTGTAGCCCCCCCCCGAGCAGGAGTCGCCCGCCTTGACGCCACAGGCGGACAGCAGGAGGGAGCCGATCATCAACGAGAACAGGACGGAAGAGCGGGTCATCACGGCGCCGGACGATTCCAGGCGCCGGGGGCCCGGTCAACCCATGTCACTCCCCGAGCGTCTCGCGGAAGTACCTTCGGAAGTTGCCCCCGAGGATGCGTTCCACCAGGGCCTCCGGATGGCGGCGCAGCAGGGCCTCGGTGAGCTTGGGCAGATCCGTCACGTCGTGGATGCCCTTGGGCAGCGCCACCATGCCGTCGTAGTCCGAGCCAATCCCCACGCCCTCCTCCCCCATCACTCCCAGCGCGTGCTCGATGTGCCGCACGACGTCGTCGATGGCATCCCCGCCCAGGTACACCGGGGCCAGGATGATGCCCACCACCCCACCCCGCTCGGCGATCCGGCGAAGCACCTCGTCCGAGAGGTTGCGCCACCCGCCTCCCGCCCCGCGCACGCCCGTATGAGACGAGAAGACGCGTGCCGTGGGGTGCGCCAGGATGTCCTCCAGCGTCCGCTCGGAGGCGTGGGCCACGTCCACGCCCATGCCCACCCGCGCCATCTCCTCCAGCACGGATTGGCCCAGCGGCGACAACGGCCGGTTGCCCATCAGCGGGAACGACGAGCCGCCCGCCTCGTTGTTGGACAGGTGGGTGAGCCCCATGAAGCGCACGCCCCGCTGGTGCAGCTCCGCCACGCGCTCCACCTGGCCCTCGATGGCATGCGCGCCCTCGATGCCGAGCACCGCCGACAGCCGCCCCTGGGCGAGGTTCTCCTCCAGCGCCCGCCCCGTGGTGGTGATGCGCACCTGCCCCTCGGAGCGCCGGCAGAACTCCGCCAGCCGGTCCACCTGCCACACCGCGCGCGTCCACTCGCTCTCCCGTGCCTCCTTCGGCCAGCCCCGCCACACGGCGAAGGCCTCGAAGCCTCCGATGAAGGGAAAACCCCGGGTCACGATGGTGAAGCACTGCAGCTTCATCCCCACCTCGCGCAGGCGGGGGAAGTCCACGTGCCCCTCGGAGGAACGCTCGCAGAGGTCCCTGTTCCACATCAGCGAGTCCGCGTGCGAGTCCGCGATGCACCAGCGCCGGTGGAGCTCGAGCACGTCACCCGTCTTGAGAGCCATGGCCGCAGTCTCGGACGTCCCGTCCGCCACGACAAGGACTCCGGAAGGGAACCCTGAACAGACAACGGCCCCCGCCCGGAGGCGGAGGCCTCGTCCCACCGTGTTCCGCGCTACTTGTTCATCATGTTGTCGGTGGACTTCTTCTGCACCTCGATGCTGCGCAGGATCATCTGGCCGCCCTGGCCCATCTCATAGGAGGCGCGGACCTCGTCACCCGGCTTCAGATCCCGCAGCGACATGGTCTGGTTGTCCTTCTTCACCTGGGTCTTCTGGTCGGCGCGCAGCTGCATCCGCTGGTTGTTCTGATCGGGGACGATCAGCACGACAGCGTCCGGGGTCGCCGACTGGATGCGGCCATCCACCATCTGGGCACCGGCCATCGCGCCGCCACCCGTGCCCTCCCGCAACTCCTCCTGCAGTTCCTGGCGCTCCTCCTGCACGTCCTGACGCTGCTCGGCGAGCTCCTGCTGGCCTTCCTGGCGCTCCTCGGCGATCTCGCGCTGCATCTCGCGCTGCTCCTGCTGGACCTCCTGCTGCGCCTGGGCCACGTCCCGCCGCTCCGACTGGACACTGTCACGACATCCCGCCACCAGACCGAGCCCCGCCACCGCCATCACCGCCATCATGAGCTTCCGCATCAGACCGCTCCTTTCGTTGCTCACCCATCGGGAGGAAGCCCCCCGTCGTGTGGCTGGAAACTGGGGACCTGCTTCGCGGGTGCACAGGGCTTGACGGAGCGGAGAACCGGCACAGGGGCAGCGACCCGCCGGTGGAGGGCCCGGCGGGCTGCCTGCTTCTTTCTGGATGGATTCGAGGCTTTTGGGGCTTAGGAACCGCCGTCGGTGCCCGCCGTCTCACAGAAGGGCGCACCGCCCGAGGCCCAGCGGTCGATGAGGTCGCGCTGTTCCTCGGTGGGTTGGGGGCTCGCCGCGGGCGGCGGCATGGTGCGGAAGACGACGGTACGCGCGTGGATGCGGGGCGCCATCAACTGCGCCCCCGCGATGCCCCCATCGGCCTCGTACACGTCGAGCCGGAAGTCCGCGCGGCCACTGCCCGTCGTGGTGGTGCCATGGCACACGGACACGCAGTTGGCCGCGAGGATGGGCTGGATGTCCTGGCACCAGGTGGGCACGGGCCCCGTGTTGGGATCGCTGGTGCCGGGCCCGTTGAGCACCTCGCAGGTGCGCCCCGCGCCCGGACGTGCCGCGACGCAGGTGTAGGGCCGGGGGCAGTCGGACACGGACTCGCACGACTTGCCGGAGAAATCGGGGGCCTCGATGGTGCAGCCGGTGGCCACCACGGCACACAGGCCCAGAAGACTCGGACGCAGGCTCGGGAGGATGCGCTTCATAGGAGAGCCATTAAGTACCACCGTCCGTGCAGAGCGGTGTACCGCCAGCGATCCAACGCCGCAGCAGCTCCCTCTCGGCCTCGGAGGGAGCGGGGTTGCCCGCGGGCGGCATCTCCTGCGTATCCACCGCGCGAGCCTTGATGCGGGCGGCCATGTCCCGGGCCCCGTTCACCCCACTGAGGGCCGCGTACTGGTCGAGCCGGAAGTCCGAGCGTCTGCTCCCGGAGGTGTCGGCGCCATGGCACGAGGCCACGCAGCTGGCCGCCATGATGGGGCGGATGTCCCGGCACCAGGTGGGCACGGGCCCGGCATCGACGGAGCCCGCATCCGTCTCCAGGGGGGCGGGCGGATACATGACCTCGCAGGAGCGCTGCTCCGCGGAGACCGTCACGCAGCGGTAGGAGGCCGGGCACTCGGAGTCGTCCGAGCAGGGACGGCCCGGCCCGGGGTTCTCGGAGAAGAAACAGCCGGAAGCCACCAGTGCGCAGGCGAGTACCCACGAGTTCGAGAAGACGCGCATGGGCCGTGAGGTTAGATGAATTCGGCCCCGTGCTGTAATGTCCCCGGCCTTCTCGTGCGCCGGCCCCCTCCAGACATCCTCTGTGTGAGCGCCATCCTCGTCACCGCCCTGGTGGCGCTCCTGCCGGGCCTGGATCATCCGGGCATCCACAACTGGGATGAGGCCGTCCACCTCGCCGTCTCGCGCGGGCTGATGGACACCCCGCTGCGGCCCCACGTCTACGCCGAGCCCTTCCACCGCCCGGCCCTCGACGATTGGATCAACGGGAGTCTCTGGCTGCACAAGCCGCTCGGCTCCATGTGGTTCGCGGCGCTCGGCATGAGCCTCCTCGGGGTGGGCACGGGGGTGGCCCGTTTCGGCTCCTTGCTCGGCATGGTGGCCGCCGCGCTGGGCGTCTTCTTCCTCATGCGGGGGCCGGCCGGACGCTTCTGGTCCACGCTCGCCGCCTGCACCCTGCTCGTCCTGCCCTTCACCTACGAGCTCGTCCAGGGCTTCATGTTCGGGGACATGACGGACACCACGCTCGCGGGCTGTCTCGCCCTGGCCATGGTGCTGCTCGTCACGTCCGTCCGGCGCGGCTCGCTCCCACTCGCGGCCCTCGCCGGTGTCGCCGTGGGGCTCGGCTACCTGTGCAAGAGCACCCTCGCGCTGACCCCCGTGGGCGTCGCCGGGGTGCTCACCGCGGGCCGGCTGCTCGGGCTCACCCCGGGCCCGAGAATCCGTCAGCTCGCCCTGCTCCTCGTCTGCGCGGCCTCCGTGGCGCTCCCGTGGTCGCTCTACGCGCAACGCGCGTACCCCGAGCTCTGGGCCCTCGAGTCGCACGTCACCCGGAGCCACCTGTTCCTGGACGAGGCCCGGAGGAATCCCTCCATCGTCATGTGGATCCGTCCGCTGGATGCGATCTTCAATGAGATCCACCTGCGCACCCTGGAGCCCTTCCCGGAGGCGCTGCCGCTGCTGGCCGGGCTCTGGCTCCTCTACCGCGCGCTGCGCACCCGCGAGCTCGAGCTCCTCGCGGTGGCGCTGTGGCTGTGGCCCACCTGGCTCGTCCTCTCGTTGGCGGCGGCGAAGGTCCCGGCCACGACCTGGGGCGCGGTGACGGCGGTGTTCTGTGCCCTGGCCCTGCTCCTGCACGACAGCTTCCGCCGCCCGGTGCTCGCGGCGGCCGTGGTGGGCGCGCTCTCCACGCCCTTCCTGCTCCCCAAGCTGGCCTTCCTCGCACCGCTCCGGGCCCGGCTGCCGGAGGCGCTCGTGCAGACCCGGCGCGTCCCCGGCCTCCTCGAGGGCCTCTGCCTCGTCCTCGCGTGCGTGCTCCTCGTGGGCCTGCTGATGCTCGTGGCCCGCGCGCGCCGGCCCCTCACGCTCGGGATGGGGGTGGCGTGCACCGTGCTCGCGCTCTACTTCCTCGCCCCGCGCACCGTGCTCGCGCACCTGAAGATGCGGACCGCCAAACGGGACCTGGGCGAGCGCACCCACACGAAGGAAGCGGGGCTCGCCGCGGCGAAGGTGCTCCCGGACAAGGCGCTCGTCTGGCTGCGCATGGAGTGGGACGCACCCGAGCAATTCGAGCACCTGAACTTCATGTTCTGGAGCGGCCGGATGGCGCACAAGGGCAACCCCCGGCCGGACTGGGGCCTGGCCGAGGGGTACCGCCATTACCTGGCCTCGCCCGCCGCCGAGCCCTTCGCCCCGCTGGAGGTGCCGGCCGGCTCGGCGCTCCGCCTGTACGATCTCTCCACGCCCGCGCCCCCGCCCGAACTGCCCCCGGGAGTGCGACGCCTGGACGTGGCCACCGGCAACATGGTGGTGAGGGGCGTGGCGTTCGTCCGCACCGGCTACGCGCGAGACCGGTGGGCCTTCTTCGTCTCGCCGCGCGGCGTGCCGGAGACGTTGCGCGTCACCTTCCACCTGGGCGGCGAGCGGCGGCAGCTCGTGACCCTCTCGCCGGACGCCGCGCTGCGCCCCCGGGAGTCCTTCCGCGACGTGCCGTGGTTCATCATCCCCGCCCTGGGCCCACGCGCGGAGCAGGTGGAGGCCCTCGAGTGGCCCGGGGCGGCACCGGTCCCCTTCAGCGCCTCGGGACAGGCGGAAGGGAGCGCGGCAGGCGCACCGTGAAGGAGGTGCCCTCGGCGTGGGAGGACTTCACGTCCACGGAGCCCTGGTGGGCACGCGCCACCTGGTCCACGATGTAGAGACCCAGGCCCACGCTGCGCTCCGCCGTGCGGATGCTGCCCTCGCCCCGATGGAGCGGCTGGAAGAGGCCGGTCAGGACGTCCTCGGGAATGGGCGGCCCCTCATTGTGGACCTCGAGCGACACCTCCTGCTCCTCCCCCATCATCATCACCGTCACCGGTGTCCCGACGGGGCTGTACCTCACGGCGTTGGTGAGGAGGTTCGTCACGAGCTGTGACAGGCGATCGCCATCCCACTCCCCCCCGCCGTCTCCGTGCGACGCCACACACAGCGCGCGGTCGGGATGGACCGCGCGCACCTCGTCCACCACCGCATGGACCACGTCGTGCAGATCCACCGGCTTGCGCTCCAGCCGCAGTCCTCCGCTCCAGCTGTCCGCCCCCGTCCCGGGCGAGCAGCAGCTCCGCCCCTCGGGCCTCCAGGGCCTGTTGGATGACCTCCAGGAGAGGCACCAGATGTTCCGGAAGCCACGCGTCATGCGCCAGCAGCTCGGACGCGAGTGCATCGAGACGCCGCAGGTAGCGCCTCTCCCGCTGGCGCTCCTCCAGGGAGTAACCGCTGAAGAGCTCCACGGCGTGCGCCCCCGCGGCGTCCAGCGCCTCGCGGAGCAACTGGAGCTCCGAGGAGGCCGGCCGCTGCTCCGGCGGCAGGTGCTCCCATGAACGGGTGAGGAGGCGGCCGAGGAGGAGGTACTCGTCCACCGTCTCCCGTGGGGTGAAACCCAGGCGCAGGCGCAGCCCGAGGTGCGTCTCCTCCAGGCGCCGCTTCTCCGCCATCGCCTCTGGCCGGGGCCCCTCGCGGAAGAGGGTGACGAGCGTGGCGAGCCAGGCCGGGAGGCAGCCGATGACCTCGTCGGGCCGCAGCCCCCGCGCGCTCTCCAGGGACGCCGATTCCTCGAGGAAACGCTGTACGAGAAGCTCGCGGTTCTGCTCGATGAAATCAGCGATCTTGGACATGTGGGGGGGTTCCCCGCTGGGAGAGGGGCCGGGCGCTACGAGGCGCTCAGCGTGGCGAAACGCGCGCGGCCCACGCTCAGCAGGTAGAGCGCCACCAGGAAGCCCATGGCGCACACCCCCGCCACGTAATGCGCGGGTGCCAGGGGCTGCTCCTTCATCATCAGGGTGACCGCCAGGGGCGTCAGGCCGCCGAAGATGGCATAGGACACGTTGTAGGAAAACGAGAGCCCCGAGAAGCGGACCGCCGCCGGGAAGGCGCGCACCATCACCGTGGGCACCACGCCCACCACGCCGACACAGAAGCCCGCCAGCGCGTACAGCGGCACGAGCTGCTCCGGCGACGAGCCCACGCCGTAATAGAGCCCGTACGTCGCCGCCAGCAGGGCGAGGGTGCCGATCCCCAGCATCCACCCCGTCCCGAAGCGATCCGCGAGCAGGCCGAAGACGACACACCCGACGGTGAGGCTCAGCGTGGCCACGCTGTTGGCCTCCAGCGCCTGGGCCGGAGCGATTCCGTACAGCTTCTGCACCAGCGTGGGCGTCATGAGGATCACCACCACGATGCCGGCGGTGAGCACCCAGGTGAGCAGCATCGACACCGCCACCGAGAGCCCATGGCCGCGCAGCACGGCCTTGAGCGGCAGCTCCTGCACCAGGGCCTTGCGCTGGCGCATCTCCTCGAAGACCGGGGTCTCCGCCAGCCAGCGGCGCAGGAACACGGCGAAGAAGCCGAACACGCCTCCCACCAGGAAGGGCAGTCGCCAGGCGAAGTCCCGCACCGCCTCGGGGGTGTAGATCTTGTTGACCGCCGTGGCCACCAGCGAGCCGATCAGGATGCCGAACGTGAGGCCGGAGGTGAGCGTGCCGCAGGCGAAGCCGACGCGGTGCTCCGGCACGTGCTCGGAGACGAACACCCAGGCACCCGGCACCTCACCGCCCACCGCCGCGCCCTGCATCATGCGCAGCACCAGCAGCGCCAGCGGCGCCGCGTACCCGGCGGTGGCGTAGGTGGGCAGACAGCCGATCAGCAGCGTCGGCACCGACATCATGAACACGCTCAGCGCGAACATGCGCTTGCGGCCACTGCGGTCACCGAAGTGCGCCATCACGATGCCGCCCAACGGGCGCGCCAGGTAGGCGGCCGCGAACAGGCCGAACGACTGCAACTGGCGCAACCACTCGGAGGTTTCGGGCGGGAAGAAGAGCTGCCCGATCACCGAGGTGAAGAACACGAAGATGATGAAGTCGTAGAACTCCAGCGCCCCACCCAGCGCCGCCAGTCCGAGCGTCTTGACGTCCTGGAGGGTGAGCGGGCGCTGCGCGGACGGCGGGAGGGGCTCGTGGGGAGAGGAGGCCTGCATGGGGGCCGAATCAGAGCGTGAGAACCCCGGACCGGGCAAGTCTCCTCTGGCCGCGCTACCACTCGTCATGGTTTGGGCAGCTCGGATCCCGGGCGTCGATCAGCCAAGGCCAGCTCCGTGGGAAGGCGGACGTCATCGGACACTGGACCAACGTGGACGAAGGTGCGCTGAGCGCCGCCGCCCCGGCAGTGGCTCAGAAGTGGAACGTGAGGCTCGCCTTCTCCGCGGCGGGCTCCGGGAGCAGCTCCAGGACCAGCCCGTAGAGGACGGTCGCCCCCGCCATGGCGTAGAGCACGTTGGCGGTGGCGGCGTGGGTGCGGGCCCTGTCGAGCGCGGCGCCGGACTCGCGTGCGGAGGAGAGCGTGCGGGCACGGTTGGCCTCACCCTGGGCGAGGTAGCCGAACGTGGCCCCCCCGATGAGGAACAGCCCCCCGGCGACGAAGGCATACCGGTGGCCATGGAGGCCGGCGGCGCGCGTGGGAGCATCCGCGGTGGGAGTGGGCTCGGCGGCGGAGGCCGGGAGCCCCAGCGTCAGCACCAGGGCACTGGCCACGAGCCTGCTTCGAACGGTGAACATGCCGCGGAGTATAACCAGGGGTGATGCCCGGAGTGCGCGTTGACAGCACAGGGGCGCGCCTGTAGTGCGTCGGGCGCCAGCAGCAGGAGCATCGAGCCGTGACGATCTGGATCAACGGACAGGCACGAGAAGTCCCCGAGGGAATCACCCTGGCGGCGCTGCTCGCCTCGTTGGAGGTGGGAGGGCCGGGGGTGGCGGTGGAGGTGAACGCGGAGGTGGTCCGCCGCGCGCGCCACCCCGAGTACCAGCTGTCCCCGGAGGATCGCGTGGAGATCGTCACCTTCGTCGGTGGCGGATAGAGGAGCGAGCAATGAGCGTGCAGGACAAGCCCCTGGTGATCTCGGGAGTGACCTTCCAATCGCGCCTCATCGTGGGCACGGGGAAGTACCCCAGCCACGAGGTGATGAAGCGGTGCCACGAGGCCTCGGGCGCGGAGATGGTGACGGTGGCGGTGCGGCGGTTGGATCTCGCGGCGAAGGGCGAGGCCTCGCTGATGAGCTGGATCGACCGCTCGCGCATGCGGCTGCTGCCGAACACGGCGCTCTGCTACACGGCGGACGACGCGGTGCGCACCTGCCGGCTCGCCGAGGAGCTGGGCATGAGCAAGTGGGTGAAGCTCGAGGTGCTGGGCGACGAGAAGACGCTCTACCCGGACGTGGAGGAGACGCTGAAGGCGGCGCGCGTCCTGGTGAAGGAGGGCTTCACGGTGCTGCCCTACACGTCGGATGACCCCATCACGGCGCGCAAGCTGGAGGACGTGGGGTGCGCGGCGGTGATGCCGCTGGCGGCGCCGATCGGCTCGGGGCTGGGCATCCGCAACCCGCACAACATCCGCCTCATCCGCGAGACGGTGAAGGTGCCGGTGATTGTAGACGCGGGCGTGGGCACGGCGTCGGACGCGGCCATCGCCATGGAGCTGGGCGTGGACGCGGTGCTGATGAACACGGCCATCGCGGGCGCGAAGGATCCGGTGCGCATGGCGCGCGCCATGAAGCTGGCCATCGAGGCGGGCCGCGAGGCCTTCCTGTCCGGCCGGATTCCGCGCAAGGCGTATGCGTCGGCGTCGAGCCCGCTCGAGGGGCTCGTCGAGTAGTGACGCTTCGAGTGACGCCTCGGGTGATGGTCATCACCGACTGGCGCCTGCCCCGGGAGCGGCTGTTGGCCGCGCTGGAGCGGGCGCTGGAGGTGGGGCCCCAGGTGGCCGTGCAGCACCGTCACCCGGAGGCCACGGCGCGCCAGTTCCTGGAGGAGGCCCGGCTGCTGGCCGGGCTGTGCCGGGCGCGAGGCAATCCCCTCTACGTCAATGGCCGGTTGGACGTGGCCCTGCTCGTGGGAGCGCACCTGCACCTGCCCGCGGCGGGCCTGACGCCGGAGGATGTTCGTCCGCACCTGCCCCCGGGAAGGCAGGTGAGCGTGGCGGTGCACGACGAGCGGGAGGCGCGCCGGGCCGTGGGCGCGGACCTGGCGCTGGTGAGCCCGGTGTTCCCGCCGGGCTCGAAGCCGGAGGACACGCGGCCCACGCTGGGGCCCGAGGGTTTCCGAAGGCTGGCGGCGGCCCTGCCCTGCCCCGCCCTGGCGCTCGGAGGCATCACGCCGGAGCGGGCCGCGCTGCTCGGGGAGGCAGCGGGCTTCGCGGTCATCTCGGCGGTGCTGGAGGCCGATGACCCGGGCGCCGCCACGAGGGCGCTGTGCACCCTCCCCTCTCCCTCTGGGAGAGGGACGGGGTGAGGGTCTTCCCCCAGGACACCACGCCCCCGGTATGCTGGGCCCCGTGAGCCCTCCCCCTTCGGATCTGCGTCCCCTCGCCGTCGGTGAGATCATCGACCGCGCGGCCACGTTCTGGCGCAAGCACTTCAAGACGCTCTTCCTGCTGAGCCTCGGCTTCAACCTCGTCTCGTACATCCTGACCAAGGCCCTGCAACTGACGGCACAGCGGAACCTGACGATGATCCAGGCGGCCGTGCGGGACGGAGACATGTCGGTGCTGGCGGCCGAATACTCCCGCTTCCTGTTGATGCTGACGGCGACCCTGGGCGTCACCTTCTGGCTCTACTCGCTGAACACGCTGGCGGTGTCCCGGTACGTGGTGCCCACGCAGCTCGGGGAACCCACGCGCCCGTCGGATGGGATGCAGCGCGCGCTGAAGCGGGTGGGCACGTTCACCGGGGCGTACCTGCTGTCCCTGCTCTGGGCGGTGGGCGCCATCCTGCTGCTGATGCTACCCGGCGCGCTGCTCGCGGGCGTGGGCGGGGCGATCGTGCTGAGCACGCAGGGAACGATCTCGGGCGTACGGGTGCTCGGATGGATTTTGCTCGCCGGTGGCCCCATCCTCGCGGGGCTCGGGATGGTGGGCGGACTCCTCTGGTACCTGCTGCGCTTCTCGCTGCTGGCGCCGGTGATGGCCATGGAGGATCTCCCGGCGGTGCCCTCCTTCCGGCGCTCGGGGGCCCTGCTCTCGGGACGGGTGGGGCCGGGCTTCACCGGGCGTGTGACGGTGCGGGCGATGATCCTCGTCACCGTGGTGTCCATCATCCTGATCGCCGTGAGTGTCCTGTGCGGACTGCCCGCGCTGATCATCCAGTTCATCCATGGCAGCGCGCTCGACCCGGCGGCCAACCCGGCGCCGCAGTCGCTGCTGGTGCCCGCGGAGCTGCTGCAGGTGGTGGGCCAGGCGGTGTTCAACCCGCTGGGACTCGTCGTCTACGCGTTGCTCTACCTGGACATGCGCGTGCGCCGGGAGGGGTTGGATCTCGAGAGGCGCCTGGAGGCGCGATGATGTCCGGGCTGGTGCTGCTGTGGCTCGCGGCCCTGCCGTGCGAGAACGCCACGAGCGAGCTCCAACAGCTCACGGAGCTGGCCAGGGGCGAGCCGGCGGCGATGGCCGCACACCTCGATGCACTGGAGCAGCGCTGGGAGCTGCCCCTGCGGGCACCGGGCGATGAGACCTCCGCGGCGCGAGCGGAGACGGCGGCCCGGCGCATCCAGGCGGCCTGCGCACCGCCCGAGGTAACACCAATTGCACCAGCGCCCCGGACCACGGATGCGGCCCGGCTCCAGGAGATCCTCTCGCGGCCCGAGTTCGCCCAGGCGAGGCAACGCCAGGGCGACGTGCTCCAGCGGCTGATGCGGGAGCTGAGGGCATTCCTGGAGGAGCTGCTGATGACGCGCGAGGCGCAGGGCTTCGCGACGAGCACGCGCACGGTGGTGCTGGGACTGGGCTTCGCGGCGGTGCTCTTCGCGGTGCTGCGCCTGCGCCACTGGCGGCGGGCCCCGGTGCGCCGGGAAGCGGACGGGCAAACGGGCCCGGCGGCCCTGGAGCTCGACTCCCCGGGTGAGCACCTGACGCGGGCGCGAGCGGCGCTGAGGACCCGGCCGCGCGAGGCGATCCGGGAGGGCCTGCTGGCGCTGCTGTCCTCGCTGGAGGCGAAGCGGCTGGCGCGGCCGGACCGGGTGAAGACGAATCGCGAGCTGGTGGGCGAGCTGCCCGGACGGGGAGCCTCCACGCAGCTCACGGGCGAGGTGGAGCGGCTGATGCGTTGGTACGACCAGGCCTTCTACTCGCTCGAGCCGGTGCCGCCGGAGGACGCGGCGCGCTTCGTGGACGACGTGGAGCGGCTGCACCAGGGGCTCGCGGGAGCGGTGGCATGAAGGTCTCTCGGACGGCGATCATCTACGGCGTGCTGGTGGCGTTGGCGCTGGGACTGGGGCTCGCGGTGAACCAGTCCCCTGCCCCGTCGCCGGTGCCCTCGGTGGACAACCCGGGGGCCATGGGAGTCCGAGCGCTGTACCTGTACCTCGAGGAGTCGGGCGCCCGGGTGTCGGCACTGCGGGAGGCGCTCGATGGACCGGGGCTCCCGGACGGCATTCGGACGGTGGTGGTGGCGGCCCCCTCGGGACGGCCCGTGACGGAGGAGGAGGCCGGCGCACTGCGGAGCTGGGTCTCCCAGGGCGGGACACTCGTCTATCTGGCGTCGAGGGAAGCGAAGGCGAAGCAGCCCCAGTTGGACGGCTGGCTGCGGCTCTCGGAGGGCCCGATGCTGACACCGGACTCGGAGGGGCTGCCGCCGAAGGAAAAGGATCTCACGGGGACGACGGTGCGCGTCTGGGTGCCGGTGGGCCCGATGCGAGGCCTGGAGCGATTCCGCGTGGCGCTGGACCGGGGCATCACGGTGGAGCGGCCGGAGGCGGTGCCACTCGCCGGAGCGAAGGGCGTGGCGGTGGTGTGGCGGGTGCCCGAGGGACGCGGCGAGGTGTACGTGCTGGCGGGAACGGACCTGGCGGAGAACCGGCGGCTGGAGCTGCTGGACAACCTGCGCTTCTGGGACGCACTGGCGGCGCGCGGGCCACTCGCCTTCGACGAGTACCACCATGGTGTGCCACCGAAGCCGGAGCCCCCCTCGGCCCGGGGCCTGTGGGTCTTCGTGGCGCAGGGCCTGCTGGTGGGGCTGATCTACGCGGTGTCGCGCGGGACGCGCTTCGGCCCACCGCGGCCGCTGGTGGTGGAGAAGCACCGCTCGGCACTGGAGTACGTGCGTTCCCTCGGCTGGCTGGCCCGGCGCTCGAAGGTGGAGCGCGAGCTGGTGCCCGAGCTGGCGCGGCAACTGCGGCGGCACATGCACGAGCGGCTGGGCATTCCCCTCACCCTGCCGGAGGACGAGGCGGCGCGGATGCTGGAGCGGAGCTGCGGGCTGCCCGCGGCGGACTACCTGGCCACGAGGGAGGACCTGGTGCGCACGATGGAGCAGCGGGACATCCGGCCTTCCGACTACGCGAGGCTGGCGCGCCAGTATGCGCGCCTCGAGAACCTCATCACGGGCCGGTGAGGGTCTTCACCAGACGGAAGACCCTCACCCTGACCCTCTCCCAGAGGGAGAGGGGACATCGGCTACTCCTTGGCCGCGAAGAAACCGGCGGCACGCAGCAGCCGCAGCGCCGCGAGCGACGTCTGCAGACGCTCGGAGATGGCACCCACCTCGGCGCCCGTCAGCGCGGAGTTGGCGTCCGCCACCTCGAGGTACGTGGCCACACCCGCCTTGAAGCTGATCTCCGTGAGACGCTGCGTCTCACGCGCCAGCCCCAGGGCCTCCTCGGCCTTGGTGAGGTTGGCCTTGGCGTTCTCGTACTCCAGCTGCGCGCGGGACACCTCCTCCACCGCCCGGGCCTCCGCCTGCTTCTGCTGGGCCGACGCCTCGGCCACGCGGGCGGACTCCTCGCGCAGGTTGATCTCCCGGATGCCGCCGTCCCAGAGCGTCCACTGCGCGCTCAACGACAGCGCCCAGATGTCGTTCTGTCCGGCGAAGCCCGCGGCGTTGCTGACCCGGTAGAGACCGGAGAAGCCCACCGAGGGCGCATAGGAGAACCACACGCCGCTCTTGCGGCCCATTGCCAGGTCCAGGTTGCGCCGCGCGGCGGCCACGTCCGGCCGCTGATCCAGCGCCTGCTTCACCAGGTCCTCGCCCTCAGTGGGCACCTGCGGCACCGGCGGCAGCTCCAGCGTGAAGTCCGCGTCACGCTGGATGAGCGTGGCGAGCGCCAGCCGCGAGGAGGCGAAGGCATTGCGAGCCCGCACCAGATCCTGCTCGGCACGCGTCCGGTCCAGCTGCGAGCGGAGCAGCGCCACCTTCGTCACCGTGCCCGCGTCGAATCGCTTCTGCGTGTCCGACTCGCGCGCCTTGTTCACATCCAGGAGGAACTGCGTGGCGCGGATGGACTCCTGGAAGCTGGCGGCGCCGAAGTAAGCCTGGGCCACGGCGAAGAGGATCTCCCGCCGCGCGTTGTCCGTGTTCAGTTCCGCCACGTCCTCGGCGATCCCCGCGTTGCGGATGGCGGGCCAGAGCGACGGGGCGATGATGGCCTGCCGGATCTCCGCCTGCGCGGAGAGCTGATCGAACGGCTGGATGACGATCTGCGGACCACCCGGCAGCGCCACCACCGCTTCATTGGAGTTACGGGTATAGGTGGCGCCCACCGAGATGGAGGGCAGGTACGCGGCCCACGCCCTGTTGGACAGGAGCCGGGACTGCTCCAGCCGGGCACGCGCCACCTTCAGGTCCAGGTTGTTCTGGCGCGCCGACTGAAGCGCCTCTTCCAGGGTAAGCACCGGCGTCGCGGCGCTCACCGTCAGCGTCATTGCGAGCAAGGCGATCATGCTGCCTCCGAATCATGTGCCGGGCGCAGCTCGGCGAGCGTGTCGCCGCCATAGGCACGGGCCACCTCGGCCTCACCCGTCTCCTCGGGCGAGCGCTTGGAGGCGAACTTCCGGCCGAACCACGCCGAGGCGTCGTCGAACAACGAATAGGCCACTGGCGTCACCAGCAGCGTGAGCACCAGCGACAACGTCTGACCACCCACCACCACGCCGGCCGTGGCCTGGTTGAAGCTCGCGCCCACGCCCTTGGAGAGCAGCAGCGGAATCATGCCCGCCACGAACGACAGCGTGGTCATGAGGATGGGCCGCAACCGGTCCTTGCTGCCGTGGATGATGGCCTCCAGCCGGTTCATGCCCTCGCGCCGGAGCTGGTTGGTGTGGTCGATCTGCAGAATCGAGTTCTTCTTCACCACGCCGAAGAGCACCAGCAGACCCAGCATCGAGTACATGTCGAGCGACTGCTTGAACACCAGCAGGGAGATCAACGCGAACGGGACGGTGAGCGGCAGGGACAGGAGGATGGTGATGGGGTGGATCCACGACTCGAACTGCGCGGCGAGGATCAGGTACATGAAGATGAAGGCCAGGCCGAACGCCAGGGCGAAGTTGCCCACCGTGCGGCCGATCTCGCGGGACTGACCCGCGGGCCTCGCCGCGTAGCCGGCCGGCAGCTTCGACTCCGCGATGATCTTGTCGAACTGCTCCACGATCTGACCCGTGCTCACGCCCGGGGCGGTGTTGGCGGAGAGCATGATCTGCCGCTGGCGGTTCATGCGGCTGATCTGCGAGGGACCTTCCTCCTGCTGCAGGTTCACCACGTCCGACAGGGGGACGGAGCCGAGCCGGGCCGAGGGCACGGTGAGCTGGCGGATGTCCTCCATGCTGGCGCGAGCGGACGGCTCGGCGCGCAGCCGCACGTCGTACAGGTTGCCATTCTCCACGTAGGTGGACACGTCGAGGCCACCCACCACCATCTGCAGCGTGGCGGCCACGTCGGGCACCTGCACGCCCAGGTCCGCGGCGCGGGAACGGTCGATGTACGCGCTCACCTCGGGCTTGCCGATGATGAGGTTGCTGTCCGCGTCCACCACGCCGGGAACCTGCTTCAGCTTGCCCAGCAGAATGGAGGCCTGCTTGCCCAGCTCGTCGAACTCGGGACCCGTCACCACGTACTGGACGGCCGCCTGCGTCCCCGCACCGCCGAAGAGCGGCGCGTTGGACACGCTCACCCGGTACGCCTTGGGCATCTTGGAGGTGATCTCATTGCGCACCTTGTTCATGATCTCGTCCTGGGTGGCCGCGCGCTGATCCGGGTTGACGATCTTCACGAAGATGCCGGCCACGTTGGGCGTCTTGTCCGCGCCCTCGCCGATGGTGACGAGCGTGGAGGTCACCTCGGGAATCTTCTCGCGCATCTCGCGGGCGACCCGCTCGGTCACCAGGAGCGTGGAGTCCAGGCTGGTGCCCTCGGGCATGCGGACGCTCACCTGGAACTGGGCCTCGTCGCTCTTGGGGAGGAAGCCCTTGGGGACGGCGCCCATGAGGGGGCCGCACGAGCCGAGCGTCACCACCGAGGCCACGACGGCCACCCAGCGGTGCGCCATCACCCAGCGCAGGGCGCGCTCATAGGCCCGCTCCATGGGCATGTAGACGATGTCCGTGGCACGCTCCAGCAGGGGCTTGCGGTGATGACCCCCGTGCTCGGAAGTCGCCGCGCCACCCAGCCAACGCGCGCACAGCATGGGCGTGAGCGTGAAGGACACCAGCAGCGACACGGCGATGGAGGCGCCCATCGTCAGGCCGAAGCTGCTCAGGAAGCGCCCGGGCATGCCGCCCATGAAGGCCACCGGGAGGAACACCGCGAGCAGCGACAGCGTGGTGGCGAGCACCGCGAGGCCGATCTCCTTGGTGGCCAGGATGGCGGCCGGGAAGGGCTTGAGCTTCTTCTCGTGGATGAAGCGGTGGATGTTCTCCAGCACCACGATGGCGTCGTCGATGACGATACCCACCGCCAGCGCGAGCGCCAGAAGACTGATGCTGTTGAGGTTGAGGTCCAGGTACTTCATCACCGCGAAGGTGCCGATGATGGACGTGGGGATGGCGAGCGCGGCGATGATGGTGCTGCGCCAGCTTCCGAGGAACAGCAGCACCACCAGCGCGGCGAACAGACCCCCCAGCAGCAGGTGCTCCTGCACCGCGTGCACGGCGGTGAGGGTCGTCTCCGAGTTGTCGCGCACCACCTGCAGCGAGTAGCCCGGCGGCAGCATCGGCGTCAGATCCTTCACGCGCCGGAGCACCTCGGCCACCAGCGACACCGTGTTCTCACCGGACTGCTTGCGGATGGACAGCAGCACGGCGGACTTGCCATCGCGCATGGCGGCCGTCTCCGCCTCCTGCTCACCATCCTCCACCCGGGCCACGTCCTTCACGCGCAGGATGTGGCCATTGCTCTCGCGCAGCACGAGGTTGCCCAGCTCCTCCACGCTCGTGACACGCCCGCGCAGACGCAGGGTGAAGCGCTGCGGGCCCGTCTCGATGCTGCCACCGGGCAGCGACATGTTCTGCGAGGCCAGCGCGGCCTGCAGCTGTCCCGCGCTCACGCCCGCCGCGCGCATCCTCGCCGGGTCCATCCACACGTTCACCTGACGCTTGCGGCCACCGATGAGCGTCACCTGGCCCACTCCCGGCACCGTCTCCAGCCTCCGGCGCAGCACGCGATCCGCGTACTCGGTGATCTCCCGCACCGGCTTCTCCGCCTGCACGGACAGGATGATGACTGGCACGGCGTCCGGATCGAACTTCTGCACCAGCGGCGTCTCGGCGTCCCGCGGCAGTTCGTAGGTGATCTGATTGATGCGGTCGCGCACCTCCTGCACGGCCACATCCACGTCCTTCTCCAGGACGAACGTGATGACCACCGTGCTCACGCCCTCGGAGGTCGTGGAGTTCATCTCGTCGATACCCGAGATGGTGTTGACCGCCTCCTCCACCTTCTCGGTGATGTCGATCTCCATCTCCTCGGGGGCGGCGCCACGCATGACCGTGTTCACCACCACGACGGGGAAGTCCACCTTGGGGAAGCGATCGACGTTGAGCTTCATGTAGCCGGCGCCGCCGACCACACAGATCAGCAGGATGAGCACCGACGCGAAGACGGGCTTACGGACACAGATACTCGCGAGCCATTGCATGTGCGGTGCCCTCGCCTACTGAAGCTTCTGGCCGTCGCGCAGGTCACCCCGCGCCACCGCCACCACGCGCTCGCCCACGCGAACGCCCGCCATCACGCCCAGCGAGTCCGCCGCGGACTCGCTCACCTGGACGACGCGCTCCTCCAGCCGCCCGTCGCTCACCACGAAGACCTTGTGGCGCGGGCCGTCCTCCACCACCGCCGTGCGCGGCACCACCGGGAGCTGCTGCTCGCCCAGCTGCACCTTCGCCGTGGCGAACTGGCCCGGCAGCAGCGAGCGATCCTTGTTGGGCACCAGCGCCTCCACCACCAGGTCGCGCGTGCCGCGGCGCAGGCCCGCGCCCACGAAGGACACCTTCGTCTTGTGCACCACGTTGGGCGCCGCCGTGAGGGTGAACTCCACCTCCTGATCCTTGCGGATGAAGGCGGCCGAGGACTCCGGCACGGTGAGCTCCAGGCGCAGCGGATCCAGCGCCACCAGCGTCACCACCTTGGAGTCCTGGCGGACGTACTCGCCCACGGACACCACGCGCTCGAGCACCACGCCGTCGAACGGGGCGCGGATGGTGGCGTCGGCCGCGTTGATCTCCAGCAGGCTCAGGCGCGCGGCGGTGGCCGCGGCCTGCGCCGCCGCGTTGCGGCACTGGGCCTGGGCGCGATCATGATCGGCGGTGGACACGGAGCCACCCTCGAAGAGCTTCTGGTTGCGCTCGCACTCGGCGTCGGCCAGGGCCTGCTGGGACTTGACCAGGGCCATCTGGGCGCGGGCCTCCTCGAGGCTCGCCGCCGCGGTGCGCGCGTCCAGCTTCACCAGCACGTCGCCCTTCTTCACCACCGAGCCGCGCTCGACGTGCACGGACGTCACCTTGCCGGCGGCACCGGCGGCCACGTCCGAGTCCTCGTAGGCCGACAGCGAGCCGGTCAGCGTGAGGAAGCGAGGAACCTTCGCCTCTCCCACCTCCACCGTGTCCGCCTTCACCGCGGGCTCCTGCGCCGAGGCCTGCTGCGCCCCCGGCTTGCCCTGCGCGGCGTCCACCCGCGAGCCACAACCCGCTCCGAGCGTCAACACCAATCCGCCCGCCACCAGCACCTTGAACGTCGGCGTCCTACCCGTCCTGCCATTCCGAAGAATCTTCTGCATACCTGTGCTCCCGTGCTCCCTACCCCCCCTTCGAGAGGGGCAGTTCCTCGGCCCGAGATAAGTTAGTGACCGCAAACTAACTAATCCCCGGGGGGGGGGAATTGTCAAGCACAGGATGGGGCAGGCAGGCAGGCGGCGGTGGGGGTTGTATGTGGGCGAAAACCCGTTCTCCGTCACGAACGGGTAAAGCCAGGGCTCACCAGCTCGAGCTGCCGAAGCCCGAGTCGTTGGAGCTGGAGCTGGAGCTCGAATCGCTGGAGCTGCTGCTGCTGGAGCTGTCGCTCCAGGACGAGCTGGAGAAGCCCGAGTCGCTGGAGCTGGAGCTGCTGAAGAAGGAGCTCGAACTGCTCGAGCTGCTGGAGCTCCAGCTGTACTCCCGTTCGCGCTCGCGCTGCCGCTCGCGTTCCCTCTCGCGCTCGCGTTCCCTCTCGCGCTCCCGCTCCTCCTCGCGCCGCCGTTCCTCCTCGACGTATCGGGCGACCTCCTGCTCGGCCGCGGCGATGGCCGCGAGCGCGAGCTGCGAGGCGTTCTCGGCGGCCGACTGGGCGGAGGCGTAGTCCCCATTCTGGAGGGCCGCGCGGGCCTCGGTGAGCCGCCGTGAGCCGGGATTCCCCCGGATGGTGACGCCATGGGACGGGAACCAGTCCTTGGCGCGTTTGACCGGCTTCCCCGCCTCTTGAATGGCTCGCACCGCACGCTCGGCGGCCTCCAGCTCGTTGCGCAGCGCGGCGGCCTCGCGGGCCACCTGAAGCTCGAGCCGCTCGCCCTCGCTCTCGAGCGCGAGCCAGTCGCCGTGGGGCTTGCCGAACGTATCTTCCGCCTTCTGGATCTCCCCCTCCAGCGAGCCGATCGCATTCACGGCGCGCGTGGTCTCACGGCTGTCGGTGATGCCATCCGTCGCGGCGCGCCGCACCCACTGCTGGGCGCCCTCGAACGCCGACCGGGCGCAGCGCAGACCCTCCCCGGCGCGAGCGTGCAGCGAGTGATCATTCGCCACGCTCCGCTGGACATGGGCGAGCGACAGATTCGCCGCCGACAGCCGCTCGGCCGCCTCGAGCGGATCACCGGGCAGGACGCCCACCATGGCACGGGCCGCCTCCACCAGCCCCCGTGCCGTCTCGAGCGTGCTCCGGGTAGGCGCCATGACGCGAGGATCGTCCACCTCGACGGCACACGCGGCGGCGAGCGCCTCGGCCGCCGAGAGCAGTTGCGGATTCGCTTCCTCGGCGGCCTGGAGCTGACGCACCTTCTCCGTGAGCTCTTCGAGCCGGTGCACGGCGAGTGCCTGCTGTTCCCGCACCTGGCCGATCCGCTCGGCCGAGGTGAGCAACCATCCCTGGGAGAAGAGCTTGAGCGCCGACTGGAGCAGCTCCGCGGCCCGCTGCGTGTTCGAGGCGGCCTCGCGCAGGTTGTCCTGGACGGTGCCATTCGCGTTGGGGTGAATCGGATCGTCCGCGCGCAATCTCAGCGCCGACGGCAGGTAGCGGCGCATCGTTTCCGTCAGTGGGGCCTGGCGCTCGGCCATGAACCCCGCGAACCGCTTCGCCTCGGCCCGGCACTCCTCGCACCATGCCTCGAAGCGGGCGTGCACCTCGCGGCTCCGGGCCACCCACTGCGCCGCCTCGGACGCGCCCGCGAGGGCCGCCTCGACGCCGGTGCGCGCGGCCTCCAGCTCGCCTCGGCTCAGCGCCTCGCGGCCCCGCGCGAGCGACTGCTCGCCCGAGGTGAGGCGCACGGAAGGATCCCTCCCCTCCTCCCGCAGCATCAACGCGGGCGCCAGACCCATGGCCTGGCCCAATCCGGCCCGAGCCGTCTCGAGCTCCTCCGTCACCCGCGTCAGCTCGGCGCGAGCGCGTCCGCACCCCTCCACGAGCCGCCCCGCCTCGGCCGCGCGCTGCTCCAGCCGCCCGAGCGCCTCGGCGAGGGCCTTCACGTCCACGCCGGCCTGGCGCGTCACCAACGCTCGCGCCACCTCGTCGGACTGACGGTGGAGCGTGTCGAGCGCCTCGTCGAGCCACTGGCGGGACAGTCCGGCGGACGCGAGCGCCTCCCCCGCACGCTCCGCCAGGGGCACCCCCTCCGAGCGGCCACGAGCGAGCACGAGCAGCAGCTCCGACGTGTCCGCGCCCTGCTGGCGTGCACTGGCGAGCGGCCCGTGGAATGCGCCCATCGGATCCTCCACGAGGAGCGAGCGCGCCTCCGCGAGGAGCGCCTCGAGCGACGGCACGACCCGCTCGAGGAGCGCGGGGACGCGAAGCCGCACGGCCTCGGACTCCACCGTGTGCACCTCGGAGAGGAGGCGCTCCAGCGCCGCGACGCCCGCCCCCGCCTGACCCGGCACGGCCTCCAGCACCTCGAGCACCGGGAGGACATTGCTGGCGCGCGTGTTGAAGGCCTCGATGAGTTCCTCGAAGTGCAGCGAGAACGGCTGGTAGCTGGCGAGGTCTCCGATGAGCCGCTGCTCGGCGGTGGGACGGCCCCGCAGCACGAGCTCGATGCCATCATCGGGGTGGAAGGCGATGAGCTTGTCGCGCAGCAGATGCGTCACCTTCTGGAAGCGCGGGGCCGAGAACTGGACCACGAGCCAATCCAGGAGGCCCCTGCCCGTGAGCAGCGCCTCGGCCTGGTCCAGCACGCGAGAGGCCCCCACGGACAGCAGGAACAGTTCATCCACGCCGGAGGCGAGTGCCAGGGCCCGCTCGCGCGTGGTGCCCGAGTAGCGCTTCTGGATCTCCTCTCGCGAGTGGCCGGCGGCCAGGTGGGTCCGGTCGAGCAGCTCGAAGAGCGCCTGCATCTTCTCGTCGAGGGCCTTGCGCCACTGGGCGTGGAGATCGGCGGCATTGCGCATGTGCCGGTTCCGGTCGAGCCGCAGGAGCAAGAGGAAGATGCCCAGGGCCAGGACGGCGATGCCCACGAGCGCGCCGCGCAAGGCCGCTTTGAACTCGGCCTCCTGGAGGATCACGAGGGCGGCCTCGTACGGCTCCTGGCTCGAGCGCAGCGCCTCGGGGAAGGTGCGATCCTGACGGGCGAACGCCTCGCGAGCCCGCCGCAGCGCCGCATGCGCGTCCGCGAGCTGCTGCTGGATGAGCCCGGCGCGGGATTCCTTCTCGAGGGCCTCGAGCAGACGGGCCTGCTCGTCCAGCAGGGACTCCTGGCGCTCCATCTCGGCCAGGAGGGTCTCCACCTTCTGGCGCAGGGTTTCCGCCTCGGAGAGCAGCGACTCGTGGTGGGGCGCCAGCGTGACAACGGAGGAACGCGCCTGTTCGAGCGCCGCCTTCGCCGCCTCCAACTCCGGCACGGCGAAGGCCTTCAAGCGAGACGTCTCGAGTGCCGTGAGCGCCTCTTCGGCCTGCTTCAGCCGCGAGACTCCCCGCTGGCGGGCACGCTCGCGGTTCGCCTGCTCCAGCTCGAGGATGACCGCCAGCCGCTTGTCGATATCGGTAACGGTGTCGCGCACCGCATCGAGGATGCGCCCTCCACTGCGCATGGCGGCGATGGCCGGGGCATCGAGCCTGCCCTTCCAGTTCGCCTCACCCAGGCCGCGCCGGTCCTGCGCGTCGGACCCGAAGTACGACAGGTTCCGATCACGCACGGACAGCAGGAAGATGGCGCCGTCCGGCTCGCCTGTCTTCGGATGCTTCAGGGAACCGAAGCCCGTGCGGTTCGACAGCCCCTTGCCGAGCGCATGCTTCACCGCCTCGATGCCCTCGAAGGAAGTGCCCGCCGCGTCGACGAAGCGCTCCCCTTGGGCGCTGTCCAGCAGCACCACGGTCCAGTGGGGCCGCTGATTCAACCACTTCTCGAGCTCGCGCAGCTGCGCGTCCGAGACCCCGATGTCCCCCTTCACGTAGAGGTGCTGGGAGGGGGACCAGAGCTTCACGACATGCGTGGCGTTCGTGACGCGCCGGGGCTGGCTGGCCGCCCGCGCGGACGGAATGGCAACGGCGAGGGAGAGGAAGAAAAGACAAGCCGCGACCAGGAAGGAGCGCTTCATCGGGCCTGTTTATAGCCGATCGAAGTGCCGCCGGACACGCTCCGCGGGCTCCCGCAAGCCCACCTCCTCCAGCCGGACGACGGCCCACGCCAGTGCCGGCTCCATGTTGGAAACGACGACATAGGGCCAGGAGGGCGGATTGAGGTGGAAGAGGATGTTCAACCCGAGCCGGAAGAACGGTGCGTTGCTGATGACGAAGGCATTGCCGAGCAACGTCCGCCGGATGATCCCCTCATGCCGTGCCGTCCACTCCGCCTGCCTGCGGCGAAGCTCGGCCGAAATCATTCCGACATGGAGCAGATCGGAAACGACCACATGCGGCTCTCCGCGATGGAAGTAGGACGCGGAGACCTTCAGGTACTCCTCGAACTGCTGGTTCGACGCCTCCCCCACGACGCGCAGCCGGAGCAGCGGCCAGAGCGAGTCGTCGAAGGTGCAGAAAGGCGTGGCGGGCATGATCCACGCACAGTGTACCTTCCGCGCGTGGCTACGGGGGACTGGCCCTCCGCGACGCGGCGCCATGAAGAATGGTGAGCTGCCGGACCACCCGCTCGAGCTGGGCGCGCAGTAGGGGATCTTCCGCGGCCAGGGCAGTCGCTCCTCCGGTAGAAGGCGTCTCCCCACCCAGAAGCCCGGTCAGGTCGGGCAGCGGCATGGGCGGACGCCCCTGGACCACCGCACCGGCCAGATCCTCCAACACTTGATCGATGGAGCTCGCGAAGCGCTCCAGGCCGGCCCGGACCCGCTCCGGGGCCCGCTCGTGGTGGACGGGCGAGAGCGCTATCACCGCGGCCGCGAAGCGGCGGGTATACGCGAGCAGCGTCATCAAGGGCTCGAGCGGCTCCGTGCGCCGCCGTGGCTCGGAGAGCAGCCGCTGGAAGGAGGCCTCCGCGTTGAGGCTCGCCAGTCCCATCTTCCGCCGCGCCTCGCCGAGTGATGCATCCGGACTCCCCGGAGTCCCGAGCCAGGCGGAGAACACCTGCTGGAAGTACTCGCGGTCCGCCCTGAGGGCCGCCGCGAGCTGCTCGGGAAAGAGCTCCTTCTCCGCCCGCTCCCACAGGAGCCAGGAGCCCGCCAGCGCCAGGGCGCCACCGATGAGGGTGTTGACGATACGCACCCCGGCCAGACTCCAGTCTCCACTGCCCACCTCGGCCAGGAGCACGAAGGTGACCGTGAGGAAGATGGTGTAGAGCCCGTAGTTCACCGAGATGACGGCCACGCTGATGGCCACGGTGAAGAACGCCAGCATCATGATGGCGTGCGGATCATGCAGCCATGCGGCGACCAACGCGGCGAGGATGCCTCCCACCATCGTGCCCACCACGCGCTGCAACCCCTTGAGGAAGGTCGGCCCGGTATACGGCAGCATGATCGTGAGCACGGTGATCGTCACCCAGTAGCCGTGGCTCAGGCTCGAGTGGGCGGTGATCCAGACCGCGATCGCCGTGGTGACGCCGACCCGGAGCGCATGCCGGAGCACGACCGAGTCCCGGGTCAGGTTCTCGCGCAGCGGCTCGAGCAACGGACGCCTCGGCTCGGCCAGAGCGGGCCGAGGCGGCTCGCGCCCGGTGGTGGACGGACGAGCATCCGCGAGGCTCGCGGCCCGCTCCAGCGCGAGCCCCGCGAACTCCCGGAGTTGCGCCAGCAACCGGGCCGCGTGAAGGGCCTGCGCACGGTCGACGACGCGCATGGCCTCGGACCCCCCGACGTTCTCGGTTCGGGCGAGGGCCTCCCGAAGCGCCTCCGGGCCCCACTCCAGCGCGGGCAACTGCCCGGCCGGGCTCTCGGTCTCGGTGATGCGCGCGAGTTCCTGGAGGGTCCCGGAGAAGGCGGTGAGCGCGCGCGCCACCTCCTCCTGGGCCGGACGGACCCCGGTCCCGTGCGACAGACTCTCCGTCACATCGGCGAGGGCGATCATCGCCTCGAACATCGAGTCCGCCATCTGGAGCAGCACCAACAGCCGCTCCCCACGCGCGCGATCCGAGCGCCCACGGCGGGTGGCGGCGAGGGTGTTCCGGGCCTCCTCCAGGGCCTCGCGCAGCCGCCCGTGGTGTCCCTGGACCAACGCCTGCCAGGCCGCGCCGTCGGCCCCGGTGGAGAGCCGAGCCACCTCGCCCACGAATTCCGACAGCGCCCGGAAGCAGCGGCCGAGGGCGAGGCGCGCGGGCCGGTAGGGGCGGATGGGCCACAGGACGAGCGAGAGCACCATCGCCCAGCAGGCGCCCGCGAGCAGGTAGCCCACGCGCGAGAAGGCATCGAGGAGCCCGGAGGCAGGCAGGGCCAGGGAGATGACGAAGGCGCTCGCCGCGATGTTGCCCACGAAGCCAGCGGTGGCGCCGTACACCCCGGCGTAGCTGCAGGCCGTCACCCAGAACAGGGCCACGGGGATGGCCAGCGCGGGGTGGATCCCGGCCAGACCGCCCACGAAGACCGAGAGCGAACAGGTGAGGGCCACCGCGCCCATGCTGGAGGCGCGGGAGCGGTAGGAGCCGCCCCTGTCCGCGAAGGAGGTATTGAAGCCGCCCACGCTGAGCCAGATGACGCCCGGGAGCTGGAAGACGCTGGCCAGCAGCACGGGCAACAGGGTGGCGATCGCCGCGCGGAGGCCCGCCTTCACCGCTGGCCGCACCGGGGCGAAGCGGGCGACCTCCTTCGCATGTTCGAGCAGACGCCGGGTGAGCATGAGGTCTGGCGGAACTAACCGGACTGACTCATGGGGAGCAAGCCGAAGTGCCGCCGGATGCGATGGGCGGGCTCCCGCAGGCCTGCCTCGTCCATCTGGCCAGCGGCCCACGCGACGGCCGACTCCATGCGGGGAACGACGAGGTACGGCCAGGAAGGCTGTCTGAGGTGGAGAAGGAGGTTCAACCCCAGCCGGAGAAAGGGGGAGTTGATGACGAAGGCGTTACCGAGCACCAATTCCCGCGTGAGCCCGTCATACCGGCCCATCCACTCCGCCCGTTTGCGGCGCTGCTCGGTCGATTCGATTCCAGCCCGGAGCACATCGGCGATGACGACGTGCCGCTCCCCCCGGTGAAGGTAGGACGCCGACACGTCGAGGTACTCCTCGAACTGCTGATTCGACGGCTCTCCCACGATCCGCAGGATGAGCAGCGGCCAGAGAGAGTCGTCGAAGGTGCAGAAGCGCGTGGCGGACATGGTCCACGCGCAGTCTACCCGTCCGCGAAGTGCCCCGTATTGTCCCCCGGAACATGGTGGGGGGGCAGCCGGGGCGCCTCGCGTCCGTCTATAATCCGCGCCCCGTCTCAATCGTCATGCAACCCCTCCAGCAGTTCCTGGAAGCTGTTGGCCACGGGGAGGACGGACATCTCCACCGTCACCAGGACGATCTGGGGCTGATGGGCTGCTCCTCTGTAGTCAAAACACAGGTACTCCCCGCCCGGCGTCTTCCCGAAAGGATAGATGCCTGAAGGAACATGGGAGCGGATGAGATCGTAGGAATCCTGAATGGAGTAGCTCGCGCGGTCAGCGTCCCGGGTTACCGTCAACAGAACGCTGAACACATTGGCGCCTCTGCCCACCTTGAAGACACAGGGCTCGGGAGCCATGCCCTGATGGGCCGCGGCAATCCTCTTGAACTCACCAGGTAGAGCGACCTGCCACATGTCCTCGAGCCGCTCGAGCTCGGAGGAAGCAACAGGACGTGGCTCCTTCCAGACGTAGTTTTCCCAGCGGATATCCATCATCGAGCCCTCGAGGAAACCATCAATACCCGCCACCCCAGATCGCCATTCCGCCCGTGTGCGGTTTCGCGAGATCATGAGCACTATCGGGGATGAGCTGCATCCGGCCAACGTCTTGATGGTGGTGCCAGGTATAACCGGAGGGCGGCCTCCTGCTCGTTGGTAACGCAGCCACCTCTTCCGCGGAGAGACCCAGCTGCCTTGCCAACCCGGAATCGGCCCGAATCGCTTCGTAGAGCCGCTTGTTGGCTGCCTTGAAGTGGAGATCAGGGCGGCCACTTCCGATGTGGATCTCCTCGAGCAGTGTTTCGAACCGCGTCTCGAACTGCGCGAAGCCGTTCTCGTCGAATCGAAGGGTGTCCCTGCCATTCGTGAGGGACTTTCCAGCTCGGTTGCGCCCCAGGTTGACGATGGGTTCCGACGGCTTCCGCGTGTCCTTGTAGGGGAGAACACGACCATCTTCTGTAAGCTTCGGCTTGCGCCATTCCTCGATTTTTTCCAGCCGATGATGGTTCGGCTCTGACTGCGCCGCCTGAGAGCGCGAGCCCAGGCTGCCATCTATTCCCTGAGAAGCCATGGCATGGGCCGTTGGAGCCAGAACCACGGTGATGCTGGGCCGAGCAACCATGATCGCCTCGACCTCGCTCGCCACCGTCGACAGATTCAGGCCCGTTTCGGCGCTCAAGAGCTGCGCCGCGCGCCCGAACCCTGGTAGCCCCGGCCCTTTCAGCGTCATGTGGCTCCCCCACCCCACTGCCCAGGCTTGATTCAAAGTCCCACGGGAGAGGTTATCCCACCCGGCCCTACGGCTGAAGTATAGTCCCGCCGACAGGCGCCCACCGGTGGCGAGCAGCCGCGGGCTGATCGCGCGGGGTGAGCCTGCACAGAGCCGGTGACGGGCCGGGCAGGTCCGGGGAGAAGAGGAATGAGTAGGGAGAAAAACCGGGGCGGGAGGACTGGCGGGCCCTCCACACCCCATGGGGAGAGCGGGAAGGGAAAGAATGAGCAGGACACCCCTTCTCGCGTGCAGAGGATGATGACGAGCCTGGGGCTGACATTCAAGGGAGTAAAGGACCCGCGAGCGCGCCGGGGACAGAGGCACCCGCTGGCGGCGATGTTGACGCTGCTGGTGCAGGCGCTGGCGGTGGGCAGGCGGGTGTTGAGGCATGCCGAGGCGCTGGGGGAGGACATGCTGCGCGAGGGCACGGCACCCGAAGGGCTCGAGAGGCCAGTGTCCGACACGACGTTGGACAGGCTGCTGGGAAGCGTGGAGCCGGAGGGGTTGGAGCAGGAGGTGCACCAGATGGTGCGGCGTGGGCTGGACAAGGGGTTGATACGCCAGGAGCTCTTCAGCCGAGGGGTGGTGTCCATAGACGGCAAGGCGGGGGAGAGCACGCCGGGGCAGGCGCCGTGCGAGCCGAGCCACACGACGAAGGATGAGCAGGGGCGGGAGTACTGGTACCCGTACGCGCTGCGCGCCAGCCTCACCAGCAGCGCGGCCCAGCCGGTGCTCGACCAGAAGCTGCTGGAAGGCAAGCAGGGAGAGGCGACGGCGTTCCCCGAGCTCTTCAAGCGGGTGGTGGAGAAATTCGGGCGCCATTTCGAGTACGTGACGGTGGACGCGGGAATGACGAGTGCGGCCAACGCGCGCGTGGTGAGGGAGGCGGGCAAGCACTACCTGATGGCGCTCAAGGAGAACTTCCACCGGCTACATGACAAGGCGTGGGTGGCGCTGGCGGTGGCGCCAGTGAAGGTGCGAGTGCGCGAGCGGGTGAGGGGGGAGTGGGTGGAGAGGGAGTTGAGGGTGGTGGACAAGCCGCCAGAGGAGGACTTTCCGGGCGCCGAGCAATGGGTATGGGTGCGGCAGACGCGAACCAGGGACGGCGAGCTGCCGAAGGTGGAGACGCGGCTGTTCCTCACCTCCATTGCCCGGGGGCAGCTTTCTGGGGAGCGGATGCTGACGCTGGTGCGCCGGCACTGGGGGATTGAGAATGGGCCCAACTGGACAGCGGACGTGGTGCTGGAGGAGGACAGCGCCTCGCCCAGCCTGAGAGGCAAGGCACCGCTGGTGCTCAGCTGGCTGCGCTTGCTGGCCTACAACCTGCTGGCCCTGGTGCGCACGCACCTGCCGGTTCGCGATAAACGGCCTCCCAGCTTCGCACGTACCATGGAGGTGCTCTACCAGGGCCTGTTGGGCCTGGCCGTGCTGCCCGAGAGTCTGGCCACACTTGCCTGAGCGCCCGCCAGCTGCTCCCGCTCCGGTCTCCCGCGCCTCTTCTCCCCTGGCTGTTCGGCCTGTGTCCCTTCTCTCCTGTCCTTCCACGGCGCCCCTCTTTCAGGCGCCGTCCGGAGGGATGCTCCCCCTTTGCCTGTGAATGTCTGGACTTGCTCTCCGCTTCTTCAAATCCTCTCCTACGGACTTTGGATCAATCCTGACCCCACTGCCGCCGTCGCCGCCATCACCAGCACCTGCCCTGCTCGCTCCCCAATGATTCGGCCGTAGTGCTCTCCAGCGGCCCGCAGTTCCCCAAAGCTGCGTGCCCGCTGTGCATCGGCCTTGAGCTGCCGATATCCCTCCACGAGGCTGAAAAGGGTCTCCGCGCCCAGATAGGCCAGGAGCACGCCTGTCATCGACACCGCCACCAGCTTCGAGGTCGGTTCTGGAAGCAGCAGCAACCCCAGATACATGGAGAGCGAGGTGAATACCGCGATCCGGAGCTGGGCGGGATCCACCGAGGCTCTCACCACTGACTCCACTCCTGGCCACAAATTCTCGAAGGCGAGCATCAGCGCCATGTCCGTCCGCTCGTCCTCATCGAGGTACAGGTCTCCCTCCAGGAAGGACAAACAGTCACCGCCACGCCCATCGCGAGCGCACCAGCCTTGATAGCCGCGCACCACTTCTGCCTGCTCGGCCTGTGCTCCCGGTGGTGCCCATCTCAAGTCCAACCGCATCAGGAAAGGCACGGGTGGGCCCGGCAGTTCGACCACCAACCGCGCCATGATCTGCTCGAACTGAGCCTGGCTCAATTCCACCAGCGGACGCTGAGGCACAGAAGGCAAAGCCACCAGAGTGCCCGAACGTGACTCAAGCATCACTCGGGTGGGCCCTTGGACCGACTCGCAGGCACGCCCCCTGACGCTCTCCGGCTCGTGACCCTGCCGCTGACCACCGTCCGTTGCGCAAGCGCACGCCAACAGCAGTCCCCACACCAGGAGCCAATTCCGGCTCGAACAGGTGTAGCGCGCAGACGCGATGAACTCTCTCTTGGCTGGCATGAGCCAGAGCATGCCGGAGAGAGGAGTCCTACAACAACGGCGTCCCCCGTTCGCATGGACGGGGAGACGCCGTGAGCTTGAGGTGGCCCGCCACATCCATCACATGGGATGCGGCGGGCTCACGTTGACGCGGCTACAACCCGCGTCCGGCCTTCACCATGGCCTCGCCGACGAAGCCGCGGATCTCCTCCACCTTGGCCTCCCAGCTCTCATGGCGGATGCGCTCGGCGCGCTCGCGGCTGGGACCGGCGCCCTCGGCGAGGCACTCGTCCACCTTGCGCACGAAGTCCTCGGTGTCCTTCGCCAGCTTGCACAGGCCCACCTTGCGCACCTCGGGAATGTCCGAGGACACCACCGGCACGCCCGCCGCCAGGTACTCGCGCACCTTCAGCGGATTCGCGTTGAGCGTGAGCTCGTTCACCTTGAAGGGCATGAGCGCCACGTCGAACGCCTTGCAGTAGCCCGGCAGCGCCGAGTACGGCTTGCGCCCCAGCAGGTGGATGTTCTTCTCGGCCTTCAGCACCGCCGGGTCCACGTCCGGCGCCACCTTGCCGATCACCACCACCGAGCCCTCCGGATGCGCCCGCGCCGTCGCGGCGATCGCCTCCAGGTCCACCCAGTCCGCCACCAGTCCGAAGAAGCCGAAGATCGGCCGGGGCAGGTTCGCGATGTCCTCGGGAATCACCGTGGCTGGATCACACGCCTTCACGAAGTGGTTGAAGTCCACGCCGTGGCGCACCAGCACCGTGCTCGGGTTGACCCGCACCTTGTTCTCCCTCAGCCGCTCCGCCGAGGTGATGCACAGGTCCGCCCGCTTCAGCAGCTGCTCCTCCATCTCGGCGATGTGCTTGCCGTTGGTGTCGCTGAAGGCGGAGAACTCGTCCACGCAGTGGTAGACGACGAACTCCTCGCCCAGCCGTCCGGACACCGGCGCCGAGGCCGGCAGGAACGACCACGAGATGGGCCGCTTGAAGTGCAGCTGGCGCATGGCCCGCAGCACCTGCGCGCGCAGCAGCTCCCGGTTCGTGGCGCGCACCAGCTCCGAGCCGTAGAAGGGAATCGCCAGCGGGGCGAGCACGAAGAGGTTGGGCTCCACCTCGCGGATGCCCTCGGTGAACTTCGCCAGCTTGTTCCAGATGCGCTTCACGTCGTGCGCATTGGCCTTGGGTGCCCGGTTGCCGATGCTGTTCACCCACAGGACGCGGTTGTCCCGGGAGAGGATCCGCATGATGTGGACCTTGGACAGCGGATCCCCATCCCAGTCGTTGGAGAAGACCACCAGATCCCTGCCACGGAGCGCCCGGCGGGCCAGCTCCAAGTCTTCACTGCGCCGCATGTGTCTCGCCTCCTCCCAGAATCGTCGGTTGCACCAGATCGCCGTAGAGCTTCAGCAACACCGGTCCAGCATCCGGTGACACCGCCTGCGCGGGCCCCCGCTCGAGCGCGTGGTGCACCCGCTCGGCCAGGGCCACCGCGTTGCCCGCCTGGAACGTGTATGTCCCGTGCGGCCGCCCGCACACGTCACTGGCCACGCACGGCACGCCGAGCGCCAGCGCCTCGCGCACGGAGATGGCGTCCCCGTCGTGCGTCGTGGGCCGGATGAAGGCATCGCAGCGTGAGATCAGCGCCAACGCCCGCGAGTGCTCCAGTTCGCCCATGTCCTCGATGAGCTCCTCGACCCGGTGCTCTCGGGCATCCCGCAGGAACTCCTCCGAGCGTGTCCCCGGCCCGAAGACCGCGAGCCCCACACCGGGCACCTCGTCCGCGATCATCCGCAGCGCGCGGAACATCAACCCGCGGCCGTAGACGGGCGAGGGGTGGTGCGCCATGGCCAGCAGGGGCAGGCGGCGGGCACGCGCCGCCTCGAGCTCCGGGCTCACCCTCCCCGGCCGCACCTGCGAGCCGCAGAAGGCCGGGTACACCACGAGCTTCTCCTCGGGCACCCCGCAGCGCGCGAGTGCCTCGCGCACGGCCTCGGACACGGCCACCACGCGCGAGTACCCGGCCAGGGCCACACGCGCGAAGGCCCGCCGCGACACGGAGGCGGCCAGGTAGTCCGGCAGCAGCCCCGAGTGCAGGGTGATGACACGGGGTGCTCGTGCCCTCACACCGGCGGTGGCCGCGAGCATCCAGGACTTCGGGTTGTTGCCGCTGGTGTGGACGTGGACGGTCCACCCCTCGCGCAGGAAGCCCGCCAGCCGCTTGCCATATTGGGTGGGGGTGCGGACGGGAATGACGTCCGGAGCCGGCCGGCCCCCCTTTCCGACGTCCAGCACCACCGTCTCCACCCCGCGCTCGCGCAGGTACCCGTGGAGTTGCTGGACGTGCACGGCCACGCCACCCTGCGGCGGCGGATAGTCTCCGACGAGGAGCACTCTCATGCCCTGCCTCCTGTCTCGCCTACTGCGCGGCGGACGACGCTCGAGTGGGCTCCGTCGACTCGACGGACTTGGGGCGCGGCATCGGCGGGCGCAGCCCCATCTCTCGTTCGTAGGCGGCGAGCGGATCCGCGTCCCGGCGGATCTCCCGGGCGGGAATGCCTCCCACCACCGCGCCGGGGGCCACGTCCTTCACCACCACGGCATTGGCGCCGATCACCGCGAAGTCGCCGATGCGCACGTTGCCGAGGATCTTCGCGCCCGCACCGATGCGCACATAGTCGCCGATCACCGGCAGATCCTTCAGGCCCCGAGCGCCCACCAATGGTCACCTGGTGGGAGATGAGGCAGTGCCGGCCAATGCGAGCGTCCTTGTGGATGACGATGCCCATGCCGCCGTAGCCCAGCTGCGTGCCCTCGCCGATCTCCGTCTCCGCGGGGATGTACGAGCCATGCAGGTAGTGGATGGCCTTGCGCAGCACGGCTGGCAACACGGGAATGCCCCGCAGGTACAGCTTGCGTCCCAGCCGGTACATCGACATCGCATCAATCCCCATCACGCCTCTCCCCTGGTTGTACGGAGTCCCAAGCTAGGTACCAGCCCTCCGGGGCGTGAACCCCCCAGACGCTCCATCGTCCAGCTCCCACCTCCGCGGATGTTGGACGACGAAAGCTCACCCGGCGCGGCGGGCGCGCAGGCTGGCCAGCACGCTCAGCGGCCGCACACCCGTGGCGTACAGGACGCCCACATAGCCCAGGCCGAACAGGAGCCCGGCGAGCGCGAGCGGCAGGGCCCTCCAGAGGAAGCCCTCGGGCAGGCCGCCCCAGGCGTGCACGGTGCCGGCGCGCAGCAGGAAGACGCTGGCCGCGGCGGCTCCGGCCGCGAGCGAGGCCTTGCTCAACTCCCGCCAGGGGATGACGTCGCGGATGCGCAGCGGGTGCTCGGGCGTGGACAGCGCCGCCGGCACGCGCACGAGCAGCGAGAGCTTGCCCACCACCTCGGCCACGGCCCAGGACACGACGGCGCCCATCAACCCGAACTGCTTCACGCCCACCCAGACGAGCGGCACCGTCACCGCCGCCTTCAACAGGTACGAATAGAGGATGGAGCGCGTATGCCCCCGGGCGCGCAGCACGCCGTCCATGGGGAGGATGGCGAACACCACGCCCAGCACGCTCACCCGGAAGATGGGCACGGCCGCGAGGTACTCCGCCGTATAGAAGGTGCCGATGAACTCGGGCGCCGCGGCGAAGAGGAACGCGGCGAAGGGAAGGAAGGCGAAGGCCAGCTTGCCGGCGGCCTCGCGGAAGGCCACCACGCCCTCTTCCAGGCGCCCCTGCTTCTCCAGCTCGCCCAGGCGCACCATGAGGACCTCGCTGGTGGGCGTGTAGAGCAGATCCACCAGGGGCAACTGGCTGCACCCCACGCGGTAGACGGCGTAGAGCGCCGGGGCCACCGCGCCGGCCACCATGTAGAGGTGGGCGTTCTGCTGGGGAATGGCCAACGCCATGGCCAGGCCGAAGGGCGCCGCGTAGACGAGCTGCTCGCGCCACAGCCCGGGGCGCAGCAGAGGCCCCGTGCCCCGCGGCACCACCCCCCACGCGGCCACGAAGCGCACGAGCGCGAAGCCCGCCACCGCCAGCATCATCCCGTGCAGGCCGAAGCCCGACAGGCACGGCACCACCATGGCGGCCGTGCGCACCACCTCGGACACCGCGTACACCAGGGCCGAGTGCTTCGTCCGGCCCTGGCTGGTGAGGGAGATCTCCAGCGGAAAGGCCGCGAGCAGCAGCGCGGTGTAGGCCGCGAGCGGCGCGCGGAACTCGAGCAGCGCCGGGTTGTTGAACTGCCGCGCCACGGGCCCGAGCAGCGTCCACACCAGGGTGCCGGCCACCAGGCCCGCGCCCGTCATATAGAGGAGCGTCTGGCCCAGCCAGGGGCGCTTCTCGTCGGCGCGGGGCAGGAAGTAGTAGAGGCTCTGCACCACCCCGAAGGGCAGCACGTAGTAGAGCGTCGTGGCGATCAGGAAGAGCTGGAAGTAGGTGCCGTACTCCTCCTTGCCCAGCACCCGCGCCAGGACGAAGGGAATGCAGAAGGTGAGCCCGGCGCCGAGCAACCGGGCGAGCACCAAGGGCCCCGCCTTCCCCAGGAACGAGGAGGCGGGGGCTGCCGCGGGGACCTGCTTTTCGCTCACCAGACCACCTCGCCGCGCGGGGCGTTCTGCAGGCGCCGTCCGAGGACGGGCGCGCGCATGCCCAGCGTGCTGAAGCAGTCATCCAACTGACACACCGTGAGGGTGCGCGAGTACGCGCCCGTCATGCCCACGCTGAAGTTCTCCCAGAGCACCTTGCGCTTGAGGGTGAAGGGATCGCCGCCCATGAGGTTGGGCATGTCCTCGGTGGTGACGGCCGAGCGGAACCCGTTGGCCTTGAGCACGCGGATGACCTCGTCCGAGTACCAGCCGTTGCAGTAGGCGAAGTCGCGCACGGTGATGCCGGCCTCGCGCTCGATGATGGCCTTGGACTCGCGTACCTCTCGCTCCACCACGTCGAGCGGCTCGTGCGTGAGCACCACGTGCCCCAGCGTGTGCGCGCCGAAGTCGTAGCCGTCCCTGGCCATCCGCCGCACCTCGTCCCAGTCCATCAGGTCTCCCTGTTCGGGGAGCAACTCCGGGCCGGGGCCCAGCCGCTCCTCCAGGGCCTGGATGGTCTCCACGAGCGTGGAGGTCGGGTAGCGGCCGATGAAGTCATCGAGCGCCGCCGACAGCCGTTTGCGCCCGGAGAGCACGGTGTCCAACAGCTCCGTGGTGGGTGCGGGCATCACGTCGAACACGGGCTTGTAGCCCCGGGCCTGTGCCATCCTCACCAGGTGGAAGAGCCGATCATGGTTGAAGCGCTGCCCGGTGCCGATGAGGGCCGCCGGCAGGTAGGTGATGGCCGGCACGCCCATCTGCTTCAGCACGGGGTAGCCGTACCGGTACACGTCCCGGTAGCCGTCGTCGAAGGAGACGACGCACAGATCCTTCTGCGCCACACGCCGCCCGGCCATCACGTCCAGCGCGTCCCCCAGTGAGGCGAACTCGTAGCCGGCCGCGGACAGCCCCTCGAGGTGCTTCCGGAACGTCTCTTGCGAAATGAGAAGACCTGGAATGGAGCGCTGTAGCTCTCCAGTGAAGTCGGCCACCACCCGGTGGTAGCTGACGATGAGGATGCGACGCCCCCCGGACTGATAGCGCCTGTAGGCCGCGAGCGCCTTGCGGAGGCCGCTGTGATGCAGCACCCCCGCCGCCGCGGATTTCATCGCCCGTCGCATCATTCCCCGCATGTCCATCGCTGAATCCCTCCCCCTGATGCCGCCGCCCGAACTCCGTGCCTCCAGCGTGTGCACGCGCGATGCCAGCCGCCCCGCGCCGTGTCGCGGGAAGGCCTAGCCCCAGGGAAAGGTAAGTCCGTTCCCATCCGGATACGTCCATGCCGCAGGATCGGTGCAAGCGAGGCGTCAACAGGCGGAAAGATCTGCCGTTCCGCCCCGGACAAGGGCTCGCGGCGCCCCTCCCGGGCCCATCACTCCCCCCGTCCCCGGGGGAAAAGCGCCCAGGCGATTGAAAAAACTTCCCTCCGCCGCATGCCCCCGGATTTCCCTCCGAGGGGTGTACCGGGGAACGCCTACACCCGCCCGGGACCCGGGGACGGGGTGACGCCCGGGGGTCCAGGCCTCGTCCTGGGGCCCCGCTCCCAGGCTCCTGTGCAACCAGACGGGCCTGCTTTCACTGGAGTGTGGAGAAATTTCCAGTTACGAACGCTTCCGCCGATGGAAGCCCGCTCCGCGCCGCCCCCCGCGCTCGCCCTTCATGACGTTAGCAAGCGGTATGGACGCCGCTGGGCCCTCGCGCGGCTCAGCTACTCCCTCCCCCAGGGCCGTTCCCTGCTGCTCACGGGACACAACGGCTCGGGGAAGACGACCCTGCTGCGCCTGGTGGCCACGGCGCTCTCCCCCACCCATGGCCGGGTCGAGGTGCGCGGCAACGACTGCGTGACCCAGCGCGACGTGGTGCGCCGCGAGGTGGCCCTGCTGTCGCACGCGAGCTTCCTCTATGAGGATCTCACGGCCCACCAGAACCTGGTGGTGCTGGCGCGGCTGCTCGGCATGGACGCTCCGGCGGACGTGGCCGGGGAGCTGCTCGTGAAGGTGGGGCTGACGAAGCGCTCGGACAGCCCGGTGCGCCAGTTCTCCGCGGGCATGCGCAAGCGCCTGGCCATCGCCCGGCTGCTGATGAAGGCCCCCGCGGTGGCGCTGCTGGACGAGCCCTTTGGCGAGCTGGACCCGGCCGGCATCGAGGCCATGGAGAAGATCATCCGCGAGCTGAAGGACTCGGGCGTCACCGTGGTGTTGGCCACCCACCTCATCGAGCAGGGCATGGCCCTGTGCGAGGAGCGCCTGCACCTGCAGGAAGGCCGGGCGGTGGCGGCATGAGGGGCGCGCGACCCATCTCCCTGCTGAAGACGGTGGGGGTGCTGCTGGCGAAGGATCTGCTGATCGAGTGGCGGACCCGGGCACGCCTCAACGCGCTCATCTTCTTCGCGCTGGCCACGCTGCTGCTCTTCTCCTTCGCGGTGGGCCCGGACACGAAGGTGCTGGCGCGCAACGCGGGCGGCTACCTGTGGCTGGCGCTGCTGTTCGCCAGCGTGCTCGCGCTGGGCGAGTCCTTCCGGGTGGAGCAGGAGAACCTCACGCTGGACGGGCTGCGGCTGGCCCCGGCGGACGCGCGCGCCATCTTCCTGTCCAAGGCCATGGGCAACGCCCTGCTGTTGATGCTGCTCGGCGCCCTGCTCATCCCGGTGATGGTGGCCCTCTACGGGGTGACCGTGACCATGGGCCTGGGCTCGTTCGCCGCCACGGTGACGCTCGGCTGCATGGCCATCAGCGCGCCGGGCACGGTGTATTCGGCCATCGCCAGCAACGCGCGGGCAAGAGACGTGCTGCTCCCGCTGTTGCTGTTCCCGCTCATCATTCCCGCGCTGCTCGCCGCCGCGAAGGCGACATCGCTCGTTTTGCAGGGCGACCCGATGAATCAGTTGGGCTCATGGTACGGGTTACTCATCGGTTTCAATCTGATTTATTGGGGGCTGGGCTTCCTCCTGTTCCCCCGGGTCATCGAGGATTAGAGGTCAATGAGCGATCTCCTGAAGACGGTGCTGCAAGTGGGCTCGGCGGTGGCGGCGCTGGCGTCGGTGGGCCTGGGCGTCTGGCTGGGCGTGAAGTGGGCGCCGCCCCGCTCGCGGGTCAACGCGCGTCCGGTGTTGCTGGGCATGGCGGCGCTGGCGCTGGCGCTGCTGGTGCTGGGCAACTGGATGGGCCTGGTGTGGACGCCGTCCGAGCGGGAGATGGGAGACGTCTACCGCATCATCTATGTCCACGTGCCGGCCATGTGGATGGCGATGCTGGCGCTGGTGGTGAACTTCGCCTGCTGCGTGGGCTACCTGCTGAAGACGAGCTGGAAGACGGACGCGCTGGCGGAGGCCACGGCCGAGGTGGGCCTGCTCTTCGGCACCTACGGGCTGGTGCTGGGCGCCATCTGGGGCAAGCCCACCTGGGGCACGTACTGGGATTGGGATCCGCGGCTCACGGCCATGGCCATCATGCTGGTGACGTACGTGGCCTACATGGCGCTGCGCCGCTTCGTGGAGGATCCGGAGAAGCGGGCGGTGTGGAGCTCCGTGGTGGGCATCATCTCGTTCGTGAACCTGCCCATCGTGTGGTTCTCCGTGAAGTGGTGGCGCAGCCTGCACCAGGTGCAATCCACCCCGAAGACGGTGGACCCGGACATGACGTTGGCGCTGCGCGTCAACGCGTGGGCGAGCCTCATCCTCCTCACCCTCTTCCTGCTGCACCGCTACCGCACCGCCCTCGCCACGCGTGAGGCGGAGGTGGCGCTGCCCGAGGCGCTCCCCACGGACGTGCCGGGCCCCAACCGCGCTTCGGAGGTCGCCTGATGATCACCGCACTGACGCTGTCCCCGCTGCTCGCCCAGGTGGGCTCGGGCCGCATCCAGGGTGGCTGGGAGTACATCTGGGCCGCCTACATCATCGCCTGGGCCTCGCTGTCGCTGTACGCCCTGTCCCTCTGGCTGCGCCGTCCCGGCCAGGCCTCCCACGACTCGAAGGAGTGAGCCATGACGCAGCAGACGCGTAACCGTCTCATCGCCGTGGTGTCCCTGCTGGTGGCCGGTGCCGGCCTGGCCCTGGTGGCCTTTGGCAACATCGGGGAGAACCTCGTCTATTACTGGAGGCCGTCGGAGATGGTGGCCCAGGGCGAGAAGGCCTATGGCCCCACCATCCGCCTGGGCGGGCAGGTGCAGCCGGGCAGCATCCAGTGGAACGAGCAGCACACCACCCTGCACTTCCGCGTCATGGACGACGAGCAGCCCGGCGCGGCGGCGGTGCTGGTGCGCACCACGGAGGTGCCGCCGCAGATGTTCCGCGAGCGCATCGGCGTGGTGGTGGAGGGCACGTTCGACAAGTCCCAGGTCTTCGAGGGCAGCCGGTTGATGGTGAACCACTCCAACGAGTACCGGGCGCCCAAGACGGATGAGGACGTGAAGAAGATGTTCGAGGAGATGCAGAAGCAGGAAGCCACCACGGCCGCGGCGAGGACTCCGTGAACAGCACGTTGGGATACGGGCTGGTGCTCGGCGGGCTCGCGTTCGCGAGCTTCGGGGCGCTGGTGGGCCTGGTGGGCGGGATGCGCCGCGACGACGCGGCCTTCCCCTGGGTGATGCGCTGCGTGTGGGGCTTCTTCCTCTGCATGCTGGGCGCCAACGTGGTGATGGAGTGGGCGCTGCTCACCAACGACTTCAGCGTCGCGTACGTGGCGCAGGTGGGCAGCCGCGCCACGCCCACGGTCTACAAGATCGTCTCGTTGTGGAGCGCGCTCGAGGGCTCCATCCTCTTCTGGGGCGTCATCATGGGCGGCTACGTGCTGGCCTTCGCCCTGGTGCACCGCAACGAGCACGGGCGCTACATGTCCCTGGCGCTGGGCACCATGCTGGCGGTGGGGGTCTTCTTCACCTTCCTGATCGCCGGTCCGGCCAACCCGTTCCACACGGTGTCGCCGGTGCCCACGGACGGTCCGGGTCCCAACGCGCTGCTGCAGAACCACTACCTGATGATCATCCACCCGCCCATGCTGTACCTGGGCTACGTGGGCATGACGGTGCCCTTCGGCATCGCCGTGGCGGCGCTGCTGCGCGGGCAGATGGGTGACGCATGGATGGCCCCGCTGCGCCGCTGGACGCTGGTGGCGTGGCTGTTCCTCTCGGTGGGCATCATCCTCGGCTCGTGGTGGGCGTACGCGGTGCTCGGCTGGGGCGGGTACTGGGCGTGGGATCCGGTGGAGAACGCGTCCTTCCTGCCGTGGCTGACGGCCACCGCGTTCATGCACTCCACGCTGGTGCACGAGCGCAAGAAGATGCTGAAGCTGTGGACGCTGAGCCTGGTGCTGGGCAGCTTCGTGCTGACCATCCTGGGCACGTTCATGACCCGAAGCGGCATCTTCAACTCGGTGCACAGCTTCACGCAGTCGGACATCGGCCCCACGTTCCTGGTGTTCATCGCGGTGCTGATGTTCGTGTGCATCGCGCTGCTGTCCGTGCGCGGGCACCTGCTGGTGGCCGAGAGCGACATCAAGTCCATGCTGTCGCGCGAAACCACGATCCTGGTGAACAACCTGGTGTTCGTGGCCATCACCTTCACGGTGCTGCTGGGGACGCTCTACCCGCTCATCTCCGAGGCGCTGCGCGGCATCCGGGTGAGCGTGGGCGAGCCGTACTTCAACAAGATGGCGGTGCCCGGCGGGGTGATGGTGCTGTTCCTGATGGGCGTGGGCCCGATGCTGCCGTGGGGCAGCGCGGATCCGAAGCTGGTGCGCGAGCGCTTCTGGGTGCCGGCGGCGGTGGGCGCGGTGATCGTGGGCGCGTGCCTGCTGGCGGGCCTGCGGGGCTTCTACCCGCTGCTGACGTTCGGGCTGGCGGGCTTCGTCACCGTCATCACCCTGCGCGAGCTGGCGCTGCCGGTGAAGGTGCGGATGAGCGAGAAGAACGAGGGCTTCGTCACGGCGCTCCTGGGCAGCGCGGGGAAGGCCCGGCGGCGCTTCGGCGGCTACATCGTGCACCTGGGGATCGTGATGATCTTCGTGTCGGTGGCGGCCTCCTCCGCGTTCGTGACGCACACCTCGGGCACGGTGCGTATCGGTGAGACGCTGAAGATTGGCGGCTACCAGGTGAAGTACCTGGGGCTCACCAGCGGCCAGGAGCCGCACCGCAGCTTCGTGGCCACGCGGGTGCAGGTGACGGCGCCCAACGGGGACGTCAGCGAGATGGCGCCCCGGATGAACTACTACGAGCGCATGACGGATCCGGTGGGAACGCCGGCGGTGCGCGAGACGGCGAAGGAAGACCTGTACGTGTCGCTGATGGCCTTCTCCGAGGACCGGGGCACGGCGAGCTTCAACGCGTGGATCTTCCCGCTGGTGGGGTGGATCTGGTGGAGCATTCCGCTGCTGGTGTTGGGCACGCTGATCGCGGTGTGGCCGGCGCGGCGGGCCCGGGCGACGGCGCGGGAGCAGGAGCAGACCCCGGCGGCGGGGGCCTCTCCCGAGCCGAACGTGGGCATCCACCCGGGAGGTGCGGCATGAACTGGCGCGTGACGGTGGGCTTCGTGGTGCTGTGCCTGGGGTTGCTGGCGGTGCTGGCCAAGGGCTTCGGCAGCAATCCGCGCGAGGTGCCCTTCATGTTGAAGGGCCAGCCGGCGCCCGCGTTCACGCTGCGGGCGCTGGACAGCGGAGCCCGGGTGTCGTCGGAGCAGCTCAAGGGCCGGCCGATGGTCATCAACTTCTGGGCGTCGTGGTGCGGGCCCTGCAAGATGGAGCACCCGGTGCTGGAGTGGGGCGCCCGGGAGTTCGGCGGACAGGCCCAGTTCCTGGGCGTCGTGTTCGAGGACACCGAGGACAACGCCAAGCAGTTCCTGTCGCGGATGGGCGCGAGCTTCCCGCAGCTGATCGATCAGAACTCCGGCGTGGCGGTGGCGTACGGAGTGGCGGGTGTGCCGGAGACGTACTTCATCGACGCACAGGGCATCATCCGGGGCAAGCACGTGGGCCCGATCGATCCCGAGTCGATGGCGCAGTGGATGCGCGAGCTGTCGTCGAGCGCCGCCAGCGCGAAGCAGTAACCCCCTCCCCTCTCCCCCCGGGAGAGGGACAGGGTGAGGGTGCCGGAGACCCCAGGTCGAACCCGGTGAGCAATTCCCGCGGAAAACCGGCACCATCCGCGACGCAATGCTGCAAGCGCAATGAAGTGCATTGCGTTGGCCCCGGAGTCATACCGGCACGGTGGCAGGAACTTCCGAGGTGACTGCAGGAATCCGCGCGGTCACGCCACACCCGGCGATCCTGGTCACGAATGACACCGGGGTCATGAATGACCGCCAACGGTTAGCCGGATTGCACGGGCTTTCCCCGTGCTCGAACGTCAAGTCCAGGAAATTTCGCAACCGCTTGCGCGATCCAGCCCCCGTGCGAAGCGGGCACGAGGCTTGCCCTGTAGCAGTTCGACGAGTCGCGGTGACGCCACTCAAGAGCTCCGGGGTGACTGCCATGAAGAGACTGTTCGCGCTGAGTGTTCTGGTGATGGCCTGCGGTGGCGGGAGCGAGCTCCCGGAGCCGGTGCTGACGACGGAGCAGACGGCGCAGGAAATCCAGCTCGAGGCCACGGAGGGAGAGAGGGGCTTCTCCCACGGCGTTCGCGGCGCGACCTTCTGTGATTACAAGCTCTACCCCACGCTCCCGGTGGACCTGGCCCCGGCGATCATCGAGCGGGACCGGATGTACATGTCGGCCCAGCCGGGCGTCCTCTTCAAGTACCTGCCGCTGCGCCTTCCGACGGCCACGGATCCGCACCTCTACAGCGGTGGGCGCTACCTGCTGGACACGGTGAAGCACGCCGAGGAGTACGCCTGGTGGGCGCCCAACGAGTACCGGTTGGATGGCGTCGTGTTCAAGGATCGGTCCTACTTCGCCAGCACCGAGTGCACGGCCTACAGCGTCATCGGCCTGAAGGACTTCAAGGATCTGCGCAACCGGCAGCACGTGGTCCGCACCGAGCGCTTCGCGCTGCCCAGGGGCAATCACCGCGGCTATCTCGAGGCGCGCTGGAAGGATCTGATGTCCGAGGCGAAGGCGCGCGGGCTGGCCAGCGTGTGGCTCGTCTACAACCCCGAGAAGCGGTTGGCGGCCTTCGTGTACACGATGGAGCGCGTGGGCCCGGTGACCCCTGGCGTTCCGGACTTCGCGAGCGCCTCGGCGCTGGAGTCCGCCCCCTCCCTGGGCGCGCACCTCGCGCGGCGCGACTGGGTGAAGACGCAGGATGTGACCCACTTCGTCTGGGGCCTCTGGTTCCGGTTCGCCCCGGGTGACCGCGGGCAGCCCACCCTCTGGCCGAACGCCTTCGCCCTGCCGACGCCCTTCTCCGGGGACGGGCTGTGCCTGGTGAGCGCGGGCGAGAACCACAAGAACAGCCCCTCGGACTGCCCCCCGCGCTGCGGCAACGCCATCGCGGATCGCGGCGAGACGTCGGTGAACTGCCCCAGTGACGTGCGCGATATCTGACAGTAGCCCCTGCTTTCCTCTCTCGTCGCAGCCGGAAAGGTGACCACCATGCAGAGCCAGCTCAATCCCAACCCGGGGCGTCCCGCGTTGGACCTCAAGCAGGAGACCAAGTTGACGACTCCTCGGAATCAGATTGCTCCCGGACAGTTCCAGGTGTTGGGCGCGAACCTGCAGATCGTCATCGACGGTTTCGGCTCGTTCACGCTCATCGCCAACAAGATCCTCCTCGAGGAGGGCCTGGGCTCCGATGACGGCACCGGGGCGGTGAAGTTCGAGCCGAGCGCCTGGTATCCGCTGGAGCGCTGGCTGAAGACGCTGGAGCGGATCGGCAACGAGTTCGGCCACGTGCTGCTGTTCCAGTCGGGCATGACCACGCCGAAGAACGCGGTCTTCCCGCCCACGGTGACGGACATCCACAGCGGCCTGAAGTGCATCGACGTCGCGTACCACATGAACCACGCCGTGCGCCGCGAGTCCATGTTCAGCCCCGAAACGGGCGAGATGCGCGAGGGAATCGGCCACTACACCTACTCGCACACGCCGGGGAAGAACCTCATCACCATGGAGAGCACCACGCCCTACCCGTGCGATTTCGACCGGGGCATCATCATCGCCATGGCGCAGCGGTTCCAGCCCTCCGCCACCATCCTCCATGACGCCGCCCGGCCCTGCCGCAAGCGCGGAGGAGCCAGCTGCGCCTACCACGTCGCCTGGAAGTAGGGCGCCGGGAAATCCGGTATACTCCGCGCGGCGAGACCCCAGGGCCCGGGGTGCTGCCGGAGGCCGTTTCCCCATGCGGTGCAAGCAGTGCGGAGAGGGCGCGAGGGACGAGACCCTGCGCTATTGCGAGAACTGTGGGGCGAAGATGCCCCCTCCCCCACCTCCAGGGACGATCCGCCGGACCAACACCGGCGTGAGCGCGATGGCGACGACGGGGCGTTCCCGGAGCACGGTGGCGGCGCGAGCCGTCGTCCCCGCCCCGGACGAGGCCGAGGACACGGACCCGGGCCTGCACTCGCCAGGGCGTTCCAAGGCCCCCCCGTATGATGGGCCGGTGTGGCTGGCACACGTGCCGGGACACTCGCCGAGCGTGGCGGGCATGGGACTGCTCGGCGTGGCGCTGGTGCTCTCCATCCTGCCCTTCTTCGCGGGAGTGGGACCCTTCTGGTCGCTGGTGGTGGTGAGCGGCGGCTGGCTGGTGGCGGCACGCGAGCTGCGCGACGCCGGTGAGCGGAACCCGCTGGTGGACTGGGTTCCGGTCTCGTTGATGCGCCCGGTGGTGCCGGCGCTGTTCGTGGTGGTGGTGGCGGCCCTGGCGCTCCGCATGCTGGGCCTTGGCGTCACGCCGCTGCTGTGGCTGGGAGGCGCGGCGCTGCTGGGCTACGACCAGTACCGCAAGGTGTACGTGGGACAGAACGGGTGGAGCCGCCTCTTCGAGCCCCGCGCGCTGCTGCGGGGACTGGGCCCGGTGGCGCTCGGGGGCGTGGCGCTGTGCCTGCTGTCGCTGTTCCTCACCTGGGTGCCCATGGCGACGGCGCGGAGTTCGGGCCCGGTGCCGGAGGCGCCGCCGGAGCTGCACGTGGTGGACGCGCCGACGCCCTCGGAGGACTTCATCTACGGGCTCATCGAGGAGAGCTACGACAAGGGCTGGGACCAGTCCTTCTCCGTGGCCATGGAGCTGCTGCTCCTCGGGGTGCTGGGGTTGATGGCGCTGCGCCCGGAGGTGCCGGGGCCGCACTGGCTGCGCTTCGCGCCCATCGGCGTGGTGGTGCTGGGCCTCGTGTGGACCCTGGTGCATGGCGGGCTGCTGCTGGGGCCCGTGCTCTTCCTGGTGGGGCTGGCGGCCACGGGCTTCGCCGCGGTGTACGGCGCCTTCGCGCGAGAGGCCTGAGCCCCGTGGTATAGGCGGCCGCATGCGCATTCGGAGACTCACCCTGGATGACCTGCCCGCATGCCTCGCGCTCGCCGTGAAGCGCGACTGGGCGCCGGAAGAGCTGAAGTGGCGGATGATCCTGGAGCTGGGGACCGGCTTCGGCGTGGACGCACCGGAGGGTGGGCTCGCGGGCACGGTCCTCGTCACGCCGTATGGGCGCGAGGCGGCGTCGATCGGGATGATGGTGGTGTCTCCCTCCCATGGGCGGCAGGGGCTCGGACGGTACCTCATGGAGCAGGCGCTCGAGCACATCGGCCCCATCCCCACGCTCCTATACGCGACGGATCAGGGCCGGCCCCTCTACGAGAAGCTGGGCTTCGTCCAGGTCGGCGAGGTGGTGAAGCATCTGGGGCGGCTCGCCCGGCAGCCCGAGGAAGTGGCCGTCGCGGACACGCGGGTGCGAGCGATGACCGGGGAAGATCTGGACGCCGCCGCCGCGCTGGACGCGGACGCCTTCGGGGCGCCCCGGCGGGAGTTGCTCCAGGCCCTGCACCGGCTGGCGCACCGCGCGCTCGTGGCCGAGCGGGGCGGACACGTGGTGGGCTATGGCCTGGCGTGGCCCAACCTCGATTCGACGATGGTGGGTCCCCTCATCGCCCGGGAGGAGCCGATTGCCCGGAGCCTCTTGGCCGGACTGCTCCAAGGCCTCGAGGGCACCGTGCGGGTGGACATCCCTCCGCGGTTCACCGGGCTGAGCGAGTGGGTGGCGGGGCTCGGGCTCGAGCGGCACGTGCCGGCGCCCATGATGCAGCTCCACGGGACCCGGGCCCCGGGCAGGAGGGAGTACCTCCATGCCATCGCGGCCCAGGCCCTGGGGTGACGGACCTGCCTAGTGGGTCTGGTCCTCCTTCTTCGGGGCCGGGCAGGTCTTCGCACAGGACGCCTCGGCGGCGCGGAACTTCTCCGCGCAGCGGTTCATGCACTTGCCGGCGGCCTCACGCGACGACGGATCGTTGCTGGGTACCGGACAGGCCTTCGCGCACGATTCCACCTCCGTGCTGGCCTTCGACATGCACGTGCCCCGGCAGTCCCCCGCGGGCTTCTTCTGCGCCGCCGCTGGCAGGGCCAGCATCAATCCACCAGCCAGCACCACGGCCCACCACGAAGCCTTCTTCACTCGATTCATGGCTCGCACCTCCTCCTGAAACGGTTCGCCCGGCCAGGATAGAAGGGGGCGCCGTCGCAGGGAAGCGGCTGGGTTAGAGTGCCGCGCATGGCCTCCATCCATTTCCTCGGTGCCGCGGGAACCGTCACCGGTTCAAAGTTCCTCCTCGAGTACCAGGGCAAGCGGGTGCTCATCGATTGCGGTCTGTTCCAGGGGCGCAAGGAACTGCGCCAGCGCAACTGGCGCGCCCTGCCCGTTCCACCCCGGAGCATCGACGCCATCGTCCTCACGCACGCCCACATCGATCACACGGGAGGCCTGCCCCGCGTGGTGCGTGACGGCTTCCACGGGCCCGTCTACTGCACCTCCGGCACACGCGATCTCTCCGCGCTGCTGCTCCCGGACTCGGCACACCTTCAGGAAGAAGAGGCCCGCTACGCCAACAAGGAGGGCTTCTCCAAGCACCGCCCCGCCCTGCCCCTCTACTCGGTAGAGGACGCGGAGCGCGCGCTGAAGCTCTTCGAGACCTTCGGCTACGAGCGCACCCGGGAGATCCTCCCTGGCATCACCCTCACCTTCTACCGGGCGGGCCACATCCTCGGCTCGGCGGTGTGCGTGTTCCACCTGGAGCGCACGAACCAGCGCGTGGTGTTCACCGGGGACCTGGGCCGCTACCACGCGCCCATCCTGAGGGATCCGCAGGCGGTCCGCTCGGCCACCACGCTGGTGGTGGAGAGCACCTATGGCGACCGCGAGCACGGGGACAAGCGGCCCGTGGACGCACTGTGCGAGGCCGTGCTCAGCACCTACGAGCGCAAGGGCATGGTCGTCATCCCCGCCTTCTCCGTGGGCCGGACGCAGGAGCTGCTCTACCACCTGCGCAACCTGGAGGCGGACCGGCGAATCCCCGAGCTGGATGTCTTCGTGGACTCGCCCATGGCCTGCGACGCCACGCCCATCTACCTGGCACACGCGGAAGAGCACGACCTGGACATGTCCGCCATCGTGAAGCGCGGCGAGTCGCCTCTGGCCACGAAGCGCACACGCTTCATCACCTCGCCGCAGGAGAGCAAGCGGCTCAACCAGGTAGAGGGCCCGGGCATCATCATCTCCGCCTCGGGCATGGCCACGGGAGGCCGCATCCTCCACCACCTGAAGTACCGGCTGCCGGATCCGCGCAACACGGTGCTCTTCGTGGGCTACCAGTCCGAGGGCTCGCGTGGCCGGCGCATGCTGGACGGCGAAAAGGAGATCAAGATCCACGGGCAGATGGTGCGGGTGGAGGCGGAGCTCCGCACGGTGAGCGGCTTCTCGGCGCACGCGGACTGGACGGAGACGCTGCGCTGGATGGACGGCTTCGAGTCACCGCCGCACCAGACGCTGCTCGTCCACGGAGAGCCCTCGGCGCTGCGGGCACTCCAGGGCCGGGTGGAGGCTCGCGGCTGGCCGGCCTACATCCCCGAGTACCTGGAGAAGGTGGAGCTGGCGCGGTAGCCGGCCCGGCCGGGCCAGGCCCTCCACCAAACTTGTCCAACAGTTGGACAAGTTCGTGAAGAACGCGCCCGGGAGACGGACCATGGCCCGGACATGGACGCGGGCACGAAAGAACCGCACCATGCGGCCCACCATGCGCGCCTTCTTCATCCGCCGTTACGGAGGACCCGAGGTCCTCGAGCAGGGCGAACTGCCCTCCCCTCCCCTGGGCCCTCGTGATGTCCGCATCGCCGTGCACGCGGCGAGCATCAACCCGGTGGACTGGAAGGTCCGTCAGGGCACGGCCCGCATCCTCCTGCCGTACCGCTTCCCGCTCGTCCTCGGCAACGACTGCGCCGGCGAAGTGCTGGAGGTGGGCCCGGAGGTGAAGGCCTTCAAGCCGGGCGACGCGGTGTGGACGCGCCTGGACAAGGATCGCCCCGGCGCCTTCGCCGAGGAGGTGGTGGCGCCCGAGAACGTCGTGGCCCACAAGCCGTCCCGGCTGTCCTACGAGGAGGCCGCGTCCCTGCCCCTGGTGGGCCTCACCGCGTGGCAGGCGCTGGTGGACGTGGCGAAGCTCTCCCCCGGCCAGAAGGTGCTGGTGCACGCGGGCGCGGGAGGCGTGGGTTCGGTGGCGGTGCAGCTCGCCCGGCACCTCGGAGCGCGGGTGGTGGCCACCGCGAGCGCGAAGAACACGGAGCTGGTGAAGGGCTTCGGCGCGGACGAAGTGGTGGACTACCGCACCCAGCGCTTCGAGGACGTGGTGCGGGACGCGGACGTGGTGTTCGACACCGTGGGCGCGGACACCCAGTTGCGCAGCTTCAAGAGCGCACGCAAGGGCGGCATCGTCGTCTCCATCACCGACCGCCCGGACATGGCGCTGGCCCGCTCCTGGGGCCTGTCTCCGGTGCTCTGGCCCGTCTTCGCCCTCGTGGGAGCACGAGCCACGTTCGCCGCCTGGCGCCACGGCGTGCGCTACACCTACCTCTTCATGAACCCGAACGGCGAACAGCTGCGCCAGCTCGGAGAGCTGGTGGAGGCGGGCAAGCTCCGCCCCCACGTGGACAGGGTGTTCCCCTTCGAGCAGACGCGCGAGGCCATCGCCCATGCCGAGTCGGGCCAGGCGCGCGGCAAGGTGGTGATACGGGTGCGCGGCTGACTCAGTAGTCGTTCCAGGCGCCCTGGAAGGACGGGCCCCGCGGGCCGCTCGTGGCGTCGAGCTCACCCACCTCGCCCCAGCGGCCTCCGTGGCATCGTCGATGCCGTCCAGGTCCACGTCGGTGCTCAGCGCGTCAGCGTGGAGAGCAGCAACAACCGTCCGGTTCGCATGGGGGAATCTCCTGACCGCCGGGGCTCATCCCCGGCTCGGGATTCCCATATTCACGCAAACCGAGAATTCCTGAGAGCCCTCACTCCTTCTCGCCGTCACCGAGCAACTGGGCGAGGCCCGTGCCGCTGGCGGTGCCCTCGGAGAGGCGGCGGACGCTGGAGAGGTGGTGCAGGAGCAGGCCGCGGTTGTCGCCGACGGCGAGGTTCTGCATCTCCAGGGCGCCGATGCGGTCCTCCGGGGTGAAGGCGCTGGCGACCTTCTCCATGGAGAGCTTGTCCGGATCGTAGGCCATGTGCTCGGCCTGGGTGTCGAGCAGGGTGTAGTCGTCGCCGCGGCGCAGCTCGAGGGTGACGCTGCCGGTGATGCTGGGAGCCACCCACCGGGTGAGCGAGTCCTTGAGCAGGAGGGCCTCGGGGTCGAACCACTTGCCCTCGTAGAGGAAGCGGCCGAGGCGGCGGCCCAGGGAGAAGTAGAGGTCCGTGGTGGACTCGTTGTGGATGGCGGAGAGGAGGCGCTCGTAGACGATGTGAAGCAGCGCCATGCCGGGGGCCTCGTAGATGCCGCGGCTCTTGGCCTCGATGACGCGGTTCTCGAGCTGGTCGCTCATGCCCAGGCCGTGGCGCCCGCCGATGCGGTTGCACTCCAGGAAGAGCTCGAAGAGCGAGGGGAAGCGCTTGCCGTTGAGGGACACGGGCAGGCCCTGGGCGAACTCCACGGTGACGCGCTCGGGACGGATGTCCACCTCGGGGCGCCAGTGGGCCACGCCCATGATGGGCTCCACGATGTTCATGCCCTTGTCGAGGTGCTCCAGATCCTTGGCCTCGTGCGTGGCGCCGAGCACGTTGGCGTCGGTGGAGTAGGCCTTCTCGGTGCCCATCTTGTAGGGCATGCCGATGGAGACGAGGAACTCGCTCATCTCCTTGCGGCCGCCGAAGGCATTGACGAACTCGGGATCCAACCAGGGCTTGTAGATGCGCAGCTCCGGGTTGACGAGGATGCCGTAGCGGTAGAAGCGCTGGATGTCGTTGCCCTTGTGGGTGCTGCCATCACCGAAGACGTGCACCGAGTCCTCGCGCATGGCGCGGACGATGGCGGTGGTGGTGACGGCGCGGCCCAGGGGCGTGGTGTTGAAGTACTTCTTGCCGCCGACGGAGAGGTGGAAGGCGCCGCACTGGATGGCGACGAGGCCCTCGCGCACCATGGCCTCGCGGCAGTCCACGAGCCGGGCCTGCTTCGCGCCGTGGGTCATGGCGATGGGCGGGATGTCGGCGGGATTCTTCTCGTCGGGCTGGGCGAGGTCGGCGGTGTAGGCGTACACCTCGAGACCCTTACGGGACATCCACGCCACGGCGGCGCGGGTGTCGAGACCACCCGAGAAAGCGAGACCAATCCGGGTACCAGCGGGAGGAAGCGAACGATAGATGCGGCTCATGGCGCGGTGCGTGGTAGCACGGAACGGCCCGGACGTCCCGCGTCACGTGCAGGGAAACGTGGGTTATCCTGGGGTTCCGTATGAAGACCTCGCTCGCGGTCAGAGGTGGAGTGCTCACTGCCCTGCTCATGCTCCTCTGCCTGCTGCCGACGCGGGGACTGGCATCATCCCCAGCGGCGACGACCCTCCTGCCCTCGCTGGTGCTCGGCAGCCCGCCCCTGCCTGGAGACGAGTCGATCCGGGCCCGGCTCAAGGCCTGCCTGCTCATGGGAGACCTCAACTGCGTCGTCGACCAGTACCTCCTGCTCGAGAACATCGGCCGGGTACCGGGCTGGCTGGTGGCGTTCCAGAACGCCTTCGCCGTGGCCAACCGGAAGGCGGGCGAGTGCGAGAAGGTCGCGAGGAACATCTACGAAGGATTGACCCGGCTCGGACAAAAGCCGCAGTTCCTGCGCATCAGGGTTGACGGAGATGTGAAGCTGCTGAGCTTCGATGAGATGTCCAAAGGCGTTCTGGTCAAGAACCATCAACTTGCGACCACGGGGAGGCATCTCGCCGTGAAACTTGGGGACAACATCATCGACGCCTACACGGGGTTGGCCGGTCTTCCTCCGACCGAATACATGAACCGGCTCAGAATCTCGTCCACGAGCCAGATCCTTTACGAGGTGGTGCAAGGTCCATGAGTGAGAAGAAGGTTGGGAAGGTGGAGCCCCTACCCGAGGAGTGGCGCGGTCGCAAAGTCGGGCTCATGGACGCGCTGCTCTATGCCCGGAAGCAACTCCTGGAGGGGCGAGGGCTCTGGTGCGTCACAGGAGGAGACACCATCGACTCGCTCTTGTCCTTCACCATCGGGTGGGGCTCCAACACCCAGTTCAACGGTGGCAAGGACCAGGAGTGGCGAGACTTCTTGGACTGGCTCGACGAAGTGAAGCACGAGATGCCCTACGAGGGCTGGCACGTGAAGTACCTCCGCGATTGTGGCGGGGATCATGAGCGGGCCGCCCTGAAGTTCCTCGACTTCGCCCAGGAATTCATCAATCAGAGGAGGCAGACATGAAAAGCAGTAAAATTCGCGAAGAAGTAGAAGCATTCCAAATCAAGACGGCATACAGCGCCGCCACCGAGGACTGTTTCCCCGCTTGGTACCTGCATCGCAAGTATTTCCTGCCGGAGACACAAGCCCTCACCCAGTGCTCAGATCCAGCCATTGATGGAGACACAAAAGGTTACGACTTCGGGCTGGACGCCTATCACATCTTGCGCCAAGACGGTCGTGTACGGCTTTTTCTCCTTCAGGCCAAATACAGCGGAAGCATTTCCGAGGTCAAGAAGGGCTTTCGAGACCTCAAAAAGCTCCCTGCCAGACTGCGCCGGTTGCTCGACGGCCTAGAGTCAGACGAGAGCAAAGAGAACAAAATCATAGTCAATCTGCGGCGCGACCTCAATCTACTATCACCCGAGGAACGAAAGTCCCTGATTCTAGACTTCATGGTCCTTCATCTCTGCCAAGAAGACCATGAAATCGCATCCAATGAAACCAACCATTCACGCAGCGAACTGGGAGATCAGATAGAAGAGGAGTTACCAGATTACACCTTCAATCTCGGCCATATAGGCCCAGACAAAATGGATTTTGGGGACATTGACACAAAAATCCCGCCTCCCTGGGTCCCACTGGAACTAACAGTGGCGGAAACGACTGCTCACCACAACAACACTGAAGCCCAGATGTTGTACGGAATCGCCAAACTCGCGGAACTCGTCGCAATGTACTCATTGCGACGGGATACTCTATTTTCGAAGAACGTCCGCTATTTCATCAAAAACGCCAAGAACACGGAACGAGGCCCATCCGCCAAGATACGCGAAACCTTGGCCCAAATGTGCATCAAGGGGACAATCGACCCTGGGCTTTTCGCCTTTTTCCACAATGGAGTAACAGTCTTCGCTCGCGCCATACGGAAAAATGGCAACCGCATCGAAATCCAAGACCCATACGTCCTGAACGGCTGCCAAACAATCAAGACAGCCTATCTTTTTTCAATGGATCCCAAGATCAAGGACAAGCTTCAACAAGACAAGTGGGCACAGGTCACAATCCCTCTTCGCATCACCACTACCCGCGACGAAAACCTAGTTCAAACAATCACAATCAATAACAACCGCCAAAACGCAATACCCCCAGCGGCACTCCGCGCCAACAACCCACTCCAGCTAGAATTGGAGCGAAGATTCCGTAGCCGCAAAATATTTTATGAGCGGCAAGAAGGATCCTTTGCACACATCCTAGATTCCAACCCCGAAACTCTGATTGAGGATTACGAAAATTCAAACGATCTCGCCATCCACATCGTAGAACTCGCACGCTCGATTGCCGCAGCCCAGGGAGAGGAAGGCCTGTCATACGCCCTCCATCCCAACGACATCTTCGAGCACGACGGCACCTACCACAAGGTGTTCAACAACAGGACCACTGCATCAACCATATTCCTCACGTTTCTGCAAAATACGCATGACATGATCTTTCTTGTCCTCAAGAGAGATCTTCGCTTGGAGAAGATAGGCAATGGCCCTAGCCCCTCTCGAGTTGGCTATCACGCCATTGCACTCCTGGTAAGGCACCTCGCAAAGAGCAACAAACACGACTTCGTTCTCAGATTCGGACAGGAACGGCTAGGCAAGAAGGCGGCCGACTTTCGCGAAGAACTCCGCAAGGAACTGGGAAATCATCGGTCGGGAATCCAAACCGCACTCAAAGAACACCTACTCAGTGCGCCCGATTCAAGGGCCGAGACTCTCCGCGAGAGCTATTCGGCTGCAGAAAGGTCGCTTCGATTGCGAGGGAACATCGATCCCTTTGCGACGTTCGCAAACCTCGACGAGGAAATCAATACCTCTCAGCCCACATAACCACAACCGATTTGTTTCGCATAGGCCTCTCAGCGGAGATAACCATACAGTTCAACGATTCAACCATGCCCGTCCGAAGGCGCCCCTATCATGAACTCCCCATCGACCCATCCCTGATGGGCGACTCGGTATCCGCCTACGCCAGTGGAGTTTCGTCCCGAGGCATGCGGTCCATGGATTTCGGATTCAGAAGTGACGGTCAAGTATGGGGCGTGGACCATGGGAGGCGCTCCTTCGGTCCCGAGACATCGATGGAAGTAATCGAGCAACTCTGCCCCGCCGTCATTACACTGCCTCGTGCCCAACTGAATGAATATGGCCAAGAGAGCTACGGCTCATCTACTCCCTGGGATCGGCATCTCTATGCAAGCGAGCCAGACACGCAGCCCTGTCTGAAGCCTACGGCGCCACTCCCATGAAAACCTCGATATGTGCAAGAGGCAGAGTCACTACCGCCCTGCGCATGCTCCTCTGTCTGTCACCTTTTTCGGGACTGGCCTCCGCCCCAACGGCGATGACCGCCCTCCCCTCTCTCGTGCTCGGCAGCCCGCCCCTGCCTGGAGACGAGTCGATCCGGGCCCGGCTCAAGGCCTGCCTGCTCATGGGAGACCTCAACTGCGTCGTCGACCAGTACCTCCTGCTCGAGAACATCGGCCGGGTACCGGGCTGGCTGGTGGCGTTCCAGAACGCCTTCGCCGTGGCCAACCGGAAGGCGGGCGAGTGCGAGAAGGTCGCGAGGATCATCCACGAAGGATTGACCCGGCTCGGACAGAACCCGGAGTTCCTGCGCTTCACGATCCGCGGCCGAGCGATGGTGATGGGCTTCGACGAGATTTCAAACGGCGTGCTGCTCAGGACGCATCAGCTCTCGACACGGGGGTACCACGTGGCGATCCGGCTCGGGGATAAGGTCATCGATGCCTACACGGGCCCGGCCGGCCTGCCCTTCCGTGAGTACATGGCCCGGCTCAATACATCTCCAGGAAGCACGATCGCGGAAGAGGTGGTGCAGACCCTATGACCGGTAAACGAATCGTCAAGGAGGAACCCATTCCCGAGGAATGGCGTGGGCGCCGGGTCGGGCTCATGGATGCATTGCTCTACGCCCGCAAGCAGATCCTCATGAAGCGAGGCCTCTGGTTCGCGACGGGATTCGACACGGTGGAATCCCTCTTCTCGTTCATCCTCGGCTGGGCCTCCAACACCCAATTCAACGGTGGGCAGGAGCAGGAGTGGGAGGAGTTCCTGGAGTGGCTCGACGAGGTGAAGCATGAGTTGCCTCTCGAGGGCTGGCACGTGAAGTACCTCCGCGACTGCGATGGGGATCACGAGCGGGCGGCCCTCAAGTTCCTCGACTTCGCCGCGGAGTTCGTCGCCCTGCGGCGCAAGACCCCCGAATCTCAGGGCCCGGGATGACCGCTCGCGGACCACTGTCCCGCTGATGACGGGCATTCCGTCTTCTGTAGCGGAAACCCCGCAACTCGGACGCACATCACCCCCCGGCTTCGGGTAGTGTCGGCGCGGCGAAATCCCCGAGGAAACACATGTCCCGTACCATTCGAGCCCCCCGCGGAACCGCCCTGTCCTGCAAGGGCTGGGTCCAGGAAGCCGCCCTCCGCATGCTGATGAACAACCTGGACCCCGACGTGGCCGAGCGCCCCGAGGACCTGGTCGTCTACGGCGGCATCGGCAAGGCGGCCCGCGACTGGGCCTCGTTCGACCGCATCGTCGATGGCCTGCGCCGCCTCACCGACGAGGAGACCCTCCTCGTCCAGTCCGGCAAGCCCGTGGGCATCCTCCGCACCCACCCGGACGCCCCCCGCGTCCTCATCGCCAACTCCAACCTCGTGGGCCGCTGGGCCAACTGGGACCACTTCTTCGAGCTCGAGAAGAAGGGCCTCATGATGTACGGCCAGATGACCGCCGGCTCGTGGATCTACATCGGCACCCAGGGCATCCTCCAGGGCACCTACGAGACCTTCGCCCAGGCCGGCCGCGTCCACTTCGGCTCCGATGACCTCTCCGGCCGGCTCGTCCTCTCCGGCGGCCTCGGCGGCATGGGCGGCGCCCAGCCCCTCGCCGCCACCATGAACAACGCCGTCTTCCTCGGCGTGGAGATCGACCCCACCCGCGCCCAGCGCCGCGTGGAGACCCGCTACCTCGACGTCATCGCCAAGGACCTCGACGAGGCCATCTCCCTCGCCAAGGAGGCCCAGAAGAAGCGCGTGGGCCGCTCCATCGGCATCATCGGCAACGCGGCCCAGGTGTTCCGCGAGCTGTACCGCCGCGGCATCAAGCCGGATCTCGTCACCGATCAGACGAGCGCGCATGATCCGCTCAACGGCTACATCCCCGCGGACATGACCCTCGAGTCCGCCGCCGAGCTGCGCAAGCGCGACCCGAAGGCCTACGTCGAGAAGGCCCGCCAGTCCATGTCCATGCAGGTGGAGGCCATGCTGGACTTCGCGAAGGCCGGCAGCCACGTCTTCGACTACGGCAACAACATCCGCGCCCAGGCCCAGCTCGCCGGCCTGGAGAACGCCTTCGACTTCCCCGGCTTCGTCCCCGCCTACATCCGCCCCATGTTCTGCGAGGGCCTGGGGCCCTTCCGCTGGGTGGCGCTCTCGGGAGACCCCGAGGACATCCGCCGCACCGACGAGGCCGTGCTGGAGCTCTTCCCCGAGAAGGCGTCGCTGCGCCGCTGGCTCACCCTCGCGCGTGAGCGCATCGCCTTCCAGGGCCTGCCCGCGCGCATCTGCTGGCTGGGCTACGGCGAGCGGGCCAAGGCCGGCCTGCGCTTCAACGAGATGGTCCGCAAGGGCGAGGTGAAGGCCCCCATCGTCATCGGGCGCGATCACCTGGACTGCGGCTCGGTGGCCTCGCCCAACCGCGAGACGGAGTCCATGAAGGACGGCACGGATGCCGTGGCCGACTGGCCCATCCTCAATGCCCTGGTGAACGCGGTGAACGGCGCCTCCTGGGTGTCCTTCCACCACGGCGGCGGCGTGGGCATGGGCTACTCGCTGCACGCCGGCCAGGTGATCGTGGCCGACGGCACCCCCGAGGCCGCCCGCCGCATCGAGCGCGTGCTCACCTCGGATCCCGCCATGGGCGTGCTGCGCCACGCCGACGCCGGCTACCCGGAGGCCGTCCAGGTCGCCCACGAGCGCGGAGTCCGCATCCCCGGCATCACCGAGTGACGTGACGCATGGAAACCCTGGAGCTGCTGATCCGCAACACCTCCGAGGTGCTCACCGTGGAGGGCTCCCACCAGGAGCCCGCCGAGCGCGCCCTCACCCCCCAGCCCAACGCCTGTGTCGGCGTGCGCCGGGGGAAGGTCTGGTACGTGGGCCCCGAGGGCAGTCTGCCCAAGGGCGCCGTGGGCCCCTCCACCCGGGTGCTGGATGCCCACGGCCAGTTCGTGGGCCCCGGCTTCGTGGATCCCCACACCCATGCCGTCTTCGCCGGTGAGCGCGCCACGGAGTTCGATCTGCGCTGCCAGGGCGCCACCTACCTGCAGATCGCCCAGGCCGGCGGCGGCATCGCCAACACCGTGCGCGCCACCCGCTTCGCCAGCGAGGAGGATCTCATCCGGCTCGCCCTGCCCCGCCTCCAGCTCATGCTGGAGTACGGCATCACCACCGCCGAGGTGAAGAGCGGCTACGGCCTGTCCCTCCAGGACGAGCTGAAGATGCTCAAGGCGGTGCAGCGGCTCTCCACGCTCCAGCCCCTGGAGCTGATCCCCACGCTCATGTGCGCCCACGCCGTCCCCGAGGAGTACCGGGAGTGGCGCGAGGCCTACATGGATCTCTGCATCAAGGAGATCATCCCCGCCGTGGCCGAGCAGGGGCTGGCGCGCTTCTGCGACGTCTTCGTCGAGCAGGGCGCCTTCTCCCACGCGGAAGCCCGGCGGATTCTCGGGGCCGCCCAGAAGCTGGGACTGAAGCCCCGGCTGCACGTGGATCAGCTCACCTCGAGCGGAGGCGCCGAGCTGGCGGCCGAGCTGGGCGCCGCCACCGCGGACCACCTGGAGAACGTGAGCGAAGCGGGCATCCGAGCCCTCGCCCAGGCCGGCGTCACCGCCGTCCTCGTGCCCACCTCCACCCTCTTCCTGCGCGTGCGGCCCTACGCCCCCGGGCGCAAGCTGCGCGACGCGGGCGTCAACGTGGCGCTCGGCACCAACCTCAACCCCGGCTCCGCCATGAGCGAGAACCTTCCCCTCACCCTGGGGCTCGCCTGCCTGGAGAACGGGCTGACCGCCGCCGAGGCCTACTGGGCCGCCACCCGAGGAGCGGCCCTGGCACTTGGTTTGAACACATACGGCAGGATTACCGTGGGCGATCCGGCGAACCTTGTCGTCTTTTCGTGTTCAAACTACCGCCACCTGCCCTATCACCTGGGAATCAATCACGCGCGGATTGTCATTAAAGATGGCCATGTGGTGATAGAAAACGAGCGAGCCCTCTGTTCGTGACACCCAGCGGACAGGAGTGGCATGGCGGGACTTCCCGCCAGGGCCGGCCGTTATCATCAAACAAGAAGACCATGTGCCGTCTCTTTGGCTTTCGCTCTACCGTCCCCGTGGCTGTCCATCCTTCCCTCGTGACGGAGAAGAACTCCCTCGTGCAGCAGTCGAGGGAGCACAAGGATGGCTGGGGGATTGCCTCCTACGAAGAAGGCACCCACCCGCTCGTCGCGCACGGGCTGGGACCGGCGTACTGCGACCCTGACTTCGAGCGGGTGAGCAGCCGGGTGTCCTCCCGGACGGTCGTCGCGCACCTGCGCCTGGCCTCGGTGGGCAAGGTGGAGAAGCGCAACGCGCACCCCTTCCTCCACGGCCGCTGGTGCTTCGTGCACAACGGCACGCTGAGGAACTTCGCGCGGCACCAGGCGGAGGTGGAGTCGCTCATCCGCCCGGATCTGCTCGCGCACATCCAGGGCGCCACGGACTCCGAGCGCTGCTTCTATCTCTTCCTCACGCGGCTGGCGAAGCAGCAGTCGCTGGAGGGGCCCTCGTGCGTGGAGAAGGTGGCCTGCGCGCTGGCGGAGACGATGGGGCTGGTGTCCGCCATCACCGACGAGCCGGGAGAGACGCGCTCGTCGATGAACTTCCTGGTGACGAACGGGGACGTGATGGTGGCCACGCGGCGCAACCGCACGCTCTTCCTGTCGGACACGGCGCCCGAGACGGGCAGGCGTCCGCACCGCGCGCACGTGGGGGCGCCCCAGCCGGGCACCCAGCTGGAGCAGTTCGTGCTCGCCAGCGAGCAGCTCTCGGGCGAGGACCACTGGCACGTCATCGACGAGGAGAACATCGTCGGCGTGGACAATGGCCTCGTGCTGCACCGCTGGAAGGTGCAGGACCTGTGCTCCCGGACGCCCTGATTATCCGGAGTTGAATGAATCGCGAGTTCGTCCGTCCTATGCTGGCTCCGGCATGATCCGGAGCACCCGGTAGGAGCGGCGCATGAGCACGAGACGTATCCCGATTCCGGTCCATCTGCGGCTGCAGGCACTCACCACCCTCATCGCGGTGCTGACGAGCGGGTGCCTCGGCCACTACTACGAGGTTCAGCGCACGGAGTTGGAGCGGCTCGTGCGCGAGCCTCCGCAGACGCGCGGCCAGAACGTGTATGCCGTGCAGCAGTTCACCACGGACTCGGAGCCGGAGCCGGCCGGGCCCTGGTATCCCCCCCAGGAGGGGCCGCCGCCACCGGGATATTCGATGGGCCTGCATGGCTATTGGATCCCCGACTTCTACATCGACTTCGGCACCCCCTATTACGATCCGCCCGTCTACACGCGGTCCTCCGTCCACGATGCGTCGCCCGTCTCCGGAGGCGTGTCCAGCGGCGGCTCGGTCGGGAACAGCTCGTCCGGAGGAGGCGGAGGCTCTGGAAACATCGGCAACGTGGGCGAGGCCATCGTGGTGGTCATCGCCGTGGGTGTCGTGGTCGGCATCGCGCTCGCCGCCACCGAGGGTGCCCGCTACGAGGGCTCGGTCGCCGTGCATCCGCAGCACCCGGTGCACCTCTGGCACCGCCACGGAGGCCAGAGCACCGTCCGGCTCGATGAGCTCACCCCCGAGCACTTGAGGGATGTCGAGCGGGCCACGCTGTCGGGCCGCGAGGGCGCTGGCATGTGGCTGCGCGGGGCCGCGCCGCTCAATCGCAAGGGCTTCTCGTACCAGTTCGGCGCCGGCGACGATCGGCTCGCGTTGCCCGGCGGCCAGAACCCGCGAAGCCTCGGTTTCCGCTTCGCACTCGGCTACTACCCCGTGAAGCAGTTCGGTCTGCTCACCGACACCCGCCTGCAGACCGGAGACTTCAACGGCGGCAGCTTCTACAACGTGCGCCTCGGCCTGGAGGCCCAGTGGTACCCCATCAACCTGTGGCGCCTGCACCTGGGCCCCTTCGTCGGCGGTGGGCAGTCGTGGTCCGCCTCGGCGGGCGGGGGCCTGCCCACCACGAGTGGCGCGCGGCCCTATGTCGCCTTCGGCGCGCTCGCCGAGTTCGAGATCGCCACGCGCCTGGGGCTCACCTTCCGCTGGACCCAGGACTGGCTGCCCACCGCCACCCCGAACACCCGCGACTTCATCAGCTCGTGGTCGGTGGGGCTCGCCGTCTACTGAGCGGTGGCCCGCCCATCACAACGATGGGCGGGTGCCGCCGGGTGCATCAGATGCAGCGGTACGACACGATGCACTTGTTGCTGTCGTAGACCGGCACGATCGTGCCGAACTCGCAGAAGCCGGGGCCCGGGGGCACCAGCTCCGGGCACGTGCCAGGGGCGATGTCGGCCGTCTGCGTCTCACAGCGGTACGAGACGATGCACTTGCCGTCGTAGACCGGAACGATCGTGCCGAACTCGCAGAAGCCGGGCCCGGGGGCACCAGCTGCGGGCACGTGACCGGGAGCTGCTGCGTGCCCGTGTCCTCCACGTACTCGGTGACCGGCTCCTCTACGCCACAGCCCACCAGCGCCGCCCAGCACAACACTCCCGCGATGCGTCCAAGAAGCTTCATCGACCTTGCCTCCACGTTCGAGGCCCGCCTGATCGGGCAGCGCGGCTTTTATACCCCCGAGGGATGACGGACAATCCGCGTCTGCGGGCTTTGTCGCGATTCCCAGGTCTACCCACGCTCCAGGTGGAGATCTCCCGGACGACAGAGACTGCGCGTCCAGGAGCGGCCTCGACGCCGCGGGAAGAGGAACTTCACCGAGGCCCCAGACCGGGCTCGCCCCAGCGCTCCACGGTCGCGGTCACCGTCATGTCCCCCTCCACCTGGAAGGAGTGGCGAGGCACCGGTGCGCCCTCCGCGGAGAGCTCGGGGCGCCACGCTTCGTCCACCCAGAGCTCGAAGGAGATCTCCTCGCCCACCGGGAGGCGCACCGAGCCCGTGTAGTGCGACTCCTGACGGCGCAGATGGAATCCCGGAGCCGCACCGCCTCCGAGCGACGGATTCGAGCCCACCACGGTGACGACCACGTTGGACGGGGTGTCCGCGGGGACCGTCACGTCGAAGGTGACGGTGGCGTGGGGATAGGACGGAGGCGGTGGCTCGAAGGCGCCACACCCCGCGAGCACCACGCTGATGAGAGGGACGAGCAGGAACCACTTCACGGTGTGGGAGAGGTTCATGGGGCCCAGGATAGACCCGGAGGGACCCTGGGGGGACTGCGAGCGGGGGGACGACCCTCACCCCAGCCCTCTCCCAGGGGGAGAGGGGGCCTTACGATGTTCTCCACTCAGCGATTCGTGGGCAGCCAGGCCTTCAGCAGCTCCGCGGGCCGGGGACCCCAGGCCTCGGCCACCAGCTCGCGGGAGTCCTCGCCCGCGTCCCGGAGGGTGATGCGCAGGAACTCGCGGGGCGCGGCTTGGGGAATCCTGTCCAGCCACTCGACCAGCACCGCCCCGTCCCCGCCCACCAGATCCAGGAAGCCCGTGGCGTACAGCTCGTCGTAGTCGGCCAGCCGGTAGAGGTCCGCGTGGTACAGCGGCAGCCGGCCCCGGTACGGGTAGACGATGGCGAAGGTGGGGCTCGCCACCTCCGAGCGGGAGACTCCCGCGCCCTCGGCCACGCCGCGCACCAGGTGCGTCTTGCCCGCGCCCAGGTCGCCCACCAGCCCCACGAAGTCTCCCGGCTGGAGCACCTGCCCGAGCTTCAGGCCCAGGCGGTGCGTTTCCTCGGGCGAGCTCGACAGCACCGTGCGGCTCAGGGTGGGCGTGCTCATCGGTTCCACCTCGTCCACACGTTGCACATCCCCTTGGCCACGTCCGTGGCGATCAGCCCCATCCGCCCGCGCCGGGCCACCATCAGGTCCGCCGACAACCCGTGCGCGTACACGCCCGTCCACGCGGCCTCGGGAAGCTTCAGGCCCTGCGCCAGCAGCGCGCCCAGCACACCGCTCAGCACGTCACCCATGCCCCCGGTGGCCATGCCGGGGTTCCCCGTGGGGTTGACGTACACGGTGCCATCGTGGTGCGCGATGAGCGTCCGCGCGCCCTTGAGGACCAGTGTCACCTCGTGGGTGCGCGCGAAGTCCCGGGACACCTCCACCCGGGCCTTCTGCAGGTCCTTCGTGGGCACACCGGTGAGGCGAGACATCTCCCCCGGGTGCGGGGTGAGCACCAGCGGCCCCTTCGCCCGGCGGAGCACCTCCAGGTCGGTGGCGACGGCGTTGAGCGCGTCCGCGTCCAGCACGGCGGGCACATCCACGCGGGAGAGCAGCTCGCCCAGCAGCTTCACCGTCTCGTCGCCGCGGGGGATGCCCGGGCCGATGACGAGCACGTCCTTCTTCTCCGCCGCCTCCAGCAGGGGCTCCAGGTCCGCCATGCCGAGCGGCCCACGGTTCTCCAGGGGCCAGCCCATGACCTCGGGCGCGTGTCCGAGCACCGGCTCCACCACCTCGGAGCGGGTGGCTACGGTGACGAGCCCCGCGCCACCGCGCAGCGCACCCAGGGCGGACATGGCCGCCGCGCCGGACTTTCCGTGGCTGCCGGCCACCACCAGCACGTGCCCGTAACTTCCCTTGTGCGTGTCCGAGCGGCGCGGAGCGATGGCCCCTCGCGCATCCGCCTCCTCGACGAGGAACAGTTCCCGGCCCTCCTGGGGAGTGGCGGCCTCGGGAGGAATGCCGATGTCCACGCACCGCAGGTCACCGCACAGGGTGGCGCCGGGCTCCAGCACCTGTCCCTGCTTGTAGAAGCCGAAGGTGACGGTGACGTCCGCCTCCACGCAGGGGGTGAAGGGCTCTCCGGTGTCCGTGTGCAGCCCCGAGGGGATGTCCGCGGCCACCACCTTCGCTCCGGCCGCGCGCCAGCGGAGCATGTGCTGGATGGCCTCGGCGAACTCCCCGGCCGGGGCCCGGGTGAGCCCCGTGCCGAAGAGCGCATCCACCACCACGTCCCCCGCCCTCGCCTCCACCTTGCCGAGCGGCTGGGGCTGATGGAGCCCGTACGGCTCCAACGCGTGCAGGTTGCGCTGGGACTCGGGCGTCAGCTTCGCCCGGTCTCCCACCAGCACCACCGTCACGCGCAGGCCGGAGATGTGGAGGAAGCGCGCCGCCACCAGCCCATCCCCGCCGTTGTTGCCGGGCCCGCACACCACCACGTACCGCGAGGCGGTGGTACCCAGCTCGCGCGCCGCGTCCGCCAGCCACCGGCCGGCGTTCTCCATCAGCAGCGGCGAGGGCATGCTGAAACGGGCTTCAGCGGACTGGTCGGCCGCGCGCATCCGGGCGGCGGTGAGGACACGGCGCATGGCTCAGCTCCTGTCTTGCAGAATCACCGTCGCGGCGGCGACTCCGGCGTCATGGGTGAGCGCGAGGAGGGCCTCCGCGCGCCGCTTCTCCATCTCCGCGAGCGCCACCCCCGAAAGGCGGAACCGGGGCGGGCCGCCCTCGCGCACCACTTCCATGTCCTGCCAGGTGAGGCCCGGCGGGGCACCGAGCGCCTTCACCAGGGCCTCCTTGGCCGCGAAGCGGGCCGCGTAGGCGCTCGCGGCATCCGCCCGCGCACCGCACAGGGCCCGCTCGGCCTTCGTGTACACGCGCTCGAGGAAACGCTCGGCGCGCGGCCCATCCAGAATCCGCTGGATGCGCTCCACCGAGCAGATGTCCATCCCCAGGCCGAGGATTGCCATGGCGCCCTATCCCGGGTTGCGCATCAGCTCGACCATCTCCCGCACCGCCCGCTCGAAGCCCACCAGCACCGCCCGGGCGACGAGGGAATGACCGATGTTCAGCTCGTCGATCTCCTGGATGCGCGCGATGGGCAGCACGTTGTCGTAGTTGAGCCCGTGGCCCGCGGCCACGCTCATGCCCAGCCGCGCCGCCGCCTTGGCCGCGTCGACGATCCGGCTCAACTCCCGCGCCCGCTCGCGCTCGTTGCGCGCCTCGCAGTAGCGCCCGGTGTGCAGCTCGATCCGGTCCGCGTTCACCTTGTGCGACGCGCGCACCTGGTCCAGGTCCGGGTCGATGAACAGCGAGACGGTGATCTCCCCGTCCTTGAGGTTCTTGATGATTTTGGCGATGGGGTCGCGCTGGCCGGCCACGTCGAGCCCGCCCTCGGTGGTGAGCTCCTCGCGCCGCTCGGGCACCAGGGTCACCACGTCCGGCTTGTGCTCGTAGGCGATCTTCACCATCTCCTGGGTGGCGGCCATCTCCAGGTTGAGCAGCGTCTGGACCGTCTCCCGGAGGATGCGCAAGTCGCGCTCCTGGATGTGGCGCCGGTCCTCGCGCAGGTGGATGGTGATCTGCCCGGCTCCGGCCAGCTCGGCCATGGCCGCCGCCGTCACCGGATCCGGATACGTGGTCCGCCGCGCCTGACGCAGCGTGGCCACGTGGTCCACATTCACACCCAATCGCTGTCCCATCTCGGCCGCTCCTCGCGCTTCAGGCCGGAACCTGGTCCGTTCCGGCCCGTGCGCGCCCTTCTATTGGCGGCCCGAGACCGGAAGTCAACCGTTCAGCGCCTTGGAGAGCGCCTCGGCGATCTCCCGGGCATACTGCTCGTTGCGCGTGGCGTCGATGCCCTCGATGAGGACGCGGGCCTTGGGCTCGGTGCCGGAGAAGCGCACCAGCACCCGGCCGTCCTTGCCCAGCTTCTTCTCCACGTCCTGGATGGCCTTCATCACGGTGGGCAACTCGCCCAGCTCGCGCTTCTGCTTGACCACCACGTTGACGAGCGTCTGCGGCACGGGCTCGAAGATGGAGGCCAGCTCGCTCACCGGCTTCTGCTGGCGGCACATGACGGCCAGGAGCTGGAGCGCGGCCAGGGTGCCATCGCCCGTGGTGGTGTGGTCCGAGAAGATGAGGTGGCCGCTCTGCTCGCCACCGATGTTGTAGCCGTTCTTGCGCATCTCCTCGACGACGTAGCGGTCCCCCACCTTGGTGCGGACCACCTTCACGCCCCAGCGCGACACCGCCCGCTCCAGGCCGATGTTGCTCATCACCGTGGAGACGAGCGTCTTCTTCTTGAGCTCCTTGCGGGTGACGAGCTCGCCGGTGCAGATGGCCATGATGGCGTCGCCATCCACCACGTTGCCCTTCTCGTCCACGACGATGAGGCGGTCCGCGTCGCCGTCCAGGGCGATGCCCAGGTGGGCCCCGTGCTTCACCACGGCGCGCGACAGGTTCTCCGGGTGGAGGGCGCCGCACTTGTGGTTGATGTTCTTGCCGTCCGGCTGCACGCCCAGGGCAATCACCTTGGCGCCCAGCTCCTCGAGCACCGCGGGGGCCGTCTTGTAGGCGGCGCCGTTGGCGCAGTCGACGACGATGGTCATCCCCTCCAGGGTCAGCTCGCGGGGGAAGCACGTCTTGAGGAAGACGATGTAGCGGCCGCGCGCGTCCTCCAGGCGGAAGGCCCGGCCAATCTTGGTCGCGGTGGGGCGGATGGAGTCGATGGCACCGCTGGCCACCAGCTCTTCAATCTTCGCCTCCGTCTCGTCCGGCAGCTTGAAGCCATCGCGCCAGAAGAACTTGATGCCGTTGTCCTGGTACGGGTTGTGGGAGGCGGAGATGACGGCGCCCGCGTCCGCGCGCATCGAGGTGGTGAGGTTGGCGATGCCCGGGGTGGGCAGCGGACCCACCAGGTCCACGTCCACGCCCATGGACGTGAGGCCGGCCGCGAGGGCCTGCTCCAGCATGTAGCCGGACAACCGGGTGTCCTTGCCGATGATGACGCGGTGCCGGTGGGGCCCGTTGCGGATGAGGTGCGCGAGCGCACGACCCAGCTGCATCGCGACTTCCGCCGTCATCGGGTAGACGTTGGCGACGCCGCGGACACCGTCCGTGCCGAAAAGCCGCTGCGAGGCCCGCTCTTCCTTGGGGGGCATGTTCATCCTGTAGGCCATAGTGTGCCGCTCCACCTTTCCCTGTGCCGTCCATGAGGCCGGACCGCCAACGCCGAGGGCTTATACCCCGCCCTCCACAGCGCCCGAAGCTAGGGAGTAGAAGCCCCCTGGACAAGCTTGCTGGCAATCAGGCCGCCCCACCCCGTGGTGGGTCGGGCCGGTTCATACATCCTCCCTGAGGGAGAATCTCCTTCACCCGCCCACCTTTCCCGGCTGGTAGAGGGTGCCACCGTCGAGGGCCGTCCGCAGGGCATCCGCCACGGCGAGGGCGTCCTTCACCTCGGCCACGTCGTGCACGCGCACGAAGTCCGCGTTCCCCGCCGCCGCCATGGCCGCCACCGAGCCCAGCGTCGCGGCCAGGCGCTCGTCCGCCGGCTTGCCCCCCGTGAGCTTCCCGAGGAAGGACTTGCGGCTGGTGCCCAGCAGCAGCGGCAGTCCCAGCACGCGCAGCTCGTCCAGCCGCCGCAGCAGGTAGAGGTTGTGCCCGAGTGTCTTGCCGAAGCCGATGCCCGGGTCCACCAGCACACGTTCGCGCGGCACGCCGGCCGCCACGGCCCGCTCCACGCCCTCCTCCAGGTAGGCCAGCACCTCGTCCACCACGTCCTCGTAGTGCGGGTCCTTCTGCATCGTCTGGGGCGTGCCCTGGATGTGCATGAGGCAACAGGCCGCGCCCGCCTCGGCCGTCACGCGGGGCAGCTCGGGGTCGAAATGGAAACCGCTGATGTCGTTGACGAGCACCGCGCCGGCCTTCAGCGCCTCGCGGGCCACGGCCGCCTTGGTGGTGTCCACGGACAGGGGCACGTCCGTGCGGGCCCGCAGCACCTCGAGCACGGGGACGATACGGGCCACCTCCTCCTCGACGGACACGGGCGGCGAGCCGGGCCGGGTGGACTCCCCGCCCACATCCAGCACATCCGCCCCCGCCTCGGCCAGCCGCAGCCCGTGGGCCACGGCGGCTTCGGTACCGAAGTACCGCCCACCATCCGAGAAGCTGTCCGGCGTCACGTTCACCACGCCCATGACGTAGGTGCGCGCTCCGAAGGTGAAGGTCCGCGAGCCCAGCACCAGCGGGGCCGGAGGAGCCGAGGCCTCCAGCACACGCGTCAGCGCCGCGGCCAGTTCCGCCAGCTCCGGGCGCTCCTTCGCCGCGGCCACCACGCGCTCGAACTGCTCCTTGCGTCCGGAGAGCAGCCCCGTGCCGGGCCGTACGCGCAGATCCCCCGCCACCCAACCGGGGTACTCCTCGCGCCCGGGAGCCTCGGAGGCGGAGAAGAGGCCGGCGAGGAAGCGGCCCTGCTCGCGCTCCAGGCCGGTGAGCAGCACGTGCAGCGCGGGCAGCTTCTCCAGCAGGTACTCGCGGGCGGACGTGGGCAGCCCCATGCGCAGGAAGGCGGGCTCGAGGTCGGCGGGGCGGTCGACGCGGACGGGGCGGGCACGAATCATGGCGGGTCGATTCAGGAGGCTCGAAAGAGCCCGGACAGCAGAAGGGCCCTCCCCACGAGAGTGGAGAGGGCCCGGGTTCTACACGGAAGCGGAGCTCAGGCTACGCCTTGTTCGGCTCCATGTTGGGGAGCCCCTCGAGCGCGTCGAGGATCTTCCGCTTGTCCTTCTTCTCGGTGGACTTCGTGGGCGGCGCCACGACGCGGGGAGGCGGACGCTCGCGGGTCAGCTGCCCGCCCTGCAGGAGGATGTTCACGTCCTCGGCATCCAGCGTCTCGTACTCCACCAGCGCATCGGCCACGCGATTGAGGCCCGCGAGGTGCTCGGTGAGCAGCCGCTTGCCGTTCTCGTAGCAGCCCATGACGATGCTGCGCACCTCGGCGTCGATCTGCCGCGCCGTGTCCTCGGAGTAGTCCTTGGCCGAGTTGAAGTCGCGGCCCAGGAACACCTCACCGTCGCTCTTGCCGAAGGACAGGGGGCCCATCTTCTCGCTCATGCCCCAGCGGCACACCATGGCGCGCGCCGTCTCGGTCGCCCGCTCGATGTCGTTGGAGGCACCGGAGCTCATCTCGTTGAAGATCAGCTCCTCGGCGATGCGGCCGCCCATGGCCATGGTGATCTGATCGAGGATCTGCTTCTTGTACCCGTTGACCTTGTCCTCGAGGGGCAGGCTCCAGGTGAGACCCAGGGCCTGGCCGCGCGGGATGATGGTGACCTTGTGGAGGGGATCGCAGCCGGGCAGCAGCTTGGCGATCAGCGCGTGGCCGGCCTCGTGGACGGCCGTGTTGCGCTTCTCCTTCTCGGTCATGATCATGGACTTGCGCTCGGGGCCCATGAAGACCTTGTCCTTGGCCTGCTCGAAGTCGCTGAGGTCCACGCGCTCCTTGTTCTGGCGGGCGGCCATCAGCGCCGACTCGTTGACCAGGTTCTCCAGGTCCGCGCCCGTCATGCCCGGCGTACCGCGGGCGATGACCTCGAGCTCCACCTCGGGAGCCAGCGGCACGCGGCGCGTGTGCACCTTGAGCACGCCCAGGCGGCCCTTCAGGTCCGGACGGGGCACGACGATGCGCCGGTCGAAGCGGCCCGGGCGCTGGAGCGCGGGATCCAACACGTCCGGACGGTTGGTGGCGGCGATGAGGATGACGCCCTCGTTGGACTCGAAGCCGTCCATCTCCACCAGGAGCTGGTTGAGCGTCTGCTCGCGCTCGTCGTGACCACCGCCGAGGCCCGCGCCACGGTGACGGCCCACGGCGTCGATCTCGTCGATGAAGATGATGCAGGGGGCGTTCTTCTTGCCCTGCTCGAACAGGTCGCGCACGCGGCTGGCGCCCACGCCCACGAACATCTCCACGAAGTCCGAGCCGGAGATGGAGAAGAACGGAACGCCGGCCTCACCGGCCACCGCACGGGCCAGCAGCGTCTTGCCGGTACCCGGAGGGCCCATCATCAGCACGCCCTTGGGGATGCGGCCGCCGAGCTTGGTGAACTTCTTGGGATCCTTGAGGAACGCGACGATCTCCTCCAGCTCCTCCTTGCACTCGTCGGCGCCGGCCACGTCCGCGAACGTGATCTTGTTGTGGCTCTCGTTGAGGAGCCGCGCCTTGGACTTGCCGAAGGTCATCGCCTTGCCGCTGCCACCCTGCAGCTGGCGCATGAAGAAGATGAAGAACAGGAAGAGGAAGACGACGGGCATCCACTGGCCCAGGATGGTGAGCCAGAGGCTGTTCTGCTCCTCGCGCTCGTACTTCACGTCCACGCCGTTCTTGCGCAGCTGCTCGAGCACGGCGGCATCCGGCTCGGGGCCGGTGGTGCGGAACTTCTCATCCGTGCCGGCGTACACACCCTGGTAGGTGTTCCCCTTCACCGAGACGGCGCGAACCTTGTTGGCCTCCACGTTGGCCAGGAACTGGGTGAAGGTCGGCTCCTGTACCTGGTCGCCGCCCGTGGAGAAGAAGTTGTAGAAGGCGACGAAGAGGACGATCAGGATGACCCAAAGGCCGATGGTCTTATAAGTCGAACGCACGTGTCAGCTGCCCTTTCGGAGCTCGGCGGTATGAGGGCACGGCCGAAAAATGCCCAGCAGTTTCGACCGTTTGTCACGACACCGGGCGTGTTGCCCGTTTATCGGACGGTATCAGCAACAGCAAAAACGCCTCAACTATTTTGGGGGTTCCACCCCTCAACCTCCGCGCAGTGGTCCACTCTATAACGGAGGGGGACCGGCCACGCTCGGAACCGGGGGTGAGGCCCACAGAAAGAGGCGTACAGCGGCCGCGGACGTGGAATTCCAAACGTCCGGCACCCAGAGCACCGTCTGCTCGGCGTCCGTCACCACCGGCAGCAGGTCGCGGCGCTCGGCGGGAACGCGCCGGTCCACCAGCACGTCCTGCAGCTTGCGCGAGCCCGCGGGTCCCCTCACCCGGTCTCCCGGCCCGCGCGTGCGCACCGTGAGGGGCCACCGCGTCTCCTCGGAAAGAGGCAGGCCGAGCGTGCCCGGTGGAGGAGGCATCGTCGCCACGGTGAAGGTCCAGCCCGTGCCCGGCTGCAGCCCCGAGGCCCCCTCCCCCGCCAGCACCAGGACAGGGGACGGCTCGACAGGAGCCACGGCCTCGCGGCGCACGCACCGCACGCGCCCGCCCGCGGTCCTCAACTGAAGGGCCCCGCGCGCCCGCCCGCCCCCGAGAGACACGGGCCGGCCCGTCTCCACGGCCCTCAGCACCCGGGCCAGCGAGGCCTCGTCCACCTCCGCGCCGGACCCGGCCAGCAGGCGAGCCAGCACCCGGCGGCGCAGGGGCGGCTCCAGGGCGCGCACCCCCACCGCGTCCAGGCTCCCATCCGGAAGCGAGAGCCGGCTCCAGGCCCCGTCCGCCAGCCCGCTCAGCAGGGCTTCGTCCTCGGCGGCCAGCCGGGCGAAGGCCGCCAGCCGGGGCGCCACCGGGAAGCCCGCGGCACGAGCGAGCACCGGCAGCACCTCATGGCGGATGCGCGTCCTGAAGAAGGCCGGATCCCGGTTCATCGGGTCCGTCACGAAGGAGACCCCCTCCTCGGCCAGGAAGGCCTCCACCTCCTCGCGCGTGCGCTCGAGCAGGGGCCGGACGAGGAAGGGCCGCGCCCGATGGATGCCCGCCGCGCCCCTCAGGGCCGTGCCCCGGACGAGCCGCATGAGGAGCGTCTCCGCCTGGTCCGAGGCCGTGTGCGCCGTGGCCACCACCTGGAGACTCCGCTCCCGCCGCAGCGCCTCCAGGGCCGCGTACCGCGCCTCGCGGGCCCGGGCTTCCACCCCGGAACCCGGAGACAACTGCAATGGAATGACATGACAGGGCAGCCCCCATCGGGCGGCCAGCTGGACGACCGCCCGCACCTCCGCCTGGGCTTCCGGCCGCAGCCCGTGGTCGAGCGTGGCCACTTCCACCCGCAGTGAGAGCGCCTCACGCACTCCGGCCGTGCCCACGAGGAGCGCCGTGGAGTCCGCGCCTCCGGACACGGCCAGCAGCACGGAGCCTCCCTCCAGCCCGAGCTGCCGGTAGGACTCCCTCAGGGCCGTCGAAAACAGGACGCTGGCGTCACCAGTGGAGGGCATTGAACAGGCCAAGGAATCAGAATCGAGCGAGTCCGGTTACACCGGATGCAGCCGGTTGAAGGGGCTGAAGGCGATTCTTATGATCGTCACGAAGGTCGCGAGGGTCGGGTGGGTCGGGGAAAAGATGGAGAGGGGAATAGGTGACGCGACGCAAGATGTTTTGAACGTGAATTTTCGACGGAGTTGGGCCTAGGGGTCCCCCCCCTCCCCCTCTGGGCCCACGGGGCCGCCGGGATCAGTCCTGGCGGTCCTTCTTTCCGGAGCGCCCCGGGTTCTTCCATCACTGGAAGGATCCGGGGCGTTCCCTTTTGCGGGTATTTTTCCCCTGACGGAGCTTGTACGACTGCATACGGTACGGGAGCACTTCGAAACCGTTGACCCGTCAGGGCGTCTGTCGGATAACGGCACCGGTGTGTTCAGGTCGTCACCTCGTATCCGTTGCGGAGAGCCAGGATGGCAGGCACCGACAAGCGTAAGCAGTCCCTCTACTTCCCCGAGGAGATGCTCAAGGAGATCCAAGAGGAAGCCAACCGCCAGGATCGCTCGCTCTCGTGGGTGGTGCAGCAGGCCTGGAAGATCGCTCGAGACCGTATCAAGTCGTTCCCCGCGGTGAACGACGTGACGGGTGACGAGCGGCAGGACCCTCGTGAAGAAGGGAGGTCCTGAGCTTCATGGCAGCCACCGATCATCGTAAGCAGAGTCTCTACTTCCCCGAGGACATGCTGGACGAAATCCAGCGTGAGGCGACGCGGCAGGATCGCTCGCTCTCGTGGATCGTCCAGCAGGCGTGGAAGGTGGCCCGCGCCGAGCTGCGCAAGATGCCGTCGCCCAACGACGTCTTCGGCCCCACGCCGAACCAGCCGGACGGTTCGGACAACCCGCAGTCCTGAAGTCGCCAGCCCCGCGCCCCCGGCCCTCTCAGGGCCTGGCGGGCCGGGCGCAGTTCTCGAAGAGGATACGGCCAGCCTCCCGGAGCGCCCGGTTCTCGGTCGAATGGTTCGACCGCATATGGGCCTCGGTGAGGTTGGCATCCGTGGCCTTGCCCTCCGCCGTGCTCGCCGTGACGGGATTGCGCGAGAGATCCGTGGCCGCGTCCTGGAAGATGGCGTCGTAGCCGTCCCCGCCTCCGAGCAGGAAGTTGGGCATCGCCACGCGGTACTTGATGGACGGATCCGCGCGAGCCGGCAGCGGCACCGTGCGCGCGTTCACCTGCAGCTCCACCACGCGCGAGCCCACGGGGCGGGAACAGTCCACGCGCACCGTGGTGCCCTCGGACACGTGCAGGAAGGCACCGGAGGGAAAGAGGATGGTCTGCTCCTCCCGGTACAGCCCCGACGCCGCGTGCTCGAACATGCCCACCAGTTGCTGCTCGGTGAGGTCCACCGTCACCACGGAGTTCTCGAAGAGGAGCACTTCGTGCAGCAGGCCCTTCTTGAGCGGGCCCTTGGGGATGACGGTGCGGGTGACGCACAGGCCCTCGGCGCGCAGCGAGCCCCCGTTGATGATGCCCAGCTCCGCGGGCGCCTTGGAGGCGTCCTCGGCGTGCCGGAAGGCATCCGCGGCGAGCTGCCCGAGCGCGTTGTTGTCGTGACGGGCGTAGGGCCTGTCGAGGTAGACGTCCTCACCCAGGTAGCCGACGGTGGATTCCGGATCGGCCACCAGCGGCTGGCACTGGTCGTTGTACTGCAGGCAGCCGGGCCCCGGAGCCAGGGCCACGGCCAACAAGGCGGCGGTGAGCGAGCGGGACATCAGTTGCGGGCCCTCAGGGTGAGGAAGGCGGAGACGCCCTCGCGCGGAATCAGGCCAGGCATGCGGTCCGGCCGGGGGACGTCGTCGCGCAGGTCCGAGTCGAAGACGTTCTGCACCACCACGGCCAGCTCGAAGTGGTCGCCGATGGGCTCGGTGCGCACCTGCGCGGTGATGAGGCCGTAGGCGGGAATCTTGTAGCGGCGGATGAGCTCCAGCACGGAGCGCGTGTTGTTGCGCCGCTCGGCGCCCGCGCGCACCACCACGTCGAAGTTGATGAAGTCCCCGATGGGCATGGACACCCCGGCGTTGAAGCGCGCCTGGGGCGTGTCGGTGAGGAAGCGGTGGTTGGCGGGCAACGCCTGGTCCTCGGCCCGGAAGAGGCTCGCGTTGATCCACGTGGTGGCGCGCCGGGAGGCCTCCAGACGGGCCTCGCCCTCCACGCCGTAGACGAGCACGCCCAGCTCGCGGTTGCGCACCGGGACGATGTTGCCCGAGGTGTCCACCGCCGCGATGGGGTTGGAGAAGCTCTCCAGGAAGGCGTTGGCGCGGATGCGCACGCGCGACTCGCCGGAGACCTGGATGAGGTCCGCGCCGGCCTCCAGCGTGTTCACCACGGCGGGCAGCAGGGTCGGGTTCCCCTCGAAGCGGCCCTGGTTGTAGTAGGTGTTGGGGATGGTCTCCAGCAGCTCCTGGAGCGTGGGCGGGCGGAAGGCGCGGCCGTAGAGCAGCTTGAGGACGAGCGAGTCCGTGGGCGAGAAGACGAGCCCCACGCGCGGGTTGATGCTCGGCACCAGTTGCGTGCCGGTGATGGCGTTGGTGTTGTCCACCGAGGGCAACTGGGTGACGTCCGCGCGCACCCCGAAGGTGAGCGTGAGCGGCTCCACCACCGTCCACTGGTCCTGCGCGAAGGCGCTGAACGTCAGGCGCCGCGACGCCGCGCCATCCGCCAGCTTCAGGATGTCCACCACCTTCTCGGGCGTGGTCAGCGAGGGCCGGAGCCGGCTGTCGAGCGTGTAGTTGGTCTCGTAGCTGTAGGCGCCCAGCATCTGCAGCTCGGCCACGGCGCCCAGGGACAAACGGTTGCCCTCGAAGAGCGACACGTCCGAGTCCACGCTGGTGCCCAGCGACTGCACGGTGACGCGCGTCTGCTCGAGCATGCCGTCCGGGAAGAGCTGGTTGTCATCCGGGCCGGTGCGGAAGCCGTCCGGGCCGATCTGGAAGAGCCGGTCCGTGCTCTGCTGCTCCCCATGGAGACGCGCACGCAGGCGCACCCGGTCGTTCAGCTGGTGCTCGTAGGTGACGTCGCCGAGGAACACCTGCCACCCCAGGCGCGAGCCCGGCCCCACGGTGTCGAAGAGGCCCACCAGGGCGGAACGGTTCTCGGAGAGCAGCCGCGCGGACACCTGGAGGTTGCTCGCGGACGACGGCTCGTAGCCGAACCCCAGGCCCAGGTTGAGCAGGAAGCGATCGTCCTGGGTGGTACCGGAAGGATCCAACGGCTCGCGCAGCTTCTGGGCGAGCGTGTCCGCGCTGAGCGCGTCCGTCTCGATGGCCTCCGTGTCCCCTACCTGGTGCCAGACGTCCGCGTCGCCGAAGAGCTTGAAGCGGCCGAAGGCGTGGGCCCCGGAGACATGACCATCGAAGGTGGTGGCGAGCGGATCGCCGAGTTTGGGAAACCCACCGCCGGAGACGGCCGCGCGCAGGCCCTCGGCGCGCTGGGTGACGATGTTCACCACGCCCAGGAAGGCGCCGGCACCGTAGAGCGCCGAGCCGGGCCCGCGGATGACCTCGATGCGCTCCAGGTTCTCCACCGGCAGGTTCATCAGCGCCTTGCCGTCGAAGAAGTTGTTGAGGCGCTGGCCATTGAGGAGGAAGAGCACCTCGGCGTCGTTGCGCAGGCCGCGGATGGCGACGCGGTGGAAGCCCTGCACGTCTCGGCTGAGGGTGAGGCCGGGCATCACGTCCAACACGTCCGCCACCGTGCGCGCCCCCAGGGCGCGGATCTGCTCGCGCCCGAAGGAGGCGGCGATGGCGGGCACCTTCTTCACCTTCTCCTCGTGACGGGTGGCCAGCGCCAGGGTGTCCTCGGCGGTGTAGAGCGCGAGATCCTCCTCCAGCTCCGAGCGCTTCGACTCGGGCGCCTCGGACTCGGCGGTACGCGAGGGCCTCACGGCGGCCGGGCGCGAAGCGGTACTCCCGGAGTCCGGAGGCAGCTCGGCGGTCAGGGCCGCCATGGCGTCATCGGAGTCGGCGGACTTCCGAGGGGGCTCGGGCCTGCGCTCGGCCTTCGGAGCGGGCTCGGACTTCGGCGCCGGTTCCTTGTGTACCGGCTCCGCCTTCGCGGTGGGCTCGCTCCTGCGGCCCGGCTCGGACCTGCGCTCGCCGCGGGAGGGTGGCTCGGTCCTGGAAGCGGGCTCGGGCTCGACGGAACGGGGCTCGACGGAGCGGGAGGAGAGCGGTGTGCGCGTGGATTGCACCTGGCCCACGACGACGACGCGAGCGGGACGCGTGGCGCTCTTGAAGAGGGGCACGCGCTCCCCGCCGGGAGTGAAACCCTCCACGTAGTACTCGACACCGGGCGGGGTCAGGCTCGAGGCCGGGATGGTCCCCCGGTACAAGTCGCCGTACTGCAACTCCAGGGGAGTCTCGGCGTAGGGCTCGCCGGGCCCGCGGTAGCGGATGACCATGCGCATGATGCGCTGCGTCCCGGTGAGCACGCCGTCGATCACGAGCGCCACGCCGGGCGCCGCCTGCTCGGGCGCGTTGTGAAGCAGTGTCGCCTGCTCCTGGGCGAGCACGGGCAACGCCGTGAGGAGCACGAGCGCGAGGAGGAAGAGGCGTGATCTCGTAAGTACGGACTTCACGGTCAACCCGGATCGTCTCCCGAGGGGTTCGGCCCGTCAAGGAAGGGGGGTCGGGGGGGCCGAATTTTTGCCGGGCTGGCACTCGCGTGCGAGTTGTGATCGTCCATGCGCGCGTCGCTCGCCCTCCACCTCGCCTTGTTCCGCCGCCAGAAGGCCCAGATCGCCCGGGTCATCGAGGGGCAGTCCGCGGCCTTCCGGGCCTATGAGGCCCGCTACCGCCGGCGCACGTCCGAGTACCGGCGGGTGCTGACGGCCTCGGCGGTGTCGCAGCGGGTGCAGGCGGCGGACGTGGTGTACGTGGGCGACTACCACACCCTGCCGCTGGCCCAGGAGACGTACCTGGAGCTGGTCGAGGGCGTGCGGGAGGCGGGCCGCCGCGTCGTGCTGGCGCTCGAGTGCGTCGAGGGCCGGCACCAGGCGGCGGTGGAGGCGTACCTCGCGGGCCGGCTGGCGGAGAGGGCCCTGCTCGCCCGGCTGGGCCAGGGCTCGAATCAGGGCTCCTGGTCGGGCCTGCGCACGATGCTGGCCTACGCGAAGCGTCATCGGCTGGAAGTGGTGGGCATCGATCGGCGCGCGCAGGGCGAGCGCTCGCTGGAGCTGCGGGACGCGTACGCGGCGGAGCGGATCGCCCGGGCGGTGCGGGCGGAGGACAAGCCGCGGGTGATGGTGCTGGTGGGCCAGTACCACGTGGCGCCCTGCCACCTGCCAGCGCAGGTGGAGCACGCCCTGGGCGAGGCACACGGGGCGCGCGGGCTGGTGGTGTACCAGAACGCCGAGGGCGTCTACTGGCGGCTGGCGCGTGAGGGCAAGGTGGGCATGTCGCCAGCGGTGGAGCTACCGGACGGAGCGCTGTGCCTGCTGAACGCCTCGCCGGTGGTGTGCCAGCAGAGCTTCCTGGACTACCTGGAGGCGGAGTCGGGAGACTCGCCGCTGAAAGACAGGAGCGCGGCGGAGCGCTTCCGGGAGATGGCGAGCCTCATCGGCCGGCTGGCGGGAGTACCGGTGGGCCGGTGGCTGGACGAGGTGGAGGTGGTGACGGCGGCGGACGAGGACGCGCTGGGGCGCATCCAGCAGCGGGGCCGCTTCACGCAGGGCGAGTTGCTGCAACTGCGGAGGCACATCCTCTCGCGGGAGAGCTGCTACATCCCCCGGTCGAGGACGGCGTACCTGGCGTCGCTGTCGCTGAACCACGCGGCCGAGGAGGCGGCGCACTTCGTCCGGCACTGCGCGGTGGGAGACGCGATGGAGGCGCCCCGGCGGGCGTCGGATGCATTCTACGCGCGGTGCCTGGAGGAGGCGCTGGGCTTCTTCGGCTCGAAGCTGGTGAACCCACGGCGTACCTGCCTGGGGACGGGCGAGTGGGCGCTGCGCTTCGCCGGAGCACGGGGCGTGGAGCGGCAGATCGCCGCGTTCGTGCTGGCGCACAAGGCGGCGGAGGTGGAGGTGCCGGACGAGGCGGTGAAGCTGCTGCCCTTGCGCAAGGATCGGCTCTTCCACGGCGTCAGCCACGCGCTCGGGTACCTGCTGGGAGACGCGCTCTACCGGGACTTCGACGGCGGCCAGGTGGAGCGTGCGGAGCTCCGGGCGCTGTTCCGAGATCCCCTGGAGGACCCGAGGGCCACGTACTTCGACTGGGTCCGCCGCCTGTCCCGGTGACACATATGAACGCTCGAGCCTGGCAACATCTCGACTTCGATGACCCGACGATCACCCCGTCTCTGGCGGTGCTCGATGCACTGCAGCAGAAGGAACGCGAGCTGGTGCGCTACCGCATCCCGGAAGGCTTCTCCCCCTACGACGAGACAGTAGCGGACGAGATCATCGAGTTGCAGCAGCGGGTGCTCGACGCGCTCCGCAAGCTCGTGCCTCCGGGAGGGAGGCTCGCCGTCGTGGATCCCGAGGACCACCACCCTCCCCTGCTGTTCCATCCCCACGTGCGCTTCGAGGATGTGAGCCGTGAGCGGCTCTGGGGCTACAAGCACTACGTGATGCCCGCGTGGCGGGTGGGACTGCTGCCCGATGGGGACAGCTGGTGCTTCGTCGGCTCCGACTTCGCCTGGGAGGCCCTCTACCTCGTCACGGGCCCCTCCGAGCTCGTCATCCGGGGCTCCCGCCTGCTCTCCGTGCTCGACCTCTCCTCGCTCCGGCTCCTCAAGCGTTTCGAGCGCCTCGAGCCCTGACGAAAGTGGTGGGGCCGATGAACATCGAAAGAAACCTGGGACTGGCCCAAGAGGTCCTGGAGTTCGTGTCGAGGGGCGGACTCCTCTCGTTCTCGGGAGAATTGGACGGCGGGAAGGTGATGGTCGTCTCCAGGCTCGAAGACGCACTCCAGTATGCGAAGAGCCAGGAGCTTCCCGAGGACGTATCGATCTGGGCCGATCTCAAGGCACACCAGTTCAGCGAATATCAGGATGTCACCAGCTCCCTGCCACCGGCTGAATACAGCGCTCTTCATAAGGAGTTGGACGTCCTCGAGGATCGCATCGTGCAGGCGGCATGGGACAGCCTTGTTGCCCGGGATGACCTCCAGGAGCGTGAGGAGCTGGCAGAGGACATCGCGCCCACTCTGGCGCATGTGGCGGCCGCGCGATTCCTCGGGGGCGGGAGGCTGAGCCCCTTCCTCGAGGAGCTCTTCTCGCTGTACCGCTCCGGAGGATGGCCCTGTGGGTACAAGGGCGAGTACCCGCACGGGAAGTTCATCGTCTACTGGCGGAGCCCCCGTTAGGACTCCGGCGTGGGGAACACCCACAGCAGGCCCGAGCGCAGCAGGACGAGGAGCTCGGGGCGCTCGTCTCCGAGCAGGTCAACGGGCTTCACCCACTCCACCACGCCGCCTGGCGCGTAACGCCGCGGCGTCCCCCACCGGCCCTGGCCCTCGCCGAGCGACAACCACAGCTCGGACCTATCGGTGGACGTGCCCGCGGCATCCACGACGCCATCCCCATCCAGATCCTCCAGGGCGAGCGCCCTGTCACCGACGGGCGACGTGCATTGGACGGGAAACTTCAACGACCCATGCCCGTCACCCAGGTGCAGCCACACGCCACTACTGCGCCAATCCCCTTGCACCAGTTCCACCCGGCCATCGCCATCCACGTCTGAAATCCCGAGGTTCGGCCCCGCGTTCCCGAACCCGTACCCGGGCAGTGTGCGCCCATCCGCCGCGGTGGGGTTGAGGTTGAGCCCGAGCGTGTCGTGGATGAGATCCAGCGTGCCGTCCCCATTGAAGTCCCCGGCGAGCGGAGCGCCCACCCTCGGACACCGGTCATCCGGCTCGAAGTTGTGATCCGTCAGGCTGCTCGCGCGGAACGTGCCATTACCCTGGTTGGTGAAACGCACCGCGCTCCCCGTGCAGACCCCCTGGAAGGAGGCCGCCAGATCCACGTGCCCGTCGCGGTTGAAGTCCGCGGCCAGCAACTCGCTGGGATGGAACGAGGGACCGAAGAAGAGGCCATCCGTGAAGGCGTACGTCGCGTCATTCCACAGCACGCCCGCGAGATAATCGTCGTACCCGTCCTTCTGCATGCTGACCGCGAGATCGCTCCGGCCATCGCCGTTGAAGTCTCCCGCGGCGAGGCTGAACACCTCATGGTCCCTGGAGCACGTCCCGGGTCGTGAAGGTTCCGCCTCCCGGGTTCAACACCAGCCGCACACCCCGCGTTGGCAACGCGAGTGCGACATCCCTCCGCCCGTCCCCATCGAAGTCCCCCACGGCCGGCGCCAGGAGCGCGCCGCCCGTCTCCACCTCCGCCAGCGGTGACACGGGCGGAAGGCGCGCGGACCCGTCCGGGAAGGGCCTCAGCGGGCACCAACGGGAGATGGGCGGCTCGAGGACGGGGGCGTCCGGGAGGGCATACACGGATACGGCGTTGTCATCCTCCTCGACCACCAGCAACTCCCGCGTACCGTCCCCATCCAGATCCGCGGTGGCCGCGCTGCTCGGAGCCCGGCCCACCGCCAGCTGGCCGTGCATCGCGAGCGTCCCATCTCCCCCGCCCTTCAGCAGCGACACCGCCGCCGCCACGCCGTGCCGGGCCACCACATCGGGGAAGCCATCCGTGCCAAGGTCCACCACGGCGACGTCGTTCACCTCCCGCTCGAGCTCCACCGAGGAGGCCTCGGAGAAGTCACCCCGACCATTGCCCAGGTACACCTCCACATCCCGTGTACAGCCCCACGCTCACGAGCAGGCCCACCCGGAACCACTTCCCCCAACCACGACTCGCAGCCATCGTCACGCTCCACCCCTCCACCCGCGGTGTACTTGCGCACGGGACAGAGGGCTCGCAAGCAAGACGTGACGAGCGCGGCGCTGCCGCCGGGCCGCTCCCTCCTGGACTCTCGCCAGAAAGAAATGGGAAAAGCGCCCCGTCCCGAGGGATGGAGCGCCTCTCAACGAACAGTCAGCGCCCGCTTGTCTCTACGGGTTGACGATGGTGGCCGGGCAGGAGCCGATGCTCTCGCCGGAGCTAGCAGTGCCACCCCACTGGCCACTGTACTCGTAATGCCAGTACCACCGGCCGGTTGCCGGCGACACGGTGAACGAGCACATGTCGGAGAGGTTGGTGAAGGTGAATGCATCCGTGATCTGACCATCCGACAGACGCATGCGTCGGATGACGTTCCCACTCACGTAGAGAATGAAGTGCTCGTTGTTGACGTACTCAGCCACTCCCCAGGTTGCCCAGGTCTCGCACGAAGTCGCGGCGGGCATGGTCTGGGTTGCGAGCGAAGTGACCTGCCCCGTCTGGAGGTTCACGGAGTAGAAGGCGGTTCCATTGTGGAGGACCAGCTTGTTCCAGCTCGCGAACAGGGCGGCCCTTGCACTGGTGGGAATGGGCGTGGAGAGCAACAGGAACTGTCCCGTGTAGACACCGTTCTCATCGATCTGCCGGAGATGGGTTACCTGGGATGAGGCGGTGCCGCTGACCTCTTTACGGGTCGTGTTATCCCAGAGCACCCAGAGCGCGCCATTGCTCAGGTTCGAGAAGATGCCGTCGTGGACGGTGCCGAGCCCCACTCCCCCGGACAAGTCACTGAGGTTGAAGCGTCCCAGGCCGCTGTCACTGTTATAGAAGAGGTGGGTGCCCGAGACGGCGATTCCACCCCGATCGTCGCCTGTAATCGAGCTGTGATCGAGCACGGGGGAGCAACCCGTGGCGGACAGCGAGGTCACCTGGAACGTCGAGCCGGTGCAAGGCGTAAGGGAGCCGACGGGGAAGGAGCGGGAGACGGAAACTCCCTGGGCGTCGGAAATGGTGACGGAGACAGTCGCCTCGGCGAAGCAATCAGGAGCCCTCCAGCGGATGGTGGAGTTGGTGGCGCTATTCGTCTGGCCCGAGAGGGTGCCCGTCGTGGTGCTCCAGGTATAGGTGAGCGCGCTCCCCTCGGGGTCATGAGCGGCCACGGACAGCAAGAGACTCTCCCCTCCCGCCGCCTGAGCAGACGCCTGGTAGAAGGAATCAATCTGGGGGGCGAAGTTGGCGGCAGCCGCCCCCGTCTGGATGGTGATCGAGCCCGTATTCGTACCTCCCCGCCCATCGGAAACGCTGAGGATGAGGGTACAGGTAGGGCCATTCACCGCGGACAGGGTGAAGGAGGGCGAGAGCACACGGGCATCCGAGATGCTGCCCTGGCAGTCGGTCGTCCACGTATAGGAGAGCGCATCACCGTCATTGTCCACGACACGGGCGGAGAGCCGGGCCGTCTGACCCGCCACCAGGCGCGCAGGTGAAGCATTGACTCCCGAGATCTCCGGCCAGGTGCTGAAGCCCGTCGTCACCTGGGCCGCGCCCTGAGCAGATGCTTGCGTGACACGAACGGTGAAGCTGGTGGTGTTGGTGGCCGTGTGATTGTCGATGACGGACAGTCTCAGGGTGTAGGTACCCACCGTGGTCGGGGCCGTCCAGGTGGTGGAGGTAGAGGAGTACGAGGAAAGGCGCCCCCCCGAGGCTGACCAGCTGTAGGAAATGGTGTTGTCGGCATTGGCATCATGCGCGGCGGCGGCAAGCGAGACGCTGGCCCCCGGCTCCACTTCGTTGCGGCTGGCGGTCAGCCAGTCGATGACGGGAGCGATATTGGTGAAGGGAGTAGGTGCATCCACCTGCTGCAGCAGGACGTAAACAGCCGCCGTCGCCCCTGAGAGGATGTTGATGCCGGAGGCCTGGCCGCGATAGCGCAGGGTACCGCCCCCATCGAACGCCTCGGCGAAAAACGTGCGGTTGTCCCCCGCGGGGATGCCGCCCATCACCGCCTGCCATTGACCTCTCGCGTAGGAGAGGCTGACCAACATGGGCTCCATTCCCGAGCCCGTCACCGTCACCCGCATGCTGGTGATGTCCGCCGCCGAGAGCGCCTGGCTCGCAGTGGCAACGAACTCCACAGAACCCTCCTGCTCATCACCTGTCATACAAGCGGAGGCAAAGAGAACCACTGCCGCCATGCTCATCAGCGCGGCGGAATACCTGAACCATCGAAACATTTGGAAAGATCTCCACTGAGTGTGACAGCGCTTGTGATGGGCGCTTGCCATCCGTCAGCAGCAGCCCACGACACACGCTTCCCCAGGTTGAGACCCGCTCCGAGCGAGCTATGCAGCCGCTATTTTTCTTTCTTTTTTCGTATGGGTTGTATGGCTGAATGGCAGATGAGCCATGAAAGGCATGCCCGCGCCTCCGCTCCACGGCCGAGCAGACGCGCCCCCTCAGTGGTAGATGGGCAGTCCCCCCACGCACAGGGTGGCGTGGAACCTCCCGGTTCCGAAGGCGCTGTACTTGGCGTTGCAGATCTCGAGCTGGCCGGTCAGCGCCGTCGAGCCCGGTGTGATGGCGCCATCCACGGCCATCCTGAAACCCCACCCCACCACGTTGACTTCGTCGAGGAAGGAGAGGTGGCCCGTGGCACTCCCGGCGGGAGAGGTCTGTTCGAAACGGGCCGTGAGGTACGCGTAGCCGTTCCGCTTCCCGAAACAGCCGGGACAGAGCGAGCAGTAGTCATCCGGGCACCGATCCGTCTCCTCGTACTGGTTGGTATTGACCAGCGTGTCGCAGAGCCGGGGATCGTTCGAGACGATGAGTTGAAACTGCGTGGTTCCCCGGATGGGCACGAAGGCCGCGGAGCTCCAATCGATGGTCCTGGGGACCGCGCCCACGGAGACACTGCCCCGGGCGGTACCGGGCTCCAGCCCCGTCGTGGGCGCATCCGGAACAGGCGGGCAGGCGGCCTCGATCAGACAGCTCGAATCGCACAGGTCTCCATCCACGGTGTTGCCATCGTCACACTGCTCCCCCGCCTCGAGCCGGCCATTTCCGCACCGGGGCGGACACGGGCCACAGTCGAGCGTCCCCCCACAGCCATCGGAGATGACGCCACAGGTGGCGCCCGAGGCGGCGCACGTCGTCGGCCTGCAACCACAGACATTCGGCGTACCGCCTCCGCCACAGGTCTCGGGATCCGTGCACGTCCCGCAGAAGATGGGCTCCGCGCAGTCATTCAGCGTCGTTCCGCAGTTGGCGCCCTCGTCTTCACAGGTCGTCAAGTTGCAGCCACAGACGTTGGGGCGCCCGCCCACCCCGCCGCCACACGTGAACGGCGGCGTACAGGAGCCACAATCGAGCACCCCGCCGCAGCCATCCGGGAGCGAACCACAGTTGGCCCCCGCACTCGCACAGCTCACCGGGGTGCAACCGCAGACGTTCGGCCGCCCTCCCCCGCCACACGTCTGGGGCCCGGTGCACGAACCACAATCCAGAGGCTCTCCACAGTTGTCGATGACGCCACAGTCCGCGCCGCGCTCGGCACAGCTCATCGGCGTGCAACCACAGACATTCGGCGTGCCAAAGCCGCCGCACGTCTCCGGTGCCCTGCACGTGCCGCAATCGAGCACGCCTCCACATCCATCCGGCACCTCGCCGCAATTGACCCGGGCCTCGGTGCAGGTCATCGGTGTGCACCGGGGCCAGGGAACGCAGAAGCACCCGGCACACGCGACGGCGAGGACCACCGCGGCAAGGGTCGGCAACACTCGAATCGGCATGTCTCTCCCCCTCGATTTCAAGAACTACGGCGAGCCCGTTCCGCCATCCATGCCCTCCGCGTGGACCACGCGGAAGCGCAGCGCCTGGACGGACAGGGGCTCCACGGCGCGCCGTCCCAGATCATTGGGCACGAACCAGACGCCCCCTTCATCGTTCACGGCCCACAGCTCGTACTCGCCCACGGGGATGGCCCCGAGCGTGGTCACCACCCTGCCCCGCCCCGGCTCCTGGGTGATGGCCTGAGCCAACGGGACGACGAAGAGCTGGAGCGCTCCAGCGGCGATAGTGACGCTCGGATCGCCCTGCAAGCTTCCGAGAAAGGGCGTCACATCGGGCAGGAGCGGCACGATGACCTGCGCGGGCCGGCCCTGGCTGTCGAGGGGCACGGTCTGCCCGGGCCTCGGAACGAAGCGCAGGAAGAACTGGGGCCACACGTCCACCACGCCGTCCCCATTCACGTCATCCGCCGTTCCATCCCCATCCACGTCCGCGAGCCGGACGAAGAACCGGGGCGCATCGCCGCGCAGCAGCCCGAAGCCCTCGCTCCGCACGTTGAGCGAGACGATCGCCGTGGACGAGTCCGTCAGGGTGAACACCCCCTCCGTCCCCTGCTCCACCACCTGGAACGCGGGAAGCGGGCGATTCACCCGGCGAGGCAGCGCGAGCTCCACCGGCAGCGTCTGCCCCGGCTGCACGTTCAGCTCGACGGAGGACTCGGGGACCCAATCCCCCGCGCCGGGTTGCGCGAGCACGTCCACGGTGAGATCCGCGTCGCCATTGGCATCGAGGAAGCCCCACAGCCGGTACACATCGGGGCCCACCGCCGAGAACCCGAAGCGCGCGTCCCCGGCGGCCAGGCGCACCTCGGGGACGGCGGCCACGTACTGGGGCTCGCCCCGCTGCTCGGGAGGCGCCTCATCCGGGGCGAAGAGGAACAGGTACGCATTGCCCACGGGAGGGCCGGCCAGCGTCACCTGGCCCTCGACGCGGGCTTCGCGCCGGGGCTCCGAGGAAGGAGGCACGGAACAACTGGCGAGCACGAGCCCGAGAGCTGGAGCGAGGCCACGAAGAACGAGGGGAGACACGGCGCCACTCTACCCCGGGGGCCACTCCACGGTGGTCCTCCCGGAGCTTCATGTGGCTCGGCGAATCAGTTCCACCTCGCCCATCTCAGAGAACCCCAGAGTTCCCTCGGACCCCACGCGACCTGGAAGAACTGGACCGAGGAGCACCAGGCCGTGCACCCCACGCCAGTGACTCAGCGCTGCGGACAATACGAGCCCGTCTTCATGGACCAGAGCGCGTTGTCCGGAGTCTCGCCGGTCGCCGTGAGGAAATAGACGAAGCCCCCCGCGCGGACGAAGGACGCGGCCGGTGCATCGAAGAGTCCCACGCCGGCTTCTATCGGCGCCGAGCCACTGCCGGGAACGATGTCCGCCACCCGCCGGGGCCGGCCGTCGAACACCTTCCAGGGCTCGCTCCCGTGCACGCCGTCATCCGCCACGAAGTAGAGCTTCCCGTTGCCCGTCGCGAGCCCGTACGGGAACGAGGACGGCGCTCCAGGCTGGATGTCGATGAAGAGCCGGGTGCCCGTGGCCGTGCCATCCGTCTCCCACAACTCGCGGCCGTGCACGCCGTCATCCGCCACGAAGTAGAGCCTGTCCCCCAGGACCGTCATGTTCGTCGGGATCGAGCCCGCATCCCCGGGCCGGATGTCCACGAACAGGTGGGTGCCCGCGGGCGTACCGTCGCTCACCCATGGCTCGAAGCCCCGGGGCTCGTCCTCGGCGCTGGCGGTGAAGAAGAGCCGCCCGTCGAACGCGGTGAGCCCGAAGGGCGGGCCGATCAGCCCGAAGTTCCGCAGCAGCACCGCGCTCCCCGGAGTGCCATCGCTGCTCCACAGGCGGGAGGGATCCCCCGGCGCCAGCTCGTCGGTGAAGAAGAAGACCCGGTCTCCCACCGCGGTCAACTGGGTGATGCCGACACCGCTCCCCGAGGCCCGGAAGAGCTCCACCAGGGCTCCCGAGCGGGTGAGCCGGAACAGCCGGGACGTGTCCGGGTCCGCCACCGTCGCCCCCCTGAAGACGAGATCCCCGCTCGCCGTCTCCACGCTGCTCGAGGGGAAGCTGCTGATGACGAGAGCGGGAGGCGTGCCCAGGATGCGACGGCTCCCCGCGGCAGTGCCGTCGGTGAGCCACAGCTCGTCCCCACTTCCGGGGATGGGCCGGAGGGCGAGCAGCCTGCCCCGGTACTCCCGCAGGGGATGGGCATTCGTGAGCTGCGGAACCTCCACGGGATGCGTGCCGGACGCCGTCCCGTCGCTCCTCCAGAGAACACCGTTGGAGGAGAAGAAGAGGAGCCCCCGGGCCTCCGTGAGCGACCGAGGGCCCATGGGGGCTGTGATGGGCGCGATGACCTCGACCCTGAGCGTGCCGGACTCCGTCCCATCGCTCTTCCAGAGGGACCAGTCCGTGGAGCTCGCGACGATGAAGAAGAGCTGGTCACCCACGGCGACCATTTCCTCCGGCCCCCGGATGCGTGAGATCTCCAGCACCCGCGTGGCCGGAACGCAGTCAGCCGACGCCAGCGCCTCGTCTGCCTCGCACCAGGTGAGGCCCAACGCCAACAACATCATCGGTAGCCGTCTGAATCCCACTCGCATGGTCATCCCTCCGCCGGGGCATGGAATGCCCCGTCCAGCAGGGAAGCTGTAGTCACGCGAGGAGTCCTGGCACCCGCGCCAGAAGAGCAGCACGGCGCCATTCAATGAACAGAAGCCTTGTCCGTTTGGAGAGGGGCTCCAGATCAGTCCAGGAGGTTCGCCAGGCCCGCGTACGTATTGGTCCCGGGGATGCCATCAATCGGACCCACGTAGCCGCCCCGGCTCGCCAGGGACTGAAGCGTCTTGTAGGTGTTGGTTCCCGGTACGCCATCGATGGGCCCCGTGTACCCGGCGCCACTCAAGAAGGTCTGGAGGCCCTTCCACGAGTTCACCCCCAGCGCACCGTCGATGGGGCCCATGTACCCGCCCAGGCGCGCGACCCGCTGGAGCGCCGCGTACGAGTGGGTTCCCATGACGCCATCGATGGGACCCGTGTAGCCAAAGCCTCGCAGCATGGTCTGCACGCCCTTCCAGGAGTTGGTTCCCATGACGCCGTCGATGGGGCCCGTGTAGCCGCCCTTCGCCGCGAAACGCTGGAGCGCCGCGTACGAGTGGGTCCCCATGACGCCATCCACGGGTCCCGAGTAGCCGTAGCCAGCGAGGACCTGCTGCATTCCCTTCCACGTGTTCGTGCCGGGAACGCCGTCCACGGCGCCCGTGTACCCGCCTGCCTTGGCCAACCGCTGCAACGTCACGCCCTGCGCGTTGGTGACGGGAGGCACACCGCCGCCCGACCCGTTCAGGTACGCCTGGATGCCGTTGTACGTATTGGGCCCGGGGATGCCATCGATGGGCCCCGTGTAGCCACCGTCCTGGGCAAGCAGTTGCAATCCCTTGTAGGTATTGATGCCCGGAACGCCGTCGACCGGCCCGTCGTAGTATCCCAACTGGCGAAGGATCTTCTGCACGCCCATCCAGGTATGGGTTCCCGGAACACCATCCACGGGGCCCGTGTAGCCACCGCGCTGGGCCAGCTTCTGCAGGATGATTCCCTGTTCGGTGGTGATGGTGGGCGCACCACCGCCGCCCGAGCCGCCTCCGGGGATGGCCGTCGGCGGAGGAGACGTCGCGCCATCTGGTGGCTGGGACAGTCCGGTGAACGCGGACAGCTTCGCCACGTTCAAATCCAGGGGAATGCCATTCTGGTTGCCGGACGAGGTGTACTGATGAATCTCCCACGCCGGGAAGGCAGACCCGATGTTGGGATTGCCCGGCGTGCCCGTGTAGTGGGCGATCCACAGCTTCGAGCCCACTGCCTTCGTCTGGGTCCAGGTGTTGGACGTGAGCAGGCTCGAGTAGGTGTACAGGAACGGAGCCTTCCCCAGACGGTTCTTGACCGCCTGCATGAAGGTCGCGGTCATCGAGTCGTTCCAGAAGATGCCATCGTCGATGGCCTCGTTGTCGAGCACCAGGAGATCTCCCGGCCGATGGTCATACAGGTGGTCCATGAAGTACTGGGCGTCCGCCGCGGGGTTGGTGGAGCCCGCCACCCAGTAGTGCCCGACGATCAACCCGGCCGCGCGAGCCCGGGCGACCTGCTGGGCATAGTACGGCGCGACGTACGTGGGAGAGACATTGGAGCCACCCGCCTTGACGATCGCGAACTGATAACCAGCGCTGCGAATGGCGTTGAAGTCCAGATCACGCTGGGTCGTGCCGACATCGATTCCATAGACGCCGCTCATCCCCGTCGGCGCGGGGGTCCCGGGGCTCTGGGCCAGCCAGTGGGTGAGGCCCAGGTAGGTGTACTGACCCGGGTAGCCATCCACGGGGCCCGTGTACCCGCCCAGCTGCGCGAGCCGCTGGACTCCCTTCCACGTGTTCTCACCCGGGATGCCGTCGATGGGGCCGGAGTAGTAGCCATGATTCGTGATGACGGTCTGGACGCCCTTCCACGTGTTGACTCCCGGCACGCCGTCCACCACGCCCGTGTAGCCACCTCGCTGGGCCACGCGCTGGAGCGTCTTTCCGTCCTCGATGCTGATCTGGATTCCCCCGGAACCACCACCGGTGCCGGTCCCTCCGCCACTTCCGGTGCCGAGGATGTTCCGGATCAGGGGCGCGGGATCGCTGACGTACTCGCCAAACGCACAGCGATCCGTGGAGCCTCGGGTCATGTGGAGGTGCGGCCCGCTCCACGCCGACCCGTGATCATCCCCGTAGCCGGCCACATAGGCGATGATCTCCCCCTGCTGGACGTAGGCACCCACGGAGACGCGTGTCCGGATGACGTGGGCGTACCCGGAGTAGTCGCCCGGCGCGGATTCCACGGCGATGGTGTGGCCCACCACGGAGGAGTACTGGACGCGGCGGACGTAGCCCGAGCGCAGCGCGGGAATCCCCGTACCGGCACTCGCGGCGATATCGAGGCCGCGATGGCCAGCGGGGCCGTAATAGGGGCCCGTGACTCCGAAACGGCTGGTCCACCGGCTCTCCGCGTAGAACGACTGCACATTGGACGGAGCGGCGAGCGTCTCTTCCGCGGTGGCGGTGTCGGGACTCCCGCCCTGCTGCCCCTCCAGCTCCATCCCCCCACAGCCCGCGAGGACCGCCAGGACCCATACCCACTTCACCGCGGTCGGAAAGAAACACTGCACCAGGCTTCTCGAGGTGAACCTGTCGCTCATACGTCTCCAAGGTGCTCGAACAACGGACCCGGGATTGTCGGGACGTCCGTCGCGGAGTTGCGCCGAAATTCCCAGATTCTTGGGATAAGCTACCGCGCCATGCAGCACACGATGTGGCTCGCGCTCGCGCTCCTCCTCCTCGCCGCGGCTCTCGCCGGGCTCCTCATCGCGTGGCGGCTCCGCCCGAAGCCCGCCCCCTGCGAGCCCCAGCGGTACGACGCCACGCCGCAACCGGGGACGTTCGCGGTGCGGGCGCTCGAGGCCATGCCGCCCATCGTCCGCGACACGCCCGTCCTCGACGCCCAATCCCCCGCCTGGCGCGACGCCATGGCGCAGACGGGCCTCCGGTTGCGCCGCGCCGGGGTGCGCCACGTCGTCTTCGTGCACGGCACCTTCGTGGGCCATGATCCCACCCAGCTGCTCTCCGCGCTCGAGGGGCCCCTCTCGGCACTGGGCCCGGGCCTCATGCCGTCCCTGCAACGCCTCTCCAAGCTCCCGAGCGATCGCGTCCTGCGCGACCTGGGCAACTACACCCCCGAGTACGTCTCGCTCTTCCAGAAGTCGCTGGGCATCGACATCCCCACCACGCGCTTCGTCTGGAGCTCGGCCAACAACCATGTCGCCCGCCTGCGCGCGGCCGTGCAGTTGCTGCGGCTGCTGGCCACCTCGGAGCTCGGCAACAAGCGGGCGCTGCTGCTGGGGCACAGCCACGGCGGCCAGGTGCTCGCCCTGCTCACGCAGCTCGTCTACCCGGCGCGGACCGCCGAGGCGCTCTGGCAGGCCGTGCGCGACGCGGGCGAGCCCACCGAGGCCCTCCAGGACATGGCCCGCACGGTCGCCCGCGCGCGGCTCGACATCGCCACCTTCGGCATGCCGCCGCGCTACGGCTGGGCCACCGGCCGGCAGTGCCGCGTCCTGCACGTCATCAACCACCGGGGCACCGAGCCACGCGGGAGCACCGTCGCCGGAGTCCTCCACACGGAGAACGGCGACTACGTGCACCAGTGGGGCATCGCCGGCTCGGACATTCCTCCGGGCAGCACGAAGGAGCGGGAGCTGGCCGCCCGGCTCGATGCCATCCTCGGCGAGGGCTATGACGTGAAGGCGTGGCTCAACCACGTGCGCCACGGAGCGCGCGTGCCTCGTGACGGGTTCAGCTACCTCGTCGACTACGGAGACCGGGGCACGGGCGCCCTCCCCAACTGCCTGGCGACCTGCTTCGGGCACGGCGTCTACACCAGCTACGACGCCATGCTCTTCAACTCCCGCCTCCTCGCGGACCACTTCTACCGGTAGATGCTATGGAGGGGCCGATGCGAAAGCTTCTCATTCCAGGCCTGGGCCTGCTCGGGCTGGGTCTGCTGGTGCTGGCCCTCCGTTTCGGAGCGCCGGCGAACCAGCAGGCTCCATCGGCTCCACCCAGGCTGGACCACGAAAGAAAGATGGCGGTGATGAACGACGAGGAGTTGTTGGGGAAGGCGCTGCATGTGGCGCGTGAAGCGGGTCTCCTCCTGCTGCGGAAGCACGGCGCCGTGCTCCCGTTCGGGCTGACCCTGGACTCCGCGGGCGACAACCCCAGGACCTTCTTCCCCCGGGATCAACTGCCTCGCGCCTCGTGGGACGAGCTGCTCGAGGCCACCATCGGGCATCTCGAGCGAAGCGCTGGCTCGGCGGACGTCGGGGCCATCGCACTCGTCACCACGCTCGAGTCCGGAAGCGAATCCGGCCTGGGAGTCCAGGTCGAGACACGCACCTCGTCGCTGTTCCTGGTGTACCCCTACAGCGGAAGCGGGCAGAGCTTGCGCCTCGGGGAGCCTCAGAAAGCCGAGGGCGTGCTCGTGGGACCGATCCTGGCCCAGGACGACTGACCAGCGGAGAACCGCCACTCCGGGGGAGGGAACTCCCCTCGCCCCGGAGCGCGGTGCGATCACTCGGCCCAGTAGGTGCCGGTCAGCAGGCTGAAGCCGTTCTGCGTGTCGACGAAGATGGCGACGCTGTGCCCGCTCCAGGGATCGTTCGCGTAACCGTAGTAGCAGCCCTTGAACGTGCGGCCGGTGATCCGCTCCTCGAGGTTCGCCAGACCGGCGGCGCGCTGGGGGAGCTGCTGGTACGGGTCGGCGTAGTTCAGCGTGGACAGGAACTCGGCACGCACCTCGGCGGCGTCAGCCAGGTACGGCCGGACGGTCGCGCCAGACGGGACGCTGGTCGGCTCGAGCCCGAAACACACCGGGGCACTGTAGTTGTAGCTGCCGTTGCCCGTCACCTCCTGCCACCAGTCGAAGTGGCGGGCCATGTACGCACCGCCGTGCCCACGATCGCCCACCGCGTTCGCCGCGGTGATGAGCGCCTCGAGGGGCCGGCTCAGCGTGGCCGAGTTCCGGATGTTGCGCAGGCTCACATCGCCGATGCCCGCGACATTGGCGATGGCCTGCACCGACGTGAACGGGCGCTGGTTGAGCAGGTTCACGGCGCCGTTCCACGCATCCGGCAGCACGTCATGCAGCTCGGAGTCGTGGATGCTGTTCACCAGCGAGACGATCGCGGCCGCGTCATCCGTGGACAGCGCGAGACCGTCCAGGATGCCGATGCAGCTGGAGGGAAGGTACCCCTTGGCCCGGGCTCCGGCCGCGAGCTGATCGAGACGGGTCGGACCGACCAGCCGGACGGAGGAGATGTCCGCCAGGGACACGAACGGAGAGATCGCGCGGCGGGCGACGAGGTTGGAGACGACATCGCTCGGCAGGTACGCATCCAGCGTCGCATAGGACGCCGTGTTCGCGAACTGGAGGATGCCCTGGCACTCCGGGGACACGTCCACGTCCGTGGTGGTGAGCGCCGCCTGCTGCTGCGCGAGGGGCTCGTTGGACTGCTCGAGTTCAGCACCACCGCAAGCAGTGAGCAGGCTCGCGGCGAGAAGGGCGGTACCAAGATGACGCATGGGGGGCTCCTCATGGGGGGGACTGCGAGGGGAAGTACCTCCATACACCACCCGGCTGACAGGTGTCCCCCGGATTGGGCCCAATCCACGGGTCACCCCGATTCCACGAATACGGAACGGAGAGTTCACGGACGTGTTTCATGTGTCCGGTCCGCCACGGAGATGTCTGTAGCGAGGAGCTCGCCGCGCTCGACCGCCGTCAGCCTTCCTGATTCGGGAGCGCGGGGAGCTCGACGAGGAAGGTGGCGCCCTGGCCAGGACCGGGGCTGGTGCAGGTGAGCGCGCCGCCCAGCTCCGCCGCCGCCAGGGCGCTGGTGTGCAGCCCGAAGCCGTGTCCGCTCTTCTTCGTCGTGAAGCCCTGGCTGAACAACCGCGGCAGGTTCTCCGGAGAGATGCCCACCCCGTTGTCCGTCACCTCGATGCGCAGCACCTCCCCATCCGCACTCACGGAGATCCGCACGGTGAGCCGCTTGTCCGGGCGGCCACTCTCCTGGAGCGCATGCCGCGCGTTGCTCAGCAGGTTGAAGAGGATCTGCAACAGCTTGTGCCGATCCACCAGCACCGGAGGCACCTCGGCGTACTCGCGCCGCACCTGGATGCCCTCCTTGTCGAGGGACTGGGCGTGCAACCTCAGCGCGTCATCCAGCAGCCGCGCCACCTGGATCTGCTCCACCACGCCGATGAAGCGCGCGTTCTCCTGCTGCATGCTCACCACGGACTTCATGTGCTCCACGCTCTCGCTCAGCGACTTCACCTCCGTCATCAGGGCCTCGCGCTCCAACACGAGCCGCTCGGAGACGGCGATGATGTAGGGAGGGAGCTGCCGCCCCCGCTCGTCCTCGGTGAGGAAGGAGCCCAAGCGCGGGAGGTGCTCCTTCATCAGCTCCGCGGCGCGGGCCAGCCCTGGCACGCGAGAGGTGCGCAGCCGCTCACCCACCACGCCCACCGACACGTTCACGCTGTTGAGCGTGTTGCCCACGTTGTGCAGCACCCCCGTGGCCACCTCCGCCATGCCCGCATGGCGCGAGACATCCAGCAGGCCGCGGTGCAGCTCGGCCAGCCGCACCTCGGCCTCCCTGCGCGCGGAGATGTCCCGCGCGAAGAACGTCACGCCCACCACCCTCCCCTCCTTGTTCAACAGAGGGCTGGCGATGGTCTCCAGCGTCCGGGACCGGCCCTCCAGCAGGAACTCCACCTCCGTGCGGTCCCGCTGCCCCGTCAACGCCTTCTTGAAGAGCACCAGTAGCTTCGACCAGGGCTCCCGGGGCACGGGCGGAAAGAGCGGTGCTCCCGGGGGCAGCTCACTGCCGGTGAGCGTGGAGATCAGCTGGAGCGCCGGCCGGTTGGCGGCCACCCGGCGGCCCTCCGTGTCCACGGACATCACGAAGTCGTCCGTGCTCTCGATGAGGCTGATCAGCTTGCCCTCGCTCTCGCGCAGCGTCTCCATGGCCCGCGTCAAGGCCGCATGCGCCTGCTCCCGAGAGGAGCTGTGCAGCCAGAACAGGCCCCAGCCGATCAACAGGGCCAGCACCGAGGAGCTGTTGCTTCCCAGGGAGGTCAGGATGGCGAGGAGGGGCGGCTTCGAACCGAAGCCCCAGTGGTAGAGCTGATGGACGGGCCCCACGCCCAGGCAGACGATGGCGGTGAAGATGAAGCCCAGGCGCCCCCCCAACAGGTAGACCGCCAGCAGAGGCACCAACATGACCGTCGCATGCGAGACGACCCCCCGGTCGCTCGTGGAGATCGTCACCAACAGGACGGCGCTCGTCAGGATCCCGCACGTCAGCAGGGCCAGGTTCCGGAATGAGCGCCCCATGCGCACCAGGAGCAACACCAGGGCGTAGCTGGCCACCGCCACGAGCGCCACGGCGGCCACCGCCCGGCGCCCGGCGATGGGGGAGGATCTGAGATTGATTGAAAAGAGGAGGTTGAGCAGCAGCATGCTCAACGCGGTGCCCACCAGCACCCGGTACTGTCTGAGCTCATCGGGCGGCAGTTGGCGCTGCCGGGGTGTCAGGAACACATCCACCCCGGCGATCAATCCTCTCCGCAGGAGGTGAAACATGTTCAGCCGTTCGCGAGGGAACCGAAGCCCCGGGGCGGCATCGTGGGTACGCGGTGCAGCCAGTTGTCCTCGGGGTAGCGGGCCGTGCCATCGATGAGGTGGACCGAATAGGCGTGGCGGCTCTTGGAAGAGGTATTGGCGCCGCTCTTGTGGGGCAGCAGCCCGTGGAGCACCACCAGGGTGCCCTTCTCCACCTCCAACGGCACCATCCCCTCCTCGGGCAGGGGCGTGGGATCCAACACCTGGAACGCCGTGCCACCCCCCGGGACGCGCACGAAGCGCTTCTTCAAGCCCAGCGTGTGCCCGCCCGGCAGTGCCCACAGGCAGCCGTTCTCCAGCGTGGCGTCCTCCAGCGCGAACCAGAAGCCCAGACAGGTGGACGGCTCCGTGTACAGGAACGTCGAGTCCTGGTGGCAGTTGACCTCACCGCCAATGTGGGGCTGCTTGAAGATGTACATGGACTGGAGCAGCAACGGCTGCTTCAGGCCCAGCTCCGAGGCCAGTCCCGCCAGCTCCGGCGTGCGGGAGAAGCGCTCGAAGAGCGGATCCAGGTCATGCAACGCATGGCCAATCTTGTTGATGGACAGCGTCTTGTCCTGGCGCAGCGAGCCATCCGGCCGGAAGGCGTTCTCCTCGAAGAAGAAGCGGATGCTGTCCCCCGAGGAGAGGAAGTACTCGTCCGAGGTGCGCGTCTGATCGTTCGTGGTGAAGATGGAGACCGTCTCCGGTTGGAAGCCGGCCACCAGTTGCTCGGCCCGGGCCTTCAAGGCGTCACAGGCCGCCGCCGGCACGAAACCGGGAAGCACGAGGTAACCCTGCCGCGCGAAGTCTCTGGCTCGATCCATGTCCACTCCCATGGACGGAAACCTACCAGAACGTGCTCAGGAGCTACACGAGAGCGCCGAGCAGCCCGGCTTCGAGCGCGCCCACTCGGGCCGCTTCGCCGCGTAGGCCTCGCGGCCCGGTTGCTCCTCGTACGGCCGGCGCATCACCTCGAGCAACGCGTGCACCTTGCTGTCGTCGCCCTCGTGCGCGGCGTCGATGGCCTCCTGGGCGAGCCAGTTGCGCATCACGTACTTCGGATTCACCGCGTCCATCCGCCGCGCCAGCTCCGCGGGCGGTGCCTCTTCACTCCTCGTGCGCTTCCACCACGCGGACAGCCACTCGAGCACCCGGGCCCCATGCGCCTCCGGGACAGGCCCGTAGAAGGCGTCGCGCACCGGCCGCGGCAACTCGCGAGGAGCCTCCGGCAGGGTGGCCACCTGGGACAGGCCGCGGAAGAAGATCGTCATGTCCGTCTCGTGCGCGGCGAGCCAGGCGAAGCACTCGTTCACCAGCGCGACATCCCCCTCGCGCTCCAGCGAGGACAGCCCGAGCTTCGCCGCGAACCGCCGCGCCAGCTCGGCCGAGAAGGTGCGCTGGTACTCGACCAGCCCCTCCTCGACCAGCGACTCCTGGTTCTCGAGCAGCGGCAGGATCGCGACACCCAGCCGCTCGACGTTCCACATGCCGATGTTGGGCTGGTTGCCGTAGCGGTAGCGGTGCTCCATGGCGTCGGTGGTGTTGGGCGTCCAGCCGGGATCGAAGTCCTCCAACCACCCGTAGGGCCCGTAGTCGATGGTGAGGCCGAGGATGGACATGTTGTCGGTGTTCATCACCCCGTGCACGAACCCCACCGCCTGCCAGTGGGCGATGAGCCGGGCGGTGCGCCGCGCCACCTCGCGGAAGAAGGCGGCGTAGGTGTCCTTGCCGGGCGCGCCGAGCTCGGGGAAGAAGTGCTTCAGGGTGTAGCCGGCCAGTTGCGCGAGCAGCCCCAGGTCCTCGCGGCTGGTGCAGAGCTCGAAGTTGCCGAAGCGCAGGAAGCTCGGAGCGACCCGGCAGACGATGGCACCGGGCTCGGCCTCGGGATGGCCGTCGTAGAACATGTCCCGGATGACCGCGTCACCGGTGGCCACCAGCGACAACGCGCGGGTGGTGGGCACCCCCAGGTGGTGCATGGCCTCGCTGCAGAGGAACTCGCGGATGGAGGAGCGCAGCACCGCGCGTCCGTCCCCCCTGCGGGAATAGGGCGTCCGGCCCGCGCCCTTCAGTTGCAGCTCGTACCGCTGGCCGTCCGGGGCGAGCAGCTCCCCCAGCACGATGGCGCGGCCGTCTCCGAGCTGCCCCGCCCAGTTGCCGAACTGATGCCCCCCGTAGTTGGCCGCGTACGGCACCATGCCCGGCCACAGCGCGTTGCCCGCGAGCACCCGCACGAACTCGGGGGCCCGCAGCGTCTCCTCGTCCAGCCCGAGCAGTTGCACGACCTCCTTCGAGTCCGCCACCAGGCGGGGCGCCGACACGGGCGTCGGCTGCACCTTCGACCAGAGGGCGCCCTGAACCTGGCGCGGCCGCGCATCCTGGAGCGGATCTCCGGGGGTCGACTCGATGAATCGGGACGTGAAATGAGGCATCCCAGATGCATGCCTTCCCTCATCCACCGATGCAACGAATAGTTTCCAGGCGAGGGAGGGCTCAGTACCCGAGCCGCTCCGCCATGTAGTGGTCCAACTGCCGGTACCACGTGGGCCAGTCGTGGGGCATGTCGTGGCCCCAGATGTCCAGGTTGTGGGGGATGTCCCGCTGGTGCAGCAGGTGGCTGAGGTGCTCGGAGTACCCGGGGTTCTCCCACGCGCCGCGGCTCGTCACCAGGTGGATGCGGCTGTGGTGCCGGAGCAGCTCCAGGCCATGGCCCTCGGGCAGGTTCGGCACGTAGGAAGCGGGGTTGTTGAAGTAGACGTCGTCGCTCCAGTAGCCGTGGAGGAAATCCGACTGGAGATCGTAGAAGCCACCCAGCCCGAGCAGCAGCTCGAACTGATCCGGGCGCCGGAAGAAGGCATTGGCGGCATGGAAGGCGCCGAAGCTGGCACCCGCCGCGCCGATGCGCGCGTGCTCGTTCCCCAGGCACCGGCGGATGTGCGGGACGACCTCCTCCTCGACGTACTCCGAGAAGCGCGCCTGGTTGTGCGCCTTCTGGTGGAGGGGTATGCCCTCGTTCATCCACGCCCAGGGGTTGATGCTGTTGATGCTGAAGATCTGGACCCGGCCGGCGAACAGGTGGTGGGCCACGCTCTGGATGAGCCCCATGCGCTCGGCCTCGAGGAAATCCCCTCCGGCGGTGGGGAAGAGCAGCAGGGCCGGGCCCCAGTGCCCGTAGCGGGCAACGGGCATGTCCATGCCCAGCCGGTGGCTGTACCAACCGAAGAGCTCTCGGCGCAGGTTCGGATCAACGTTTGACATGGAGGGGCTGATTCCAGAAGAACCTCCCGCAGTAAAGCCGTTTCCCCTGGACGTGGAGTCTTCGCCTGATCAGCGGAAGGCGGGCGGGGTGCCGGTGAGCTCGTGGAGGGTGAAGTAGAAGGTGGCGCCCTCCCCCACCCGGCCCTCGCCCCACACCCGTCCCTTGTGGCGGCGGATGATGCGCTGCACGGTGGCCAGCCCCACCCCGTGGCCCTCGAACTCCTGCTGCGTGTGCAGCCGCTGGAACACACCAAAGAGCTTCTTCTGGTACTCCATGTCGAAGCCCGCCCCGTTGTCCCGGACGAAGTAGACGCGCCCGTGCCCCGTCCCCGGGAAGATGCCGAACTCGATCTCCGCCACCGGCTTGTCGCGGGTGAACTTCCAGGCGTTGCCCATCAGGTTCTCCAACACCAGGCGCAGCAACTGGGCGTCCCCGCGATCCACCAGCCCGTCCCGGATCCGGAAGCGCACGGTGCGCTCGGGCACCCAGCGCTGGAGCTGCTCGGCGACGGTGTGCGCCAGGCCGGACAGGTCGACGTCCGTCTCCACGAGCTCCGCGCTGTTGACGCGGGAGATCGCCAGGATGCCGTCGATGAGCTCGGCCATGCGCTGGGACGAGGCGCGGATGCGCTGCAGGTAGTCCAGGCCGGTGGTGTCGAGCGTGGCGGAGCAGTCCTCGGACAGCGCCTGGGTGAAGTTCGAGATGCTGCGCAGCGGAACGCGCAGGTCATGGGCCACCGAGTAGGCGAAGGACTCCAGCTCCCGGTTGGAGAACTCGAGCTGGGCCGTGCGCTCCCCGATGCGCTGCTCCAGCTCCGCGTTGAGCCGGCGCACCTTCTCCTCGTCCTCGCGCCGCTGGGAGATGTCGGTGATCATGGCCAGCGAGCCCAGATATCCGCCGCTCTCGTCCTGGACGGGGCAGGCGGCGACCAGGGTCCAGACGGGCGTCCCATCCTTGCGCACGAGCCTGAAGTCGTCGAGGAGGACGGCCTGTCCCTCGTTCTCCTGCGTCATGAGCTCCCGGACGGTGCGGGAGAGCTCCGGCTGGTAGACGAACTCGAGGAGGTGTCTGCCCAGCATCTCCTCCGGCGTGTAGCCGAGCAGCGAGGCCGCGTACTGGTTGACGTAGGTGGTGCGCCTGTCGGCGTCGATCATCCAGACACCCTCCTGGGCGGTCTCCAGCATGAGCTGGAAGCGCAGCTTGGTGCGGAGCTGGCCGGCCTCGGCCTGGCGTTGATCGTGGGTGTCCTTCAGGTTGGTGATGGCCCCCAGGAGCCTGCCCTGGCTGTCGCGCACGGGCATGGACCTCACGCGGAAGTGCCGGCCCTCCGGGTGGGCGGCATTGCGGATGAAGAGGTCCACCTCGGGCGGTTCCTCGCCCTGGAGGCTGCGGTAGAGCGGAAGCTGCTCGGCGGGGTAATGCGTCCGGGTGTCCGGGTAGAAGAGACCGTACCGCTCGCTCCAGATCCTCGGGTCGTAGTGCGTGAACCCGGGGCCGAGGATCCTGCGGGCCATGTCATTGGCGTAGAGGTTGCGGCCCTGGGCGTCCACCACGAACAGGCCATCGGTGGAGTTGCCGAGGATGGCGCGCAACAGGGTCTCGTGCTCGGACTGGAAGAGGCGCTCGGCGACCTCGTCGGGCGGCAGGTCCGGGTTGGAACGGGCGGTCATGGGATGGGGCGAGCATAACGAGCCCCTCTCGGGGATGTCATCCACCGCACATCACCGCCCGCCTGCCCCTCCATCCGCCGCTCGATGCGAGGCGCCCACCTGTGCCAGCGCTCCCTTGAGCTCGGGGAGCGCGTAGGGCTTGGGCAGCAGCACGGCGCCCGTCACCTCCCCGCCCGAGCTGACCACCGAGGCGCCATGGCCCGAGGCGATGATGACCCGCAGTCCGGGGTGATGGAGGACGGCCTCGCGGGCCAGCTCCACGCCAGACCTGCCGGGCAGGCTCACATCCGTGAACAACACGTCGAAGCCACTGGAGCCGAGCGCCTCCTGGGCCGCTTCCGCGCTCGCCACGGCCCGCACATGGTGGCCGAGCACCTCCAACAGCTCGCAGGCGGACTCCCGGATGTCCGCGTCGTCCTCCACGAGGAGGATGCGCAGCCCGTCCGTCTTCGTGGGAGCGGTCCCCGCCTGGACCTGGGAGGCCAGGGCCGTCCGTGAGGCGATCCGCTGCTGGCGGTTGCGGAGCATGTGGCGCAGCTTCCGGGCGAGATCCTCCCGGCGGTAGGGCTTGCTCAGCAGGCTGACGCCGGGATCCAACCGCCCCCCATGGACGATGGCGTTCTCCGTGTAGCCCGAGGTGAACAGCACCTCGAGGTCCGGGAGGAGCGCCTTGGCCTGCCGGGCGAGCTCCGGGCTGCGGACCGGGCCGGGCATGACCACGTCGGTGAACAGCAGATCCACGGGCATGCCGCTCTGGATGACCGCCAGCGCGCTCTGGCCATCGGACGCCTTGAGCACGCGGTAGCCGAGCTCCGTCAGCAGCTCCACCACCGTGGCGCGCACCTCGGGATCGTCCTCCACCACCAGGATGGTCTCGGTGCCTCCCTCGATGGGACCCGTCACGGGCTCGGAGACCGCCACCTCCGCCTGGATCGAGCGGGGCAGGTAGATCTTGATGGTCGTCCCGTGCCCGACCTCGCTGTAGAGCTTGATGTGGCCACCCGTCTGCTTGACGAAGCCATACACCATGCTCAGGCCCAGCCCGGTGCCGCGGCCCTCGGGCTTGGTCGTGAAGAACGGCTCGAAGGCCCGCTCCATGACCTCCGGTGTCATACCGCTGCCGGTGTCGGAGATGGCCAGCATCACGTACTGCCCGGCCACGACGTCCTGGTGCAGCAGGGCGTAATGGTCATCGAGCATGGCATTGCCGGCCTCGATGGTCAGCCGGCCCTCCCCGTCCATCGCGTCGCGGGCGTTGATGGCCAGGTTCAGGATGACGTTCTCGAGCTGGTGGGGATCCGCGAGCGTGTTCCACAGACCGCCGGCGATGACGGTCTCGATCTCGATGCCCTCGCCCAGGGCACGCCGCAGCAGATCTCCCATGCCCCGCACCAGCCGGCCCAGGCTGATGACCACCGGATCCAACGGCTGCCGCCGGGCGAACGCGAGCAGCTGGGCCGCGAGCCGGGCGCCGCGCTCCACGGCGCTGACGGCCGTCTCCAGGCGTTTCTGCGCCCGCTCATTGTCGGCGATGTCCCGCTGCAGGAGCTGCAGGTTGCCGCCGATGACCTGGAGCAGGTTGTTGAAGTCGTGCGCCACACCACCGGTGAGCTTGCCCACCGCCTCCATCTTCTGGGACTGCCGCAGCGCGACCTCGGTCTGCCGCCGCTCGGCCTCGCTCTCGCGCAGGGCCCGGGTGCGCTCGCGCACCAGCTCCTCCAGGTGCTCCCGGTGCTTGCGCAGCTCGTCCTGGGCTCGCTTCTGCTCGGTGACATCGTGGCCCTGGCAGAAGATGCCCGAGACCGTCCCGTCGGGCTCGAGCACGGGCTGGTACACGAAATCCACATACGCTTCCGAGGGCGGCGCGCCGGGCTCCTGCTGGATGAAGAGCTTCTCGCCGCGGCCGACGACCGGCTCCCCCGTCGTGAAGACGCGATCGAGCAGCTCGAAGAAGCCCTGCCCCTCCACCTCGGGAAGGGCCTCGCGCACGGATCTGCCGAGGACCTCCCGGTGGCCGATGAGCTGATCGTAGGCGGGGTTGGTCAGCTCGAAGACGTGCTCGCGCCCCCGCATGAACGCCATGAAGCCGGGCGCCTGCTCGAACAGCCGGCGCAGGAGGCGGCGCTCGTTGTCCAGGAGGGTGTTCGTCTCCTGGACGATTCGCGCGCGTTGGAGGACGCCCGCCTCCATCTGCTCCAGGGGAGCGGCGCTCACGGCCTGCTTGAGCCGCTGCAGTTCCGTCACGTCCACCGTGTGCTGGAGGATGAAGGCCACCTCCCCCCGCTTGTCGAGGATGGGGGTGTGGGTGGCACTCCAGTAGCGATCCTCGACGACCACGCCCTCCGCCGTCTCGCGGGGCACCCGGTAGAGGATCAGCGCCAGGGTATCCGCCATCCGCCGGGCCAGGACCCGCTCGAACGACGCCTGCAGCATGCGCGCGTTGGCGTTGTGGGGGTCCTGGGGATCATGGGGGAACGCATCGATGACATGGCGCCCCACGAGATTCTCGAACCGGCTCGCCGTCACCCGGAGGTAGGCCTCGTTGGCCGCGACGTACCGGAGCTCGCGGTCCAACACCATGTAGGGATTGGGAGAGTGGTTGAAGAGCGCCTTGAAATCGAGGGTGTCGGACATGGTGGGGGGGGCGACTCGGCCGCGAGACGATGGATACACAAACAATCGTCGGGACGCGATTCCAACTTCTAGGGTGCACGAGAAGCATCAGGAAAGTTCACAAAAGAACCCCCGCTCCGCGAGCGGCCTTGCATCCGGGCACTCGGCATCATGCCGGTGGGGCTCACGCCGGTTCGAGCAGCCGGAGGAAGGCCCGCGTGGCCTCCGCGTCGTCGAGCCCCGCGAGCTCCTCACCCACCTGCAGCTCCGTCTCGGCAACCCCGGGCACCCGCGTCTGGCTGAAGGCGTTGGCCACCCAGATGCCATTCTCCCGGGCGATGCGATCGCGCTGGCGGCTCAGCGCCCTCGGGTCGCCGCTCAGGAAGACGCGGAACATGTTCGTCTGCACGGGCCGGGGCAGCACGGTGAGCCGGGAGTCCGCCGCGAGCGCCTCGGTGAGGGACTTCGCGCGCTGCACGTAGCCGGGGATGCGGGCCAGCGCGTCGTCCAGGCGCATGGCCGCCGAGGCGGCGTAGGGCCACATCTGGAAGATGTTGCCGCCGTGCCGGTGCCGCCACAGGCGCGCGGTGCGGATGAAGTCACGGTTGCCCGCCACCATGGCCCCGCCCAGCGCGCCCACCATCTTGTAGAAGGACACGTAGACGGAGTCGAAGCCGCGGCAGATGTCCGCGTAGGAGCGCCCGTAGAAGGGCTGGCTCTCCCACAGGCGCGCGCCGTCCATGTGGAGCTTCACGCCCTGCTCGCGGCAGGTGCGCTTGAGCTCCTCCAACTGCTCCCACGTCTGGAGCTGTCCTCCCAGCCAGCGCACCGGCAGCTCCACGCTGACGACGTCCAGCGGCTCGCGCGCCTCGCGCACGTCGCTGGCGAGCACCGGCCGCGTCCAGGGCGAGAGCAGCACCGCCCGCAGCCCGTGCAGCACGGCGTAGCTGTCGTTCTCGTGCAGCACGTGGTGGGACGAGGGGTGCACGCCCACGGTGCGCCTGCCCCCGGCGTCCGCGTACATGCGCAGCGCGATGAGCTGGCCCATGGTGCCCGTGGGCATGAAGCACGCGTCCTCGAAGCCGAGCAGGCCCGCCACGCGCTTCTCCAGGGACTGGACGGCGCCACCATTGCCGTACACGTCCCCCGAGAGGCCCTGGCGCTGCACCCACTCACCGATGCGCACCAGCTCGGCGCCCTCGTTGCCGGGGGCGGAGCCGGCCGCGAGCGAGGCGCGGCACCCGCGGCGCAGGCGCTCGAACTCCTCCCGTGTGGGGCCGGGCGGCGTGGCGGGGGCCGCGCTGGCCGCCGGAGCCTCCTTCTTCGGAGCGGGGGGAGTCTTGGGCGCGGCGGCGTGTGCCGTGCCCTTGAGGAGCGTGGAGCCGGCCAACAGGCCGGAGAGGGCGAGGAACTCGCCCCGGCTGAGATCGCGGTGGGCCATGGGGAAACACCTCGGGGTGTTCCCCTACCCTACACGAGATTCCCGGCCGCCAACCGGGCAAGCCTGGGAAGTGGGGAGGAGCCGTTTTGCGTGAGATGCTACGCGGCAAAGGTTCGACCCCCCCTCCTTGGACTCCCTGCTGAAACCCGCTGTGGTCGCGTTGGTGCTCTCTGTCGGCGTGGTGCACGCCGCGGAGCCGCCATCCGTCGACCAGGTGCGCGCGGAGCTCGACCGGCAGCTGAGTGAGATGGTCAACACGCCGCCAGCGGAGATGCGGCTGCTCTTCGTGGGGTTGGATCCGGCGCAGTACCGGCTCGACGAGGTCCACTTCACGCTGGATGGAGAGCCGCTCCCCACGCCGCCGGTGGAGCGGATCGGCTCTCCCGGACCGCACGTGCTGGTGGCGCGGCAGCTCGCGGATGGGCCGCACACGCTGGTGTCCAACGTCGTCTACATGGACGCCTCGTGGAACATGTTCAGCCAGACGTCCGGCCTGCTGTGGAACCTCACCTCCACGCTCAACTTCCAGACGCAGAACGGGCTGCGCGTGGACGTGACGGCCACCGCCGCCGTGGTGCCGGAGGCGAAGGATCCGCGGCGGAAGGTCAAGCTGGCGCACGGCGTGAACATGGAGATGATCGCGAAGCTCGAGGACGTCGCGCTTCCCGAGATGCCTCCGCCCCCGGCGAAGAAGGCCGAGGCACCGCGGCCGGAGCCGCCGAAGGCCGCACGCGATCCGGTGCCCACGCCAGCGGCTCCGGCCCCCACGGCGCCACAGCAGAAGGCGAAGCTGCTGGTGCGGGTGCTCTCGAGCCTGAAACCCGTGGCGGCCACGGTCTCGCTGCGCGGGGCCACGACGCAGCAGGTGTCCTTGAAGAAGGGAGCCCAGGCTCCCGTGCAGGTGGAAGTGGCGCCGGGCGACTACGTGGCGGACGTCCTCGCGCCCGGCCTCCTCGCACAGACGCGCCGGGTGCGGCTCGAGGGAGGCGCCGCGCAGCCCCTGGACTTCGCGCTGGTGCGCGCGCCGAAGAAGGCGCTGAAAAAGGACGAGAACGGCCGGGTGGAGCTGCCCAAGCCCCTGCGCTTCCCCGAGGGAAAGCCGGTCCCCCTGCCGGACAGCGCCAGCCTCTCGCAACTGGTGGATCTGCTCGTGCGCAACCCCACCTGGAAGCTCCGCATCGAGGGCCATACCCACAACCAGGAAGGCGACGAGGGCGCGCGCGAACAGCTCTCCGAGGCGCGGGCCCGCGCGGTGATGGAGCTGCTCGTGAACGCGGGACTGGAGCCATCGCGCCTCGAGACGGAGGGCTTCGCCGACTCACGGCCCAAGGCGCCCAACTTCACCGCTCGCGGCCGGGGACTCAATCAGCGCGTGGAGCTGCTCGTTCTCGAGCGTTAGCCCGATCTTCCATTTTGGAAGACCGGCCCGGTCGATTCGACCGATGACGCCAGGACGTCATCCACCTCCGTGGGCGCGCGCTCCTCTGAAATATCGAGGCGATGAGCACTGGCCCGTCATTTGCCCTCTTCCGTTCCCACAACCCGTCACACGAGGAACGGAACCATGGGCCAGCCGCTGAACCTGATGACCCCCGAGGTGAGAGCCAATCCCTATCCGCTGTACGCGGAGCTCCGGCGCGGACCGGTGCGTCAGGTCGAGCCGGGCGGCATGTGGGCCGTCAGCCGCTACGACGACGTGGTGACCGTCCTCAAGGATCCCCGGCGCTTCTCGTCCGAGGGCCTGGGCCGGAGCTTCCGGCCTCCCTGGTTGGAGCGGAACCCCACGGCGGACTCACTCGTCATGAAGGATCCGCCGGAGCACACGCGCCTGCGGGCCCTGGTCAGCCGGGCGTTCAACGGCGCGGCGCTGAGCCGCCTGGAGCCCAGCATCCGCGCCATCGCCGAGGAGCTCGCCGACTCCGCCGTGCGCCGCCAGGAGGTGGACTTCATCGCGGAGTTCGCCCTGCCCCTCCCGGCCCGCGTGTTGAACCTCTTCTTCGGCCTGGAACCCGCCATGGCGCTGCGCTTGAAGCAGTGGGCGGATGATCTGGTCAGCATCCCCGCCAGCCAGCCCTCGCCCCAGCGCCAGGAGCAGATCCGCCACAGCCTCCAGGAGATGGAGCGCTGCTTCAACGCCCTCATCGAGCAGCGACGCGCCCGGCCTGGAGACGATCTCGTGAGCGAATTGCTCCGGGGTGAGCTGACCCACGAAGAGGTCTTGAGCTTCCTCTTCGGCTTGGTGCCGGCGGGCGTCGAGACCACCGTGTACCTGCTCGCCAACACGATGGTGGTGCTCTCGGAGCATCCGCGAGAACTCGAGCGGGTGCGCGAGAATCCCGCACTCATTCCCCAGCTCATCGAGGAAGTCCTCCGCTTCGAGCCCCCGGGGCAGAGCAGCCTGCGGCTGACGACAGAGGACGTGGAGCTCTCCGGCGTCACGATTCCCCGGGGCTCCATCGTCGTGGCCCTGGTGGGCGCGGCCCTGCGCGACGAGAGCCGCTTCCCCCAGGCGGACCGGTTCCTCCTCGATCGCGAGAGCCAGAGCGCCCTCGCCTTCGGCCACGGGCCCCACTACTGCCTGGGGGCGATGCTCGCCCGGCTGGAGGCACGCCTCGGCCTGGAGGCACTCTTCTCCCGTATCCGCGGCTTCTCCCTCGAGCGGAAGGAACTCGACTGGTCCCAGTCGATCATCGCCCGGGGGCCTCGTGCCCTGCCGCTCCACCTGGAGCCCCTCCGGTAGATGCGCCAGGATACGGCACACATGAGCGACATCGCCTTTCTGTGCCACCCCACCGTGGGCCACCTGAACACGCTGTTGTCCACGGCACTGCGGATGAAGGAAGACGGGCACCCCACCCGCTTCTTCATCCCCGGAGGGCCGTCGCTCGGCTTCCGGTTACGGCCGGACATCCTCAACAACGTGGTGGACGTGCCCGCGAGGGTGGAGCGCGCGGGCCTGCCACTGGAGCGGCTCCGCCCGGCGCTCGGCGTCATCTTCCACGCCATCCGTCTGGCCCGGAGCAGTGGCTACGAGGAGAGCCGGATCGCCCTGAAGCTGTTCACCGCCGGGGTGGAGGCGACCACGCGAGACATCCTCCGGCGGCTGGAGCGGCGGCCCGCGGACGTGCTCGTGGCGGACTTCGCCTTCTACCCGGCCCTGCTCGCCGCCGAGACACTGGGCATGCCCTGGGTGGCCGTCTACCACAGCGGTCTCCCGTTCCGGGGGCCGGGCATCCCTCCCTGGGGCAGTGGCCTGCCGATCGGCACGCAGGACGGTCCCGAGCTGCGGAGCGCCGAAGCGGCCGAGGCGGAGCTGCTCGCCGAGCTGACCCGGCGGGTGGGCAAGGCCCGGCGCGCGTTCGGTCTGGGACCAGCGCCGGAGGATGTCCTGCGCGCCCCCGCCTCGCCCTGGCTCAACCTGGTGGTGAGCCACGAGGCCATCGAGGCGCCTCGCACCAACCTGGGGCCGAGCACCTTCTACATCGGTCCCTGCTTCTCCACGCGGCGAGGCACCGACGAAGAGGGCTTCCCGTTCGACAAGCTGCGTGCGGACGCCTTCAAGGTCTACGTGTCGCTCGGCACCGTCTTCAACGACAAGCCCGAGGTGTTCCGCACCATCCTCCGGGGGCTCGACGTGCCGGGCGTCCAGGTGGTGGTGAGTGGAGGAGCCGCGTACCCGGCGCTCGCTTCCGGTCCCCTGCCCTCCAACGTGCTGCTCTTCCGCCGCGTGCCCCAGGTGGATCTGCTCCCGAAGGTGGACCTCGTCATCGGCCATGGAGGCAACAACACCACCAACGAGACGCTGGCCGCGGGCAGGCCCCTGCTGGTGGTGCCCGTGGGCGGCGAGCAGCACGACAACGCGCGACGGGTGGAGTACCTCGGCGCCGGACTGTTCCTGCCCATGGGCTCGCTGTCCGAGAACGGGGTCCGCCGGGCGATGACGCGGCTGCGCGAGGAGCCGGGCTTCCGCACCCGGGCCGAGGCCCTGCGCCAACAGCTGGCGGACACCGAGGGCACGGGAACGGCCTCCGCCCTCATCGCCCTGTTGGCCAGGCGGCGCGCTCCGGTGCGCCTCCCCGAGGGAGCACCGCGCACCCTCACGCGCGAGGGGCTGGTGTCACTGCTCACGTTACTCGAGAACACCTCGGCCGGCGCCACCTCACGTTCCGCCTGAGGCCCGGGGGCCGGTGGGGTTAGGCTGCACGCCCCATGAACCAGGATCCCGTCACGCTCGTCGCCGCGCTCCGCAACGCCCTCGAGGACACGGGGCGCGACTTCTCGTCGATGCCGTTCTTCGTCAGGCCGATGGTGCGCGGTGGCTTCGCGAAGCGCACCGGGCAGAGCCTCGAGGATTGGCAGCGCCTCGCCTCGGCACTCCTCTCGGAGGTGAAGCCAGACACCGAACCCGCCCGCGTGCGCGAGCGCCACCCGCGGCTACGTGAGCAATTGGCGCAACTCGCCGAGAACTACCGCACCGCTCCCGAGCGGGCCTCGAAGGGAATGGGAGCGCTCGCGGGAACACTCCAGCGCGTCCAGGAGAGCTCCCGGCGCCGCGAGGAGGCGGTCCGCGCCCTCATCTCCTGGCTCGGATGAAGGCGACGGAACCTGGATGCACATCACACTTTTTCAGGATAAGATGGATTTCCAGAATCCGTTGTTCTACTCGAGTTCTGGAGAGTCCCCCCGATGCCGCTCAATCCGATACGTTCTTCCCTCTGTGCCTTGCTGACGGGGTTGGTGCTGGCGGCCTGCGGGCCCGTGCCCGAGTCACCGGAGGTGCCGGAAACCCTCGGCGTGGCCGAGGCCGCCATGTGCTCCAGCTCGGCCGTCACCAGCCTGACCCTCTCGGGCATCAGCACGTATCAGGGGGAGATGGCGGGTGCTGGAACCTATGCGGTGTCCTACCCGGCCAACGCCGTGTGGTTGGTGTTCTCCATCGATGGCGTCGAGCAATCGCAGTCGAGGGTGGACGGTGGCACGGGCACCTGGTCCTTCAGCAAGGCACCTGTCTCCTGCGGCACGCACACCTTCACGGTGACGGCCAGGCCCATGGTCGTCTCCAGCAACGGGACCTGGACCATCTGCTCGGGCAATCCGGGCCAGACGATTTCCCGGAGCGTTACCGAGCCCTGCCCTGCTGGAAAGAAATGTCTGATCGAAGCCCATTCCTGGGAATGCGGAGCCTGGTGCCAGGCGGGCTGCATGGACAACTACTCCTACTATTTCACGACGGATTGCAACTCCATCTCCGACTGTGCGGGTCAGGAATACCATTCGTCGGGAAGCAATGACTACCGGCCCGGCGGAGGCATCTGCGACTACACCTACGATCAAGTCCCTATCGCCTGTGACTATCCGTAGCCGGCATCCAAGGCATCCCCGAGCGCGCTGAGCGTGCGCGATGCGGCCCGGGTGTAGGCCTCGCGGCCCGCCGTCACGCCGTACTCGAGCTCGTCGGCGGCATGGAGGACGGAGAAGAAGCGCGCCCGGGCGGCGAGCCGGGCGACGGCGGCGTCATCGAGCGCGCGGCCCTTCCGGTAGGCGGCGAGGCCCGCGGCGAGCAACGGCTCGCCCCGCCAGGCGAACAGGCCCGCCAGGTCGGCCCCAGGGTCTCCCAGCGCGACATCCCCCCAGTCGATGACGCCCGTGAGCCGGCCGCCCTCGACGAGCAGGTGCTCGGGGAAGAAGTCGTTGTGCAGCAGGACGGGCGCGGTGCTCGGAGGCGGCGGATGCCGGAGCAGCTCGAGCGCCCGCTCGCGCGTCCGCGCGTCGAGAATGGCACCGAATTCCAGAAGGCGCGCCTCGCACTGCCCGGCCCATTCCACGAGTCCCCCTTTTTCGTCGGCCTCGACGCCGAGCCGGCAGGCCTCCTGTGACGGGAAGGCGTGGAGCACCGCCAGGAAGGTGCCGAGGGTCTCGCCGTATGAGGACACCTCGAAGGCGTCCTCCAGACGTTCCAGGCCCGTCTGGCCCGGCAGGCGGGGATAGCCGACGAAGCGGTGCGGATAGCCCTCGCCCGGCTGGCCCAGGAGCCCGAACCGGGGGACCGCGAGGGGAAGTCGCGGTGCGAGCAGCGGAAGGAGGGCGACTTCCCGGTCGAGTTGCTCGACGACCTCGGCGCGTTTGGGGAAGCGGAGGATCCACTCGCGCCCCTGGCGGTCGCGCGCCGTGTAGACCCAGCTGTCCCAGCCTTCGTTGAGGTAGCGGATCGAGTCCAGCTCCGCGCCTTGCGCGCGGACGAGCCGCAGGACGAGTTCGGGCGTCAGCTGGAGGTCACCTTGCTCCCAGGGGGTATCCATGTGGAGCCGATATCAGGGCAGAGGAAGGCCGCCCCTATACTCACCCGGAACACGAGAACCCGCGGTCCGGGAACCGGAGGAAGCGCGTCATGTTGGCGGAATCGCTCAAGGGGAAATCAGTCATCGTCACCGGCGCCAGCAAGGGCATTGGAAAGGGGATCGGCCGGGTCTTCGCGCGGCACGGCGCCAAGGTGCTGGTGGTCGCGCGAGATCTCCAGGCGGCTGAGGCGACAGCGCGGGAATTCGTCGCGGCCGGTGGCACCGCCAGTGGCTTCTCCGCGGACGTGACCCGGCTCGAGGACATGGAGAAGATGGCCCGGACGGCGGCCGAGCGTCATGGCGGGCTCGACGTGCTGTGCGCCAATGCCGGCATCTTTCCGCAGGTGAAGATGGAGGACATCCGGCCAGACGCTCATCGTGGATGGCGGTCAGGTCCTCCCCGAATCGCCGGACGCGTTGAAGCAGATGTAGGGCCTCGGCCTGCTGAATTTCCACCTCCTCGTCCCGGGCACACGGGAGGTGACCGCGAGATGCCCCCGGGCAAGAATCGGCTCGGGAGTGCCTTCTCCCTGAATGAAATCCACGCGCCCCCGTCATGAAGGGCACAGGGTGAGCGGGCGGCGAGCGCCTCCCTCTCCTGGAAACCTCAAACAGGGAGAAGTCCCATGCTGGCACTGGTGCCCACGCGGGGCGGCTACCTCATCCGCAGCCGGCTCAACGGGCTCGTGCTCGACGTGCAGGGAGCCAACAAGGCCGCGGGCACCCCCGTCATCACCTGGGAGGCCACCGGCCAGCCCAATCAGGTGTGGCAACTCGTGCCTGGCCGCGGCCGCGGCACCTACTACATCCAGAGCCAGCTCAACGGCCTCGTGCTCGACATCGAGGGCGGCAAGACGGATGGCTCGGGGCGGATCATCACCTACCCCATGAAGCGCGACGGGGCGGACAACCAGCTCTGGCAGCTGGACCTCTGACCAGGCTTCCCCGGCTGGCGATCAGCCTCCCCGAAGAAGCGGGGCGGCTGACCCCCGGGCAGGCATCCATCCCACAATGCAGCACAAGACGGGGAGTTCGCGGACCAGCAACATTCTCCACGGGCTCGCGATAATCTGGGGTGACGGTTTTTCTCTTCGATTTCCCTGGAGTTCTCCATGGCCCCCCGCATCGGTGATCCGCGGCCAGTTCCCCAGCAGCCCCAGCCCACGAGCACCCGGCCGGCCACCCCGGCGGTGACCCCTCCCGCGGCGAGGCCCGCCGCGCAGCCGCAGACCGCCGCTGGCAACGCGCAGGCGCAGCAGCAGGATCGGTTCGATGGGCCCATCAACCTGATCGGCCGGGCCGCCAACGCCGTGAAGAGCGTCACGGACACGGTCCTCGGGCTCGCGACGAAGACCACCAACGGACAGCGGACGTTCGGTCCCTTCAACCTCGGCAGCCAGCCCCGCTCGACGGTGGAGCCGCTGAACACGCGCGGGAGCCGCGCCGCGAGCGTGCTGGGCACGGCGGCCAGCGTCGCGCAGCTTCCGGGTGCCGCCTACACGGCCGTCCGGGACGCCCGCAACTTCATCCAGAACGCCACCGCGGAGAACGGCATCAAGGCGGCGGGCTCCGGGGCGAGCCTCGTCTCGACGGCCGCCAACGTGGCCAAGGGCGCCATCGAGACGGGCAACCTGATCCGCAACTTCCGGGGCATCCGCGACGCGGCCGCCCAGACCATCCTCCAGAGGGCGCCGGATGCCGCGCGCTCGGTGGTCAACCGCGTGGCCGGCGAGGCCGCGCAGCAGGTGCTCGATGGAGCCTCGCGCCAGGTAGCGCGCGGCGCGGCGGCTCGCGTGGCCACCGAGGGCCTGGAGGCCGCGGCCCGGGCGGGAGCCTCCGCCGCGCGTGGGGCCGCTCCTCACGTCCTGGCCGCCACCGCCGGCAGGGCCGCGTCCCGGTTCGTGCCGGGCCTCAACGTGGCGATCGCCGCGGCGGACACCGCCGCGTTCGGGGCGGAGGTGGCCAACGCCTTCCGCACCGGCGATCCGAACTGGGGCAAGCTCGCCACCGGCGGCATCACCGCGCTGGGCTCCATCGCCGCCGCGACGAACATCCCCGTGGTCAGCCAGGTGGGCGCGGCCGTGTCGACGGTCTCCAGCCTCGTCGGCTCGTTCTTCTAGCCGCCCCGGCACTCTGGACCTTCGGCCCCCGCCTCGGGTGTGTTATCGAAGGTCCAGAGCGAGGCACCATGGACGAAATCAAGGGGCTGCTGAACAAGATCCCCGCGGCGCTGGCGCTGGACAACGCGCCCGTGAAGCTACCGGAAGTGCAGGCCCCCTCCCTCGAGGGACTCACCGCGGAGTTGTCCCCCCGGCCCATCACCCAGGACGATCTCCTCGAGCGTCTGGCGGAGCTGGTGCGCGGGCAGGCGCGGCGGCGTGACCGCACCGGGGAAGAAACCGTGGCCCTGGGTGACGAGGTTCTGCTCGACACCATCGGCTATGCCCAGGGGCGCATCCTCCCGTTCTCCGTCCGGGAGAATGGGTGGGCCCTGGTGAATCCGGATCCCCTGTTGCCCGGCTTCTACGAAGCGCTGGTGGGCCGTCAGGTCGGGCTCTCCGTGGACATCGCGCTCACCCTCCCCCCGGACCATCCGGTCGAGGCGCTGCGCGGCGTTCCGGCGCGTTTCCTCGTGGATGTGAAGCAGGCGCGCGAGCTGACGCTGCCGGACCCCGGGTCTCCGGAGTTCATCGCGTCGCTCGGGCGTGGCGGCACGCTCCCGGAGGTCATGCGCCACCTGGGCGAGGAGCTCGCCAAAGAGCGCCTGGATGAGGCCGAGCGCGAGGCCCGGGAGCAGGTGCTCGACGTGCTGGTCGAGCGCGCCAGGGTGGAGGTGCCCACGGCGCTGGTGGATGAGGAGATCCGCCGCCGCTGGGTCGAGGCCGAGCGTCCGCTCCTCCAGCGCAAGGCCTTCGAGCCCGACGAGCTCCAGCAGGCGCTGGACGCCTGGCTCCAGGATCCGCTCACCCGGGCCGATGCCGCGCGGCGCCTGGGGATCGCCCTCGTGCTGGCCGCCATCGCCCGGCGGGATCGGATCCAGCCCCAACGCGAGGCGCTGGATTCGATCGCGGAGCTGCTGACGGGGCCGGCGAAGATCCCCCGCGAGGAGCTGAAGCGGGTGCTGCGAAGCGATGCGGCGGTGCAGGAGCGGCTCGCCAACGTGATGATGCAGCTGGCGGCCCTCGATCACGTCATGTCGAAGGTGAAGCTCACCGCGCCTGGCTCTGGCGCCTGACACCTCCAGCCATGGGCCTTCTGGAATCCTGGATGTTCCGCGGCTGGCCACGCCCCGTGCAGCCAGCCTCGCTCACGCTGGACCTGGGCTCGGCGCGCATGGGGACCATCGCCCTGGGGGCGCCCGCCCGCCTCCTGGCGGAGAACCTGGGGCCTCCCGTCTCCTACTGGCTGATGCGTCAGCGGGGGTGGTGGCTCTATCCGGAGCGTGGCCTGTCTTTCGAGGTGAAGAACGATCGCATCATCTCCATGGCCATCGTCGTTGCCCAGCCGGAGACGTCCCTGCTCCAGCGCTTCGTGGACCGGTTCCAGCCCTTCTCCGGGCTCGTGCGCCTCGGGCATGGCACGGAGCGCACGTCCAATCTCCAGGAGCGGACGTTCCGCGAGGCCCTGGGAACACCCGTGGAGACCGAGCGCGATCGGGAGGCGCTCGCGCTGACGTTCCGCGTGGGTGGGGTGCACGTGGAGACGGAGTTCCTCCCCAACGGACGTCTCAAGCACCTGGCGCTCTTCCCATGATGCATGCTCCACTACCCGCCCCCAGGTCGAGATGTACCTTCGTGCTCCAGCCCGGGAGCGGTTGTCCAAGCTGAGGGGGGGCCGTCGAGGCGACCGAAGCCGTGTCCGCCTCGACTCTCCGTTTCCCGCCGCATCGTGCGGGCCCATGGCGGAAACATCGAGGTGGTGAGTCAGGAAGGTGTCGGCTCGACCTTCCGCGTCCGGCTGCCGCCCCAGCGTTCCTCCGCGTAGTCCACGGGGCCCGCCCGCGCGCCTCCTGGCTCAGGGCTGCTTCGCCTGCTGGGAGCCGGGCGGTGCTAGCGCGCACCCACCTGGGCCTGCTCGGACAGACGGAAGGAGAACTCGGCACGGCGGTTCTTCTCCACGGCGCCCTCGTTCGCCGGACGCTCCTCACCGTAGGACACCACGGCGATACGCTGAGGCTCGACGCCCAGGCGCACGAGGTAGCTCCGCACGATGCCGGCACGGCGATGGCCCAGTGCCAGGTTGTACTCGGTGGTCCCCAGCTCGCACGTATGTCCCGACACCGTCAGCCGGACGCCCGGACGCTGGCGCAACGCCTGCGCGAGGCGCTCCAGCCTGTCCTGGTCCTCGGTCGCGAGGGTGGCGGAGTCGAGCGAGAAGTAGACCGGCGCGGCCTCGAGCGCCTCCGACGCCTCGTCGGCGTTGGAATGGCCATCCCGCCCGTTGTTCGCGGTCGTCGTGGACGGCGTGGACGCGACCGGCGGACCCGAGGGGGTGGGCGTGGGCTGGGTGGTGAGGGATTTGGCCGCGCAGCCCGAGAGGCCGAGCACCAGAACGACAGACAGGAGAGAGCGATTCAGGGTCATACCCAGACACATGAGCAAGGCCCATGCCGTCCAGGATGTCCCTGGGAAGCATGCGTGCCCATGCTTCCGGGACTGGCAAAGCGCAACGTTTCAGCGTTGCGAAATGCCGCCGTCGGCGCGCTCACGCCTGTGGATGGTGGAGACATCGATCCCCAACAACTCCGCCGCGCGCGTCTTGTTGCCTCCGCACCGGGCAACCACCCAGGCGATGTAATCACCCTCCAATTGCCGGAGTGGCACCACCTGCTCCTGCGCCGCCGCCAGCGGATGCATGTCTGGCACACCCGGAGAGGCATGGAGGCGCAGCAGGGAGAGGTCCACGGTGGGCTGGCTGCCGAGCACCACGAGGCGCTCGACGAGGTTCTCCAGCTCGCGCACGTTTCCTGGCCACGGCATGCGCGCCAGCTCCGCCACCACTTCCGGAGCCAGCGAAGTAACGGGGGAGCGTGGGTTGCGCGCACGCGCCTGGGCCAGGAAATGCTCGGCCAACATGGGAATGTCCTCCCGGCGCTCGCGCAGCGGGGGAATCCGGAGCGACACGACGTTGAGCCGATAGAACAGGTCCGCCCGGAAACGGCCCTCCTTCACCCGGGCCTCCAGGTCCTGGTGGGTGGCGGCGATGATCCGCACATCCACGCTGCGCGCTCCATCCGCCCCCACGGCCCGCAGCTCACCATCCTCGAGCACCCGCAGGAGCTTCGCCTGGAGCTCGGGAGGCATGTCTCCAATCTCATCGAGGAACAGGGTGCCGCCATCCGCCTCGACGAACAGGCCCCGGCGCGCCGTGGTGGCACCCGTGAAGGCGCCCTTCACGTGGCCGAAGAGCTCGCTCTCCAGCAGGGCATGCGGCAAGGCGGTGCAGTTGACCGCCACGAAGGGCCCCTGCCGCCGCGCGCCTTCCGAGTGGAGCGCCTGGGCCACCAACTCCTTTCCGCTCCCGCTCTCGCCGCGCACCAGCACCGGTGCGTCCGACTGCGCCACGCGCTCGACGAGCCCGTAGAGGGTCCGCATGGCCGCGCTGCGGCCGATCAGCGAACCAAGTCCACTGCGGTCCGCCGCCTGACGCTTGAGCGTCTGGTGCTCGACGCGCAGGCGCCGCTCCTCCAACGCCCGCTCCACGTAGAGCAGCACCTCATCCAGCCGGAAGGGCTTGGTGAGATAGTGGTAGGCGCCCCGCTTCATCGCCTCCACCGCGCTCTCCACCGCGCCAAAGGCGGTCATCAGCAACACCGGGAGGCAGGGATCCACCTTCCGCGCCTCGGCGAGCACATCCAGCCCGTCGACGTCCTTCATGCGCAGGTCGCACAACACGACGTCGTACAGGCGGGTCCGGAGCCAGGTGATGGCCTCCTCGCCGCTGGCCGCCACGTCCACGGCATGGCCGGCGTCCGTGAGCGGATCCTTCAACATCTCTCCCATCTCCACGTGGTCATCCACCACGAGGATCCGAGCGCTAGACGGCATGGTGTTCCTCCCAACGCGGGGCAGCCACCGGCCACCGCAGCGTGACGCAGGTGCCCCGGCCCGGCTCACTGTCGATCTCCACCTGCCCCCCATGATTGCGGACGATCTGCGCCACCATGGTCAGGCCCAGGCCCGTGCCCTGCCCCCGCTTCTTGGTGGTGAAGAAGGGATCGAAGACCTGGTGCAGGTGCTCCGGAGCGATGCCGCAGCCGTCGTCCTCCACCCGCAGCTCGAGCAGGCCCGGGGCCTCCGAGGCATTCCCGGACACCCGCGAGGCGCTCAGCCGCACCTGGCCTCCGGCGCCGCACGCGTCACAGGCGTTGAGGACGAGGTTGAGGAGCACCTGTTGGAGCTGATCGGCGTCGGCCGCGAGCGGGGGCAGGTGCTCGGACACCTCGACGTGAAGCTTCACGCGCCGGCGCTCCGCTTCGATGTGCATCAACTCCCGCAGCCCGTGCACGAGCGGGGCCAGGAAGACAGCACGTGCCTCCGCGGGCTGGAAGCGCGAGAAGTCGAGCAGCTGCCGGATGGTCCGGCTGACCCGGTCGATCTGCTCGATGATGGCGCTGAGGCCACGGCCCTGGGGGTGCGCCGCGCCGCCGAGCTTCCCCAACATGTACTCGGCGCGGCCCCGGATGATGCCCAGGGGCGTGCCAATCTCGTGGGCCACGCCCGCGGCGAGCACGCCCACCGTGGCGAGCTTCTCGGCCCGCAGCAGCTGGTCCTCCAGCATGCGCACGTTGCTCAGGTCCTCGAGCACCAGCAGGGTGCGCACGTCTTCATCCCCATGCTCCAACGGGACCGCATGGACGTTGTAGTGCCCCTTCTCGTTGAAGAGGCTGAGCGGCTCGGCATGCAGGCTGCGCACATGTCCGTCCCCGAGTGTGGCCGCCACCAGGGAGACGAGCCGCTGCACCACGTGCGCGGGCGCCGCGGGAAAAGCCTCGACGAGCGTGCTGCCCAGGGCGGTGGAAGGCAGCCGGGCCCTCAGGGCCTGGTTCACGGCGCTGATGCGTCCCTCCGCGTTCAGCGCGAGAACACCCGTGGGGATGTGATCGAGGATCTTCTGCGTCTTCTCGTGGAGGTGCGCCAGGCGGGCGGCGTGGCGGCGGCTCTCGTGCAGCGCCACGGCCCGGCGGTTGGCGAGCACGACGTAGGCCCCGAAGGTCAGGAGGAAGACGGCCACCAGGAGCGCGGCGAGCGACAAGCGCAGCACCAGCATGCGCTCATGGGTGCGCAGCGCTCGCGTGGAGGAGAGCGTGGCGACCGACCAGGAGGCCTCGCTCCGCATGCGGATGGGCTCGAAGGTGGCCACCACGTCGGCCTGTCCCATGCCGAGGCGTTTCGCCTCCGCCTCGCCGATCCGCAGCGTCCCGGCCTCCCCCGCGCGCATGCGGGAGACGAGCGTGTGCAGGCCGGGCACGAGGCCCTCGCCCCCCTGCCCCAACCGTTGGTGCCAGTCCGCCAGCTCCGGGTCGCTCAAGGGCGCGGGGTGCCCATGGAACCCGAGCAGCAACAACCGGGTGTTCTCGTCCGTCGTCACCAGGCGCAGCGGCGCGAAGAAGGGCTCGGTGTCCACCAGGAAGGCCACGGCTCCCCCGCCCCCGGGAGCCTCGCCGGGAATCGGGGTGGCGAAGACGCGCATCCACTTCGAGGCGCCATCCGCCAGGGGCCTCGAGGGGGTGATGCGCTCCAGTGGACCCGCGAGCGCCAGGCGCGCCGTGTCCGCCAGGGCGGCGGCCTGGGCCGGATCACGTGGCATGCGCTGCGCCCGGCGATCCACCAGGTGCAGCAGCTCCCGGCCATCCGGCGCATGGACGGCGATGGCCCTGTACTGCCCCACCGCCTCCAGCAGGGCCCGGAGCTCGCGGCGATGCTCCTCGGCGGAGCCCGGCTGGGCGAGCAGCTCGCCCGCGAACCGCAGATCATCTCCGAGATCCTCGAGCGCCTCGGCGACACCACGCGTGGCCTCCTCGAGCTGGGCTTGCCGCTCGCGCCCGAACTGCTCCACCAGCGCCTGACGGTCGCGTTGGATGAACCAGACAGCGCCCCCGGCGACGCTGGCCAGGGCCGACAGCAGGAGGAGCAGGGGGAGAAATGAGCGAGGCATGACAGGAGAGGGAGGCACCAGCCGGAGTCCGCGGATGATGGCAACGCAAGTCCGATGCCAGTCGTTCCCGGCTGTGGAGCCTCCCGCCCCTACCGGGGAACCGCCGCACAGCGCCATGCCGGGCTGGCACTTTGCCAGGGGGAAGGGAATGGGAGGCTGCCCGGAGACCGGGCACACAAGGGAGGCGTCCTCGGGTAAAGGAATTTCCAGGAGTGGAGGAAGAGATGACGCCAAGCCTGAGAGGACAACGCGCCGCGAGCGCCGCACTGCTGGGACTGGTGACGCTCGTCACGGCGGGCGCGCTCGTCGCCGTCACCACCTGGATGGGGCGCGACAGCGAGCCAGGCCAGGGCTCGACGTTCTCCGTGAGGCTGCCCGCCACGGATGCCCCCCGGTCCTCCCGATGAATCGGCCGCTCACGTCTGCACCGCGGCGGGCTCCAGTTCGGCGGCCACGCTGACGCGGCTGTAGAGCACCATGCCCACCACGATGAGCCCTGCCCCCACGAAGCTGAACGCGGAAGGCCACGACTCGCCCAGGAAGAGCACGCCCAGCAGCAGCGCGAAGAGCAGCTCGGTGGCCTGCGTGGCCTCCACGGCGGACAATCCCACCGGGTTGTTCGCCGTCATCTGGGCGGCTCGGAAGAACAGCGTGGTGGCGATCACTCCCGAGGAGAGCGAGACCCCCGCCGACTGCACCACCTGCCCCACCGGAGGCCACCCCACCCGCTCGTATCCGTAGGCCGCCACGCCCAGCCAGAAGGGCAGGCTCCCCAGCGTCATCCCCAGCACCCGCTGGCTGGCATCCAGGGAGACGCCCTCTCGCTCCAGGTGCAGCATCACCCGGCGGTTGCCCAGCGGGTACGCGACGGCGGAGATCACCACGAAGAGCAGCGCCAGCCAGGCGCTCGCGGGCATGGCGAGCTGGAAGTGCCCCAACTGCATGACGAGCACGCCCAGGACGATCAACGAGCCCATGCCCACGGCCTTGAGGGGGATGCGCCGGCGCGCGTCGGTGTAGATGAATGGCGACAACAGCGGACCGGCGAGCACCGTGAGCTGGAAGGTGCCGGCAATCAGCCACGAGGGCCCGTAGTCCGCCGACACGGTGAGGAACGCGTAGAAGACGCCGAAGCCCACGCTGCTCCAGAGCAACCACTCGCCCGGGTGCCTCCTCAGCTCGGCCCCCAACGGCCGCAAGCCTCCATGGGCCGCCACCAGCACCGCCATGAGGGGCAACATGATGAAGTAGCGCAGCGACGCGCTCCAGGCCCAGAACCCACCCTCCGCCGCCATGTTGCGGTTGAGCACGTAGGTCATGGTGAAGAACAGCGCCGAGGCCAGTCCGAGCAGGATCGCCAACAGGGCCGAGGAGGACTTTTTCATGGGGTGACGTGCACGCGGAAAAACCCTGGTTATCATGGGTTGCCCCGTTCCAAGGAACCCCCCGTGAGCTCCATCCTCATCCGCGTGGTCTGTGGTCTGCTCTTCGCCGCGATGGCCCTCGGGGCCCTGGTCCACCCCCCCGCCAACCTCAACCAGGGTCTGGGCATGCTCCTGCCGGGGGCCATGCTGCTGAACTACGCCATCAAGGGCCCGCGCCGCTCGACGATTCCGAAGAAGCCCGCGCCGGCCCCCGCCCACACGCCTGGCGACTCCGGGACCACCCAGGTGTGAGACACCACCCGGGCGGAGGGCTCAGGGACCGCCGGGCGGCAACACGACCGGCAGGGCCTGGAAGTCCTCCGGACGCTCCACCGTGAGGGCCTCCTCCACCGAGCGGAGGACCCGCCCGTCGCGCAGCATCAGCGGGTGGAGGATGACGGGGAAGGTCCGCTCCCGCGCTCCGGCCAGTTGGGAGGAGCGGGCCGGGATGATCATCAGATCCAGCGGTGTCCAGAGGGTGAAGACCTGGACGTCCCCGAAGGGCGCCTCATCCGCGGCGAGCCCCCGCAGCAGCTCGCTGTTCGGCCGCATGTCGCGTGCGCCGGGGTTGGCCCGCAACCAGCCCATGAGCGTTCCCGCGTGGGGACCGGAGATGGACACGAAGCGGCGCACGTGGTTCCGCCCCTCCAGCCGCTGCAGGTAGTAGCGGCTGACGAGCGCTCCCATGCTGAAGGCCACCACGTCGATCCGCGCATGGCCCGTCCGCGCGCGCAGGCTCTCGGCCGCCCCGGCCACCTGCTCGGCCATGACGGAGATGGGAGCGTCCCCGTTGTTGGGCTTCAGCTCGATGATCCGCACGTCCTGGAAACCGGCTCGGGCCAGCGCGTCCGCGAGCGGCGCCAGGGTCCTCGCGTCGTCGTCGATGCCGTGCACCAGGAGCACGGGCACCCGCTCGGAGGCAACGGCGGGGGATGGCGCGGTGGCTGGGACACGTGCGGAGGCGGAGGTCATGGAGATGGCTCCGCACGAGCATGTCGCCATCGCCAGCAGACACGCAACCAGGCGCGTCACCGGAGTGTTTCCGTTCCCGTTCCTCATGGATAGCAGAGGGCCATGGGTATCGAGGTCATCGGCGCTTCCGATACGGCGTCGAACTCGCGGCAGACCGCCGGCTCCCGGGTACGGGTCTCCGTCTCCACGGGAGGGGCAGCCGAAGGAGTCTCGGAGGGCGGCGAGGCCGCGGAGACAACCGGGACCTCGGCCACGGTCGCCGGCTTCGGGGTGCCGGGTTTCGGCTCTCCGCCCCCGGGCCCGAGCAGTCCGATGACCGCGGGGTGGACCCTGGTGGCGAAGTACCGGCCGCCCGCCAACGTGAAGTGGACCCCATCCTCCATCTTCAGCCGCATCGGCTTGCGGAAGCCCTCGACCCGGGCCTCCTTCAGGAGGCCGCCCTTCGCGTCGGTGAAGAACGGCTTCGTCTCGAGGTACTTCGAGGCCTCATGGGCCGACACCGCCTCGCGCAGGATGCGCCGGATGATGCCCAGCTTGCGCTCGAACTTCGGCAGCCCGGTGTACGGCAGCTCGACCCAGAGGATCTTCCGGCCGGGCGCATGGAGGACGCCCAGGAAGTCCACGACGCGCTGACGGTACGCGTCCTCCCAGCCCGTGGCGCCCCACTGGACCTTCGCCTTGCCCTTCTCGTCCGTGAGCCCCTGCCCGTCATTGCCGCCCATGATGACGACGACGACATCCGGCCGGTGGCGCTCGACCTCCTCGCGCCCCACCGCCATCCAGTCGAAGAAGTCCGGGCGGGCGAGCCCGGTGGAGGACTTCGCCCGCCGCATGGCGCGGGTGCCCGGGTGCTCGTTCAGCGACTTCTCGAGGTACTCGCCGAAGCTGGTGACGATGAGGCTGTCCCCGAGCAGCAGCACCGTCCGGGCCGGAGGGGCTTCCGGCTTTCCGTCCGGCGCCGGGTCCGCCCGCACCACTCCGGTGGACAGGACGGCGAGGCACACGAGCACACGAGCGAGGTGGGTCTCCATCTCGCGCGCAAACTACCGCGCCCGTGCGCGACTGAGAACAAATCGGCCTGGCCCTTCCCCGCCCGCCCGGTGGAGGAGAGACCGGGCATCTCAACCCGGGACACTCATGAAGAGCATCCGCGTCAGGAACCGGAAACCCACCCGCTCATAGATACGTCCGGCCTCCTCGGTGATGGTGCTCAGGAACAGCACGTCCACGCCCCGCGCGAAGGCCTCCTGAGCCACGAGGGACGTCACCGCGGTACCGAGTCCCCGCTTGCGGAAGCGCTCGAGCGTCGCCACGCCGCCGAGCTCGGCGATGCCTTCCCACGGTGGGGTGAACGTGCCGACCACGGCGGGCTGCCCCTCCACATCCCCCACCACCGCCCTGCCCTCCCGGAGTTCCTCCAGCGTCTCGGAGACATCCTCCTCCGAGGCCTCATAGGGCTCGCCCGGCGCGAAGGCCCGCCGCGAGGTATGGTCCTCTCCAAGCTCGGCCAGTACCCCGAGCTCTCATGGGCGCTATGGGAAGGTGACCTCTGGGATGTTGAAACCTCCATTCCAGAGGGTTGGCATCACGGGCTATCTTCCCGGGTGGTTGCCGTTTCAAGGGGCCCCGCATGGCGAAGGACCACGCACTCGTCGCCCGGAAGCGCCCTGACGGGGACAGCCTCAGCACATTCCTGATGGCGCTGGCGCCCTGGGAACACAGCGGGTGGGCGCCGAAGGAAGGATGGGGAGGGAACGGGCGTCGGCCACATTGGGCTGGAGGGCTCCAGACCCTCCTGCTCGCAAGCTGCCTCGTGGCCAGCATGAGCGCGGCCGGCGAGGAGTCGAGACGCGTGAGGGTGACGCTCTCGGCCGACGCACCTGCGCGGGCCAAAACCCCCAGTCCCCGCCTGGAAGACTGGAAAGGCGGCGTGCTCTCCCTCCGGGTGATGGACCCCGGCACCCTCGTGGTGAAGGCAGGCGATGAGGTTGTCGCCGCAGGTGGGCTGCTCTGGGGGGAGGGCACGCGGCTGCGGGTGGAGCCGCTCATGGGCCACCCGCCCGCACCGCTGCCCCGGCTGGTGAGCCCCGAGCCGGGCCGGGAGGAGGTGGAGGTGGACGTCCCGGAGGCAGTGGGCGCCGGAGAGTTGCTCACCCTCACTTATGACTGGGGTTGGAACCACAAGGCACCCTTGGAGCGCACCTGGCGCCTTCCCCCCATGGAGGACATTCCACCCGAGTGGCTGGAGGACGAGCAGGTTGAATCGGAGCGGGAGGACACGCCCGAGGACGGGGAGGATGGCGCGCTCACCTTCCTTCCGGCCCAGGAGGCTTCCTTCCCCGTGCAGATGGACCCGGAGCGGCCCGAGCTGCTCTGGGTGGCCGGGTACGCCTCGCGTGAGGACATCGCCTCGCGTCTCTTCGGGGATGGCGCGGCGGCGGGCGCTTTCGACCTCGTGCCCCGTTCACCTCCCTCCAGCGCCGCTGAAGGACTCCAGGTCTGCGTGCGCGTGCGCCACCCGCCAGCGCTCGTGCCACAGGTGCTCGCCCCCCTGCGCAGTACCCTGGAGGCGCAACTGGAGACGGATGTCGCCTGGAGCCGCTCCCAGCTCTCGGCGGGCGCCCTGGACAGGGCCGCGGCCGCCGCGCTGGTGGAACGCGGCCTGCGCTGGGCCCAGCGCTCGGACATTCCTGATGAGGCCGGGCGGAGCTACTTCGACCGCTACCTCCAGGCGCTCGGCCCCTGGCGGGACGAGGACTGGCCTTCCCTGGGCGAAGCCGCCGAGCCCCTGCGCAAGGCCGTCGCCCTGCGCTCCCAGCGCTTCCAGACGAGCTACCGCGTCACGGATGGCTCGCCCGTCCTGGCTCCGGGCAGCGTGGTGGGCCGCTTCTATTCGTCCGACGGCTCCAGCGTCCAGGTGCGCGCCCTGCTGCTGCTCACCGAGGAGACGTCGCTGGAGCGGGCGGAGCTGCGGGTGCGCAACGCTCCCCGCGGAACCCCGCGCGTCATCCTCCCCGGGAAGGACGGGCTCTGGCGGGGCTACAGCGCCGAATTCAACACCACCCCCGGAGCTTCCGAGCCGCTCGAGAGTCCCGAGGGCAACATCTACTGGTACTACCCGGGCACGCTCCTCATCCGCCCGGGGGACTGGCGGCCGGGGCTGGGGGCCGGTACGGGCGGGTTGGCCGCCCTGCGGCGGGAGCTTCTCCAGACAGCCCTCGCCACGGCGACACCGCAAGCGCCCCAGCCGCTGCTCGCCCTCGACCATGACGTGCTCTCCCTGCTCACCCCGGACGAGCGACTGGGCGTCTTCGACACCCTCCTCACGGGCCCCGCGCTCATCTCGGACATGAGGGAGGACGCGGTGCACCTGCTCACGCGGGTGCTGCTGTCCACGCCGGACGGAGAGTTCCCCCCTCTGGAGCGCAAGCTCACCTCGAGTGGGGCGCTGGAGAAACTGCTCGGCAGCAGTGCACCGGACAACAAGTTATCGCTGGGACAGGCCTTCACCCAGAAGGCGCTCGCCTCCTTTCCCCTCACCCTGGACGTCCTCGAGTCCCTGCCTGGCTTCCACCTGGGACGAGAGGGCGAGACGACGCACCTGCTCAACGTCCCCCATGGGCGGGTGTCCACGGTGTTGGTGGCGCCGGAGGACTGGGAGCCACAGCAGGGCGTGCGTCTGGGAGCCGAACCCGCTCTGCCCGGAGAAGCGGTGGGACCCTCCAAACGCACGGCCCTGTACTTCCAACCGGTGCAGCAGGAATTCCAGGCGCGCTACTTCTCCTCCGTGGACGAGCTGCCCCGCAGCCGCGCCCTGCACCCGCTGGAGTGGGTCCGGGTGGAAGTCCATGGGCCGCGGCCTCGCACGCACCTGATGACGGCCATGGAGCTGGCCCTGCTCGCCTCCTCGCCGGACGCGTCGCTTGTCTGGTCGGCGGTGAGCCGCGTCAGCGAGTTGCACCTGGTGTACGGCGCTGTGTCCGCCCTGACGACGGCGCCCCTGTGGACAGGCGTGCCAGCCTCCGCCGCGCGGGGCGGCACGCTGGCGGGGGCGCGCACAGCGGCGGTGCGCCTGTTCGTGGGCCGCATCTCACTGGTGGCGGTACTGGCTGGAGTGGACACGTACCGGGACGAGCTGTCGCGGACGCCCGAGGGACGGGCATTCCTCGCGGTGCACGACCTGGCCCTGGTGGTGATGGCTGGCCGGGACATCCACCAGCTGGCCACCTCGGGCATCGGACGCGAGCTGGTACACCGCAGCAGGCTGGCGTTGAGCGCGGCGGGTGCCCGGGCCTCGTCCGGCCTGCGTGAGTCGGTGGAGTCCGTCCAGGCCCTGGTGAAGACGCTGGAGCGGATGCTCGCCGAGGGCAAGGTCGTTGCGACACCGGACGGACTGCGGTTTTCCCTGCCCGGCGGTGCCGAGGCCTTCAAGCAGGCCTTCTTCGCCATCCGCGGGGAGATGGCCGCCGTACGGGCCCTCGGCGGCATTCGCGGCGCGGGGCTCGCGGCAGACGGGGCCGAGAAGACGCTGGAGGCGCTCAAATTGCTGGCGGCGGAGAGCCAGGAGATGGCGCTCGCCTACGGCGCGGTGGCACGGCGTGCAGCGGCGCTGCCGGCCGACAAGGCCCAGGCCTACCTCGCTGCCGTGGAATCGCTGCGCGCCTCCTCCCGCAGCAACGTAAGACCGGCACTGGCGCAACTACTCAAGCGTTCAGGCTCACGAAGCTTGACGGATCCACATGTCTTTCTGAGGGAGGCGGAGTGGCTCGTCAGTCACCCGGAACTGGAAGCCGAGGCAGTGGCTACACTGGCGGGGAAGGCGTGTAGGGACAAAGTGGACCTGGGCTGGCTGCGCTCAACGGGGCTGGCCCTGGAGTACCTCAACTTCATGGGCAGAAACGAGAAGACGGCTTGGAAACTGTTCCAGCAAGCGGCAGCGGAACCGTGGAACTTAGCGGTGCAACGGCGGGCGCGTGAGCAACTCCGGGGCATTGCAATGGAGATGCTCACAGAGCGCAATGCTCAGAAGCTATTCCCGGGCTTCCGGCTCACGGGACGACAGGTGCCATTGGAAGGGGGGCACGTCATCGACAATGAGCTAACGGCGATGCTTGGCTTGCGGCTTCAGCATGGAGTGGAAGCAAAGGGCTGGAACAAGGAAAGGTGGCGCATGGCGCTCAATGCGTGGGATGCCAAGCAAGGTACGGAACCGATCAGCGAACAGCAGGCTGCACTAGCAGATCAATTGAAACACCTGCTCGAACAACTCGCTGATGCGGCGAAGGCGCCTCGAGGGTTGCCGTTCCTCGTCATCACAGACAAGCTCAGCGGGCCGACCAAAACCAAGCTGGACATTTTCCTCGGCAAACATGCACGAGGCACCAAGCTCATTCAAATAGAGGAGACTCAAATTCTGGAGCAGACGAAGCAGTTGCGCGCCGCATTCAAGCTGCCCGAGGCTCTGACCGGGGGTGCACCATGAGCCGGTGGCCTCTCTGGGCGGTTCTGGCTCCAGGCGAGCCCGCACAGCTGGAGAGCCGCGCCCTGGCCATCGCGATGCCGGACTGGGAAGAGGAGGATGGAGACGAGCCGCCCTTCGAGGTCATCCCCGGCAGTGGCCGTTACCACGCTATCGTGGGGGTTGACCCCATCGACATCGGCGCCGAGATGCAAATCGCCAAAGCCCTGTCGCTCGAATGTGATGAGCCCGTGTACTCGATTGAGCGCGCCAACGACCCCTGGACCGTCATGTCCTGGCGAAGCGGTGCACCTGATGTGTTGGAGGTGAGCCCAGACGGCTTGGCGAAGTCTCTCGGCTCACCACTGCCCGGCGGCGGGAAACCACTGAACCACGCCGCGGCAACGCCGTTGCGGCATGTCGCCTTGGTGGAAGGCGTCCGGGCCTACGAGGCACATCGGGCGCTGGAGGATGATTACGGGAGACCACTCCCTCCGGGGCGATACCACCTGGAGGACACACCACGAGGTCTCCGTGTCTCTAGCGGAACGGGCGACATAGGATTCGCTGATGTGAACCTGTCCGAGCGGCTCCCCAATGCAACTGTCTATGGAGTGATGGCCTCCCCAGGACTGGACGTCTTCGTTGTCAACAGACTTGAAGGAGGCGAGTGCATCGGGCAATTTGCGCAGCCGCCTCGGGAGGATTCATTCATGCCAGTTGTCAGCGACATCAAAGGCGAGAGTTCGCCCGAGCGGATCCTCGCGGCGCTGGGCATCCCAGCGGAGTGGTTCCGGTGAGCATGAGCGCTTATGGGAAGGTGATGTCTGGAATGTTGATGGCGCGAGGCCCTGCCTCCCACAGGCGCAGCGTGACGTTGCCTTGCGGCTCTCCTCGCAGGGCCGGCGCCTCCACCACCACCCGAGCTGTCTTGCCTGGCGGAATCGTCGTGGCCTCCCAGGAGAGCCCTTCCATCGGCACGCCGTTCACGGACAGAGCGGCCCCAACAACCGTCCACGGCGTCGTGCCAGCGTTCTCCAACCAAACATCCAGCGCGACGGTCGTGTTCGAGCGGTAGCTCGCTCCGCGCCTCACGGTGAGCTCGCTTTCCGCGTAGCCTATCGGGCTCTGGAGAAATTCGCGGGACTGGATGGCCTCTCGCCCCAATGCTCGGCTGATGATGAGCCGCCGGAGTGCACTGGACCGATTGAGAATGGCCTCTGCTCGCGCAAGTGCCTCGCGCAGTTGCGCCGTCCTGGCACGCTCCTGGAGCAATTCCCGCCGAAGGGATTCCCGAGTGCGCTCGTCGCGGGACACCTCCACCTGGTGCGTCGCCTGCCCCGAATGGCCCACCAGCATCAACGTGATGCCGCTCGAGGAAGGCTCCCCCTCGAAGTGCACCGTGAGCCGCAGCCGTTCCCCCGCGACCATGTCTGGCGGCGGCATCAACGTGAGGAGCCGACGGTCACGGAGGACCTGCTCGAAGCGAACCTCGTCCTGCAGTTCCACGATCGCGGGAGCGTCGAAGCGCAGGTTCGTTGCCAGGCCAGGGCTGACACAGATCTCCCGGGCCCCTACCGGGGCGGCCAGCTCAACACGCTCCACGGTCTCACACGCCCCGGCGCCAGGCGGTGTCCGCGGTGAACCCTGGAGCAGCACGAAGACCAGGAGCGATGGGGACGGTAGTAGCACGGTACGAAGCCTCCAGATGAAGATCTGATCACTCGAAGCGGCGGACCGGAACGACGCTCACGGAGGAGAAGATGAGCGCCACATCGCCCTTGCTGCCGGGCTCCTTCGGAAGGCCCAGGTCCGCATTCCGCACCATCTCGAGACAGATCGGCAGCACCTCTCCAGTCGGGAGACGCACCTGGGTGAAGCGTGCATAGACTCGGTCCTTCCCGAAGAAGACGCGTCCGGTGAAAAGCGATTCATCAGGGAGCGTCCCCCAGTCACCGATGCTCTCGGTGGTGATGGGCCCTTCGCGCACCGGGTGAACCCCAATCTTGTCGAAGGGCGGGAACGCGGCCCCGTGCCACCCGAACATGTCGAAGCGCTTGTGAGTCTCGGCAGCTCCAGGAGGACACTCCGCCGGAGGGGGCGGGCGCGACTGCGGCCCACTGACGCAGCCGGGTGAGCCGGCAACACAACCGGCGGCAACCAGGGTACGGATCGTCTTCTTCATCTTGGGCTCCTCACTGCTCGTCGCGGCGGCGACAGGCGCGGGCGGGAGTGCCGCGCCGGGCACAACTTCCGTCTTCTTGGCCGGGGCCACGACTTCCTGGCCGGAGGTGCCCCGGGGCGTTGCGGAAGAGGTGGGTGACGCCTTGCGTGGGGTGAGCCCGGTTACAAGCAGCAGGAGGGCCACGGTGAGAACGAGCCCGCCAGCAACCCACCACCACCGGGGCCACTGGCGTCGGGGCTCTCCCGGAGCGGGGGATGGGGAACTCTTTTCCTGGCCGCTTCTCGGAAACATCGGCGTGCGCCAGGAGGAGTCCGCCTCGGTGCACACCACCACCAGGTCCTCCGCGAGTGCCTTCGCATCCGGGTAGCGGTCCTCGAGCTTCTTCTCCAACAGCCCCATGCACACGTCGCTCAAGACCTGGGGCACACGCGGGTTGAGCTCATGCGGGGAAGGCGGCGTCTCCTCGAGGATGGCCCGATTCAACCCGGGGTTGCTCCGGTCTCCGAAGGGGAGCGTGCGCGTCAGCAAGCCGTAGATGACGACCCCCATGGCCCACAGGTCATCTCCCGGTGAGAAGGGGTAGTGCTCCCCCTCCCACTGCTTCGCGAAGCGCAACACCTCGGGGCTGCGGTACTCGGCGGTGCCCGGTGGTAGCCGCATCGTCAGACGGAGTGCCCCCTCCTTGAGGCCCGCCGCGCCAAAGTCCACCAGCACCGGTTGCCCGTCCGACTCGCGCACGACGATGTTGGCCTCCTTGATGTCGCGGTGCACCACGCCCGAGGCATGTACATCCGCCAGCGTGAGCGCCAGGGGCAACAACACCCGCATCACCAGCTCGAGCGCGGAGGGATTCTCCTCTGCCGCCCAGACGTCGAGCGTGCGGCCCTCGACGAGCTCCAGGGCCAGGACGAGGAAGCGCGGCTCCTCCTCGGGCCAGAGGCCATAGCCGTGGAAGGTCACCACGTTGGGGTGCCGCACCAGGCGCAGCGCGGCGGCTTCCCGGTCACCTCGAGGGTGGATGGCCACCAGCTTGACGGCGTAGGGATTCCCGCTCCGCCTCGCGCGGTACACGGTGCCGAAGCTGCCGGAGGCGATCGTCCCCTCGATGGTGAAGCCAGCCACCTCCGTGCCAGGGGGGAGCTCAGGCACCGCCCCCCACAACTGACCGTCTTCGTCCAGCATGTCGCGTCCCTCCGCAAGCGGCGGACGCTACCAGAGAGAGGAGTGGGCGGGCCCTGACCTCTGGGGTTGGGCATGGGATGGGGGAGGTTCGGCTTCAGGACGACTCGGTGAGGGCGAGCACCACTCGCCCCGTGCCCACGTCGACGGGTTGCGACACCGTCCTGCCCGACGCGCTCGTGGCCTTCACCGTGTAACGCCCGGCCGCCGGCAGGTACGTGTGGAACACTCCGGACTCCGGGTGCGCCGTGAAGCGCTCCCCGTTCGGCCAGCTCATCTCCTCCACCGCCACCGTGACCGGCCCCTCCTCCCGGAAGGACTCCGGCACCCTCACCGTGAGCGCCGGTCCATCCAGGAAGCGATCCATCAACACCTGCCAGAAGCCTCGCGCTCCCTCCACCATCGGCGCGAGCGGCCGCTTCGGCCCCGGTGACACGAACGGCAACTCCACCAGGTACGCCAGCGTCCCGAAGCTCCAGTAGAACCAGTCCTGATCCGTCCCCGCCACCGGATAGAGGTGACGCACCGCCTCGTAACGCCTGCCTCTTGGCAACGGCGCCACCGCGTCGATCATCCCCGGCGCCACCGCCCACGCCGCCGAGGGCTTGGGCTCGCGGGCTCCTTCCACCGTGTATGGCACGAGCAGCCGGCTCGCCGCCGCGTGGTACGACACCATCGCGACGAAGCGCCACGCCTCGCCCAGCTTCATCATCGCCCGCACCTCGGGCTCCGAGCCCGCCGCCGGCCCTCGATAGAACGGGGTGCGCGGATCCTGGCTGTTGAAACGGTCCTCCACGCTCCCCCACTGGAAGGGGTAGTTGCGGTTGAGATCCACGCCGTACTCGAACAGCCCCAGCTCCACCGCCTGCTCGTCCTTGTACCGGTTGGTGCGCCCGCGCTCGGTGGACACGTGCCAGTACCCGTGGCTCCCATCGGGATTCACCAGCGGAACGATGACCACATGGAAGGTGCGCAACCAGCGTGCGACCCGAGGGTCCTTCGCGTTGTCCAACAGCCAGCGGGCCGCGTCGAGCGGCAGCTCGGGCGTCACCACCTCGTTGGCGTGGGTTCCGCCACACAACAGCACCGCCGGACGGGAGTGGTCATCCAACGCGTCGCCGATGAGCAACGCGAGCATCGGCCGGTCCTCGTGCGTACGGCCGATCTCGATGATGCGCGTGCGCTCCGGAGCCCGTGCGGCGAGCGCCCTCATCGCGCGCTCGATGAGCTCGGGATCCTTGATGCCCTCGACGAAGCCCTCGCGCACGGGCGCCCTGCGGGCCCGCGCCAGGCGCGCCCCGAAGGTGGCTTCCATGAACCGGTACGGAACCCCGGGATGCAGCTCGCGCACGCGGACCTGGCTCGCGCGCAGCAGGTGCACACCGAGCTCGCTCGCGATGTACACATCCGCGTCCGCCTCTCGCGCGACACGGCGCAGGTGACGGCGCACATCTGGCTCGAACTGGAAGCCCCGCTCGACACGCACGAGCCACTCGAGCGTCAGGCCATCACGTGCCGAGGCCTCCTGCGGCGGAGGATCCGGCACGAACACGGACACCCGCACGTCCGCGGCCTGATTCCGGTGCGCGTACACGCCGAGCGAGCCCCCGGCGAACGCCGCATCCGACCAGACAAGGCTCGCGAGCTCCGCCTTGGTGCGGGCGTCGTATACGTGGACCGCGAACACCGGCCCGGCGAGGAACAGCACGACCTCGAGCTCCGGCGCCTTCGCGAGTCCAGGCACCTTCGCGCGCACACCACTGTCATCCGAGCGCGTCCCGTCATAGCGCACGAACCCCACCGTCTCCTTGCGCCCATCCACGTAGAGGCCGTAACCCGTGAGCGCGAACAGGGGTTGGGTCGCGCGCACCTTCGCGCGGAAGAGGATGGCCAGATCGGCCCGGGCCGGGTTCAGGATCCTCGCGCGTACGAAGGGGGCCGGGGACGCGGCCTCTTCCTCCTGGATGAAGTAGTTGCGGAGCGCCCGCGGAGTGGTGAGCGCGAGCGCTTCGCCCTCCGCCTTCCATTCTCCGATGCTCTCCGCCGACTTCCACGCGACCGGGTGCTCACCCCGGGGGATGGGGTAGCCCGCCCCTCGCGCGAGGCCCGCGGCGAGCAGCACGGCGAGGACGAGCGCCCCACCGGACCTCAAGGACTCGCCCCCGCGACCACGGAGCGCATGGACGAGGGCACGCCGATGTAGCTCAGGAAGTCGATGTACCGATCGCGCCGGGGCGTCTTCTCCGTGTCTTCGGCGGCGGCGGTGGTGGTGGTGGCGAAGAACGCGCCCACCTGATGGCGGTCCTCCATGAAGCTCCAGACGTTCGCGTACCCCGGAAGCGCCAGGTGCTCCTGCGCATGCAGCCCGCCGTGGACGATGTAGTGCCAGTACGAGTCCGACTTGTGGAACTTGCGGGAGATCAACGTCCGGAGAATCACGCTGCGCTCGTCGAAGGGCAGCTGGCGCACGTTCTCCCGGTACTGGGGAGGCAGTTGCTTCCACTGCTCCTCGGCGTTGGACGGGTAGTAGACGCGGATGGGCACCCCCAGGGAACGGGCGGCGCGAGCAATGGACGGCAGCGCCTTGTCCGTGAGCATGTTGCCCTTGACGGCGATGATGCGCCCCTGCTCGAACAGCAGGCGCACGTAGCGGTAGTTCTCGTCCGTCTGGAGCCAGCCGAACCCCTGCGTCCAACGCGCGGGCTTCAACTGGCGCGCGTAGTTGGCCCACAACTGCCTCCGCGCGCGCTCGAACACCCCGGTGATGGCGGCGCGCTCCTCCTTCGGCAGGGACGCCCACTCCTCCTCGATGGCGGCACGCGTCGCCTTCGCCTGCTTGTCCGTGAAGGCCTCGACGAAGTCCTCGCGGGTCGGCGCCCGCTTCACCACGGCCCTCAGCACGTGGTGGAGCCGCACCACCGTCGGGTCATAGTCGAAGAGCCACGCCCACTGGCTCCGCGCATGCGCGATGTACGAGTAGCCCTGATCGGCCCCGAGCCCGACGTAGCCTCCCCCCACGTTCTTGATGGCATCGCCGAAGAGGTATTGGAGCACCTCGTTCGACTTGATGTAGCTCATGGGGTCGCGGCAATCGACGCGCGCCTTGCCCACGCGGCCACAGAGGGGAATCTCGAAGACCTCCGTGTCCTCGACGACGGCGAGCGCCTTGGCCCGCTCCTCCTCGCTCGGCGGCTTGGGGTCCGCCGGCCGGGCCAGGGGCTCCGTCATGAACCGGGGCGGCCACGCGGACAACTGGGGCTTCGTCGACGCGCAGCGGAAGCTCAGGCGATGGAGCCCGCTCGTGGGGCGCTCGCCCCGCCGCCAGGAACCGCGCAGCATCTCCTCGGGCCAGTACCAGGAGCCGCCCTTGAGCACACGCTGGGTGTAGCCCTTGCACGGACGCGCGCCATCGCACGGACCTTTCGGGTTGGCGCGCAGGCACGCCTCCCCACACGCCTTGTCGCAGCCGTTGTAGCAGGGGGTCCACCAGTCCTTCACCCACTCGTACCCGTTGCCCGCCATGTCGTAGAGGCCATAGGCGCCGGGCGGGTAGCTGCCGGGCCGCCGCGTGGCGTCTCCCGGGCAGCCCTTGTAGTTCGCCTTGTCGCACGAGGGTGCTTCATTCCCCCACGGGTATGTCTTCCCCTCGGGCCCGCGCGCGGCCTTCTCCCACTCGGCCTCCGTGGGCAACCGCTTGCCCGCGAACACGCAGTACTGGTGCGCCAGCTCCCAGGTGACCGGCACCGCGGGCAGCTCGGGCCGCTGGAAGCGCGCGTAGTACGGCGGGCGCTTCAGCTTCGGGCACGCCCCCGCTCGCTCGCACCGGTTGTAGTCGGAGATCGTCACCTCCTTCGCATCCAGGTAGAACGTCTCGACGAACACCGGGTGCCGGGGCTTCTCCGCGGCCGTGTGATCGTCGGCGCCCACGATCGCCTCGCCTCCCTCGATGCACACCATGCCGGGGGGCGGCGTCTTCTCGCACGGCACCGCCGTCACGAGCCACAACAGAACCAGTTCGAATCCCATCGCGGGCGATGCTACCCGCTGCCCTCCCCCCTCCGCGAGATCTCTTCCCCACAGGTGGGGCTCCCACCCCACTCCCGAAAGACAGACAGGGCATGCTGTATGGTTTGGCGGAAGGGCGCTCGCTCCCCCGCTCGCCGCTTGTCAGCCATTGCGCGAGGCAGATGATTTGGCCTCAAACAATGTCGAGAATAAAACAGACCCATTCCACCCTCCTGTCCTGCCTCATGGGCGTCACGTTGTTGCTCACGGGTTGCCTCGCGGCCCCCGATGAGCTGGAGCAGACGGAGCAGCCAGAACCCTTCCAGGAGTCGGACCGGGAGCTCGCCCCGGCCATCACCCTGCCCATCGAGATCCTCGGGGCCGAGGGCGTCACGAAGAGCGTGACGGTGGACTTGACGGCCCAGGACGCGCAGCAGCCCCTGCGGCTCTGGCTCCAGGTGTACAACCTGAGCTACGCGAACAAGGGCAGCGTCCGCTTCAACTCCGGCGCCTGGCTGCCCCTGAGCAACACCACGGTGACGGTCGAGGGGCTCGGGAAGAACTACGGAGGCATTGGCGGTGCCTTCTCGACGCTGAAGCTGAACCTGGGCGTTCCCGCCGGGGCGCTCGTGGCCGGATCGAACCAGATCTCCTTCCGGTTCAACACCTCGGACGGGCGCTCGATCGGCTACCGGGTGCTGAAGCTCAACCTCCTCCGGGCCGATGGGAGCCGCATCCTGCCGGACTCCCTCTTCGTGCAGGAGGACCCCAACACCTGGAAGCCCCCGCTCACGGATGCCTTCTCCATCGCCGAGGGCGAGAAGCTCTGGCGCACGCGGCAACTGGTGCGCTCCGTCAAGAACCCCACGGCCATCCGGGCCCGGTGCGCGGACTGCCACACCCAGGACGGACGGGACTTGAAGTATTTCAATTACTCGAATCTCTCCATCATCGAGCGCTCGAGGTTCCATGGCCTGAGCGAGCTGGAGGGCCAGCGGATCGCCTCGTACATCCGGAGCCTGCTCGTGGCCAACCCGGGGCGGCCGTGGAACCCGCCCTACCAACCGGGGCCGGGCCTGGACTCCAAGCCCATCGAGCACTGGGCGGCGGGAGCCGGAGTGGACGCGGTCGTGGAGCAGAACCGCGACATGTTGCGGTACATGTTCCCGGCGGGAATCACGAAGGAAGCCATCTCCACGGCGAAGAACCTCAGTGCCCGCGAGGTGCCCATCTTCTTCCAGCTTCCCGACTGGAATCACTGGCTGCCGAGCATCCATCCCAAGGACGCCTGGGGAGAAGCCTTCGTCAATGACAGACTCAACATGGCCTACAACGGCGAGGGCACCGCGACGCCCACCGAGTCCATGCGGTCGCTGGCCGCGCGGGTGAAGGCCTCCGGCTACAGCCAGTACCGCAACCTGCTCTACTACCCCATTGGCCAGTGGAACATCCGCCTCTTCGAGTTCCTCTCACCCAGGTTCCCGAGTGCCACCAACGGGCTGACCCCCGAGTACTCGCAGAAGGTCTACTCCACCGCGCTCTGGCACGTGGTGAAGACGTGGGAGCTGATGCAGGAGTTCGGTCTCGAGGACAAGGTCCGCCTGCTGTATCCCTCCTCGCGAGACACCCGGGCATGGATGGCCAACAGCACCTTCGATACCTCGCCGAACATGCTCAAGCTTCCAGCCAACAACACGGGCATCAAGGACAACAGCCCGTTCATGTTCACCTATTTCTCCATGGGCTGGTACCACCTCTCGCTCGTCCTCTTCAATGGCAACCATTCGGATGGAGCGGACCGCACCTCCCAGCGGCCCATCGACTGGGGTTATGTCCCCGGCGCCATCAAGGGGCTGAGCCGGACTCCCGGCGGCACCACACCCGTCCAGGGGTTGGTCGCGCTCTACCTGGCCAAGGGGATGCAGACCGCGGACAACACGCTCAAGCCCAACGCGCCCTATGGGGCCGGATGGAGCCCGAGGACCTCGGGCGACCTGAGCCGCTTCGTCGTGACCGATCTCATGCCGGGCTGGACCGACATCACCAACACGGAGCGCACGGCCATCCTGCAGGTCTTCCTGTCCACCTGGTGGGACAAGACCCGCCAGTACAGCGTCTCGGACTGGTGGAATGGGGGCGGCGCGACCAGGACCGAGGTCATCAACGGCTTCCACGACGGCACCCTGGGCAACCGGCTCTACTTCATGCTGCCGCGGTTCAAGTACCACGGGGTGGACCCCACGCTCGTCAACACGATCGCGGACTGGGCCCGAACCGTCTGGCCCCAGGGGGATTGGGCAAGGGTCAAGAACGCCACCTGTGCACCTTATGGACCCTACATCCAGTGCACCAGCGACGTGACCTGAGGCAGGGGGGATCTCCCTCCGCCCGGGAAAGTGGTAGGAGTCGGCCGCCATGAGTGAACCGACCGTCCCCGCGGGCCCGCGCCGCGCCACGCTGGCCTTCATCTTCGTCACCGTCCTGCTCGACATCCTGGCCATGGGGATGATCATCCCCGTGCTGCCGAAGATCGTCGTCTCCATGCTGGGCGGGGATACCGCGCGGGCGGCGGGCATCTTCGGCGTGTTCTCCACGGCCTGGGCGCTGATGCAGTTCATCTTCTCGCCCGTGCTCGGCGCCGTCTCGGACCGCTATGGCCGGCGGCCGGTGATCCTCCTGTCCAACTTCGGGCTGGGGCTCGACTACATCCTCATGGCGCTGGCGCCGACGCTGGGCTGGCTGTTCGCGGGCCGGGTCCTCTCGGGCATCACCTCGGCGAGCATCAGCACGGCCAGCGCCTACATCGCGGACGTGACGCCGCCGGAGAAGCGCGCGGCCAGCTTCGGACTGATCGGCGCCGCGTTCGGCGTGGGCTTCGTCCTGGGGCCCGCGCTCGGCGGCGTGTTGGGCGGCGTGGATCCGCGCCTGCCCTTCTGGGTGTCCGCGGGATTGAGCCTGACCAACGCGATGTACGGCCTGTTCGTCCTGCCGGAGTCGCTGCCACCCGAGCGGCGCAAGGCCTTCGAGTGGCGGCGCGCCAACCCGGTGGGCGCGTTGAAGCTGCTGCGCTCGAACGCCGAGGTGCTCCGGCTGTCGAGCGTCAACTTCCTCTATCAGCTCGCCCACGTCGCACTGCCCAGCGTGTTCGTGCTGTACGCGAGCTACCGCTTCGGCTGGGACGAGCGCACCATCGGGCTCACCATGGCGGGCGTGGGTCTCAGCTCCGGGCTCGTCCAGGGAGCCCTGGTGCGGCCCACGGTGAAGAAGCTCGGGGAGCGGCGCGCCCTGATGCTGGGGCTGTTCTTCGGCGCGTTGGGGTTCATCATCTACGGCCTGGCCCCCACCGGTTTCGTGTTCTGGCTCGGCGTGCCGGTGATGGCGCTGTGGGGGCTCACCAGCCCCGCGGCCCAGGGGTTGATGACCCGGCGCATCAGCCCCTCGGAGCAGGGCCGGTTCCAGGGCGCGCTCTCGAGCATCATGGGCATCGCGGGGATGGTGGGCCCCGCCATGTTCACCCAGACGCTCGCGTACTTCATCGGCCCGGGGCTCGGCTGGAACCTGCCCGGTGCCCCCTTCCTGCTCGCCGCGCTGCTGCTGGTGTGCGCGATCGGCCTGGCCGGCTGGGCCACGAGCCCGCGCGAGCAGGCCGCCGCGGTTCCGACCCCCGCCCCCTGAGGCCTGCTCGCCAGGCGCGGCTTCGTGCCCCGGCCTGGGCCGAGTCGGCCCGCTTCAGCGAATGAGGGCTCGGTCTCCAGGGCCCTTCGGGGTGTCCTCCTCGTCCGGCGGTGCATCCTGGACTCGCGGGCCGGCGGACTCGTCCAGCCAGGCAGGCTCCTCCTGCTCCGCGGTGAAGGGTGTAGGCGCGAGCCGCACCAGGGCGAAGTCGTCCATGATGGCGAACCCCACTGCGCGCAGTGCCAGCCCCACGCTCAGGTGCGTGGCCCCCGCGGGCAGCGGCGGTGTCACCCATTCGCCGAGAACATAGGTCGTGGGGCTCCTGGGCAGGTCCGGCCCCGCGGCCCAGGTGGTGATCCAGGTGCCCATGGCAGTGCGGTAGGCGGCAACGAAGGCGGCGCGCGAGTCGGTCTTGTACCAGGCGGATACCCGGTAGGAGCGCCCGGGCGTCGCGACGGGTGCGCACGCACCGGAGTCCTGGGACACCACCAGCCTCCGGTCCCCACTGGTGTAGCTGGAGATGCGCGGCCGCTGAGCCCAACCGCCGGTGTGCGCATCCGTCGTCCGCAGCCAGCCTCCCGAGGTGGTGCCGCGATTCTGTCGCGTCCAGCAGTCGGGCACGTTGTCTCCATTGCTGTCCGCCTCGAGCGAGGGGTTGGGCAGCGGGATGACCACGACCGGAGTGCCAGCATCCGTGCCCGCGTCGGGGACACCGGCATCGGGGACACCGGCATCGGCTCCAGCGTCCGGTGTCCCCGCGTCCGGTGTCCCCGCGTCCGGTGCCCCCGCGTCCGGTGTCCCCGCGTCGAACGGAAACGTCCCGCCATCGCTCCACAGGGGGGGTCTCACCGGCCCACCGACGACATCGTGCGTGGTCATCACGAAGGTGCCTCGAGAGGTGCGCAGCGCGAGCCAGGAGAGGAGCTCGTCCAGCCGTGTCTCGGGAATGTCGTAGTCGTCGGAGCAGGAGGCCGAGCCCGGGCAGATCCCATGCATGGAGATCATCATCCAGCCGCCACCCGCGGCCTCGACCTGGAGCACCAGGCTCTGCAAATCCGCGAGCGTCCAATCACTCTTCACGGAGGTGGGGGTGCGGATGAGGAACGGATCCGCGGGCGGGATCGTCTCCGCGACTGGACAGCTGGAGCAGCCATCCGGGTTGCGGATGCCGCCCACGGCGCGTGCGTTGTTGAAGTTGCACTCGATGACGAGTTGCCGGGCCGTGAGCGAGTCCGAGCTGAAGGGATACGCGAACGAGGTCACGGGAAAGCCCAGGCTCATCAGGGTGGCACGGTCGTCGCAGATCTCCCTGCGCGCCACCTCGATGGGTACCGTATCCAGGTCCGTGTGGTTGAAGGTGTGGCTTCCAATCTCATGGCCCGCCGCCGCGAGCGCGCGCATCTGCTCCAGGGAGAGGTAGCCACTGCGGTCAATGCGGCCACTGCTCATGTAGAAGGTGGCCCGCATCCCGTATCGATTGAAGATCTCCCCCACCTGGGCCTGATTGCTGACGGAGTCCGCGAAGGAGAAGGTGACGATCGTCGAGCCAGGGGGAATGACGGCCGGGCCGGGCGCCAGATCATCCTGGCCCAGCCCGGGAGAATCGTCTCCCGGTGGGGCGGAACTCCAGACGCAGGCCCCGAAGAGCAGGCCCGCGAGCGCGACCACGGACAGGACACGGCGACCGCGCCACAACGAAGAAGGAGGGAGTGGATGCATGGGGCGAACAATGTCTGCGCTCCACTCGACTTCCGGCCATGACCCGAGGGTCCGGACTCATTGCATTCCACCCACCATTTTCTCCAACCGTGGGGCGCGACTCCCCGTGTGCCCCTGCGTCTGGAAATGCCTTCCGCGCTCCCAGGCGCCTGGGGTTTGGTTTCCCTTGCTCATGTCTCGTGCAGGACGCGGCCTTCCATGCCGCCGGCCACGGTGACGACCTCGCCCGTCACGTGGCCGGAGATGCGGTCGGAGGCCAGCGTCACCACCACGCGCGCCACGTCCTCGGGACGGCCCACCTTGCGCAGCGGCATGGTGCGCGTCACCCGGTTGATGAACGCCGGGTTCTCCAGCTTGTCCTTGTGGCGATCCACCGCCGTCCACCCCGGGCACACCGTGTTCACCCGGCCCAGCGGCGCGATGCGGGTGATCTCGTTCTTCAGGCTCTTGAGGAACCCGCTCGCCAGCGCGCCCTTCGCCGCCGCGTAGTCCGAGTGCCCCGCCTCCCCGAACAGCCCCGCCGTCGAGGCGATGATGATGATGTTCCCCGTCCCCGTCTTCTCCACGTGGCGCAGGAAGGCGCGGCAGCTCAGGAAGACGCTGTCCAGGTTCTCCGCCAGCGTCCGCCGCCACCGCTCCAGCGACATCTGCCACACGCCCTCGTCCGGCGGCGGCCACACGCCCGCGTTCGCCACCAGCACGTCCAGCCGGCCCAGCTCCTTCACCGCCGCCGGCACCATCGCGTCCACGTCCGCCTCGGACGTCAGGTCCGCTCGCACCGCAGTACCGCCCAGCTCCTTCGCCAGCGCCCGCGCCTTGTCCTCGCTCCGGTGGTAGTGCACCGCCACCTTCGCCCCCTCCTCCGCGAAGGCCCGCACCACCGCGCTCCCGATTCCCCCCGCCCCACCCGTGACGAGCACTCCCTTGCCTCGAAGATCCGTGTCCATGGGGCTGCCCTCTAGCAGAGGGAGAGGGGGGGGCGTCCAGACA
>NZ_JPMI01000290.1 GCF_000733295.1 Archangium violaceum Cb vi76 | reverse complement strand
CACGTCCTCGGGGTTCATCCTCGCCGACTCCAGCGCCAGGCGCATGCAGCGCGCCGCGCCCTCTCCTTCCGGAGCCGGGGCCGTCACGTGGTACGCGTCCGAGTTGGCCGCGTAACCCACCAGCTCCGCCAGGATGCGGGCACCTCGCTTCTTCGCGTGCTCCAGCTCCTCGAGCAGGACGTGCTGCGATGGACAGCAATGCGGCCCTGGGGAGGACTCCCGCCGTCACCGGCTCTCGGGCGGAGCGGCGCTTCCCTCCAGGGCCTGTGCGCCGAACTTCCTGGCCGCCTCGAGGAACTCGTCACTGAGGCGCGTGCCGCGAACGGCTCGCGACAACGTCAGCGCCCCGTACATGAGGGCCAGCAACGCGAGCGCCTTCTCCCGGGCCTTCTCCCCCTGTCCCACCAGGCCGCTCAAATCCTGGATGAACTCGTTGAGCTCACTCTCCAGCGCCCCACGGTAGGGCTCCCCTTCCCTCGCGACCTCCGAGGCGATGCTCGGCAGGGGACACCCCACCTCCGGGTTGTCCCGGTGCTTCCGCGACAGATAGCGGTCGAGCACGCTCATCATCGGCGTGCGCGAGGGGTCGTTCATCGCCCGCTGGAGCATCGCCCTCCACATCGCCCGCGCCGTGCTCCGGATGGTCTCGGTGAAGAGGTGCTCCTTGGACTCGAAGTGCCCGTAGAAGCCCCCCACCGTGAGCCCCGCCCCCTTCATCACGTCCATGACGGAGCTGCCTCGTATCCCCCGCTCCCGCAGCAACGTCGCGGCGGACTCGAGGATGGCCTCGTGGGACTTCTGCTTCTGCTCCGCTTTCTGGCTCATGCCTCGACCTCGCTCCTGTTCATGATGGGGATAATGTTTCCCCCCTCATGGGTCAAGGCTCGCTCGGGCTCCGGACGAGAGGCGGCCCGTGGGCTCAGAGCCGCTCGAGCACGGTGGCGATGCCCTGACCGCCACTGACGCACAGCGTGATGAGCGCGGTCTGCTTGCCAGTCCGCTCCAGCTCGTCGAGCGCCGTGCCGAGCAGCATCGCGCCCGTCGCGCCGAGCGGGTGGCCAAGCGCGATGGAGCCTCCGTTGACGTTCACGCGCTCGGGGTCGATCCCCAGCGCCCGCGTCGTCTGCAGCACCACGCCCGCGAAGGCCTCGTTGATCTCCCACAGGTCGATGTCGCTCGCCTTCATGCCCGCGAGGCGGAGCACCTTCTGGCTCGCCGGCGCGGGCGCGGTGAGCATCAGCACCGGCTCGCTCCCGAGCGTCGTCATCGCGCGGATGCGGGCCCGCGGTTTGATTCCCCGCTCCCGGACGTACCGCTCCGACGCGAGCAGCACCCCGGCGGCTCCGTCGACGATGCCGCTCGAGTTGCCCGCGGTGTGCAGGTGCCGGATGGTTTTCGCCCGCGGGTACGCCGCGAGCGCGAGTTGATCCAACGTCTCCCCCTTCGGGCCAGCGACCGTCTCTCCCAGCGTGGTGAACGCGGGCTTGAGGGTGGCGAGCCCCTCGGCCGTGGTGTCGGGGCGGGGGAACTCGTCACGCGCGAGCAGCACCGAGCCGGTGTGGGGATCCTTCACGGGGAACAGCGACTTCGCGAACCGGCCCTCCTCGATGGCCCGCGCCGCGTTCTTCTGCGAACGGAGCGCCAGGGCATCCAGGTCCTCGCGCGAGAACCCCTCGAGCGTCGCGATGAGGTCCGCGCTGATGCCCTGGGGCACCTGGAACACGCGCTCGCGCAGGTGCGTGTTGCCGCCGTCCTGGCCTCCGCCATCCGAGCCCATGGGGACGCGCGACATGCTCTCCACGCCACCGGAGATGACCAGGTCCATCGCCCCCGAGCCCACAGCCATGGCGCCAAAGTGGACCGCCTGCAGCCCGGACGCGCAGAAGCGGTTGAGCGACACCCCCGGCACCTCGTTGGGCCACCCCGCCGCCAACACCGCGTTGCGGGCCAGGTTCGCGCCCTGCTCGCCTACCTGCGAGACGCACCCCGCCATCACATCGTCCACCTCGCGCGCGTCGAAGCCCTGGCGCTTCTGGAGCGTGTTCAGCACCTGCGCCAGCAGCTCCTGGGGATGGAGGCCGGACAGCGCTCCCTTGCCCGCCTTCCCGCGCCCTCTCGGAGTCCTTACCGCGTCGATGACGTAGCTCGTGGTCATGTGCGCCCCTCTTCGTGGTTACGGATTACGGAAGTAATATGACATGGATAATCCGTAACCGGGCCTCGCGCAAGGACAGAGGGCGACACGGCCCTTTCCAAGCGGGCTCCGCCCGGCCATGGTGCGCCCGTCCATGAGCTTCTCGCCTCCCCTCACTCCCCCCTCCGAGGTCACCGCCGTCCTGCGCGAGCGCGGCTACACCGTCCTCAGCCGCACCAGCCTGTGCGAGCTGGTGGGTACCCAAGCCTCCTCGCTCGAGGCCCTGCGTCCGACCTGGGATGGTCTGCTGCCCGATGCCTACCTGCGCGACGGCGGCCGCTACCGCTCCCGCCGGCACTCGTGCTTCGTCGTCGAGGGGACGGCCGTCAGGCCAGTGCCACACCGGGCGCACTGGCAGCCCGTCGAGTACAACGCTCTCCACGGCGGCCTGGAGCGCTGGTTCGAGCCGATGACTCCCGACGTCGTTGAACAGCCGGTCTGGTCACAGTTGCTGCGCGGGCTCGCCGCGTGCTGCTCCGCCTTGAAGGGGCCTCAGCCGTGGTTCGTCGAGGCCCATCAGTTCCGCATCGACACCACCGATGGCATCGGCCGGCCCACTCCCGAGGGCGCTCATCGGGATGGTGTGGACTTCGTCGCCGTGCTCCTCGTCGGCCGCGAGGGCATCAAGGGCGGTGAAACTCGCGTGTTCGAGGCCTCTGGTCCGAACGGCATCCGGTTCACCTTGACCGAGCCTTGGTCCGCTCTGCTGCTCGATGATGAACGGGTGATTCATGAGAGCACCCCGATTCAACCCCTGGGTGAACGGGGCCACCGGGATACCCTCGTGCTCACGTTCCGATCCAAGGGGTTCCAGGGGCCCTCTACTTCCGGGGGGTGAACGGGTTCAACCCCAGGGCTCTATACCCTCACCCCGTCCCTCTCCCAGAGGGAGAGGGGATATGGGCGAGGTAGCAACTCCAGTGGGTACAGCCTGGGGTCAGGCGTCGAGGCGCAGCAGCTTGCGCGCTTCCTGCGGCGTCGCCAGCGTCCGGCCCTTCGCCTTCGCCCTCTTCGCCGCCTCCGCCACCAACTCCCAGTTGCCCTTCGCCAACACGCCCTTGGACACGTAGATGTTGTCCTCCAGCCCCACTCGCGAGTTGCCGCCCCGCTCCGCCGCCAGCTCCACGAACGGCAACTGGTGTCTGCCCATCGCCGCCACCGTCCACGTGCTCCCCTCCGGCAGCGACTTGATCATGAAGTCCAGCGCGTCCTCCCGCGCCGTCAGCGCCCCTGGCACCCCCAGCACGAAGTCGAAGTGGCCCGGGAGCTCCGCTACTCCCTCCTTCGCCAGCGCCCTCGCCTCGTCCACCATCCCCACGTCGAAGCACTCGAACTCCGGCTTCAACCCCAGGGCCTTGATCCTCTTCGCGATGTCACGCACCAGCGCACGCGGATTCCAGAAGACCTCGTCCCCGAAGTTCACCGTCCCCGTCGTCAGCGTGGCCATGTCCGGCCGATCCTCTCCCGTCAGCCGCAACCCGCCACACCGCTCGTCCACCCCCATCCCCACCGCTCCACCCGTGGACACCTGGATGAGGATGTCCGTCCTCTTGCGAATGGCGCGAATCGCCGCTCGGAACAGCTCCGTGTCCTGCGACGGCTTGCCGTCCGGCGTGCGCACGTGCAGGTGCACCATCGCCGCTCCCGCCTCCCGGCACTTCACCGCGTCCTCGGCGATCTCCTCCGCGCTGATCGGAAGGTAGGGCGTCTGCTCGCGCGTCGTCTCCGCCCCCACCATCGCCGCCGTAATGACCATGGGGTTCATCGCTGACCTCGCTGTTTGTCTTTTGGCACCACGCAGGTCCCACTGGCTCTACACACCACCACCGGCTCCGCCAATACGTCCGCCGCCGAGTCGTTCACATCCGGACGCGGCCGGATCACCTTGCGCGCCTCGAAACGCATCTTCCTCGACGTGTTGCCCGTATTGACGATCTCCCCCTCCGCCTCGATGAAGTCCCCCGCGTACACCGGCGCCAGGAACTCCACCGAGTCGTAGGCCCGGAACAGGCCCTCGTCTCCATCCATCCGGATGCACAGCTCGGTGGCCACGTCGCCGAACAACCCCAGCATCCGCGCCCCGTCCACCAGGTTTCCACCGTAATGCGCGTCGTGGCTGCTCATGCGCAGCCGGATGACAGCCTTCACGTTGCTCACTTGGGCTCCCCCTCCCAGTGCACGTTCTTGTCCTCCTTGCCTTCCTTCTGGAGGACCTGGTGCACGATGTAGTTGGCCACGTCCGAGGGCTTCGTCCCCGGGCCGAAGCCCACGTCGAAGCCCAGCTCCAGCGCCAGCTTGAGATCCACGCGCGGCCCACCCAACAAGAGCAGCGTCTTGCCGTGGATGCCCGCCGCCTTCGCCGCATCGATGAACTGGCGCGAGTTGTCCTTGTGCACGTCCCGCTGCGTCACCACCTGCGACACGAGGATGGCGTCCGCGTTGCGCGCCATGGCCCGCTTGATGAGCTCCTCGTTGGGCACCTGGCTGCCCAGGTTGAAGGCCTCGAACCAGGGATAGCGCTCCAGGCCGTAGTCGCCCGCGTACCCCTTCATGTTGAGGATGGCGTCGATACCCACCGTGTGCGTGTCCGTGCCCGTGCACGCGCCGAACACCACGATGCGCCGCCCCACCTTCTCCTTGATGAGCACGTTGAGATCATCGAACCCGAGCTTCTTCACCACCACCTCGGGAACGTCGATCTCCGCGTAGTCCAGCGAGTGCTGCGTGCGCGCGTACACGATGAAGAAGGTGTACGTGTCGGCGGCACGCTCGGCGGCGGCCACCTTCACGTCGCTGAACCCCATCTTCCGCGCGAACACCGCCGCGGCCTCCTTGGCCTTCTCCGACAACGGCACCGGCAGCGTGAACGACAGCTGCACCACGCCGTCGTCGCGCCGGTCGCCGTAGGGGCGGATGATCTGTTTCGTCGGCTTCGTCGCCATGGCCGTTACTTCCCCTTCCTGGCCGAGGACTTCGCGTACGCGACACTGCCGGCCACCTTCTCCGCCAGCGTCTCGAAGCGGTCCTTCTTCTTCGCGTCCATGTGGAAGACGAGCGACCAGGTGGTCTTCCCGTCACAACCCACGTACGTCACCGTCTGCACCGACTCCGCGCCGTCCGGCGTGGTGTCCGAGTCCACGCGGCGCGCCGCCGGAGCCTTGCCCAGCTTGAGCTGCTTCCAGCCGCCCTGCTCGCTCCCCATGGCGGCGAGGATCTTCTCCAGGCACTTCTGGGGCTTCATCCCCGCCGACTGCACCGCGCCCACGTCCACCAGCAGGTACGCGTCCCCGTCCGGGTCATCGAAGCGCTGGGTGCCATCCGCCTCGGACTGCTGCCACTCGGAGGGCACCTGCAGCGCGAGCGTCTTCACCTCGTACTTCGTCAGCTCGGCCGCCGGCTCCCCGGCCGCGAGCACCATCACCAGCAACGAGCCGAGCATCATGGCGCCTCCAGCATTTCCTGGAACGGGTTGAAGTAGTCCGGAGCCTTCTCCATCACGCCCTCCAGCCCCTTGCCGCCCGTCTCCGAGCGCTTCACGTCACCGAAATGGCCCCGGCCGATGGCCGCCACCATGCCGTCCTTCTGGCACTCCTCCAGCAGCTCCATCGCCCTGCCGAACACCTCGCGCGCCCGGTTGGCGATCTTCCCGTCCTCTCGCACGGTGAACTCCTCGTCGATGCCCGCCGCCGCCCGGTGGATGTAGCTGGCCGCCTTCAGCGCCACGTACCGGTCCGCCAGCAGTGGCGTGTGCATGGCCTCCGTCATCATTCCCAGCAGCTGGATGCCCTGCCGCGTCCAGATGGCCACCAGGTCCGCCATCACGTCGTACGCGTGGCTGAAGAAGATGTCCGTCTCCTTGTGCTTGGTGGGCGGCATGTACTTCAGCGGCGCGTTGGGGAAGCACCGGCGCACCAGCATCGCCTGCGACAGCTCCAACAGCAGCGTGTCCGCCCGGTAGGGGTCGATCTCGTACGAGTGCCCCAGGCCCAGCTGCCAGTCCTCGAGGCCCGCGCGCCTGGCGAAGGACTCGTTGATGAACTGGCTGGCGATGACGGTGTGCGCCGCGTCGTAGGCGTCCGCGGTGGTGATGTAGTTGTCCTCGCCGGTGTTGATGATGATGCCGGCCTGGGCGCAGATGCGGCGGCTGAAGTACTGGTCGATGAACGTGCGCCGCATGTTGATGTCGCGGAACAGGATTCCGTACATCGCGTCGTTGAGCAGCATGTCCAGCCGCTCGTAGGCCGCGGCGAAGGCGATCTCCGCCATGCACAGGCCCGACGAGTAGTTGGTCAGCTGGATGTAGCGCTTGAGCTTGCGGCTCTCGTCATCCAGGGCCTCGCGCATGATGCGGAAGTTCTCCTGGGTGGCGTACGTGCCGCCGTAGCCCTCGGTGGTGGCGCCGTGGGGCACGTAGTCCAGCAGCGACTGCGCCGTGGAGCGGATGACGGCGATGATGTCCGCGCCCGCCTGCGCCGCCGCCCGGGCCTGATCCACGTCGTCGTAGATGTTGCCCGTGGCGACGATCACGTACTTGTGCGGCGCCGCGCCACTGCCCAACTCCTTGCGCAACGCGTCACGCTGGGCGATGCGGGACTTGAAGTCGTCCATGGCGGAGCGGGCCTCGGCGCGCACCTCGTCGCGGAGGTTCCGCTCCATCTCCGGGGAGAGGGGCCCCAGCTTCTCCGCTGGCAGCGCGGTCAGCCGCTCCACGGCCTCCATGGGGCTGCGCGCGCCCATCTGCAGCGCACGGCCGTACCAGTACGCCGCGCCCTTGTTGAGGACTCCGGCCGCCTTGAGCCGGTCGACCATCAGGTTGGCGAGCGGCACGCCTCCGGCTCCCGCGTCGGAGATGCCGAAGAAACGCAGCACGGTGCGCTCGACGGAGACGGTGGTATTGCGGCGGATGAGCTCGAAGATGGGCTCGGTGATGTCTTCCGCCAGCTTTCGCGCACGAGCGATCTGCGCGTCATCGATGAACGGACCTGGCATGGTGGCACCTTACTATACGTAACGCGTTTCGAAGAGGCGGCGCAGGGCTGGCTCGGCGCGCAACAGTTCGAGCGTGAAGTCCGCATGCCCGGGCACGTAGCCACTGCCCACCACCATGGTCACATCCTTGCCCACGCCCTCGGCGCCCAGCGCCGCCGCGGTGAAGCTCGTGGCCATGGAGAAGAGGATGACCGTGCCGCCGTCCTTCGCGCTGAGGATGGAGGCCATCTCCGTATTCCCCACCGAGGCGCAGTTGATCACCAGGTCACACATGGCGCCGTCGGTGGCCCGGGACACCGCGTCCATGGTGTCCACGGCCTGGGTGGCATCCACCTTCAAGCCCACGTCGCACAGCCCGATACCTTTCAGGGTGTCGAGCGCCTGCTCGGAGATGTCGAGCGCCAGCAGCCGGCCCTGGCCCTTCAGGCTGCGCCGCGCCTGCGCGAGGCACAACGCGCCGCTCTTGCCCGAGCCGAGCACCGCCACCGTCATGCCCGGACGCAGCCACCGGGCCACGAGGGCCGGCGCGCCCGCCACGTCCAGCGCCGCCAGCGCCAGCGTGTCCGGCATGTCCGTGGGCAGCTTCGCGTAGAGGCCCGTGGCGAAGAGGATGGCGTGGCCACGGATGTCCACGCGATCGATGGACGGGTGCACGGCCTTCACCTCGTCGATGACGAGCGGCGTCAGGCTGAGGCTCACCAGCGTGGCGATGCGATCTCCCGGCTGGAGCTCGCCGCGCGCCGGGTGCTTGGGGCCAATCTCCTTCACCCGGCCGATCAGCATGCCGCCCGAGCCCGTCACCGGGTTCTGCATCTTGCCGCGCTCGCGGACGATCTCCTGCACGCGGGCGGCGATGCGCGCCGGCTCCGCGCCCACGTCGTCCTTGATCTGCTTGAAGGAGGCCGCGTCGATGTTGAGGCTCTCCACGTCGATGAGGAGCTCGGCCTCCCGGCAGGGCAGCGAGGGTTCGAGCTTGCGCGCCCGCTGGGGCAACACGCCCTTCTCCCCCACGACGCGGGACAATCCGTAACGGTCGATGCTCATGGCGTCTCCAGGCCTCGGGTAGGCACATGTCCCACCCGCGCGAATACACGGCTAGCGTGTACCCGGGGGAACGTTGGAGCGCCAGAGGCAACGTCACGGGGCCGCGACAACGCCCCGCGTCATCGCATGCCTCGTTTCACGAAGTGAGAAGACGCGCTCGGATGACTACTCGCTCGCGAGCCGCGGAGCGATCACCGACAGCGAGCGCTCGAAGCGGTAGTTCACCCCGGTGTGCCCGTCCTCGAACTCCTCGTGCACGGCCTCGACGCCGCCGTTCTTGAGGTCCTCGGCCACCATCCGCGCGCCCCAGCGCAGGTTGAACTCGTCGCGCGAGCCGCAGTCGATGAAGACGGTCTTCTGCTTGCGGAAGGCGTCCAGGAACTTGGGCACGAAGCGCACTGGATCATGCACCAGCCAGCGGTTCCATACGTCCAGCCGCATGCGGCCCGTCTGCAGGTCGAAGGGCAGCTCCAGGTTGAGCGGCTCGCCCTTCTTCGGCGAGTACGCCGCCGCCATGGCCAGCACGTTGATGACGGTGAAGTCATCGCCGCGCGCCTTGGTCTCGCGGGCGCGCCGGGTGAAGTCCTGGTACCACGCCTCCACCCCGCCCGCCTTGAGCAGCGCCGAGGCCGCCTTGGGGAGATCCGGCAGGTAGCAGTACTCGAAGTAGGCGTCCGGGGACTGCGCGCTCAGGTGCGAGAAGATCTCCGGGTGGTAGCGGCCCATCACCAGCGCGCCGTAGCCGCCCGAGCTGTGCCCCACCACCGCGCGCGCCACCGCCTTGGGCACCGTGCGGTACGTGCGGTCCACGAACCCCACCACGTCCTTGGCCAGGAAGTCCCGGTAGCGGCCGATGGCGTCGCTGTTCACCCACTGGCTCCCGCCCATCGACGTCCACCCGTCCGGGAACACGCCGATGACCGGAGGAATCGTCCCCGCGGCCACCAGCGCGTCCAGCCGCTCGGGCACGCTCACCGAGAACGCGGAGAAGTTCGTCCACGACTTGCCGCTGTTGGAGAACGCGTTGAGGAAGTACACCGCCGGGTAGCGCCGCGCGCCCTCCACGTAGCCCGGGGGCAGGTACACCCGCAGCTGACGCCGCGCCGGATCTCCCAGCGGATTGGACTCCAGCGCCGGCGAGTGCATCTCCTGCGTCTCGAGAACTCCCTTCATCGCGTTCCCCCTCCAGGGGCCTCCCGGCTCAGCCGCGCTGCCCGGGTTGTTTGCCGAAGAACTTCATCACCTGTTGCAGGTCCTCCCACGCCTTCTTCTTCTCCGCCGGTTGGCGCAGCAGATAGGCCGGGTGGAAGGTGGGCATCAGCTTGATGCCCTCGTACTCACGCCAGGTGCCCCGCATCTTCGTGATGGGCGTGGTGTCGCGCAGCAGCGTCTGCGCCGCGAACTTGCCCAGCGCGACAATCGCCTTGGGTCGGACCGCCTGGAGCTGCGCGCGCAGGAACGGCTCGCACGCCGTCACCTCGTCCGGCTCCGGGTTGCGGTTGTTGGGCGGACGGCACTTCACCACGTTGCAGATGTAGACGTCGTCACGGCGGTAGCCCATCGCCTCGATCATCTTCGTCAGCAACTGGCCCGCCGCGCCCACGAAGGGCACGCCCTGCACGTCCTCGTCCGCGCCAGGGCCCTCGCCCACGAAGACCAGCTCCGCGCGCGGGTTGCCCGAGCCGAAGACGATGTTCTTGCGCCCGTCGCACAGCTTGCAGCGGCGGCAGTCGCCCAGCTCGCGGCGGATTTCGTCCAGCGTGGGCCGCTCGCCCTCCACCACCCCGGGCAGCGGACCCGCGGCTGAGCGCACCACCTGGGCGGGGGCCTCGATGAGCCTCGGCGCCGGAGCCTCCCGGCGCGCGGGAGGCGGCTCTGGCGCTCGGGCGGCCAGCGGGCGCTCGGGCTCCGGAGGCGGGGCTCTCGGAGGCATCGGGCGCTCGGCCGGCGGCGGCTGGGCGGCGGGCGCGGGCTGCGCGGCCACGGACGGGGCGGGCTTCGCCGTCTGGGCACGCAGACGCGCCAGTCCCGCTCCGCGCAGCTCGGCGGCCAGACGGGCGTCTACCTGGAGGAATCGGCCACCGTCCTCCTCCTGCCAGAGGAGGTGGCGGCGCAGATCCTCCAGCACTTCGCTCAACTCCTGCGAGGTCTCGGGGGCTTCGCTCACGGTGACTCTGGGTTTATGGGTCCGCGCGCCCCGGTTCAACCGCCTGCCGGGTAGGGCGTCCGTACGCTTACCCCAGCGTCGAGTACGACGCCATGGTGGAAATCCGTTGGAATCGATGAGATTGTTTGAGCTCAAAACTCTTGAGCCGGACAGGGACGTTCCGACGATGGCGCGGCGACAGGAACCGTTGGACGAGGAGCAGCGAGCGCTGCACGACTCGTGGGACACGATGGCGCGCACCCTGGCGCGGGTGGCGGTCAACTCCGTGCTCATCTGGGGTGTGTGCTCGGCGTTGCGCTACGGGGTGCATGCCAGCAGCGATCGGTTGCTGGCGTTCGTCGCCGAGGCGGGCGTCTGGTGGGCGCCGGGGATGCTGGTGGGCCTGCTGGTGGCGGGCGGCCTGTTGCGCGGGCTGCTCAACCGGCGCCCCGGTTGGAGCGCGGTGGCCTCCGACGGCGTGGACGTGGCCCTGTCCAACTACCACATCACCTACCAGGACGCGGCGGATGATCCCCGTCCGCGCTACTCGCTGCCCGCCTTCGGGCTGGCCTTCCGCAAGGCGGCGGCCACCCTGCTGACGCTGGGGACGGGAGCCTCGGGAGGGCTGGAGGGCCCGGTGGTGCTGGTGGGCGAGGCGATGGGCGCGGGCCTGGCGCGCATCACCCGGGCGCGCTCGGAGCACACGCTGCGCACCTGCCAGCTCGCCGGCATCGCCGCGGCCGTGGGCACCCTGCTCAACACCCCCTTCGCCGCCGCGCTCTTCGCGCTCGAGGTGGTGTACGGCAACCGCATCGTCTACCGGAAGCTGGCCTACTGCCTCTTCGCCGGCATCATCACCTACGCCCTCAACAACCGCTTCCTCGGCTTCCGCCCCATCTTCGTGGCGCCGCCACATGGCCATACGTACACCCTGGCCGAGTACGCGCTCACCGCGCTGGTGGCCGTGGCCGTCTCGGCGCCCGTGGCGCTCGCCCTGGGCCTCACCATGAAGCACACGCGCCAGCTCGTGGAGCGCGTCCACCCGGTGCTGCGCGGCGCCGCCGGCTCGCTCTTCACCGCCCTGGTGGCCGTGGGGCTCTTCTACGGGTTGCGCATGGATCCGCGGCACGTGCTGGGCATGGGCGAGTACACCATCGCCCGGCTGCTCGCGGGAGACGGCGGGGCGCTGTCGCTGTGGTGGTTCCTGCTGCTCATCGTCGTGGGCAAGCTGTTCACCACCGGCTTCACCATTCAATCGGGCGGCTCGGCGGGCATGCTCATTCCCTCCATGGTGCTCGGAGGCGTGTCCGGAGCGGCCACCGCCCAGCTGCTGGCCGCCGCCACCGGGCTGGCGTTGAGCCCCCAGCTCTTCGTGGTGGTGGGCATCGCCTCGGCCCTGGTGGCCGTGGTGGGCGTGCCCCTGGCCGCCATCGCCCTGGTGCTGGAGGTCTTCGGGTCCGAGTACGGCCCCCCCGCGGTGCTCGCCTGCGGCGTCACCTACGTGCTGACGTTGCGGCTCTCCATCTACCAGCAACAGCTCCGGGAGCCGGCGGCCCCCGTGGCCGGGGCTCCCGCCGGGAGCTGAAGGTTCAAGCGCGTGGGGGCAGCAGCTCGTGGAGGAGGCCGAGGATGGAGCGGGCCACCTCGCGCTTCGTCCCGGACAGCTCCCGCTGAGTCCCGTCCCGCGTCAGCACCGTCACCTGGTTGGTGTCCACCCCGAAGCCCGCCCCTGGCGCCGACACGTCGTTCGCCACGATCGCGTCCAGCCCCTTCCGCTCCAGCTTGTCCCGCGCGTACTCCACCACCCGCTGCGTCTCCGCCGCGAAGCCCACCAGCACCGGCCGCTTCTCCCGCCCCGATACCCGCCTCGAGGCCTCGGCCAGCACGTCCGGCGTGCGCACCAGCGTCAGCGTCTCCGGGCCCTCCGACTTCTTCACCTTCTGCGACGCTCGCGTCTCCGGCTTCCAGTCACTCACCGCCGCCGAGGCGATGAAGCAGTCCACCCCGTCCACCCTCGCCAGCACCTCGCGCGCCATGTCCTCCGCGCTCACCACGTCCACCACCTCGTAGCCGCTCCGCTCCACCACCCCCACCGGGCCCAGCACCACCGTCACCTTCGCCCCCATCCCCCGCGCCGCCTCCGCCAGCGCCATCCCCATCTTCCCCGTCGACGGGTTGGAGATGAAACGCACCGGATCCAGGTACTCGCGCGTGGGCCCCGCCGAGATGAGCACGTGCCGGCCCGCCAGGGGGCCTGGAGCGAAGAGGCTCGCCGCCGCCTCCACGATGGCTCCCACCTCCGCCAGGCGCCCCGCTCCCACGTCTCCGCAGGCGAGCATCCCCGCCCCCGGTCCCACGAACTGGAAACGAGGCTCCGCTCGCAGCGCCGCCACGTTCTCCTGCGTCCGCTCGTTCTCCCACATCGCCACGTTCATCGCCGGCGCCAGCAGCACCGGCCCCCGGAACGCCAGCAGCGAGGTCGTCACCGCGTCATTCCCCATCCCCGCCCGGATGCGCGCCAGCAGGTCCGCCGTCGTTGGCGCCACCACGTACAGCTCCGCCCAGCGCGCCAGGTCCAGGTGCCCGAAGTTCCCCTCCTGCGCGGGATCGAAGTAGTCCGTCAGCACCGGGTGCCCGCTGAGCGCCTGGAATGTGAGCGGCGTGACGAATTGCTTCGCCGCCTCCGTCATCGCCACCCGCACCTGCGCCCCGGCACGCCCCAGCTCGCGCACCAGCTCGCATGCCTTGTACGCCGCGATGCCGCCGCCCACTCCGACAATCACACGGCGCCCCTGCAGAGCCGAAGCTTCCATGCTGGCTTCATTACGCGCGCGGGCCCGGGCTCGCAACCACCTCGGAGGCTCCGCCGCCTTTGACGAAGCGAGGGCAGTCCCCTGTCCACCGGTCGCATGCGGGAAGTGCCCGCCCCGAACGAGCCGCCTCCGCTCGTGGCTGCATGCCGTGGGAGGCACTGTCCACGAGGAGGCTCAGGAGAGTTCCTGAGGATTGCCTCCGCCACGAGATCGGCCTACGACACCGTTCATCCGTCACTCTCGGGAGGTGTGCCCGTGCCTGTTCCCTTCACCGGAGGCTGCGCCTGCGGGGCCATTCGTTATGAGGGCTCCACCGCCCCCGTCGCCGTCCTCAATTGCTACTGCCGCGACTGCCAGCGCTCCAGCGGTTCGGGGTTCACCACCGTGGCCGTCGTCCCCGCGGACTCGCTGCGCGTGCTGCGCGGCACGCCCAGGCAGCATGCGTCGATCGCGGACAGCGGCTCCGAGGTGCGGCGGGAGTTCTGCCCCGAGTGCGGCACCCCGCTGTTCGCCCGCGGCGGCCTCCCCTCCTTCGTCGCCATCAAGGTCGGCAGCCTCGATGCTCCCAGCTGGTGCGTGCCGATGCTCGACATCTGGACCCAGAGCGCCCAGCCCTGGTCCACCATGAACCCCGCCCTGCCGAAGTTCCCGAAGAACGTCCCGGCTCCGCTTCGGTGAGGCCTCGGGTTCTTCCAGGGGGATGACCCTCACCCCCAGCCCTCTCCCAGAGGGAGAGGGGGCCTGACGCGGATCCAACCTGGAATCCGTGGCACCCTCACCCCGACCCTCTCCCGGAGGGCGAGGGAGGTGCTTCGCTCACGGATTATTGAGGACGATGTCTCCCGAGGTGGGGAGCTGCACCGTTCGTATCACCGGGCCTCCCTCCATCTCCGTGTGGAAGTTCGTCCACACCAGCGTGTAGCGCCCCGGCGGGAAGCCCTGCAACGTCACCCGCTCGCCCCCCGGCTGGTAGAGCAGTTGGCCGTAGCTCACCTTCATCAGCGCCGTCGGCGGGCTGCTCACCGCCCCCACGTCCCCGGCGATCACCCACAACGCGTTGCCCCGCTCCGGCTTGAGCTGCACCGTCAGCGACGCCGAACCTGGCCCCGGTCCGATGTCCAACCGCTTCTCCCCTCCCTCCACCTGCACCAGCAGCGCCGGCTCTCCCGAGAACTGGCGCGCCGCACCCAACGCGAAGCGGTAGTTCCCCGGCGCCACGTCCACGCTGTAGCGCCCGTCCGGCCCCGTCACGATGTTCACCGACTCGCCCCGGTCCGCGTTCACTCCCTCCAACTGGAAGCCCGCCGCCGGTGTGCCGTCCGCCCGGTACACCGTCCCGTACAGCTTCGTCGCCGGCTTCAGCACCAGCTCCACCGGCTGCTGCCCCTCGCGCGACGCCTGCGCCGACGCGCTCAGCCTCCCCTTGCGCGCCGACACCGTGAACCTCGCCACGAAGGCCGGGCTCGGCAGCGTGAAGCGTCCGTCCGGCCCCGTCAGCACCGAGTCCTCGCACGCATCGCATCCCACCACCGCGTCCGCCACCGGTCCTCCTCCCTCGTCCCGCACCAGCCCCATCACCGACGGCGCCTTCTCCAACACCAGGTCTCCCAGGTCGCTCGGCTGCGCCGGCTTGTCCACCATCAACGGCTCGAAGCCCGGCGCCTCCACCGACACGATGACCCGATCTCCCGCCGTCTGCAGCGCCACCTCGAAGCGCCCGTCCGCGCTCGACACGTCGTGCTCGTCCAGCCGGAAGCGCCGCACCGGCTCACCGTCCGAGGCCACCACCCGGCCCGTGAACGTCCCGCGCTCCTCCATCACCACCCGCACCGGCTCGCCCCCAGGAGAGCCCTGCACACGCTCGCGCTGGTCGTACTTCGCGTGCCGCGCCTCCACCAGGTAGGGGCGCCCGGGCTTCAACGCGCGCACCTCGAAGTGCCCCCGCGCGTCCGTCACCACCGGCTCGGCCAGGCGCGGCAGCACCGACACCGAGGCCTCCGCCACCGGCACGCCCCGCGTGTCCACCACCTCGCCACGAAGCACCGCTCCCGGCTCGAGCGTCACCGTCACCCGCTGCGTCTGCCCGTCCGCCACCACCACCTTCTGCCGCTCCGAGGGCAGGTAGTCCTTGTGCGTGGCCACCATCGAGTACGTCCCCGCCGGCAACCCCCTCATGGGCACCATCCCGTCCGGCCCGGACGAGGTGTCGCTGCGGAAGATGTTCTCGTTGTCCACCCACAGCACCACGTCGGCGCCCTCCAGCCGGCGCCCCTCCCCCATCACCGTCACCTCCAGCGCCGCCCGGGGCTCCAGCTCCAGCTTCACTCCCTCGGCCGGCGCCGTCGCCTTCACCTGCCCGCCTCCCCACTCCGAGTGGTGCGCGTGCAGCTCGTACAGGCCCGGCGTGGGCACCGCCGCCGTGAAGTTGCCCTCCCCGTCCGCCAACACCGCGTCGCCCGTGGGCTGCACCAGCACCGACACGTTGGGCGCCGGCCGGCCGTACTGGTCCAACACCTGCCCGCGAATCAGCGTGGCCCGGTCCAGCTCCAGCTCCAGCGTCGTCTCGCCCTGCTTCACCCGCGCCGGCATCCGCGCGTCCCGGTAGCCCTCGGCCTTGCCCTCCAGCACGTAGTCGCCCACCGCCAGCGGGCCGAACTGCACCAGCGCCCCCGTGGACGGCTTCTGCGACTGGATGGGCTTGCCCCGCGCCGTGCGCAACACCAGCTCCGGCGAGGCCACCGGCTCCCCGGACTCGTCCACCACCGTCACGAGCAACGTGCCCGCGTCCTCCAGTTCCAGCGTCACCTGCGTGAGCTGCTCGCTCAGCGTGAGCGTGCGCGGAATGGCCCCCAGCGTCCCCGCCTCGGCCGTCACCACCAGCTCGTCCGGGTACAGCCCCTCGAAGCGCGCCACGCCGCCCTCGGCACGGGCCTCCCGCGCCAGGTGGTCCGCCTTCAACCGCACCGTGGCCGTCACCGGCGTGCCCTGCCGCATGACACGCACCTCCAGCGTCCGCGACGTCTCCAGCCTCAACCGCACCGGCTGCGGGCCCGCCTCCACCATCTGCTCCACCGCCGGGAGGAAACCCTCCGCGCTGCCCAGCACGTAGAAGGGCCCCTCGCCCAGTCCGGACAGCGTGAAGGTGCCATCCGGCCCCGCCACCGTCTCCGACGGCAGCGGCACCTTGCGCGACACCGCGTACACGCGCGCGCCCGGCAGTCCCCGGCCCGCCCCGTCCACCACCTGCCCGCCAATGCTCCTCAAGGGCGGCAGGAACAGGTCCACCGGATCTCCCGGGGCCGCGCGCTCGCGCATGGCCGAGCCGAAGCCCGGGGCCCTGGCCCACACGGAGAAGGACACTCCGGCCAGGCGCTCGAAACGGAAACGCCCCTGCCCGTCCGTGCGCGCCGTCGCCTTGGGCTGGAGGAAACCCCGCGCCTGCTCGAAGAAGGCCAGCGCGTGCGGGCCACTCTCCCGCGCCGGACAGGCCAGCAGCGCCTGCCCACACTCGTCACACCGCACCGAGGTGAGCGTCTTCTGCGCGCTCGCGGAGAGGAACACCTCCGCTCCAGGCACGGGCCTGCCCGCGGAGTCCAACACCCGCCCCGTCAGCGTGAGGCCCTCCTCACTGCCGGAGGACACCTCCACCGCCTCGAAGTCGGGCAACACACGGGCCGCGGACGCGTCCACGGCGGAGAGCGGAGGCGGCGGTGGCGTACTCCGAGGCCACAACACCGCCACCGCCACGATGACCAGGGCGGTTGCCGCCCCTATGACGAGCCATTTGCGCATGGGACGGCGCGGGACGTTACCCCCGCGACCGGCCTGCCAACCGACATTTCCGGCCTTTCATTCCGGCCGAGTCTCCCGCCCGACGCCTTCTTCCCGCCGGGTGCTCACTCCTCGGCGAATGGCTGGATGGCCTGCGCCACGGCCAGCTCCTGCCTCGCCTCGCTCAGCTCCGAGTTCGTCGCCCTCAACCGGTCCGACAGCACCTGGACGAAGCTCCACAGCATCTTCACCGCCAGGATGGACTCCCGCTTCATGAGTCCCATCAGATCCGAGCGTGAAATCACCATGGTGCGCGTGGGCTCGACCGCTCGCACGGTGGCCGAGCGGGGGGCGTTGTCGATGAGCCCCATCTCTCCGAAGTGCCCACCCGGCCGCAGCTCGGCGATCTCCACCCCGCTCTTCTCGATGACCACCCGTCCCCGGATGACCACGAAGAGCTCCTCGCCCGGCTGGCCCTCCACGACAATCTCCCTCCCGGCCGGGAAGGTGCGCGTGGTGGCGATGGACAACACCGCCGTCTGCTCCTTGTAGGTGAGGTGGCGGAAGAGCGGAATCTTGCGCAGCGCCTCCATGCGGCTCTGCGCCTCGGAGGTCTCCGCCTCCATGGTGCCTTCGCCGGAGACCTTCACCACCACCGCGGTGATGTTGTCCTTGCCGCCGCGCTCGTTGGCCAGGTCGATGAAGCGCTTGGGCAGCTCCGCCGGCTGCGAGCCCTGCACGAACGGCAGCACCTCATCGTCGTCCAGGTAGCCGTGCAGGCCGTCCGAGCACAACACGAACAGGTCGCCCGGGAACAGGTCCACGATGAGCGTGTCGACCTGGACGGACTCCTGGATGCCCACCGCGCGGGTAATGACGTTGCGGTACTGCGAGGTGGCGGCCTGCTCCTTGGTGATGGTGCCGGCCTTGAGCTGGGCGGCCACCAGGGTGTGATCCTCGGTGAGCCGGTGGCACTGGCCGTGACGCACCAGGTAGATGCGCGAGTCACCCACATGGCCGATGACGCCCTTGTTGCCACTCACGGCGAGGCACACGAAGGTGGTGCCCATGCCGCGCTTGGTGGGGTCCGCCAGCGCCATGCGGAAGATGTCCGCGCACGCGCGCTGGATGGCCACTTCCATCAGGGCCTGGGCCGCGTTTCGCGCGTCCTGGCTCGTGTTGGTGCTCAGGTCCTTGAGCAGGTGCCGGTTGGACACCATGTGCTGGCGGACCACCTCGGTGGCACGGTTGCTGGCCACCTCGCCCGCCGCGTGCCCTCCCATGCCATCGGCCACGATGAACAGGCCGAGCGGGGCGTCCACGAGCATCGCATCTTCATTGTGTTGCCGCTTCCGGCCCACGTCGGTCTGGCCGAACGCCTCTGTCATCAATGGCACCGCGAACGCTCCCTGTTCCCTCGGTCGAGGGGTGAATCACACGTTACGAAGCCCGTGGAAGGGCTGACAAGCTCACGGTCCCACCCGCCGCGAAAGCACCTTCGTGAACCCACTCGCCAGGTAGAAGGTGACCTCCACCTGCCCGAAACGCAGCCGCATCCCGTCCGTGATGGGAGACGGGCGCCGCGGGGTCAACCGGACCCCCCCCACGAACGAGCCGTTCTTCGAGCCCGCGTCGGTGAGGATGAAGCGGCCATCCGTCTCGCGCTGGAACCACGCGTGGAAGCGCGACACGGTGCCATCGTCCAGCACCACGTCGTTGTTGCCGGTGCGCCCCACGGTGATGCCCCGGCCAAACGCGTTCTCCTGGTTCTTCACCACCGGGAAGACGATGGGCTCGCCCACGCCCAGCATCGGCGTGGACACATTGGTGAGCGTCTTGAAGTGGTGGTGCGTCTCGTCCTCGTCTCCCTCGGACCCGCTCAGCATGGAGGGCGCGGGCGAGAACACGAGCACCGCCGCCGGCAGCGTGCGCTCATAATCCGCCCGCTCTCGCTGAAAGCGACCGATGTGGAGGCTGAGAAGCTCGACCATTCGCTACACACTTCACCCCACCCGAGGGGTGAGGGTCCAGAGGCGCCTAGCGCCAGTCCGCATAGAATCCCAGTTGCAGTCCGCCCACATAGGACCGGGCCAGACTCGACCGCCTGTAGTTGTAAGGATCACCATATCCTACGGTGAAGCCGAGGGAAACCGAGCTGAAGCGGTAGCCGATGCGTGCCCGGCCATCCAGCAGGCCGCCCAGGTAGGACTCCTCGTCCTTGGGACCATTCTGGAAGCGGGCGTGGAGCCAGGCGGGACCGGTGCCGATCTGGAAACCCCACTCCAGGCCGGACCCCCGGCGGCTGGTGTACCCCAGGGCGAACATCAGCGAGTAGTACTGGAACGACGTCATGGGAACGTCATCCCCCTCGACGACGGTGGCCGGACGGACCACGGCGAGGGCCGCCATGGGCTCGATGAGCAGCCCGAGGGCATCCGTGCGGCCCTGGAAGAAGACGAGCTGCCACTGCAAACGGGCCTGGGGGGCGATGACCCCGTCCCGGATGAAGGTACCCAGGTAGGCCGCCCGGGGGAGCCAGGGAGGCGTGGGCGAGGGCGGCGGAGGGGTGGGCTGGGCCAGTGCGGCCGAGGCCAGACACAGCGTGAAGAGGACGCAGGGGAGGAAGCGGCGATTCATGACGCTTCCTTACCTCGTTTCCAGGCAGGGCTTGTCAAGCGCTTGTCAACGAAGGTTTACGTTGGCTATAGCACGTTACCCCCACCCTGTACGGGAGGGTTCCAAGGAGTCGTTTCCCACATGCCCGGTGCGTCAACGCGTACAGGCAACACCAAGAAGAATCTCCCGCGGACCGAGACCCTGGTCCGCAAGGCGGCGGCCGCCGCCACGGGACTGCTGAACCGGAGTGAGCGCGTGCTGGTCGTCTACGACGAGGGAGGGGCCACCCTCTACTACGAGTCGGACGACGCGGAGGATGGCATAGGCCGCCGCAAGCTGCCTCGAGCCGCCTCATGAAGTGACGAAGCAGTGAACGGCGTGCCGGCCGCGCCGCCCGGAGCCCTGGACCGTACGTCTCCGGAAGTCAGTTCCCGCCGGCTTCCGAGCCCCCCGCTCGGACCCACCGATGAGCGCCGTCACGGGGAACGGCGCCCGGTACTTCCCCACCCACATATGACGAAGATGGATGAAGCCCTGGTGTCGGCCGTGTGCGAGGTGGCGCGGGAGGCCGGACGGGCCACGCTGCCGTTCCATGGAGGCGCCGTCTCCGTCGAGCGCAAGGGGGATGACTCCCCGCTGACGGCCGCGGACAAGGCCGCGCATGCGCTCATCCTCGACGCACTGCGGCGGCTGACGCCGGACATCCCCGTGCTCTCCGAGGAGTCCAGTGAGAAGGAGGTGGCCGGGCGGCGCGCGTGGAGCACCTTCTGGCTGGTGGATCCGCTCGACGGCACCAAGGAGTTCATCAAGGGCAGCGGCGAGTTCACCGTGAACATCGCCCTCATCTCCGGCACCGGCCCCGTGCTGGGCGTGGTGCACGTGCCCGTCACGGGCGTCACCTACTGGGGCCAGCGGGGAGCGGGGGCCTTCGTGGCCCGGCCCGGCCAGGCGCCGGTGGCCATCCGCACCCGGCCGGCGGACCTCGAGCGGCTCGTCATCGTGGCGAGCAAGGACCACGCGGGCCCCCAGGTGGAGGCGCTCCTGAAGCGGCTCACCACGGCGAGCACCGCCAACATGGGCAGCTCCCTGAAGTTCTGCCTCATCGCCGAGGGCAAGGCGGACTTCTACCCGCGGCTCCAGCCCACCTGCGAGTGGGACACCGGGGCGGCCCAGTGCGTCCTGGAGGCCGCGGGAGGCGGGGTGACGGACCTGACGGGCCGGAGGCTCGTCTACAACAAGGAGCAGATCCTCAATCCGTCCTTCCTCGCCTTCGGCGACTCCCGCCCGGACTGGCTCGCGCTGCTGGAGGGACGCTAATGGGCTTCAGGAAGTCAGGTGAAGACGGTGGCGTTGGAGCCAGAGGAGGGTATCGCGCGAGATGCTCAACGCACTGCCTGGGAGCGTCGATGAACTTCGCCGCATGGCTCGCAGGAGCTTCGAGCGGCTTCAGCATCGCCCTCAGTTCCCGCGCTCCTTCTTCCGCCACTGCCGCCTTTCCCTTCACTGAAGTACCTGAAGCCCGTTAAGCGGATCGCCGGGAAGACGCCGAGACTCTTCATGCAAGACCACCACAGCACCGGCGCGTGCTCCGCGCCGTACGATGCGTCCCCCCGAATGGACATGGCGCGGGACTTTCTCGCGGATGCCACCTTCTTCTGGGCGCAGCGCGAGCAGGGTCTGGTCGCCCCCGACGCCACCCTCCAGGAGCTCATAGAAGGCCCCGAGCAGCGTCTGCTCGCCTGTCTTGACGCACTGGTGCTGGGTGGACCGAGCGTCTCTCAGAAGGTGCTGAGGCCCGCCCTGGCTTCGGAGGAGTTGGAAACAGTCGCCTGCGCCTCCTCCGTCCTCCTCATGCAGGGTGGAGCGGAGGGGCTTGAGGCAGTGCTCACCACGCTCCGTGCCGACACGGAGCCCGCGAGCCAGGGGGCGGCACGGGCCCTGGAACTCACCCGCCGCGCGGACGCGGTGTCCCGGCTACACGCGCTCCTGATGGATACCCCTCCCGGTGTCCAGACCCGGGTGCTCGAGATCCTCACACAGTGGGAGGCGGACCCCGCTCAAGGCTTGGACGAGCTCCTCGCCGCAGGCGATGTACCGCTGGCTTGCGCGGTGCTGCGCGCCGCCCGCCGCTTTCCGGCGCGGCTGAGGGCCTCCTCGCTTGAGCGCGCCCTTGGCTCGGACGTGCCGGAGGTGCGCAACGCGGCGTTGGAGACGGCCTTCACGCTGGGACACCCCGGCGTCTGGAGCACCTGTGTCGAGGTCGTCCGCCTCCGGGGACCGGGCTGGGGTGGGCCCGCGGCGCTGCTCGCGCTGGGCGGCGACCCCCAGGACATGGACCTGCTCCTCCAGGCGTTGCCAGAGCCGGTGCTGAGACGGGACGCGCTCTGGGCCCTGGGGCTCAGCGGGCGCATTACCGCCGTGGGGCCTCTGCTTGAGGCCATGCGGGACGAGGCCATCGCGCCCGTGGCCGCGGAGGCCTTCTGTGCCATCACCGGCCTGGCCCTTACCGGGGAACTCGAGGAGCCTCGCGAGGTCTGGACGCCGGACGCGCCCGAGGAGGAGGAACCCACGCCGCTCGGACCCGAGGCCGCGCTCCCCCGCCCCCAGCCCCAGAGAGTGGAGCGCTGGTGGAAAAAGGCCCAGGGGAACTTCTCCCCGCAGGGACGCTATCTGGCCGGGAAACCCTTCGGGGCCGAGCCGCTCCTCGATGCGCTCACCATGGGACCCATGCGCAGGCGCGCGGCGCTGGCACTGGAGCTGGCCGTGCGCACCCAAGGGGCCTGCCAGTTCAGCACCGGGAATTGGGCACTGCGGCAATGGAAGGTGCTGCAGGTCCTGAGGCCCACGGTGCGTGGGCGGTTGGCCCTGGGCTCCTTCCGCGCGCTGCCGCGCACCCTGGCCGTCCCTGAGGCGTTGCCGGTGAAGAACGAGCCGCTCTTCCCGCCAGTGTTCTGCCAACGCCCTTCGCCTCCGGGTTCGCTCGCGGTAACGGGGCTGGGGATGGTGTCATCCCTGGGAGATGGTGTGGTGGGCAGCTGCGCGGCCGCGCGGGTGGGCGTGGCCCGGCCAGGGGCGCTGGAGGGCACTCCAATCGTGGACGAGGACTCGGGCGAGGAGTTGCCGGTCACGGGGCATGCCATCCCCCACCTCACGCAGGGATTCAGCGGCGTGGGGCGACTGGTGCGGCTGGGCGTGGCTGCCCTGGCGGACCTCGTCCACCAGACCGGGCTGACCGCAGGGCCGCGCACCGGCCTCTTCCTCAATCTGCCGAGTGGCTTCCTCCTCGCCGCCGCGGAGCGCCACGCGCGCGAGGCCGCGAAGCAGGAGCAGGCAGCCTCCGAGCCAGAAGAGGACTCCGGGGAGGCGGAAGTCTCCGAGGAGGAGCCCCTGCTCGCGGAGGTGCTGCGGGAGCGCTACTCCCGGACGCTGTTGCCGCGGCTGCGCGCTCAGGCCTCCTTGCCGGGCGGTGTCGCGCAGGAGGCACTCTTCTTCGGGGACTCTCCTGGCTTCGTCACCGCCCTGCGCGCGGCGGAGCGTGCGCTGAGGTCGGGCGCGGTGGAGCGCTGCATCGTGGGCGGTATCGACAGCCTTGTCGAACCGGAGTGGTTGGACGCGCTGGAGGAGTTGCGGCTGCTGAAGACGCCCAACCGGCCCGTGGGACTGATGCCGGGGGAGTGCGCGGCCTTCGTGCTGGTGGAGAAAGCGGACGCGGCGGCCCGCCGGGGCGCCCCCGTCCACGCGCACATCGACGCGATGGCCTCCGCCTCCGAGCCGACCCACATATTCTCCGGCCAGCCCCACCTGGGCGTCGCGCTGACGTCTGTGCTCACCGAGGTGCTCGGAAGCCTGGAGAACCGGGGGCGGGAGACGGGCCTCGTCTTCGCGGACCTGGACGGCACGATGCAGCGGGCCCAGGATTGGGGTTACGCTCAGGTCCGGCTGGAAGGCTTCCCGCTGAGGGAGCTGCCCGCGTGGTACCCCGTGGACGCGTGGGGCGGCGTGGGCGCGGCAACCGGTGCCCTGGCCGTCTGCATGGCGGCACGAAGCTTCGCGCGGGGCCATGCACCGACGTCCGGAATCCTGGCGTGGCTCTGGGGGTGGGCGGGGGAGCGGGCGGCGCTCCACGTACGGGCGCCCACGGCGCGGTGAGGTGGGGCGTCAGCGCCGAACCAGGCCCGGCATCATCCGGTACTCGGGCTGCGTGCTCAGGCCGCAGTCCTCGGCCAGCCGCAGCAAGGCCAGTCCCTCGATGAAGACGTGGCGCTCGGTGTGGAAACGCTGGGGATGGAGGGGTGGGCCCGCGTTCCGGAACTCCGCGTCGCGCTCGATGAGCAGATCCTCCAGGGCGGCATCGAATGCGTCCTGGTCCCGGACGAAGAGCGCCTCACACACGGCGAGCCGCGGGGAGCCACTGTCACCGGAGCATTGTTGGAAGGCCGCGAGCGCCCGCTCCCCCACCCGGAGAAGGGGTCTTCGCGCTCGCGAGCAGGTGCTCGCGAAGGAAGTCGGCGTAGCGGAAATCATCCTCGAACTCCTCGTCCGCCCTCCAGCGGTACGGGGAATGCTGGGCGATGTCGCGGGCGAGGCCGGCCTCACCAGCGGCGAGCGCGTCGAATAGAGGTTCCACCCGACTGGCGCAGCGGAACCGGCTCGGTGGCGCCGGGTCCGGACTCGAGAGCAGCAACTCCCGGCGAGCCGTCGCGGACAGGCGCAGATCGTGGCGGAACGCCAGGACGTCACCATCTGCCAGCAGCGCGCCGATCGCGGCAATGCGGCGATAGGTGGAGAGCCGGGTCAGCAGTTCCTCGCGCTGGAGGGGCGAGAGAGGCTGGCGAAGTCCATCCTCGAGTTGCTCGACCACCGTGAGCGCGTTCTCCCGAATGAGATCCATCTGGAGCATGAGTGATTGTCTGCCCTCCGCCGAACGCGGAGCCTCTACGCGCCGGCCCGCTTGCGGAATTCGGAGCCGTAATCGTCCAACTCCTGGAAGAACATACCAGTGCAGTCCTCGTCCAGGATGGTCTGCCCCAGGTCTTCCCGGACGAGGATGAGCCGGGACTGCTCCGCCAGCCGGAAGATCTTCGCGTCCTTGGGGATCTTCTTTTCCTGGAGCACCAGCCGCCGGAAGCGCTGCACCTGGTCCTTGACGATGGTGTCCATCGTGAAGTCGGATTTCTTGGCATCCATGCAGGCCACGGTCCCCAACACATTGGCGATGAAATAGGGCGTGTCCAGCACCTTCTTGCGCGGTGTGCGCAGACGCACCGGCAGGAACTCGATGGTGCCCTTTAGCGTTTCCCTCTCCAGTATGCCCTTAAGCTTCGCGGACACCACGAGCAGGGCGGAGGTATTGAGGATGCTGTCCGTCAGCTTGCTGCCCCGCTCTTTCGACAGGTCGAAGATGAGTCCCTCTGGAAACCACTCCTTGCAGGGCACCCCCTCCTTCAGCAGGTAGCCCCTCCCCTCCAGCTCTTCCTTACGGTACGCGTCCAGCCACGCGAAGGACTCGTTTTCACTGTCATTCACCCAGGGGTAGTAGCTCACCGAAGCAGACTCCTCGTTCAGGACTTCTTGCTCTTCGTGAGACCCTTCTTCTTGAGGGTAGGCTTCACGAACTCGTTGATGGAGATGGGACCGGCGGCAACCAGCATGTCCCAGTAATCCTTCTGGAGATTCATCAACCGGTCCTTGAGATCCTCGGGAGGGTTCCACTGCTTGTGCTTCTTGTCCTTCGCCAAGGCTTTGTCCAGAACGTCCCTGACTTGCTCCATGTCCGCGTCAACTTTCTCGGTATAGGCCGGATGTCTGCCCTGGTGGAACGGCAGAAGATGGAACGCAGTGTCTTCCAGCCTGGCGGGGAGGAAGATGATGTTTTCCCCGTTGTTGATGTTGTAGTCCACCCCCTGGAGCATCCGGAGTTGGTTGCTGTCGAAGAACTTGTCGAGGAACGCCTCTTCCGGAAGCAGGTGGTGCCCCTGGTTGGCGTACGGGGACTTGCCAATCCGGAAGTTGTTACCATACGTGAAGGTGTAGCGCCGCGCGTGGGCCTTGCTGCCCGCCGTCACGCCCTTGCCACGAACACCCGTGCCAAGCGTCTGGAGCGCGCCCTGGATGACATCGAGGTCCGCGTAGACACTCTTCCGGCCTCCATTGCCCTTGATGTGTTTGTAGCCATTCTTCCGATAATCGCGAGAGCGCTGAAGCCGAGCCTTCTGCTTGCCCGCGCCCGAGAGGTGCTTTCCCATGCGTGCCTCCGCGAGACTCAGTTCAACTCAATTTTGCCACCGCGGATGAGTTGGAGCCCCGAGGCGCGGCTCTCCACCCGGACGCCTCGCAGGAGGATGGTGCCATCCCTGCGCAGGGTGATGCTCGCCTCGCCCACCTGAAGAACGAGCTCCCGCTGCGCACCCAGTACCAGACGTTCCTCCGGCACGGAGTTCCTTGCCCTGGCCACCCTAGCGGGCGCAGGTTCAACGGGCGCGGGAGTCTCGAAATCCCCGGGCCGAGCCGCCTCGTCCAGGAGTTGGTCCAGCAGAGAGGGACTATCGGAGCCCTGCGCCATGGCGACAAGCATGGGCCGCGCTGGATCACCCTCTTCGAAGAGCAGTACGGCCTGCCGCTGCTCCCCTGCGGCCACGCGGAGCTGTGCCGGGTCGAGCGCGACAAAGCTCCGGGCCGGAATCGGCCTGGGACAGCCTTCGAACTGCACCAGGGGCAGGCCCTCCAGGCTCAGGCCGACAAGCCGACCGACGCGCGCCCCGAGGATGGGCTGCTGCGACTCGGAGCGGGCAACCTTTTCAGGCGTACTGCAATCATCAGGTGAAGACATGGGAAACCTCAGCGACACGGTGGAGCCCATTGTCTCAATAGCTGGGTTGGATGGCGAGCCCCCAACCTCAAGCGGTTCATCAAGGAGCAGCTCCTCAATCCGTCCTTCCTCGCCTTCGGCGACTCCCGCCCGGACTGGCTCGCGCTGCTGGAGGGACGCTAGGGAAGCCGGGCCCGGAGCCGTGCCGCCAGCCGCTCGACGTGCGGCGGCTGCAACATGCTCGTATGCCCCCCGGGAACGACCTCCACGCCCACCGATTCGCACCGGCCAATCCAGGCCAGCTCCGGGTGCTCCGGCATCCACGGCTCGCGCTCGGCGGCGCGGAAGAACTGGAGCGCCCCGCCCTCCCAGGGCTCGATCGTGTAACGGCTCAGCGCCTCCAGGTTCGTCTTCCACACCCGGAGCAAGCGCTCTCCCCTCCCGGGCTCGGAGAAGAGCGGCTCCCCCCGCATCCGCTTCGCCTCGTCCTCGAAGCGCTGCGGCAACGGCCCCGGACCGGGAGAGTCGAGCAGCGCGCACAACGGCACCGCATGTCCCTCGGCGGACAACCGGCGGGCCATCTCGTACGCCACCGCGCCGCCGAACGACGCCCCCACCAGCAGGTAGGGGCCCGAGGGCCACACCGCGCGAAGCACCTCGAGGTAGTGCGCCGCCATCTCCTCGACGGTGGTGTGGCAGGGCACGCCCTCCTCCAGGCCCACCGACTCGAACCCGTACACCGGCCGCGAGGCCCCGAGGCCCCGCGCGAGCTCCCGGTAGAAGAGCGTCTGTCCGCCCGCCGCGTGCACGAAGAAGAGCGGCGTCCCCTGTGTCCCCTCCTGGAGCCGCACCAGACAGCCAGGACGCGCCGGTGCCCGGGTGCTCACGGGGCCGAGCTTCTCCGCCAGCGCGGCGGGCGTGGGCGCCTCCACCACGTCCTTCAATGACAGCCGGATCCCCAGGCGATCCGCGAGCCGCGCCGTCAGCCGCAGCGCCATGAGCGAGTCCCCGCCGAGCGAGAAGAAGTCATCGTGAATGCCGATCTCCTCGAGACGGAAGACCTCGCGGAAGCACTCGACCAACGCCTGCTCGGTGCCGTCGCGGGCCGGCACGGCGGCGGCCCCCCGGCGCGATGTCCTCGCGGACGGCGGAGTCCGGGAGAGCGGTGGCGCGGGAGGCTGTCCGCCAGGTCCGGCTCCCACCGGAGTGGAAGACTCCACGGGCTCGAGCCAGTACCGCTCGCGCTCGAAGCCGTAGCCCGGCAACACCACCCGGCGGCGGTGCTCCCCGGCGCGGAAACGCTCCCAGTCGATCTCCACCCCCGCGAGCCACGCCTCGCCGAGCGGCACCAGCGGACTGGCCGGCGGAGCGGAGACGTCCGGTAGCGAGGCCACCACCGGCTGCGACGTGCGCGCCGGGTGCTGCCGCGTGAGCGCGCTCAGCATGGAGCCCGGCCCCACCTCGATGAACGTCCGCTCCCCCGACGAGAGCAGGAAGGCCAGGCCGTCGGAGAATCGGACCGTCTCCCGCAGGTGACGCACCCAGTAGCCGGGATCCGTCGCCTCCCGCTCCCCCAGCCAGCGCCCGGTGACGCTCGACACCACCGGCAGCTTCGGCGGACACAGCTTCACCCGCGACACGAGCCGCCCGAAATCCGCGAGGTATGGATCGAGCATCGACGAGTGCATCGCCCGCGGGTAGCGCACCCGCTTGAAGGAGAGTTCCCGCTCCCCCAGCACCTTCTCCAACGCGCCGACGGACTCCACCGGCCCGGCGATCACACACGTCCCGGGACCGTTGATCGCCGAAACGGACAGCTCCGGTCCGAGCAGCGGCTCCACCTCTCCCACGGGGGCGAGCACCGAGACCATGGCCCCCTCGGGCATCCGGTCCACCAGCAGGGCGCGCGCCGCGACGAGCGACGCGGCCTCCTCGAGCGTGAAGACCCCCGCGAGGCAGGCCGCCACATACTCCCCGAGCGAGTGGCCCAGCAGGGCCTCGGGCTCCACGCCCCAGGAGCGCCACAGCTGCGCGAAGGCCCAGTCACAGGCGAACAACGCCGGCTGCAACCACCTCGGTCGATCCAGCTCCTGGCTCGCGGTGCCGGAACGCTCGGACGGCGCGAACATCACCTCCCGGAGATCCCCCCCGAGCGGCCCGCGCATCAACCCGGCGCACCGCTCCAGGGCTTCACGGAAGACGGGCTCGCGCAGGAAGCAGGCTCCCATGTTCACACGCTGCGCGCCCCCGCCCGGGAAGAGGAAGACCGCTCCCCGCCGCCCGGCCTCGTCGTGCGCCGTACGCACCCGCCCCGGCTCCCGGCTGGAGAGCCACGCCCCCGCCTCCTCGCGCCGGCCGCCGATGACGACGCGCCTGAAGGGAAAGCGGGCCCGCCCCACCTGGAGCGTGTGGGCCACATCCGCGAGTGGCCCGCTCCCCTTCCCCAACTGCCCGGCCAACGCATCGGTCATCCGTTCGAGCGCGGCCTCGGACTTCGCCGACAGCAGCACCAGCTCCTCGTCACGCCGGGGCGCGTCGCCCGCGACGGCCGGAGCCTCCTCCAGGACGACGTGGGCGTTGGTGCCTCCAAATCCGTAGGAGCTCACCCCCGCGCGAAGCGGCGTGGGACCACTCCACGGGAGGGCCCGGTCCACGACGTAGAACGGGCTGTTCTCCAGCCCGAGCCGGGGGTTGGCCTCCTGGAAGTGCAGGGTCGGCGGCAGCGTCCGGTTCTCGAGCGCCAGCACCGTCTTGATGAACCCGGCGATCCCCGCCGCCGCGTCCAGGTGCCCCAGGTTCGTCTTCACCGAGCCGAGGCCGCACGAGCCGGGCGCTCCTCCGCGGAACACCTGCTCGAGCGCGGAGACCTCGATCGGATCTCCCAGCGGAGTTCCCGTGCCGTGGGCCTCGATGTACGAGATGGAGTGCGGCTCGACCCCGGCCAGGGACAGGGCCTCGGAGATGGCCGCGGCCTGGCCCGTCACCGAGGGGGCGGTGAAGCCCGTCTTCGCGCCACCATCGTTGTTGATCGCCGTGCCGAGGATGACGGCGCGGATGGGATCCCGGTCGGCGAGCGCGTCGGCGAGCCGCTTGAGCACCACCACTCCGGCGCCATTGCCAGTGATCATCCCCGCCGCCCGGGCATCGAAGGCCCGGCAGCGGCCGTCGGGCGAGAAGATGCCTCCCTCCTGATAGCGGTATGGCTCGAGCTGCCGCGCCCGCACGCAGGCGCCCCCCGCGAGCGCCAGATCGCACTCCCCGGCGATCAACGCCTGACATGCGACGTGGACCGCCACCAGTGACGTCGAGCAGGCGCTCTGGACGTTCAGCGCGGGGCCGGTGAGATCCAACTCGTAGGAGACGCGCGACGCGAGGAAGTCCCCGGCGGTGCCCAGGACGTTCTCGATGAGACCACTCCCGTTGCGCGCGGCGTGGGGGAGCACGCTCGAAATCAGGTACGTACTGAAGGTGGCTCCCGCGTAGACGCCCGCGCGCATCGGCTTGCCCCGGGGCGCGTACCCGGCGGACTCCATCGCCGTCCAGGCACACTCGAGGAAGAGCCGGTGCTGCGGATCCAACTGCTCGGCCTCGCCCGGCGTGTAGCCGAAGAAGGCGGCATCGAAGCACGCGGAGTCCTCGAGCACGCCGGCCGCGGCCACCCAGCCCTCCTCCGGGGACAGACCGGCCTTCGCGAGCCGCGCCGCATCCAGGCGGGTGATCGACTCCACCCCCGTGACGAGGTTGTGCCAGTACTGGCGCTCGTCCGCCGCGCCGGGAAAGCGCAGCCCGAGGCCCACCACGGCGATGGCCATGTCCTTGTTCAGCTCTTCCATGTGCATTGCTCCTCAGTTCGAGTCCGGCCGCTCGCGCCGCTGCCGCGCCAGACGCCGCTGTCCATCCCGGCGGTTGCCATTCCCGGAAGCGGGGCTCCCGGCGGCCGGCCCCTCTCCGCGCACGAGATGCGCCGCCAGCGCGCGCACCGTGGGAAATTGGAAGAGGCCCACCAGGGGAAAACGGTGGCCCACCAGTGCCTCGGCCTTCACGTGCACCGCCTGGAGCAGCAGCGAGTTGCCACCGAGATCGAAGAAGTTGTCCTCGGCGCCCACGCGCTCCAGCCGAAGCACCTCGGCCCAGATGGCCGCGAGCGACTGCTCCAGCCCCGCCTCCGGAACGACATAGGAGTCACCGGGCGCGGGCCGGTGCATGTCCGGCATGGGCAACGCCTCGCGATCCACCTTCCCATGGGGCGTGAGCGGCAGCGCCGCCAGGAACACGAAGGCCGAGGGCACCATGTGCTCCGGGAGCGTCCGCTTCAGCCAGGCCCGGAGCACCGCGCTCCATCCCGGAAGAAGAGGTGAGCCGGGCACCACGTACGCCACCAGCCGTCTGTCTCCCAGCACGTCCTCCCGTACCACCACCGCCGCTTCCTTCACCTCCGCGTGGCCCACCAGCGCCGCTTCCACCTCTCCCAATTCGACACGGAAACCGCGGATCTTCACCTGCGCGTCGGAGCGGCCCAGGAACTCCAGCTCCCCTCCGGACAACCACCGGCCCAGGTCTCCCGTCCGGTACATCCGGGCGCCCGGCTCCCCGCCGAAGGGATCCGGGAGGAAACGCTCCGCCGTCAGGGCCGGCCGCTCCAGGTAGCCCCGCGCGACTCCCGGGCCCCCCACGTACAGCTCCCCCGTCACCCCCACCGGCACGGGCCGCAGCCACCTGTCCAGCACGTACACCCGCCCGTTGGGCAGCGGCCGTCCGAGCGTCGGCCTCGACACGTCCACGTCCGCGTTGGAGGTGGCGAAGACCGTCACCTCCGTCGGGCCGTACTCGTTGATGAAGCGCCTGCCCCGCCGCCACTTCGTCACCAGCTCCGGCGTGCACGCCTCCCCCCCGGAGACGATGGTCTCGAGCGCCGGATACTCCCCCTCCTGCTGCGCCAGCACCGAGGGCGTCATCGCCCACAGCGTCACCCGCTGCTTCTTCAGCAGCGCGTCCAGCGGCGCGCCCGGCAGGAGCGACTCCCGAGGCGCCACCACCACGCACCCACCCACCACCAGCGTGGGGAAGATGTCCGACACCGAGACATCGAAGCCGAGCGACCCGTACTGCAACACCCGGCTGCCCGGATGCATCCCGCGCGTCTCCACCGCGGCCAGCACCGTGTTGCACAGGCCCCGGTGTGTCAGCAGCGTCCCCTTGGGTCTGCCCGTGCTGCCCGAGGTGAAGATGACGTAGGCCAGGTGCTCCACCCCCGCCTCCGGCACCGGATCGTCCTCCGGCTGGAGGGCCAGCACTCCGGCCTCCGCGTCCAGCAGCACCCGCCGCTCGCCCCGTGAGGGCAACCCGTCCGCCAGGGCTCGCGAGGTCACCAACACCGGCATGCGGGCCTCTTCCATCATGAAGGCCAGGCGCTCCCCGGGGTAGGAAGGATCCAACGCCACATAGGCGCCTCCGGCCTTGAGCACGCCGAGCAGGCCCACCACCATGTCCAGGGAGCGTTCCAGGCACACGCCCACCCGCGCCTCCGGCCCCACGCCCAGCCTCCGCAAATGGTGGGCGAGCTGGTTGGCCCGCTGGTTGAGCCGCCGATATGTGAGCTCGCTGTCCTCGAAGACCACGGCCACCGCGTCCGGCGTGCGCGCCACCGTTGCCTCGATGAGGTGGTGCGTGCACGTGTCCCGGGAATGGTCCGCGCGGCGGCCATTCCACTCCACCAGCACCTGGGCCCTCTCGGCCTCGCTCAGCAGTGGCAGCTCGAGGACGCGCTGTCCGGCGTCCGCCACCACTCCCTCCAGCAGCGTCCTCAGGTGCCCCGCCATCCGGGCGATGGTGGAGGCCTCGAACAGCGCCGTGTTGTACTCGAGGCCCCCCTCCAGCCCCTCCCGGGTCTCCGTCAGCGCCAGCAGCAGATCATTCCTCGCCGTCTGGCTGTGGAGGTCCACCGGCCTCGAAACCACCCCCGGCAGCGTCAGCTCCGGCGCGCCGTGCTGGAGGGCGAAGGCCACCTGGAACAGCGGCGCGCGGCTGGTGTCGCGAGACGGCTTCAGCTCGTCCACCAACATCTCGAAGGGCACGTCCTGGTGCTCGTACGCCCCCAGCGCCGTCTCCCTCACCCGCCCGAGCAACACGCGGAAGGGCTCCTCTCCCCTCACCCGCGCCCGCATCACCAGCATGTTGACGAAGAAGCCGATCAGCCCCTCCAATCCGGCATGGCCCCGGCCGGCGATGGGCGAGCCCACGCTCACGTCCTCCTGTCCCGAGTAGCGGTGCAGCAGCACCTGGAAGCCCGCCAGCAGCGTCATGAAGAGGGTCACCCCCTCGCGCTGACTCAGCTTGCGCAGCCCCTCGGTGAGCGCCAGGGGCAGGTGCACCCGGTGCAACGCGCCACGGTAGGACTGCACCGGCGGCCGCGGCTTGTCCGTGGGCAGCTCCAACGCGGGCAGCGCGCCTCGAAGCCGCTCGCGCCACCAGGCGAGCTGCGCCTCCAGGACCTCGCCCCGCAGCCACTCCCGCTGCCACCGCGCGTAGTCGGCGTATTGGATGGGCGGTCTGGCCAGTGGGGACTCGCGGCCCTCCAGGAAGGCCTCGTACAGCGCCTTCAGCTCCCGGACGAGCACCTCCAGCGACCAGCCATCCGACACGATGTGGTGCACCACCAGCACCAGCACGTGCTCCGCCTCCCCGAGCCTCAGCACCGTCACCCGTAGCAGCGGCCCCAACGTCAGAGCGAATGGCCGCCGCACCTCCTCACCGGCCAGCCGCAGCGCCTCCGCCTCACGCGCGTCCACGGGCAGCTCGCGCAGATCCACCACCTCCAGTGGTGGCTCCACCCGGGCGGAGATGCGCTGGAACGGCCCTCGCTCGCCCTGCTGGAACGTCGTCCGCAGCGACTCGTGCCTCCGCACGAGCTCGTGGAAGCTCCGCTCCAGCACCGACGTGTCGAGCACTCCCTCCAGCCTGAGCGCCAGGAAGACGTTGTAGAGCGCGCTGTCCGGCTCCAACCGGTCCAGGAACCACAGCCGCTGCTGGGCGAAGGACAGCGGTGGCGCCGCGTCCCCGGGCCCGGGGAGCAACGGGGGGGGCCGGGTTATCCGTGTCCCCGCCGCCGGCTCCTCCAGCCGCCGCGCGAGCTCCTCCACCGTGGGCGCCTCGAAGAGCACCCGCACCGGCACCTCGCGCTGGAGCACCTCCCTCAGACGCGAGGCCACCCGCGTGGCCAGCAACGAGTGCCCGCCCAGCTCGAAGAAGTGGTCCCGCGCCCCCACGCGCCCCAGCCCCAGCAGCGGCGCCCAGAGGTCCGCCACCACCTGCTCCATCACCGTCCGGGGCGCCACGTATTCCTCGCGCTCACGCGCCTCGACCTCCGGCGCGGGCAACGCCTTGCGGTCCACCTTGCCGTTGGGCGTCAGCGGCAGCGCCTCCAGGCTCACGAAGGCCGAGGGCACCATGTGCTCCGGCAACCTCTGCTTCAGCCAGGTCCGCAGCTCCTCGGGGTTCAACCCGGGGCTCGTGGCACCCTCACCCCGTCCCTCTCCCGAGGGGAGAGGGGAATTTGGGACCACATAGGCCACCAGCTGCTTGCCGCGGGCTCCCATGTCCCTCGCCACCACGGCCCCCTCGCCTACTCCCGGGTGCTTCGCCAGCACCGCCTCCACCTCTCCCAACTCGATGCGGAAGCCTCGTACCTTCACCTGCTCGTCCCGCCGGCCCAGGTACTCGAGGTTCCCGTCCCGCAGGTACCGGGCCAGGTCTCCCGTCTTGTAGAGCTTCGCCCCCGGCTCCGCGCTGAACGGGTGCGGGATGAACCGCTCCGCCGTCAGCTCCGGCCGGTTCAGGTACCCGAGCGCCAGGCCGTCTCCGCCCACATACAGCTCTCCCGCCACCCCCACCGGCACCGGCTGCCGCCGCTCGTCCAGCACGTAGGCTTCCGAGTTCTCCAACGGCCTGCCAATGGGCACCGACACCGCGCCCTCCGGCACCTCCCTCACCTCGTAGCTCGTCGAGAGCGTCGTGTTCTCCGTCGGCCCATAGCCATTCACCAGGTGCTTCGGCCCCCCCCGCTCCAGCACCCGCCTCAGCGACCTCACATCCGCCGCCTCCCCACCGAACATCACGTACTTCACCGTCCGGAAGGCGTCCGGGCACTCGGCCACCGTCTGGTTGAACAGCGCCGTGGGCAGGAAGGCCGTGCTGATCCGCCGCTCCCGCATGAACGCGGCCAGCGCCTTCGGGGACAGCGCCACCTCCCGGGGAACCCCCACCACGCACCCGCCACTGAGCAGCGCGACCCACAGCTCGAAGGTGGACCCGTCGAACGAGGTGTTGCTCAACTGCGTGACGCGCTCCGCCTCCGTCAGCCGGACATACCCGTTGCCGCACACCAGCCGGATGATTCCCCGGTGCGGAATGCACACGCCCTTGGGCCGTCCTGTCGAGCCCGACGTGTACATGACATACGCCAGCGCTTCCGGCCCACTCCGCTCGCCTGGGCGCTCCGCGCGCTCGCTCGCGAAGGCCTCCCACCTGGGCTCCAGCGGCACCACCGTGGCCCGCGTGGGGGGCAGCTTCGACACCAGCTCCGGCCGAGCCAGCACCACGGGCAGCGCCGCGTCCTCCATCATGAACGCCAGGCGCTCCCGCGGATACGACGCATCGAGCGGCACATACGCCCCGCCCGCCTTCAGGATGCCGAGCATCGCCGCCACCAGCTCCACCGGGCGGCTGGCACACAACCCCACCCGGGTCCCCGCCTCCACGCCCAGCCGCCGCAGGTGTCTGGCGAGCTGATTGGCCCGCCGGTCCAGCTCCGCGTACGTCAGCCGCTCGCCCTCGTCCTCCACCGCCAGCGCCTCGGGCTGGCCCACCACGTGCGCCTCGAACAGCTCATGCAGGCACGCCTCCCTCGGGTACTCCGCGCGCGTCTGGTTCCACTCCACCAGCACCTGGCGCCGCTCCGCTTCCGACAACAGCGGCAGCTCCGCCAACGCCAGCTCCGGGTGCGCGAGCGCTCCCTCCAGCAGGCGCGCGTAGTGCGCCGCCATCCGCGCCACCGTCGCCTCGTCGAACAGCGCGCTGTTGTACTCCCACAGCCCCACCCACTCCCGCGCGTTGTCCCGGATGAACAGCGTGAGATCGAACCTGGCCGCGCCGGGCTCGAAGACGAGCTCCTCCACCGCCACGCCGGGCAGCGCCAGCGAGGCGAAGGGCGCGTCTCCCTGCAGCACGAACGAGGCCTGGAACAGGGGCGTACGGCTCAAGTCCCTCACCGGCCGCAGGGCGTCCACCAGCCGCTCGAAGGGCACGTCCTGATGGGCATAGGCGCCCAGACACGCCTCGCGTACCCGCTTCAGCAGCTCGCGGAAGCTCACCGCTCCCGGCGCCTCCACGCGCAGCGGCAGCGTGTTGGCGAAGAAGCCCACCAGCCCCTCCACCTCTCGCCGGTTGCGCCCCGAGATGGGTGTCCCCACCACGATGTCCGTCTGCCCGCTATAGCGCGCCAGCAAGGCGTGGAAGCCCGCCAGCAGCGTCATGAACGGCGTGACGCCCTCCCGCCGGCTCAGCGCCCGCACCGCGTCGGACAGCTCCGAGGGCAGCTTCACCCTCAGCACGGCACCGCCCGTGGACTGTACCGCCGGACGGGGCCTGTCCGTGGGCAGCTCCAGCACCGGAGGCGCCCCGGCCAGCCGCTGCTTCCACCATGCGAGCTGCTCCTCCAGCACCTCGTCCTTCAGCCACTCCCGCTGCCACACCGCGTAGTCCGCGTACTGCACCGGCGGGGCCGGCAGCTCCGGCGTCCCGCCCCGCGAGTACGCCCCGTACAGCGCCGTCAGCTCCCGCTCCATCACCCCCAGCGACCAGCCATCACAGACGATGTGGTGCAGCGACAGCAGCAGCACGTGCTCGTCCGCCGCCAGGCGCAGCAGCCTCGCTCGCAGCAACGGCCCCTTTTCCAGCTCGAACGGGCGCCGGGCCTCCTCCTCCACCCGCCGCACGGCCGCCCCCGCACGCGCTTCCTCGGGCAACGCCTCCAGGCTCTCCACGGGCAGCGCGAACTCCACCTCCGGAGCCATCCGCTGGACCGGCTGCCCGTTCTCCAGGGTGAACGTCGTCCGCAACGCCTCATGCCGCTGGATGAGCGCCGTCAGGCTTCGCTCCAGCGCGGCCACATCGAGACGCCCCTTCAGCCTCGCGGCCAGGGGAACGTTGTACGTGAACCCACCCGGCGCCAACTGCTCCAGGAACCACAGCCGCTGCTGGGAGAAGGACATGGGCAAGGCCCCGTCCCTGGGGCTCGGCCCGATTGCGGGCAGACCCCTCCCACGCCGGCCCACCGGCTTCGCCTCTCGTGCACTCATGGGGATTCTCTTCTCCTGGAACGGATTGCACGCACCCGCGGCGTGCACCGTGGATGTCCCCTCTCCCCCTGGGAGAGGGCTAGGGTGAGGGT
>NZ_JPMI01000289.1 GCF_000733295.1 Archangium violaceum Cb vi76 | reverse complement strand
TCAGGTCCACTCCTAGGTGATGAGTCCCCGCTCTCGCAGCGCGGAGAGGATGCGCTCCACGCCCGTCTCCACCGTCTCCGAGTCCGTACGGACCATCACCTCGGGCGACCCGGGTGGCTCATACGGGTCCGAGATGCCGGTGAAATGAGGGATCTCCCCGGCCAGGGCCTTCTTGTAGAGCCCCTTCACGTCCCGCTCGATGAGCGCCTCCAGGCTGGCCCGTGCATACACCTCGATGAAGGGGATGCCCGCCTCCGAGGCCAGCCGCCGCACCTCGTCGCGCGACTCGCGGTAGGGCGAGATGGCCGCGGAGAGGACGGCCACCCGGTGCCTGGCCAACACCCGGGCCACGTAGCCGATGCGCCGGATGTTCTCCTCCCGGTCGGGCCGGGTGAAGCCCAACCCTCGCGAGAGGAAGGTGCGGACCTCATCCCCGTCGAGCACCTCCACGGAGTGGGTGGACAGCAACCGCTCGCGGACGGCCATGGAGAGGGTGCTCTTGCCCGCACCGGACATACCGGTGAACCAGACAATGAAACCCCGCTGGGACGCTGTGTCTGAAGGAGATCGGCTCACGGATGTTCACCTGGGGTCCATGCGGCTGGACCGTTGATCATTCCGGCGCCCACGGTGGCGTTCGTCCCCTCGTCGATGAGGATGAAGCTGCCGGTGTGGCGATTGCGCCGGTACTCGTCGAAGAACAGCGGCACGGTGGTCCGCAAGGACACCCGGCCCATCTCATTCAGCTCGAGGGACTCGAGCTCCTCGTGCCGGTGGAGCGTGTTGACGTCGATCCGGTACTGGATGTCCTTGACCAGGGCCCGGGCCGAGCGCGTGGTGTGCTTGAGGGCCAGCTTCGCGCCGGGCCGCAGGGGCTGCTCCACCATCCAACACACCATGGCGTCGATGTCCTGCGCGACGGTGGGCGGATTGCCCGGCCGGCACAGCATGTCTCCCCGGCTGATGTCGAGCTCGTCCGTCAGCGAGATGTTGACGGACATGGGAGGAAAGGCCTCCTCCACGGGCCTGCCCGCGAGCTCGATGCCGCGGATGCGCGAGGTGAAGCCCGAGGGCAGGACCATCACCTCGTCGCCCGGCCTCAAGACACCGCCCACCACCTGCCCGGACCAGGCGCGGTAGTCGTGGAGCTTCCTGGAGATGGGCCGGGACACGTACTGCACCGGAAAACGGACCCGGATGAGGTCGCGATCCGAGGCGATGTGGACGTGCTCCAGGTGGTGCAGCAGCACGGGGCCCTGGTACCAGGGCATCTTCTCCGAGCGCGTCACCACGTTGTCGCCGTTGAGCGCGGAGATGGGGATGAAGGTGAGATCCGCGAGCTCCAGCTTCATGGAGAACTCGCGGAACGCGTCCTTGATGGACTCGAAGACGGCCTCGTCGTAGCCCACCAGGTCCATCTTGTTGACGCACAGCACCAGGTGGGGCACGCGCAGCAGCGAGGCGATGAAGGCATGGCGCCGCGTCTGCTCCAGCAGACCCTTGCGCGCGTCCACGAGCACCAGGGCGAGATCCGCGGTGGAGGCACCCGTCACCATGTTGCGAGTGTACTGGAGGTGGCCCGGGGTGTCCGCGATGATGAACTTGCGCCGGGGGGTGGCGAAGTAGCGGTAGGCGACGTCGATGGTGATGCCCTGCTCGCGCTCGGCGCGCAGGCCATCCATGAGCAGGGCGAGGTTGGTGTACTCATCCCCGCGCGCCTTGCTGGTGCGCTCCACGGCGATGAGCTGGTCCTCGAAGATGGATTTCGTGTCGTGCAGCAGCCGGCCGATGAGGGTGCTCTTCCCATCGTCGACCGAGCCCGCGGTGGCGAAGCGGAGCAGCTCCATTAGAAATACCCCTCGCGTTTACGGTCTTCCATGGCCGTCTCGCTGAACTTGTCGTCGGCCCGGCTCGCTCCCCGCTCGGTCACACGGGAGGCGGCGACCTCATGAATCACCTGCTCCACCGTGGACGCGGTGGACTCGACACAGGCGGTGCACGTCATGTCGCCCACGGTGCGGAAGCGCACCTGGGCCGTCGTCACCCGCTCCCCCGGCATCAACGGCAGGTGGGGCGAGCACGCCATCAGCATGCCGTCCCTGCGGAACACCTCGCGCCGATGGCTGAAGTAGATGGACGGAAGCGGAATGCGCTCCTGGCCGATGTATTGCCAGATGTCCATCTCGGTCCAGTTGGACAGGGGGAAGACACGGATGTGCTCCCCGCGGCGGTGGCGGCCGTTGTAGAGGCTCCACAGCTCGGGGCGCTGATTCTTCGGGTCCCACTGGCCGAACTCGTCGCGGAAGGAGAAGACACGCTCCTTGGCGCGGGCCTTCTCCTCGTCGCGGCGGGCGCCACCGAAGACGGCGTCGAACTGGTGCTTCTCGATGGCCTCCAGCAGCGGCGCCGTCTGCAGCCGGTTGCGCGAGGCACGCGGGCCCTTCTCCTCCACCACCCGCCCCGAGTCGATGAGCTCCTGCACGGAGGCCACCACCAGGCGGGCCCCCAGGGCGGCCACGCGCTCGTCCCGGTATTCGAGCACCTCGGGGAAGTTGTGACCCGTGTCCACGTGCATCAGCGGAAAGGGCAGCGGAGCCGGCGCGAAGGCCTTCTCCGCCAGCCACAACATCACGGCGGAGTCCTTCCCACCGGAGAACAGGAGGACGGGCCGGGAGAACTCGGCCACCACCTCCCGGATGATGAAGAGGGACTCCGCTTCCAGGGCCTGGAGATGAGACAGCTCATACCTCATCTCCCCGCCTCCTCCTGCTCCTGGAGCAACTGCTCACAGAGCGTGGCCACCTCCTCCAGGGTGTTGAACAGCTCTCCCATCATCGGGCGGATTCCCAGCTCCTCCTCGATGCGGTTGGCGAGCATCGTCGCGAGCAGGGAATTGCCTCCGATTGAGATGAAATGGTCTCCCCGGCCGATCTCCTGGAGGCCCAGCAATTCACTCCAGTATCCGGCGAGTCTCTGTTCCATCCGCGTGCTGGGAGGATGATGGGTGCTCATGGTGGGGCCTCAGGGTTTCTCGGCGGAGGCGATGACGTAGTCATCGCAGTTGAACTGGGCGAGGTGCTGGTACTGCTCGGGGTCCCGCTCCCGGACCTCGCGGACGCTCGCGCGGATGCGCTCTGGAGTGACCGAGCCGGGCTGCCGGCTGGCCGCCGTCACGGCGCGCAGGGCCGTGAACGCGGTATTCACCGGGCCATAGACATCCGCCGCGATGGATTCGAGTCTGGCATTCTGGAAGCCCACCGACTTCAGCTCCGTGCCATACCGCTGGACCGTCCAGACATTCTCCTCCGGAAAGGCAATCAGGCCTCGCCAATAGCGGTGACGCAGGCGGAGCCGCAGCCCCGAGCCCGCTTCCCGATCCGTCTTCTGGCACATGTCCGCCATGACCAGGCGGCCACCCGGACGGAGCACCCGGAACGCCTCGCGCAGGAAATCGCGCCGCGTCTTGAAATGCATGGCGGACTCGAGTGCGAAGACGACGTCGAACCCGCCCGGGCCGAAGGGAAGCTCGGTCGCGGAGCCCACCTCCAACTGAACCACCTTCTCGAGCCCCGTGAGCCGGACACGCTCCCGGCCAATCCGGACTTGATTGGGCGTGACGTTCAACCCGTGGATGCGCGCGGGGCGGTACTCCTCGGCCCAGAGGATGTCCTGATCCGCATAGCCAAAACCACAGTCCAGCACCACGTCGCCCTGGCCCAGGCGCGCCGTCTTCGCGAGCAGATGGGCCATCTGCGCCTGGGCGGATTTGAACAGCTCGCCCACGCGCTCGTAGTTGTTCTCGTCGACGCGCTCCACGTCGCGCCAATAGCCCAGGTTGAGCCACAAGGGCTCACGGCCCGTGGTGACCTGGATCTCCTCCGGCTTGGGAAGACCCGTGACCCAGGCCCCCGTGTCGACCGAATAGAAACGCTTGGGATCCGCCAACAGCGCCTTCTTGAGATTCTTCGCGAACGTCGTGACGACATTCAGCATTGCCCACCTCCTCTTTCGTGCTCCGACGCTTCAGCCATGGACCTGCTCCAGACACGCCCGGATCCGCGCCGCCAGGCCGTCCACGTGCGGAGGGCGCAGCATGCTGTCGTGATCTCCCGGGACGACCTCGACCCGCACCGCCGAGCACCGGTCCAGCCAGGCCCGCTCCAGATGCTCCGGCCTCCCCGGCTGGAGCTCGGCGGCCCGGAAGAACTGCAACGCTCCCCGCTCCCAGCGCGGGGCGGTGTAACGGTGCAGGGCTTCCGCGTGGCTCCTCCACACCCGGAGGAACCGCAGGCCCCGCTCAATGTCTGGGAAGGGAGGCTCGATGCCTCTCCGGGCCGCCTCGTCGAGCACCTTCTGGAGCTGCGTCTCGGTTGGCAGTCCGCGCAGCGCTTCGGCCGGGAGCTCCACCCAGGAGGCCACCATGCCCGCCAGGAGCACGGCGTCGTCCTCGGGAGGTGGAGGGAAGAGCCCAGGGCCGGGTGAGTCGAGCAGCGCGCACAGCGGCACCTCATGCCCCTCGGCGGACAGGCGGCGGGCCATCTCGTACGCGAGCACCCCTCCGAAGGACGCACCGACGAGCAGGTACGGCCCCGTGGGCTGCACGGCGCGCAGGAGCTCGAGGTAGTGCGCGGCCATCTCCTCGATGGTGGTGGGCTCCAGTCCACCCGCCTCCAACCCCGGCGCGTCGAAGCCATAGGCGGGCCGGTGGGGTGCGATGCGCCGCGCCAGCTCCCGGTAGAAGAATGTCCGTCCCCCCATCGCGTGCGGGAAGAAGAGCGCCGGCCCGGGCGAGCCCCCCTGGAGCCGCACGAGGCAGCTCGTCCGCTCCGGCGCGGCCGGCTCGCGGCCATCCCCGAGCTTCTCCGCCAGCTGCGCGGCGAGCGTGCGGACCGTGGAGAACTGGAACAGCTCCACCATGGGCAGCGCTCGGCCCACCACGGCCTCCACCTTCGCGTGCACCGACTGCAACAGCAGCGAGTTGCCTCCCAGGTCGAAGAAGTTGTCGTCCACGCCCACCCGCTCCAGCCCGAGCACCTCGGCCCAGATCGCCGCGAGTGAGCGCTCGAGTCCGCTCTCGGGGGCGGCATAGGAGGCACCGAACCCCGCCCGCTGCGAGTCCGGCGCGGGCAGCGCCCCACGGTCCACCTTGCCGTTCGGTGTCAGCGGCAGGGCCTCCATGAACACGAAGGCCGCGGGCACCATGTGCTCGGGGAGCGACTGTTTCAGCCAGGCTCGGAGAGCCTCGGGGTTCAGCCCGGGGCCCGTGGCACCCTCACCCCGTCCCTCTCCCAGGGGGAGAGGGGAAGTAGGGGCCGCGGGCACCACGTACGCGACCAGCCACCTGCCTTGGGGTCCATCGTCCCGGGCAAGGACCACGCTCTCCCCCACCCCGGGGTGCCTCGCCAGCACCGCGTCGATCTCCCCGAGCTCGATGCGGAAGCCCCGCACCTTCACCTGCCCGTCGCGCCGCCCCAGGAACTCGAGCGTCCCGTCCGGCAGGTACTTCACCAGGTCTCCCGTCCGGTACAGCTTCGCTCCCGGCTCCGGGTGGAAGGGATGGGAGACGAACCGCTCCTCGGTGAGCTCCGGCCGCTTCAAGTAGCCGAGCGCCAGCCCGTCTCCCCCCGTGTACAGCTCACCCGGGACCCCCACCGGCACCGGCTGCATCCGCTCGTCCAGCACGTACACTTCCGTGTTCGCCACCGGCCCGCCGATGGGCACCGATACGGCGCCTTCCGGCACTTCCTTCACCTCGTGCCACGTCGTGTTCGTCGTGTTCTCGGTGGGCCCGTACAGGTTCAGCAGCTTCGCGCTCCCGCCCCGCCGCAACACCTCGCGCAGCCGCGCCGGGTCCGCCGCCTCGCCACCGAACATCGCGTACCGCACCGTCTGGAATGCCTCCGGACACTGGGCCGCCACCTGGTTGAAGAGCGGCGTCGTGAAGACCACCACGCTCACCTGCCGCTCGCGCAGGAACGCGGCCAACATCTTCGGGGCCAGCACCACCTCCCGGGGCACGCCCACCAACCGTGCTCCGTTGAGCAGCGCGCCCCACAACTCGAGGTTCGACGAGTCGAACGAGGTGTTGGCCAGTTGGGTGAATCGGTCCTCCGCCGTCACCTGGAAGACGTCGGTGCCTCGCACCAACCGGACGATGCCCCGGTGCGGGATGCACACCCCCTTGGGCCGTCCCGTCGAGCCCGACGTGTACATGACGTACGCCAGCGACTCCGGCCCGCCCGTCTCCTCGAGGTTCTCTCCGCTCTCGTGCGCGAAGGACTCCCAGGACAGCTCCAGCACGAAGGCGCTCCCCGAGGGCAGCTCCGAGGCCTGTTCCGGCGCGGCCAACACCACCGGCACCGCCGCGTCCTCCAGCATGAACGCCAGCCGCTCCGCGGGATAGGACGGATCCAACGGCACATAGGCTCCGCCCGCCTTCAGGACGCCGAGCATCGCCGCCACCAGCTCCGGCGAGCGGCCCGCGCACAGGCCCACCAGCGTCCCCGCCCCCACGCCCAGTCCCCGCAGGGTCCGCGCCACCTGGTTCGCCCGGCGGTTCAGCTCCGCGTACGTGAGCCGTTGCTCCTCGTACTCCACCGCCACGGCCTCGGGCCGGCGTGCCGCCTGCTCCTCGAACAGCGCGTGCACGGTGGCATGGCGCGGGTACTCCGTCCGCGTCTGGTTCCACTCCACCAGGAGCTGGCGCCGCTCCTCCTCCCCCAGCAGCGGCAACTCACCCACCCGGCGCCCGGGGTCCGCCACCACGCCCTCCAACAACGTCCGCAGGTGCCCGAACATCCGGGCCATGGTGGAGGCCTCGAACAGGTCGGTGCTGTACTCGACGACGCCCTCCAGCCCCGCCCCCGTCTCCCTCAATGACAACGTCAGCTCGCACTTCGCGGCCTGGCCCATCAGCTCCAGTGGCCGGGACTCGATGCCCGGCAGCTTCAGGTCCGGCGACGGGGCGTTCTGCAGGGCGAACGCCACCTGGAAGAGCGGCGCGCGGCTGGTGTCGCGCGCGGGATTCAACGCCTCCACCAGCTTCTCGAACGGCACCTCCTCGTGGGCATATGCCCCCAGCGCCACCTCCTTCACCTGGTGCAGCAGCTCCCGGAAGGACGCCTCCCCCCTCACCTTCGTCCGCATCACCAGCGCGTTGATGAAGAAGCCGATCAGCCCCTCCAGCTCGGCCCGGTTCCGGCCCGCGATGGGCGAGCCCACGCTGATGTCCTCCTGCCCCGAGTACCGGTGCAGCAGCGCCTGGAAGCCCGCCAGCAACGTCATGAAGAGCGTCACGCCCTCCTTCTGGCCGAGCCCGCGCAGCGCCTCGGTCAGCGCCAGGGGGAGGTGCAGGTAATGGAGCGCGCCGCGGTAGCTCTGCACCGCCGGTCTCGGGCGATCCGTCGGCAACTCCAGCGCGGGTGGCGCGCCTTCCAACTGCTCGCACCACCAGGCGAGCTTCGACTCCAGCACCTCGCCCCGGAGCCAGCTCTGCTGCCACGCCGCGTAGTCCGCGTACTGGATGGGCAATGCCTCCAGCGCGGGAGCCCTTCCCTCCCGGAAGGACTCGTACAGGGCCGACACCTCCCGGGCGAGCACTCCCATCGACCACCCGTCCGACACGATGTGGTGCATCGTCAGCACCAGCACGTGCTCCGCCTCGCCCGTCCGCAACAGGCTCACCCGCAGGAGCGGTCCCCTCCCCAGCTCGAAGGGCCGCAGGACCTCCTCGGTGGCCAGCCGCCTCGCTTCCTGCTCCCGCGTCCCTTCCGCGAGCTCGCGCAGATCCACCACCTCCAGGGGCAGCGCCGCCGACGCGGAGATGACCTGGACCACGCCCTGCTCACCTTGTTGGAACGTCGTCCTCAGGGACTCGTGCCGGTGCACCAGCTCCTGGAAGCTCCGCTCCAGGGACGTCACATCGAGCACGCCGTCCAGGCGCAGCACCATGGCGAGGTTGTAGAGCACGCTCTGAGGATGGAGGCGGTCGAAGAACCACAAACGACGCTGCGCGAAGGACAGCGGCAGTGCGCCCTCTCTTGGCACGGGCACCAGCGGTGGGAGCTGGGTCTCCTGATGGTCCTCCGACAGCGACTCGAGCCGCCTCGCGAGCTCCGCCACCGTCGGCGCCTCGAAGAGCACCCGGACGGGGACCTCCACCTTCAGCGCCTCGCGCAGGCGCGACGTCACCCGCATCGCCAGCAGCGAGTGCCCACCCAGCTCGAAGAAGTTGTCGTGTGCTCCCACCCGGCGCACGCCCAGCAACGGCGCCCAGATCTCCGCCACGGACTGTTCCATCCGTGTTCTGGGCGCGACGTAGGCTTCGTGTCCGGTGCCTTCCGCCTCCGGCTCCGGCAACGCCCTTCGGTCCACCTTCCCACTCGGCGTCAGCGGGAAGGACTCCAGGCACAGGTACGCCGACGGCACCATGTACTCGGGCAGACGATTCTTCAGCCAGGTGCGGAGAGCCTCGGGTTTCAGCTCGGGGGCCGTTACACCCTCACCCCGTCCCTCTCCCAGAGGGAGAGGGGAAGTGGGGGAAGTGGGGGAAGTTGGGACCACGTAGGCCACCAGTTTTCTGGCTCCTGCTCCGTCCTCCCTCGCCGCGACCACCACGTCCTTCACCGCCGGGTGTCTGGACAGCGCGGACTCCACCTCCGCCAGCTCGATGCGGAAGCCACGCACCTTCACCTGTGCGTCCCTCCGCCCCAGGAACTCGAGGTTCCCGTCCTCCAGGTACCTCGCGTAGTCCCCCGTCCGGTACAGCCTCGCTCCCGGTTTCGCCTTGTACTCGTCCGGGATGAATCGCTCCTCCGTCAGCTCCGGCCGGTGCAGGTAGCCTCGCGCCACCGCCGCCCCTCCGATGTGCAGCTCCCCCACCACTCCCACCGGCACCGGCGCGCCCTTCTCATCCAGCAGGTGCACGCTCGTGTTGGCGATCGGCCCGCCAATACTCGGCACCTCCGGCCACTTCTCCGGCTCTCCCTCCAGCCGGTACGCCGTTGCCACGTGCGTCTCCGTCGGCCCGTACTGGTTCTCCAGCACCCCTCCCAGTCTCTTCATCAGCCGGCGCAGCGCGGGCGTCACCCGCAGCTGCTCTCCCGCCGTGATGACTTCCTTCAACGCCCTCGGCGCCAGTCCTCCCCTGTCCGCCTCCTCCGCCAGGTTCTGGAGTGCCACGAAGGGCAGGAACAACCGCTCCACCCCGCCACGGTCCATCATCTCCAGCAGCGCCCTCGCCTCCAGCCGCAGCTCCTCGGGGATGAGCACCAGTTCGCCTCCCGCTCCCCATGTGGAGAACAGCTCCTGGAAGCTCACGTCGAAGCTCAGCGCGGAGAACTGCAGCGTCCGGGGCTTCTCCGCCGAGCGCGCCACCTGCCAGCGAATCAGGTTGAGCAACGGCCGGTGGTGCATCGCCACACCCTTGGGCACTCCCGTCGAGCCCGAGGTGTAGATGACGTAGGCCAGCGACTCCGGACCCGACACCTTCTCCGGGTTGTTCTCGGCGCACCCGGCCCAGGTGTCCTCCTCCTCGTCCAGATACAGCCGCTTCGCCTCATGGGCCGGCAGCGTGTCCGCCAACCGCCTCTGCGTGAGCACCACCGGCGCCCGGGAAGCCCCGAGCATCAGCGCCAAGCGCTCGGCCGGGTAGGCCGGGTCCAGCGGCACGTAGGCACCACCAGCCTTGAGAATCCCCAGCACGCCCACCACCAGGTCCATCGAGCGCCCGACGCACAGGCCCACCGGCACGTCCGGCCCCACGCCCTGGCTCCTCAGGTGGTGCGCCAGCCGATTGGCCTTCCGGTTCAGCTCGCCATAGGTGAGCCGCTCCTCCCCGAAGCTCACCGCCACCGCGTCTGGCGTCCGGTCCGCCCACGCCTCGAACAACTCGTGCACCCCGTTGGCCGGGGCGTACAGCACCCTCGTGTCGTTGAACTCCACCAGCACCCGCCGCCGCTCCGCCTCGTCCATCAACGGCAGCGCCGACAACTTCCGCTCCGGCTCCGCGACGGCCCCCTCCAGCAGCCGCGTGTAGTGCGCCGCCATCCGCGCCACCGTCGTCTCGTCGTACAGGTCGGTGTTGTATTCCCAGAGGCTCACCAACCCTTCCGGTGTCTCCCTCACGAACAGCGTGAGATCGAACTTCGCCATCCCCGGCTGGAAGGCGAGCTCGCTCACGGACACCCCGGGCAGCTCCATCGCCGTGAGCTCGGTCTGGTAGACGAACATCACCTGGAAGAGCGGCGAGCGGCTCAGGTCTCTTGCTGGCTGGAGCGCATCCACCAGTTGCTCGAAGGGCACGTCCTGGTGGGCATAGGCGCCCAGGCACGACTCCCGTACCCGGCCCAGCAACTCCCGGAAGCTCACGTCCCCCGAGCCATCCACCCGCAGCGCCAGCGTGTTGAGGAAGAAGCCGATCAGCCCCTCCACCTCGCGCCGGTGACGTCCGGAGATGGGCGTGCCCACCACCAGGTCCGTCTGCCCGCTGTAGCGCGTCAGCAGCGCCTGGAAGCCCGTCAGGAACGCCATGAACGGCGTGACGCCCTCCTCGTGGCTCAGCAGTTCTTTCACCGCACCCGCCAGGCCCGCCGGCAGTGGCACGGTCAGGTGCGCCCCCCGGAAGGTCTGCACGGGAGGCCTCGGCCTGTCGGCCGGCAGCTCCAGCACCGGAGGCGCTCCGGCCAGCCGCTGCTTCCACCACGCGAGCTGCTCCTCCAGCACCCCGCTCCTCAGCCACTCCCGCTGCCACGCCGCGTAGTCCGCGTACTGCACCGGCAGCGCCGGCACCGTGGGCTCCGTCCCCGAGCAGTACGCCGCGTACAGCGTCTCCAGCTCGCGCGACAGCACGTTCAACGACCAGAGATCGCACGCGATGTGGTGCACCACGAGCACCAGCACGTGCTCCTCCGCCGCCAGGCGCAGCAGCGTCACGCGCACCAGCGGGCCCGTTCCCAGATCGAACGGGCGGCGCGCCTCCTGCTCCACCCGCCGCGTGACCGCTTCGGCCGCCTGCCCCTCCAGTTCCTCCACCCCCAACGTCAGGGCCAGCTCCGGCGCGATGTGCTGCACCGGCCGTCCATCCACCAGGAGGAACGTCGTCCGCAGCGTCTCGTGCCGCCGGATGATCTCCCCGAGGCTCCGCTCCAATGCGGCCACCTCGAGCCGGCCTCGCAGCCGCACGGCGTAGGGAACGTTGTACGTGAACCCACCGGGCTCCAGTTGCTCGATGAACCACAACCGCTGCTGCGCGAAGGACAGCGGCGGCTCGCCCTCTCGCGACACGGGCACCAGCGGGAGAACTCCGGCTTCCTCCACTCCTCCCGGCAGTGACTCGAGCCGCGCCGCCAACGCCTCCACCGTGGGCGCCTCGAAGAGCATCAGGATGGGGAACTCCCGCTGGAGCGCCTCGCGCAGCCGCGTGGCCACCTGCGCCGCCAGCAACGAGTGCCCGCCCAGCTCGAAGAAGTCGTCCCGTGCCCCCACACGCGGCTGCTTCAGCAGCGGCGCCCAGATGTCCGCCACCAACTGCTCCATCCGCGTCCGCGGCGCCACGTACTCCTCGCGCTCCGTCCCATCCGCCTCCGGCGCGGGGAGGGCCGCACGGTCCAGCTTTCCGTTCGGCGTCAGGGGGAGCCGCTCCAGCCGAACGAAGGCAGACGGCACCATGTACTCGGGCAGGGTCTGCTTGAGCCAGGTGCGGAGCTCCTCGGATTTGAACCCGGGGCCCGTGGCACCCTCACCCCGTCCCTCTCCCGGAGGGCGAGGGGATATTGGGACCACGTAGGCCACCAGGTGCTTGCCACTGGGGCCATCGTTCCTCACGACGACCACCACCTCGCCGACTCCCGGATGCTTCGCGAGTGCCGCCTCCACCTCTCCCAGCTCGATGCGGAAGCCCCGCACCTTCACCTGCGCGTCCCCTCGGCCCAGGTACTCGAGCCTCCCATCCGCCAGGTACCTCACCCGGTCCCCCGTCTTGTACAGCCGGGCCCGTGGGTCCTCGCTGAACGGGTGCGGGACGAACCGCTCCGCCGTCAGCTCCGGCCGGTTCAGGTACCCCAACGCCAGCCCGTCTCCTCCCGCGTACAGTTCTCCCGCCACTCCCACCGGCACCGGCTGCATCCGCTCGTCCAGCACGTACACCACCGTGTTGGAGATCGGCCTTCCAATCGGCATCGGGTTCCGCACCTGCCCGGGCTCCGTCAGCACGTAGCAGCAGGTGAAGGTGGTCATCTCCGTCGGTCCGTACCCGTTCACCAACGTCCCGGCCGTCCCCTGCTCCAGTACCGCCCTCACCCACCTTGGATCCGCCGCCTCGCCTCCGAACAACACCTGCCGCACCGTGCGGAAGGCCTCCGGGCACTCGGCCGCCACCTGGTTGAAGAGCGATGTCGTCAGGAACATCGCGCTCACCCGCTGCTCGCGCAGGAACGCGGCCAGCGCCTTCGGGGCCAGCGTCACCTCCCGGGGCACTCCGACCAGGCACCCGCCGTTCAGCAGCGCGCCCCACAGCTCCAGCGTCGACGCATCGAACGAGGTGTTGGAGACCTGCGCGACGCGATCCTCCTCCGTGAACCGGACGTAGTTGGTGTCACGCACCAGCCGGACGATGCCCCGGTGCGGAATGCACACGCCCTTGGGCCTCCCCGTCGAGCCCGACGTGTACATGACGTACGCCAGGGACTCGGGCCCCACCGTCTCCTCGAGGTTCTCCCCGCTCTCGTGCGCGAACGCCTCTCGCGACAGCTCCAGGACGAAGGCGCCTCCCGCCGGCAGCTCCGAGGCCAGCTCCGGCTGGGCCAGCACCACCGGCACCGCCGTGTCCTCCAGCATGAACGCCAGCCGCTCCGGCGGGTACGACGGATCCAACGGCACGTAGGCGCCACCCGCCTTCAGGATGCCGAGCGTCGCCACCACCAGCTCCAGCGAACGCCCCACGCACAGGCCCACCGGCGTCCCCGCCCCCACGCCCAGCCCGCGCAGGGTCCGCGCCACCTGGTTGGCCCGGACGTTCAGCTCGGCGTACGTGAGCCGTTGCCCCTCGTCCTCCACCGCCACGGCCTCGGGCCGGCGCGCCACCTGCTCCTCGAACAGGCCATGGACGCTGGCGTGCCTCGGGTACTCCGTCCGCGTCTGGTTCCACTCCACCAACAGCCGACGCCGCTCCTCCTCACCCAGCAGTGGCAGCGCGAACACCTCCTGCTCCGGCCGCGCCACGGCGCCCTCCAGCAGCCGCACGTAGTGCGCCGCCATCCGCGCCACCGTCGCCTCGTCGTACAAGCCGGTGTTGTATTCCCACAGGCTCTCCCAGCCCTCCTCCGTCTCCCGCACGAACAGGTTGAGGTCGAACTTCGCCAGCCCCGTCTCGATGGCCACCTCTTCCGACACCACCCCGGGCAGCGGCAGCGCGGGCGCCGGTTCGATCTGCGAGAACACCACCTGGAACAACTGCGCACGGCTCGGATCCCGCACCGGCTGTAGCGTGTGGATCAGCTGCTCCACCGGCAGCTCCTGATGCGCGTAGGCGCCCAGGCAGGCTTCACGCACACGCCCGAGCAACGTCCGGAAGCTCGCCGTCCCCGGGACCTCCGCCCGCAGGGCGAGCGTATTGATGAAGAGGCCGATCAGCCCTTCCAGCTCCCGATGGGTGCGTCCCGCGCTGGGCGAGCCCACCACGAAGTCCTGCTGCCCGCTGTAGCGCGCCAGCAGCGCCTGGAAGCCCGCCAGCAAGGTCATGAAGGGAGTGACGCCCTCCCGGCGGCTCAGCTCCCCGAGGGCCCTGGAGAGCGCCACCGGCAGCCGCATCGGAATCATGGCGCCGCGGAAGGTCTGCACCGGAGGCCTGGGCCTGTCCGTCGGCAGCTCCAGCACGGGAGGCACTCCAGCCAGCCGCTGCCTCCACCAGCCGAGCAGGGACTCCAACGACTCGCCCTTCAGCCACTCCCGCTGCCACCGGGTGTAATCCCCGTACCGCACCGGCAACTCCGGCAGGGAGGGCGTGCTCCCCGTGGAGAACGCCTGGTACAGCGCCGCCAACTCCCTCGCGAGCACGTTCAGCGACCAGCCGTCACAGACGATGTGGTGCATCACGAGCACCAGCACGTGCTCCTCCGCCGCCACGCGCAGCAACAGCGCCCGGAACAGGGGTCCCCTCTCCAGCTCGAATGGGCGCCGGAACTCCTCCTCCACCCGCCGCGGCACCCCCTCCAGGTTCTCCACCGGGAGCGCGAAGGCCAGCGCTGGCGCGATCCGCTGCACCGGCTGCCCTTCCACTTGCGTGAACGTCGTCCGGAGGGCCTCGTGCCGCTGGATGAGCGCCCCCAGGCTCCGCTCCAGCGCGGGCACCTCGAGCCGGCCCCGCAGCCGTGTGACGTACGGCACGTTGTACGTGAAGCCTCCCGGCGCGAGCTGCTCGATGAACCACAGCCCCTGCTGCGCGAAGGACAGCGGCAGGGTCCCACCCTCCGGCTGGGGCACGAGCGGTGGGGGCCGTGGCCCTCGAGACGGCTCGGCGACCGACTCGAGCCGCCGCGCGAGCTCCGCCACCGTGGGGGCCTCGAAGAGAGCGCTCACGGGCAGCTCGATTCGGAGCACCTCCCGCAGGCGCGAGACGAGCCGCGTCGCCAGCAGTGAGTGCCCGCCCAGCTCGAAGAAGTGGTCGTGAGCGCCCACGCGCCGCACGCCCAGCAACGAGGCCCAGAGCTCCGCGACGAGCTCTTCCAACGCCGTCCGGGGAGGGACGTACTCCGCGCCCACTCCTTCCAGCTCCGGCGCGGGAAGTGACTTGCGATCCACCTTGCCGTTGGGAGTGAGGGGAAATGCCTCCAGCCTCACGAAAGCCGACGGCACCATGTGCACGGGCAGGGTCTGCTTGAGCCAGGTGCGGAGCTCCTCGGGATTCAGCCCGGGGCCCGTGGCACCCTCACCCCGTCCCTCTCCCGAGGGGAGAGGGGAATTTGGGACCACATAGGCCACCAGTTGCTTGCCGCTGGCGCCATCGTCCCTTGCGACCACCACCGCCTCGCTCACCTCCGGGTGCTTCGCCAGCGCCGTCTCGATCTCCCCCAGCTCCACGCGGAACCCGCGCACCTTCACCTGCTCGTCCCGCCGCCCCAGGAACTCGAGGTTGCCGTCCCGCAGGTACCTCGCCAGGTCTCCTGTCTTGTAGAGCCTCGCCCCCGGCATCGGACTGAAGGGGTGGGCCACGAACCGCTCCGCCGTCAGCTCCGGCCGGTTCAGGTACCCCAGCGCCAGTCCCTCGCCCCCCACGTACAGCTCTCCGGCCACGCCCACCGGCACCGGCTGCATCCGCTCGTCCAACACGTACGCTTCCGCGTTCGCCGGCGGCGTGCCGATGGGCACGGACACCGCCCCCTCCGGTACGTTCCCCACCACGAAGAACGTGGACGCCGTCGTGTTCTCCGTCGGCCCGTAGCCATTCAGCAGGTACCTCGGCGCGCCCCGCTCCAGCACCTTCCGCATCGCATTCGGGTCCGGGGACTCGCCCCCCGCCACCACGTACTTCAGCGTGTGGAACGCGTCCGGACACTCGGCCACCACCTGGTGGAACAGCGCCGTGGGCAACACCGTCGCGCTGATCCGCTTCTCCCGCAGGAACGCGGCGAGCGAACGCGGGGACAGCGCCACCTCCCGGGGCACCCCCACCAGACACCCGCCATTGACCAGCGCGCCCCACACCTCCAGCGTCGACGCATCGAACGAGGTGTTGCACACCTGCGCGAACCGATCCTCCTGCGTCAGCCAGACATGGACGGTATCGCGCACCAGCCGGACGATGCCCCGGTGCGGAATGCACACGCCCTTGGGCCGTCCCGTCGAGCCCGACGTGTACATGACATACGCCAGCGCCTCCGGCCCGCCCGTCTCCCCGAGGTTCTCCCCTCCCTCGTGCGCGAACGTCTCCCACGAGCGCTCCAGCGGCACCACCGTCGCGCCCAGGGCCTCCCACCTCGAGAGGAACTCCGGCTGGGCCAGCACCACCGGCACCGCCGTGTCCTCCACCATGAACGCCAGCCGCTCCGCGGGATACGACGGATCCAACGGCACGTAGGCGCCACCCGCCTTCAGGATGCCCAGCATCGCCGCCACCAGCTCCAGCGAGCGCTCGGCGCACAGCCCCACCCGTGTCCCTTCCCCCACCCCCAGCCGCCGCAGGTTCCTGGCCACCTGATTGGCCCGGCGGTTCAGCTCCGCGTACGTGAGCCGCTCGCCCTCGTATTCCACCGCCTCCGCCTCGGGCTGGCGCGCCGCGTGCTCCTCGAACAAGCCGTGCACGGTGGCGGGGCGCGGGGACTCCGTCCGCACCGGGTTCCACTCCACCAACATCTGGTGCCGCTCGGCTTCCGACAGCATCGGCAGCTCCGCCAGCGCCCGCTCCGGCTCCGCGAGCCCTCCTTCCAACAGCCGCGCGTAGTGCGCCGCCATGCGGGCCACCGTCGCCTCGTCGAAGAGGGCGGTGCTGTACTCCCAGAGGCCCACCAGTCCCCGCGGGGTCTCGCGCAGGTAGAGGGTGAGATCGGTCTTCGCCACCCCAGGCTCGAAGACGAGCTCCTCCACGGTCACCCCGGGAAGCTCCAGCGCGGCGAAGGGCGCGGCCCCCTGGAGGGCGAACGAGGCCTGGAACAACGGCGTCCGGCTCGAGTCCCTCACCGGCTGCACGGCGTTCACCATCTGCTCGAACGGCACCTCCTGGTGGGACAGGGCGCCCAGGCAGGACTCGCGCACCCGCTTCAGCAGCTCGCGGAAGCCCAGCCCTCCCGGGGCCTCCACCCGCAGGGGCAGCGTGTTGGCGAAGAAGCCGATCAGCCCCTCCAGCTCGCGCCGGTTGCGCCCGGAAACCGGCGTGCCCACCACGACGTCCGGCTGTCCGCTGTAGCGGGACAGCAGTGCCTGGAAGCCCGCCAGCAACGTCATGAAAGGCGTGACCCCCTCCAGACGGCTGCGCTCGCGCACCGTCGCGGACAGCTCCGGGGACAGCGCCACCCGCAGCACGGCCCCGCGAGAGGACCGCACCACGGGCCTGGGCCTGTCGGTGGGCAGCTCCAACACGGGTGGAGCTCCGGCCAGCCGCTGCTTCCACCACGCGAGCCGGGCCTCGAGCGCCTCGCCCTTCAACCCCTCCCGCTGCCACACCGCGTAGTCCGGATACTGCACGGGCAACGCCGGCAACCGGGGCGTCTCTCCCCGCGAGTACGCCCCGTACAGCGCCGTCAGCTCCCGCTCCATCACCTCCAGGGACCAGCCATCGCAGACGATGTGGTGCAGCGACAGCAGCAACACGTGCTCGTCCGCCGCCAGGCGCAACAGCCGGGCCCGGAACAGGGGCCCCTTCTCCAGCTCGAACGGACGCCGGGCCTCCTCCTCCACGAGCCGCGGGACCGCCCCGGCGCGCTCCTCCTCCGCCAGCGCCTCCAGGCTCTCCACGGGCAACGTGAGCTCCGCCTCCGGGGCAATCCGCTGGACCGGCTGTCCATCCTCCAGGGTGAACGTCGTCCGCAGGGCCTCGTGCCGCCGGACGAGCGCCTCCAGGCTCCGCTCCAGCGCCGCCACGTCGAGCCGCCCCTTCAACCTCGCGGCGAGGGGAACGTTGTACGTGAAGCCACCCGGCGCGAGCTGCTCGATGAACCACAGCCGCTGCTGGGAGGAGGACAGGGGCAACGCCCTCTCCCTGGAGACCGGTACCAGGGGCGAAGACCCGCGTCCCGTCCGCGTGCCCGGCTTCGCTCCAGTGGTGCTCTCGGGGGGTTGCACATCACGCACGTTCATATCGGCCTGGGAGTCCTGAATCGGATGCAGGGGGGGCAGCGGGAGGACTTCGACACCACGGAGGAACAGGCTCAGGCGGGGCCGCCGGGCTGCTCCTTCAAGCGCTCCCGCAGGAGGAACTTCCGGATCTTCCCGGAGGGCGTCTTGGGCATCTCCGAGATGATTTCCAGGCGGTCCGGCCAGTACGAGACGGACATGCCGGCCTTGCGGAGGTGCTCTCGCAACTCATTCAAGGAGGGAGCCTCGTCGCGAGGCACCACGACGGCGCACACCCGCTCGCCACCGATGCGATCATCCGCATGGGCCACGACGGCGACCTCGCGCACCTTGGGATGCGCGTACAGCGCGGACTCGACCTCGACGACGGGAATCTTCATTCCATGCCGGAAGATGATGTCCTTGAGCCGGCCCGCGATCCGGATGCCTCCGCGCCCGTCGTCGCGCGCCAGATCGCCCGTGTCGAACCACCCCTCCGCGTCCACACACGCGTCGTAGATGTCCTCGCGCTTGAAATACCCGAGGCACTGGCTCGCGCCGCGGACCAGCAACCGCCCCGCCCCATCCGGGAAGGGCGTCCCGTCCTCGGAGAGGGCGGGAGCGATCTTCACCTCCATCCAGGGAACGGGAGCACCGTCGCTGTTGGCCGGCCAGTCGGGCGGATCCTCGTTCCGGGTGATGGTGACGGCGCCGTTCTCCGTCATGCCCCAGAGCGTGTGCAGCCGGACGCCGAGCACCTCGCGCACCTCGGCGATGAGGTGGGGCGGCACGGGCGTGGAACCGGTGGCCAGACACCGGAGCGTGCCCACCTTCCGGGGCCGGCGCTTCTGCGACGCCAGCATGTTCAGGTAGTAGGTGGGAATCCCATACATGAACGAGATCCCATGCTCCTCGATGAGCTTGAGGTGGAACTCGGGATCCGCCACGTCCAGGTAGACCGCCGTGGCCCCGAGCAGGACGGGCATCTGGAAGAGGTAGGTGAAGCCACTCGAGGCGGTGAGGAGGCTCGGCAGGGAGATGACGTCGTCCGCGCCCAGCCCCAGGGTCTCGTTGAGCGCGCGGGTGATGGCGTAATTCGTGTTGTACGAGTGGATGACGCCCTTGGGCTCGCCGGTGGTGCCCGAGGTGTAGAGCACGTTGAACACGTCATCCGCGCGGGCCGACAACGCGTCCAATGAGCTGGACGGATGGCGCTCCTCCCACGGATGCGCGGTGAAGTGGGCGTCGAAGTCGAGCTCCCCCTCCCCCACCCCGCTGCCCGCCCCGAGGAAGATCCGGTGGCGCAGCGCCGGGAGCGCCGGAGCCATCTCGCGCAACATGTCCCGGTGGGAGAAGCCGGTCCAGCTCGCGGGCCCGATGTACACGGGCGCCTCGGTCCTGTTGAGGATGAACTCCACCTCGCGCCGCCGGTAATCCGGAGGAATGGGCGCGAGCACCGCGCCGATCCGCGCGCACGCCAGGGCCAGCGCGGTGAACTGCCACCAGTTGGGGAGCTGCACCGCGACGAGCTGCCCGCGCCCGACACCCAGCTCGCGCAAGGCTCCGGCGAACCGCTCCATGTAACGGCCCAGCTCCGCGTAGCTGATCCGCGTGAGATCCCTCGAGAAATACCGGGCCGCGATGATGGCTGTCTTGTCCGGGTGCTTCTGGATCGCACGGCGAAGGTCATCGACAACCGTTTCGTCGCGCCACCAACCCTTCTGACGATAGGCCGAGCCGTTGAGCCGCGCGACAGTGCTGTCGGACTTCTCCGCCATTGCCATGACTCTCCTGTTGGTTTGTCTTTATGTGATTTGTTGTTTCATGCCCTAACACTTTCTCAACGGCTGGCCAATGTCGGATTTTTTTTACATCGGCCGCCAAGTTCACACATTGACGAGGCATCGATCAATTTCTTATAGGGTGGTTCTCGATAAGCATCGAAGTCACGAATTGTCTCCCCCCCACCAATCATGACTCGCTCGATGACCGCAGCAACGACAGACGCTCGCGTCGAGCGCTCCCCCGATAGCGCCCTGGGCCCGCTCGAGGCGCATGCGAGACATATCCGGCGGCTCATCGTCCGGCTCGCCGCCACCCCGGCGGGATGCCACCTCGGAGGCTCCCTCTCCCTCGTGGAAATCCTCGTGGCGTTGCTCGGGTGCGTCATGACTCTCCGTCCCGAGGACCCGCACTGGGAGAGAAGGGATCACCTCATCCTGTCCAAGGGACACGCCGCGGCGGGGCTGTATGCCGCCCTGTCTGAATTTGGCTTCTTCGATCCCGAGGAGCTCGTCCAGCGCTACAACGCGGAGGGCAGTCCCTTCACGGGGCATGTCAATGCAAGGGTTCCCGGGGTGGACTTCTCCACCGGGAGTCTCGGACATGGACTGGGGTTGGGCACCGGGCTCGCGCTCGGCTACCGCCTGAAAGGTCTGTCCAATCGTGTCTATGTCATCTGTGGCGACGGCGAGATGGGCGAGGGCTCGAACTGGGAGGCCCTCCAGATTGCCTCACATCAACGTCTGTCCAATCTGACAGTCATCATCGATCGGAACGGGGGCCAGAACGACGGCCCCACGGAGTCGATCCTCTCGCAGGCGGCGCTCGCGGACCGGCTGCTCATGTTCGGGTTCGACACGGTGGAGGTGGACGGACACGATCTCCCGGCGCTGCTCCAAGCGCTGGAAGCCCCTCCCACCGGGACGGCTCCGCGCGCCCTCATCGCGAGGACCCGGAAGGGCGCGGGCGTGCCCCTGTTCAAGGGCAAGGGCCCACACTACGCGGTCTTCTCTCCCGAGCAGCTCCGGCGCGCGCTCGTGTCCATGGGAGAGACCCCGTGAGCGACACCCAGACGGGCGGCGCGGATCTCGCGAGCGCCCCGGAGGCCTGGCTGCGGGAGAACCCCAAGCTCTCCAACCGGCAGATCTTCCGGCATGCCCTCGCGCGCTTCGCCGACCAGGAGCCGCGGCTCGTGCTGCTGGAGGCGGACCTGGGCGGCGGGGGAGATCCCTTCGAGGCCCGCCACCAGGGCCGCTACTTCAACCTGGGCATCTGCGAGGCCACGATGCTCGACATGGCGTGCGGCATGGCGCACGTGGGGCACGTCGTCTTCGCGCACACCTTCGCGCCCTTCGGGGCCATGCGGGCCTGCGAGCAGGTGCGGCTCGGGATGGCCTACCCCCAGGCCAACGTGAAGCTCGTCTGTGACTACGGGGGCGTCTCGGGCGCGTTCTTCGGACCCACCCACCACGCCATCGAGGACCTCGCCATCCTCCGCGCCATGCCGGGGATGACGGTGTTCTCCCCCGCCGACGGGCTGGAGACCCTCCTCGCCACCCGCGCGATGATCGAACATGACGGCCCGGTGTACATGCGGCTCGGCCGCAACCGGGTGAGCCGGCTGGAGGAGCCTCGCGGTGACTTCGCGCTCGGCAAGGCCCTGTGCCTCCGGGAAGGCACGGACGTGGGGCTGATCGCCCACGGGGAGATCGGCGTCGACGTCGCGCTGGAGGCGGCCCGGCGGCTGGAGGGGCAGGGCGTCTCGGCGCGCGTGGTGAACCTGCACACGCTCAAGCCGCTCGACGAGGCGGCCATCCTCGAGACGGCGGAGCGGACGCGGCTGCTCGTCACGGTGGAGGAGCACAACATCCTCGGCGGGCTCGGCGGCGCGGTGTGCGAGACGGTCTGCGCACACGGGCCCGCCCGGCGGGTGCTGCGGATCGGCATCCAGGATCGCTACGATCCGCTCGCGGGCTCCCACGAGTCGCTGCTGCTCGGGCACGGGCTCGAGAGCACGGCCGTGGCCGAGCGCATCCTCGGCGCGTTGTCGCGTCCCCAATAGGCGTCGCTGGAACCTGACTCAAGGAGGAGCGGATGCAGCTGCAGAAGCAGATGGATGCCAAGGATGTCGCGGGAATCAACGGGTGCCCCACGTGTGCCTTCGAGATCACCGGGGACGGCTTCATGGAGGGCGAGGTCGTCACGTGCGAGGGCTGTTCCGCCGAGCTCGAGGTGGTGGGCCTGAAGCCCCTCCGCTTCGCCGAGGCGCCCGAGGTCGAAGAGGACTGGGGCGAATAGTCCCCTCCCCATGAAGAAGATCGATCTCATCTACACCCGGCTGCGCGCGGAAGAACGGATGATCCTCGAGGCGCTCCGCAAGCGCGACTGCGCGGTGGAGCTCCATCAGGACGCGGATCTCGTCCTGCCCCTGGACGCCGGGCACTGGTCCGGGGGCGGCGTCGTGCTGATGCGGAGCATGTCGCTCACCCGCTCCCGGTACCTGGCGGCCATCCTGGAGGTGAAGGGCGCTCGCGTGGTGAACAGCTCCAGGGCCATCGCCACGTGCGGGGACAAGATCCTCACGAACCTGGCGCTGGCCGCCCAGGGCATTCCCATGCCGTGGTCGTTCGCGGGCTTCGAGGAGGAGGCCTGCCTCGGGGAGATCGAGCGCCGGGGCTACCCGGTGGTGACGAAGCCGGCGGTGGGCTCGTGGGGCCGCATGGTCGCGCGCATCGATGGGCGCAACGCGGCCGAGGGCCTCCTGCAGATGCGCTTCGAGATGGGCGGCGCGAGCGATCACGTCGCGCTGGTGCAGCAGTACATCGACAAGCCGGGCTATGACCTGCGCGTCTACGTGCTGGGCCGGACGGTGGGAGGCATCCGCCGGCGCTCGGAGCACTGGGTGACGAACACCGCGCGCGGCGCCGTGCCCGAACGGTACGAGGTCCCCGAATCCCACGCGACGCTCGCCGAGCGCGCCGCGGCGGCCGTGGGGGCGGACATCGCGGCCGTGGACCTGCTCGAGACACGGAGCGGGGAGCTCCTCGTGAACGAGGTCAACCACTGCGTGGAGTTCGCCCGGAGCATCGAGTCCACCCGGATTCCACTGCCGGAGCTGATCGCGGACTACGCCGCGGGGGTGCATCCATGACGCGCGTGGCCGTGCTGGGCGCCTCGGGCTACACGGGCGGCGAGGTGTTGCGGCTGCTCCTGGCCCACCCGGGCGTGGAGGTCGTCCAGGCCACCTCCGGGCAGTTCGCGGGCAAGCGCCTCGACTTCCCCCACCCGAGCCTCCGGGGCATGAGTCCGCTGCGCTTCGTCCCACACGAGGCGCTGGAGCCGTGCGAGCTGCTCGTGAGCTGCCTGCCCCAGGGAGGACTGCTCCAGCGCTGGGCCCAGGTGCGAGGGCTCGCGGACCGGATCGTCGACCTCAGCGCGGACTTCCGGTTGGACCCGGTGGACCACGCGCGCTGGTATGCGAAACACCCGCGGCCCGAGGACGCGCCGCGCTTCGTCTACGCGCTCCCCGAATGGACCGCTGGTGAGCTTCCCGAGGCCCGCTATGTGGCCGTCCCCGGCTGCATGGCGCACGCCGCGCTCCTGGGAATCCTCCCGCTGGTGCGCGCGGGCCTGGTGAAGCCGGAGCTCGTCGTGGACGCGAAGACAGGCTCCTCGGGCGGTGGCGCCACGCCGGACCGCTCGTCCCACCACCCCGAACGCGCCTCCGCCCTCCGCTGCTACCGGCCCGTGGGGCACCGGCACACGGGGGAGATCGAGAACGTCGTCGAGCGGCTCACCCGGACACGCCCCAGCGTGCACTTCAGCGCCACGGCCGTGCCGAACGTGCGCGGCATCCTCGCGACGGTGCATGGCTTCGCCGCCAGGCCCCTCGACGAGAACGAGCCCTTGCGCGCCATCGCCACCGCCTACCGCGAGAAGCCCTTCGTGCGGCTCATCCGGCCCAACACGAGCGCCTCGCCCTTCCCCGAGCCCGGTCCGCTGCAGGGGACGAACTACTGCGACCTGGCCGTGGACGTGGACACGGAGCGCCAGCGGATCGTCGTGAACGTGGCGATCGACAACCTGGTGAAGGGCGCGGCGGGAACGGCCGTCCACGCCATCAACCTGATGCTCGGGAGACCCGAGACCGAGGGCCTCGGCTTCCGCGGCCTGCATCCCATCTGAAACACAGGGGAGGAACACATGAGCACGAATGGAACCGCGGGGACCGAGCTGTCCCCCGGGCGGGCTTTCGCCGCGGCGGTCGTCTCCCAGGGCACGAAGGCGTCCGTGGAGTTCTCCACGACGATCACCGACGCGTTCCCGGGCTTCAAGCGCCGCCCCCGCATCGCGGTGCGCGGCCTCTTCAAGGTCGTGAAGACGGAGCAGCCCCAGGTCAAATACTGGTACGAGACGCGTCCCCAGGCCGCCCTCACCGAGCAGGTCATCGACGCGCAGCTGAGGCAGGAGGCCACGTTCGAGTTCCACTCGGACAAGGCGGAGCTGAAGCCGACCACGGCGTGGGTGCAGGTCAACCCCGAGCTGCTGAATGACCCCGAGGCGCTCGCGACGTTCATCGACTACCGGCTGCTGGTGCGCCTGTGCACGGCGGAGAACCAGGCGCTCGCACGCGGTCCCGGTGGCGAGCGCGTGCGCGGACTGCTGGAGACCCCCGGCATCACCCGGCTCGCCGCGCGGGAGAACCCGATCGCCTCGCTCCTGGCGGCGTGTGATCGCGTGGAGCAGGTGGGCGGCTCGGCGGACGGCATCCTCATGAACCCGGCGGACTACTACCGCTACTTCGTGGGCCAGGGCAGCCTGCTGAGGGATCTGGCGGACATGGGCGTGCGCATCGCCCGCGCGCGCATGGTGAACCCCGGCACCCTCATCGTCGGGGACTACACCGCCGCCGCCACCATCTTCGACAGCGGCCGCTCCGTCATCCGCTTCGCCGAAGCCCCCAAGGGCATCTTCCCGCGCGAGGGGCTCGCCGTGTGCGGGGAGATCTACGAGTCCCTGGTGGTCCACCTGCCCACGCACTTCTACGTCGCCGCGCTGGTCTGACGGCAACCGGAACAGGGAGCACGCGTGTCTCGACATCCTCTCAAGGTTCTCTACATCACCGGCTGGTGCCGCAACGGCAGCACGATCATCGGCAACGTGCTCAACGAGGTGGAGGGCTTCTTCCACACCGGCGAGCTGAGCTTCCTGTGGAAGAACGCCCATGGCAACGGCTCCAACACCTCCTGTGGCTGCGGTGAGGCGCTGACCCGCTGTGGCATCTGGTCCAGGGTGCTCCAGGAGGAGACGCCCCCGGGCCGGAGTCCCGCCGAGCATGCCCGCGACGTCGTGAGGCGTCAGACGGAGGCCGTCCGGACGCGCCACACGTGGAACATCCTCCGGGAGGGCACCCGCTCGGAGGCGGTCCGCGAGTATGCCGCCACGCTGAGCCGGACATACCGCGCCATCGCGGACGCGACCGGCAGCCACACCGTGGTGGACAGCGGCAAGCTCCCCTCCGAGGCGGCGCTCCTTCCGCACGTGGAAGGCGTCACGCCCTACTACCTCTACCTGGTGAGGGATCCGCGCGCCGCCGCGCACTCGTGGACGAAGACGAAGCAGTACGTCGTCCCGATGTCCACGTTCCGCAGCACCTCGTACTGGGTGGGGTTCAACCTCGCCTCCGAGGCCGTCATCCGGCGCTACCCCGAGCGCTCGTTCTTCCTCCGGTACGAGGACTTCATCGCCCATCCGGACAGCGTGGTGGACGGGCTGTTCGGGCTGCTCGGCACGGAGGGCGCGGTGAATCCGGTGAAGGGGCGAACGGTCCACCTGGGCGGGAACCACACCGTCACGGGCAATCCGGATCGTTTCCGCGCCGGGCCCACGCTCCTGCGTCCGGAGGACGATTCTTGGAAGAAGGAGCTCCCCTCCCGGGCGAGGGCCCTCACCGAGGCGCTGTCGTGGCCGCTGATGGCCCGCTACGGCTACTTCCAACCGCCGCGCACCCAGGCCCGCGCCAACGTGGGCTCCGTGACCGCGAACAACGACACCCGGGAGGACGTCCGTGGAACTGGGACTGGCAGGTAGGGTCGCGCTCATCGCGGGAGGCTCGAGCGGACTCGGGCTGGCCGTCGCCGAGGAGCTGGCGAAGGAAGGGGCCCATGTCGCCATCGGCGCGAGGGACCCGGAGAAGCTCGCCCGGGCCGAGCGCCGGTTGAAGGAGCTCGGCCGGGGCCAGGTGCTCGCGACGGAAGTGGACCTGAAGAACCCCGAGGCCGTCCGCCACTGGGTCGAGGACGTGGCGGGCCGCATGGGGGCGCTCCACATCGCGGTGACGAACAGCGGCGGGCCTCCTCCGGGCCCGGCGACGAAGTTCGGCGTCGAGGCGTACCGGGAGGCCGTCGACGCGGTGCTGCTGCCTCCCATCGGTCTGGCGTTGGCCGCCCTCCCCCACATGAAACAGGCCCGGTGGGGGCGCCTGCTCTTCATCACCTCCGAGACGGTGGTCCGGCCGGTGGCGCGGTTCGCCCTCTCGGGGTTCTCCCGGCTCGGCATCGTCGGGTTCGCGTCCGCGCTCGTGCAGGAGCTGGGGGACTGTGGCGTCACCGTCAACGTGCTCGCCCCGGGCTACACCCGCACGCCTCCGGTCGAGCGCACCGCGGGGACCGGGGGAGACGTGGACTCGGGACTGCGCGCCATGGCGGCCCACATTCCCCTGCGCCGGGTGGGACTCCCCGAGGAGTTCGCCGCCGCCGCCGCCTTCCTCGCCAGCGAGCGGGCCTCGTTCATCACCGGGACGGTGCAGCTCGTCGATGGTGGCGCGAGTGTGATCGGATGAGCGGCGGGCCCATCGTGGTGAAGATCGGCGGCGCCCCGGGGGTGGACCTCGAGAACGTCTGCGCTGACGTCGCGGAGCTCGTCCGCCAGGGCGAGCGCGTCATCGTGGTGAATGGAGGCTCGGACGCCGGGGAGCGCCTGCTGAAGCTCCACTCGCTCGAGCGCCCCGAGGTCACCACGCCCTCCGGCAACGTCGTGCGCCTCACGAACGCGGCCACCCTGCGCGTCCTGATGATGGCGTGGGTGGGCGAGGTGAACAAACGCATCGTCCTGGCACTCGGGGAGCGGGGCGTCTCCGGGCTCGGGCTGTGCGGCGCGGATGGACGGGTGCTCGTCGCCCGGCGCCGGCCTCCGCTGAAGATTCACGACAACGGGCGGCTCCGGATCGACCGGGAGCACCTGGCCGGGGAGCTCACCTCGGTGAACACGGGCCTGTTGGGAACGCTGATGGAGCTGGGCCACGTGCCCGTCCTCTGCCCTCCCGCGGTCACGGAGGACGGCGTGCTGGTGAACGCCGATGCGGATCAGATCGCCGCCTCGGTGGCCACCGCGCTCGGCGCCCGGGCCTTCGTGATGCTGTCGAACGTGCCGGGACTGCTGGAGAACCCGAACGAGCCGCTGACGCTCGTGCGGCACAGCGACGACGTGGAAGGCTGCATGCAGCTCGCGGCCGGACGCATGCGGTACAAGCTGGACGCCGCGCGCAAGGCGCTCCAGGGCGGAGTCCCCTCCGTCTACGTGAGCTCCTCCCGCGTGCCCCGCCCCGTGTTCGTCGCCCTCACCGAGGAGTCCGGCACGAAGTTCACCCTCCCCCGGAAGGACGCGGCCAATGCGGGCACGTGAGAAGTCGATCGAGTTCCTCAAGTGGATGGTGGAGCAGTACAGCCCCAGCCACCACGAGCAGGCCTTCTCCCGCGCCCTGGCCGGGCAACTGGAGCGCCGCGGCTGGCGCGCGCACACCGACGAGGTGGGCAACACCATCGCCAGCCTGGGCGAGGGTGACACGTGCATCGCACTGCTCGGCCACATCGACACGGTGCCCGGCGAGGTGCCGGTGCGCATCGAGGACGGACGGCTCTTCGGACGCGGAACGGTGGACGCCAAGGGGGCCCTGGGCGCCTTCATCGAGGCCGTCGAGTTGCTCGAGGAGAGCGAGCGCGCCGGGAAGACGTTCCTGCTGCTCGGGTGTGTCGAGGAGGAGGTGGCCATCACGCGCGGTGCGTTCCACGTCCGCGAGCGCTACCGCCCGGACTTCGTCATCAACGGAGAGCCCAGCGGAGCCCATGCCGTCACCATCGGGTACAAGGGGCTCGTCCGGGCCGAGCTCGAGTACCGGGCGAGCCGGCGCCACACGGCGAGCCGGGACTACCGCGCCCCCGCCGAGCACGTCGTCGAGGCCTGGAACCAGCTGCGCGCGGACTGTGACGCGTGGAACCGGGAGCGGTCGCTCTTCGAGCAGAACCTGCCCGCGTTGACCTCGTTCCAGACGGGCTCCACGGACACCGAGGAGTGGGCCCGGGCCAGCGTGAATGTCCGCACCGGGCCGGCCAGCGATGGCGAGCGGCTGCTGGCGCTCCTGGGCGGCGTTCCCGGCGTCACCGTGAAGGCCCTGTCGAACAAGGGGGCGGTGAGCACGGAGGGGAACGACGCGCTCTCGCGGATGTTCAAGCGCGCCATCCGCGAGCGGGGGGCTCGTCCGACGCTCCGGCTGAAGACGGGGACCTCGGACTGGAACACCGTGGCGGAGGCGTGGCGGGTGCCCACCCTCGCCTACGGCCCCGGCGACTCCTCCCTGGACCACACGCCGCACGAGCACATCGGCCTCGACGAGTACGAGGAGGGTGTCGCGGTGCTCGCTCGCGTGCTGGCGCTGTTGCCCACCAAGACGTCCGGGTGAGGGTTGTGACGGGGTGCACACCCTGGCTGTTCGCGCCGTCACAGCCGCCCCGCGGCCTCGAGGTCAGAGTGCTTCTTCTCAGGGCTCCCCCCGAGACACGACACCCCGGTCGAAGCAGCCATGTCCCACATCACGAGCACCGAGTTCATCCTCCCCCACTCCCTGTCCGCCGAGGCGCGGAGCCAGCTCACCGATTCCCTCTATGCCGTCCACCAGCGCATCTTCGATGGCGTGGACCGGGAGTCTTTCGCCCGCTACGTGATCGAGTCCAACGCCGAGCACACGTGGCTGCTGCTCCACAAGGACGAGGCGGGAAGGGTGGTCGGCTACCTCGCCCTGCACCTCTTCGAGAAGCAGCTCGGTGACGAGCCGCTGGCCGTGTTCCGCGCGGAGACGGGCCTGCTGCGGGAGTACCGGGGCGGCAACGTCACCGCGGGACTCTGGATGGAGCAGGTGGTTCGCTATGTGCTGAAGCACCCGGGCCGGCGCATGTTCTACATGGGCTCGCTGGTGCACCCGTCCAGCTACTCGCTGGTCACCCGGCACTGTGACGAGGTGTGGCCACGACGGGAGCTGGAGACCCCCCCGGAGCTGCTGGCCTTCATGGACACGCTGGCCACGGAGTTCGGCCTGGAGAAGGAGGACCCGGCCCATCCGCTGGTGCGGAAGGTGGGCTGGCGCACGCGCGAGACGGAGATGGAGCGCGAGTATTGGGCACACTCCGACAAGCCCGAGGTGGATTTCTTTCTCGAGACCAACCCCGGGTATGGCGAGGGGCACGGGCTGGTGACACTGGTGCCCATCACCCTGGGAAACCTGCTGAGCATCGCCCGGGCGCTGCTGACGAGGCGGCTGCGCCAACCCATGGAGCAGCTGGCGGCCCGGGTGCAGCGCACGCGCCTCGGGGCCCGCCTGGGTGCCTCTCGGATGATCCAACAACTGCGCCGGGTGCCATGGCTGGCCCACCTCGACGAGGCCACCCTGCGCGAGCTGGCCGGGCGAGCGGAGCGCCTCGTGTTTCCCGCCGGCCGGTACGTCTTCCACGCGGGGAGCGCCTGCGACGAGCTGTACGTGCTGGAACGGGGCGCGGTCTACGTGCTGGCCGAGGGAGGGGAGCTCGTGGACGAGCTCGGCAGCGGCGCTGTTTTCGGTGAGGGGGCCCTGCTCACGGGCGAGCGCCGCTCGGCGTCCATCCGCACGGCGACGGCGTCGACGCTGGTGCGCATTCCCCGCTCGGCGCTCCTGCCCCTGTTGAAGGGGGATGCGCGTCTGCGAGAGGGGATATGGAAGACGCACGCCGAGCGGCGCTTCGATGACCTGGTGCGAGGAAACGAGCGGTACGGGCACCTCGGGCGCAAGGCTCGGCTCGCCCTGCTCCGGGAAGGCGAGCACCGTGAGCTCTCGCCGTGGGAGCAGCATGAGCTCGAGGCGGGCACCCAGCTGTTCGTCATGTCGGGCTCGGTGGACGTCGAGCACGAGGGGCTGGTGATGACCCAGCGGGGCTCCACGTTCCTGGAGGCCCGGTGGCCGCTCCGGATGAAGGCCCGGGAGGCCACGCGGCTCTTCCTGTTGAAGCAGGAGCCGGCACCGCGGGACGAGGAGGCGTTACTCCTGTACCTCGCGGCGGCGTAGGGCGGACCAGCCAGAGACGAAATGGCCTGAACGTCTAGAAGCCTCGCTTATAAGCACCCGGTGGAATCTTCTGGGACTAGAGGCAACGCGAGCCGGTGTTCCAGTCCCAGGTAGAGCGAGAGGCCCCGGCTCTTCGTGCCCTGGATCAGGGCCGACTGGCCACCCTCAGGGCAGGATGCACCTCTCACTCGCGCTCTCGCTCTGAAAGAACTCTCCCGGAGCCTGAGCGCGGGCTCAAGGTCAACCTCCAGTATGGCACGAGCCACTGCCAGAGTTGTTTCGATCTATGCAGGAAGAGGAGGTATTGGCCCTGGAGTGCCAATGGCAAGCGGTGCCCGGGAGGGTGAGTCATGAAGCCCTCACGGGAGTTGTTCTGGCAGAGGATCGTCAAGGAGCGCCACGATGCCTTTATGGCCTTCGGCCCAGGCTCCGAGCGGGTTCCCTTCGAAAGGGTGGAGCGCGAATACCTGGCCCTCCAGAAGAAACTGCTGGAGGGAGCGCGGACGGAGTGGGAGCGGCTGCACATCAAGAGGCTGATCGCCCATGACATCCTGAACGTCGCGCATCCTCGCGCCAAGAGCTGGGAGGAGTTCTCGCGGGTGCTGCGCCGCATCAAACGGCTCGGCTTCATCGACCTGGAGAATCAGGTTCATACCGCCTGCCTCGCCCTGCTGTGGATATCGAACCACGACCGGAACCGAGCCCCGATTGCCTGGGCGATGGTGGAGGATACGGAGCGCCGGTTGCGCCGCATCCGGCTGGGCCACTTCCGGCGGGAGGAGGGGCTGGACGCCATCGCCAGTGTCAAACAACAGGTGGCCAAGAAGGGCCTGACACCACCCACGCCAACACGGATAGCGTCCAAAGCCATGGGGGCGTGAAGGCGCCCTGGGCCTCGCTCTCCGTCGCGTTAATCTCCACGGTGAAGTCGGCTCTACGGCGGTGTCGAGGGCGGGATGATGATGCCCAGCGTGCCCACCCACCGGGTGCTCACACATCAATACGGGACCATGCGCGTCATCGTCGGCAGAGCCTCACGCCAGGATCTCGATTCCGACCAGGACTCCATCCTGGTCGAAGTCGAGCACCACATCGGGGCCCGTGTAGGAACCCATGAGTTCGGCCAGCCTGATCGATTTCGACATCTTGCAGGTCTCACCGGGGTGACTCGGGAGGCGCAAATAGGCCACGTCCTGATCGTCTTCGGAGACTCGCAGCTCGAAGCGCCCAAGCTTCTTCTTGGAATCCATCTGCCCCATTACGGCCTCCACTGCAAAACGGTCTTCAGCTTCAATACACCGTCCCTGAGCTGATAGACGACCGCACCACCTCGGCCAAAGCCAGGAACGATGACGCGGTCCGCGTAGGCCGTGTCCCGAATGGTTCCGGGTGGAAGCCCCGACTTCTCGATCTGTCGGCCGAACTCCTGCAAGGCCGCGCGAGCATCCTGCACGCTGGAGAAACCAGCCCGTTCAACCGCACGTTCCGCCGCGTGCGGCATGTTGCTGTTGACCACCTTGTCAACGTGGATATCCGACGCGCCTCCTGTCAACTCGCCCGTGACATGACCGTTGCCTCGGCCATCTCCGGCCGACATCGCGACCGCGTTGGGGGCGAGGGTGATGGTGACGGCCTCGGCACTCACGGCAACCGTCTCGACCTCCCCCACTGCCGCGAGGCGGAGGCCCACCTGCGTCTCCGCCTGCGCCGCCGCCTGGATCGCACCGGGCAGCGTCTGCACCTTCGCCGCCAACCCCGGCGCCGTGTTGCCGAGAGCCACCGTGGCCAGCATGGCGAACGCACGCGCCGCGTTGCGGCCCATCACCTTGCCGTACCGCTCCCCGGCCTCGCGCAACTCGTTGAACGTGGCGGCCCGATCCGCTTCGACCATCAGCCGCTTGAAGCCCACGACGAGGCCCCAGAAGGTGTCGACGCCCACGTAGGAGATGAGGGCGGCGGTCATCACCGCCGCAATCCCCTTCGAGACCGTCACGTCGGGAATCGAGAGGAGGACCATGTACGTCGTCCAGGTCCAGAGAACCGCCGCCACCATGGCGTGTGGGTCGGCCATGTCCTTGAACGCCTCCAGCATCTCGTCCAGCACGGCTCCCTTGGCGAGGGCCAGAGCCAGAGCGAAACGGCCGTCCCCATTGATGACGGGGCACTCTGTCAACAGGCGTAGGCAGTCTCCGGGCCTGCCGGTGCGCTCGCACCAGAACAGGTAGGCGCGCGTCAACTCCACCTCCGCCGCCGGTACTCCCTCCAGATGCTCGTCCGGCCCGAGTGGAGTGAGGCGGCGACTACGTGTCTCGTACGTGTACGAACCACTCCGCGCTTCGACCTCGAACAGCTTCCTGGCGGATTCCTGGGGTCGCTCGGAGGGCCGAACCTCCCAGGCACGCCTCGTCACGGCCTCCTTGAACTCGTCGCCGTTCAGCTTCACCGGCTCGGCACCGGAGCGTGGGGTGAAAACGAGAGTGTCGGCCTGACCCGTGTCCAGGCTCACGACCCGAGAAGCGGTAGCACACCCGACGAGGAGCACCAGCAGTGCCGCCGTCCAGCCCAGCTTCATGGGAACTCCCCTCTGAAGATGGCCGCGCACTGATGGGTTAGCCATTCCAACTGGGTACCCCAATGATCTGACAACCCGGTGTTCGCCAATCCCGGCGGCATCATTCGGGGAGCGCAACCCCCCGCTGCAACCCATAGCGAGCAGCGGCATGAGACAGAAGCCCAGCTTATGAGCATCCGGCCGAACATTCAGGGACTAGAGGCGCTGCGGACGGGTGTTCCAGTCCAAGGTGGCACGGGAGCCCCCGGCTTCGCGTCCTGGGTCGAGGCTGGCTGGCCACCCCCAGGGCAGCCGGGCTCACTTCGGCTCACCTATCCTCTTGCAGTGGAGCGCGGGTCCCGCTATGAGAGGCACCACTTTTTGGCCAGGTAGCTCACCTGGTTAGAGCGGCGGTCTCATAATCCGCAGGTAGTCGGTTCAAGTCCGACCCTGGCCAAGGCCCCGTCTCCGGGTTCACTCGGAGACGGGGCTTTTTTTTCCGCCCGCTTCCCGGTGAACTCCGGCCGACGTAAGAGGTCCCCCTCTCGTCCATGCCGTCCGACTCCCGCCCCTCGGCTCCCGGCCCCGAGATGCCCCACCTCCACGAGGAGCGCCTGCGTCTGGCCATCGAGGCCACCGGCCTGGGCACCTGGGACCTCGATCCCCTCACCGGCGCACTGCTCTGGGACGAGCGCTGCAAGGCCCTCTTCGGCCTGCCCCCAGATGCCTCCCTCGACTACGACACCTTCCTCTCCCTCGTACACCCCGAGGACCGCGAGCACGTCCACCAGGCCGTACAGCAGGCCCTGGAGCCCACCGGCAGCGGCTCCTACCGGCTCGACTACCGCGCCGTGAACCCCCGGGATGGCTCCATCCGCTGGTTGTCCACCTCGGGCAGGGCCTTCTTCGACTCGAGCGGCCGCGCGGTGCGCTTCCTCGGCACGGCGCTCGACATCACCGGGCGCGTCCTCGAACGCGAGGCCGCCGAGCGAGAGAAACACCGCGTCACCACCCTCCTGGAGAACATCTCCGAGGCCTTCGAGGCCTTCGACCGGGACTGGCGCTTCATCTACCTCAACCGCGAGGCCGAGCGGCTCCTGGGCAGTCCTCGCGAGGAGCTCCTCGGCCGCACCCAATGGGAGGTCTACCCCGAATCCGTGGGCACCCCCGTGGAGCACTACTTCCGCCGCGCCGCCTCCGAGCGCATCCCCCTCTCCTTCGAGAACCACTACGCCCCCTGGGATCGCTGGTTCGAGGTCCACCTCTACCCCACCGACGAAGGTGTCGCCGTCCTCTTCCAGGATGTCACCGTGCGCAAGCGCCGCGACGAGGAGCGCGAGCGGCTGCTCCGCGAACAGACCCGCCTGCGCGAACAGGCCGAGCAGGCCCTGCGCGAACGTCAGCGCGCGGTGGAGGTGCTGGAGCACGGCGAGGCCCTCGTCGTCGTCGACAAGGACTTCCACATCCTCCTCGTCAATGCGCACCAGGAGCGCCTCTCCCGCACGCGGCGCGAGGACACACTCGGCCGGAGCATCTGGGAGGTGTTCCCCCCTCTCGCCCACCCCGACTCCAGCTACCGGCGCGCGTTCCGCCAGGCCCTGGAGCAGCAGGTGCCGGTGCAATTCGAGGAGTACTACCCGCCCCTGGGCCTCTGGGTGGGCATGAGCGTCCACCCCACCAGCGAGGGCGGACTCGCCGTCTTCTTCCGCGACATCACCGAGCACAAGCGCGCCGAGCAGTTCCGCGAGCGGCTCATGGGCATCGTCAGCCATGATCTGCGCAGCCCGCTCAACGGCATTGCCCTCACCACCGAGCAGTTGCTGCGCCACGAGGACGTCACCGGGCCCGTGCTCGCCGGAGTGCAGCGCATCGCCCGGAGCACCGAGCGCATGTCGCGGATGATCACCGATCTGCTCGACTTCACCCGCGCCCGGCTCGGCGGCGGCATCCCCCTGCGACTCCGGCCCTGCCAGCTCGTGGAGCAGGTGCGCGCCACGCTCGAGGAGCTCGAGGTGACGCACCCGGGCCGCATCGTCCTCTCCCATGCGCCCGGCTCGTACACCGGGGAGTGGGACCCGGACCGGCTCGCCCAGGTCGTCTCCAACCTCGTGGGCAACGCGCTCCAGCATGGCGCCCGTGACACGCCGGTGGAGGTGCGCCTGGGCCACGAGGGCTCCACGTTCATCCTCTCCGTGCACAACCAGGGCACGCCCATCCCCGAGGCGCTGCTGCCCCATGTCTTCGATCCCTTCTTCCGCGGCAACGACCAACCGCGCCAGGGTCTCGGACTGGGCCTCTACATCGTGCAGCAGCTCATCCTCGCCCACGGCGGCTCCATCACCGTGGACTCCCGGGTGGACGCGGGCACCACCTTCACCGTGCGCCTGCCCCACCACGCTCCCACGCCCTGACGCGGGCACGACCACCCCACCTCGTCCGCGTCAAGCATTCGTGTCCGCGGGGTGGTTTTTTTGACGGCTTCCCCACCTGCCCTCCTAATGCGCCCACAGGCCGGTAGTGGCCTGTAGCAGCCCCGAGGAGGTAGTTCCGATGCAGGATGCCAGCGCCAGCCCGATGAGCTCCGAGGTCACCCCGGCCTCCGCCGACTCGAACGGCCCCGATGCCGCCGAGTCCGTGGTCTCCACCCACGTGCTCGTCCCCATCGAGCAGGTCCACAAGCTGCGCGAGCTCGCCCGCCGCACCCGCATCCACCAGAGCGAGTACCTCCGCGAGGCCGTCGAGGATCTGCTCTCCAAGTACGGCCGCCAGGCCAACTCCGAGGGCGAGCTGTGAGGACGGCCCTGCCCCTCCAGGCTCGCACTTCCGCCCTCTCCCGCGAGAAGGCCTCGCCTCCCCTGGACTCCCGCGGCTTCGGCACCCGCGGCTCCTCCGAGCGCCCCCCCTCCATCCGCGAGGCCATCATCCGCTGGCTCAACGAGGAGCTCTGAGAGCTCTCGGGCGCTTCACACGGAGGGGGAACCCGGGGGGCGTAGCACCCTCACCCCGTCCCTCTCCCGAGGGGAGAGGGGTTGGAGTCAGGCGGACGGGAACGAGGCCTGCTGCCCTTCCTGTTCCTTGTCCAGCTTGCCGGCCAGTTCCTTGAAGGACAGGTGGCCCAGCGACATCAGCACCACGCCGAAGCCCACCTGCTGCACCGTCTGGCACAGCCACAGCACGTTCGCGTACGCCATCCCGTCCCCGTTCACCACCGAGGCCGGCAGGAAGAGCGACAGCCCTACTCTGATCGCCGCCTGGAACGTGCCCACCATCCCCGGCGCCGCCGGAATCATCACCCCCACCACCAGCACCGACATCACCACGTACGCCTGGAACAGCGTCAGGCTCGTCGGGGCGAACGCCCTCGACAGCAACGCCATCCCCGCCCCGTTCAACCCCCAGTACACCACCGTGTACAGGAAGAAGAGCGTCATCTGGCGGCGATCCGGCAACTGCCGCATCGCGCCCACGAAGGTGTCCACGATGTCCGCGATCTTGTCCGCCACCTTCGGCACCACCCGGCCCACCGTGGAGCGCACCAGCCCCACCGCCGTGGCCCGGTGCTTCAGCGCGAACAGCAGGAACGTCAGCAAGCCGCCGAACCCCAGGAACATCAGGTGCGCTCCCAGCTTCACGAAGCGGATCCCGGGAACGTCCGCCGGCACGAAGAAGAGCAGCACCCACATGAGCACCGCGATCGACATGCCGTCCGTGATGCGCTCGAGCACCACCGACGTCATCGCCGCGCTCCGGCGGATGGAGCTGCGCTGCGCGATGAGCAACGGCCGCGCGAACTCGCCCAGCCGGAACGGCAGCACCAGCAGCATCATGAAGCCGATGCCCGAGGCCTCGTTCAGCTTGCGGAATGGCACCCGCTCCATCCCCGACAACAGACAGCCCCACCGCAGCGTCCGTGACAGGTGCACCAGCGTCAGGATGACGAAGTACGGCAACACCCAGAGGTAGTTGGCCGACTTCAGGCTGGTCATCTGCGAGTCCCAGTTCGTGTGCCGGAAGGCCCACCACGAGCACAGGAGGGTGACCAGCAGGCTGGCGATCAGTTTGACGGCACGATTCACATCGGCCCGTATACCCTCACCCCACTCCGGACTCCAGGGGTTCCCCCGCCAGCAAGCGGCCCGGCGAGGTGGCCATCAGCCGCGTGAAGGCCCGCTCCCCCACCCTGCTCCGCAGCTCCCCCAGCGCCTTTCCCACCCACTCCCGCGCCCCCACCGGCCCGTGTAGGTCCGTGGCCCCCAGGGCGTACAACCCCTCCTCCAGGAAGGTCCGCGCCAGCTTCCTCGCCGTCCCTCCGTACCGCCCCGTCAGCGCCCCCACGTCCAGCTGCAGCAGCGCCCCCGCCCTCACCGCCTCCGCCGCCCGGCCCGGACGCTCGAACTCCAGGCTGCGCTCCGGGTGCGCCAGCACCGGCGTCACCCCCTTGAGGCGGATGCGGAAGAGGATGTCCGTCAGCGCCGGCACCGGCGAGGTGTAGGGCAGCTCCACCAGCACGTACCGCCCCGCCCCCAGCAGCCGCGCCTCCGGCGTGCCCAGCACCCGGAGGAAGGCCTCGTCCAGGAAGTTCTCCGCGTTCGTCCCCAGCGCCAGCTTCACCCCCGCGCGCGCCAGCGCCTCGCGCAGCTCCGCCAGGCGCTCCTCCACCACCTGCCGCGAATGCGAGGGGTACTCGGGCCGCGCGTGCGGACTGGGCGCCACCGTGGTGAAGCCCAGGTCCACCAGCGCCCGCGCCATCTCCACCGCGTCCTCCAGCGTGCGCGCCCCGTCATCCACCCCCGGCACCAGGTGGCAGTGCAGGTCGCACAGCCCGCTCACGCGTCGCCGCCGCGCTCGGGATGCTGATCGGCCGGCAGCTCGTCCTCCTGCTCGTCCGTCTGCCGGGCCGGCACCCGGTACTCCTCTCCCAGCCAGCGCCCCAGGTCCACCATGCGGCAGCGCTTGGAGCAGAAAGGAAACGCCGGGTTCTCGGCTCGTGGGGCGACCGGCTTCCGGCAGACAGCACACTCTTTCAGGGTCGTGGACACGCCGTACTCATAAACCCCGCTGCCCGCCCCGGCCAGCGCGTTCACGGCCCCCGCTCCGCCTCCCAGGGCGCTCCCTCCAGGAAGGAGTCCAGACCCTGGAGATCATCCGCGCCGAGGAAGTCCACCCCATGCTCGAGCGCCACCCGCCAGGCGTCCGCTCGGGAAGCTTTGCGGGTGGGGCCCGAGAGCATCCGTGCTTGACTGCCCCGGTTCAACGACCTCCCAGGTGCTCTCCCATGCAGGTGCTCCGCTTCACCCGTCCCGGCGGTCCCGAGGTGCTCGACTTCGAGGAGCGTCCCGCCCCCACTCCCGGCCCCTCGGAGCTCCTCGTGCGCGTGCATGCCACCGCGCTCAACCGCGCCGATCTCCTGCAGATCCGCGGCGGCTACCCCGCCCCTCCCGGCGTCCCCTCCGACGTCCCCGGCCTCGAGTACGCCGGCGAGGTGATCGCCACCGGTCCACTCGCCCGCCGCTTCAAGCCCGGTGACCGGGTGATGGGGCTCGTGGGCGGAGGTGCCTTCGCCGAGCAGCTCATCACCCACGAGCGCGAGGCCCTCCCCCTTCCGGAGAACCTCGACTTCGCCTCGGCCGCGGCGCTCCCCGAGGCCTACCTCACCGCCTTCGACGCGCTCGTGCTCCAGGGCGGCCTGCGCATGGGCGAGTCCGTGCTCATCCATGCCGTCGCCAGCGGCGTGGGCTCCGCCGCCGCGCAGATCTGCCGCGCCCTCGGTGTCCGGAGCATCGGGACGGGACGCAACGCGGAGAAGCTCTCCCGCGCCTCCGCCTGGGGCGTGGAGAAGACGGTGCTGTGTGACGCGCCTCCCCGGTTCGCGGAGGCCGTCCGGGAAGCCACCGGCGGACGCGGGGTGGACGTGGCGTTGGAGCTCGTCGGCGGGGACTACCTCCCGGAGACGCTCCGGGCCATGGCGCCCCAGGGCCGCGTCCTGCTCGTGGGGCTCGTCGCCGGCCGGCAGGCACTCACCGACCTGGACGTCCTCCTCACCCGGCGGCTGCGCGTCACCGGCACCGTGCTCCGCAGCCGGCCTCCCGAGGAGAAGATGGCGCTCGCCCAGGCCGCCGAGCGCAGCCTGCTTCCGCTGTTCCGCTCCGGGACGCTCACCCCCGTGGTGGACGCCATGTACCCCATGCGCGAGGCCCGCGAGGCCCTCGCCCGCATGGCCCGCAACGACTCCGTGGGCAAGCTCGTCCTCCGCTGGGAGTGACGCGACGCCCGAGCCTCAGGCGGGAATGAGCTCCACGGGCAGCACCGCGGGCCCGTGGATGGTGAACCCGGGCAGCCACTGGACTTCCGGCGAGCGCAGCCGCAGCCCGCGGATGCGCGAGACGAGCGCCTCCAGGCCCAGCCGCGCCTCCATCCGGGCCAGTTGCGCGCCCAGGCAGAAGTGCACCCCGTACCCGAAGGACAGGTGCTGGGTGGCCTTCTCCCGCCCCGGGAGGAAGCGCTCCGGCTGCTCGAACACCCGCTCGTCCCGGTTGGCCGAGCCCATCAGCCCGAACACCAGGCTCCCCGCCGGCACCTTCGTCCCCGACAGCTCCACGTCCTGCATCGCCGTGCGGAAGCTGAGCTGCGTGGGTGGCTCGTAGCGCAGCACCTCCTCGATGAAGCGCGGAATGTGCGTCCTGTCCGCCCTCATGAGCTCCAGTTGCTCGGGATGCCGCGCGAGCATCAGCACCGCGTTGCCGAGCAGTTGTGTCGTCGTCTCCATGCCCGCCGGCAGCAGCAGGAAGAGGAAGGACAGCAACTGCTCATCCGTGAGCTTCTGCCCCTCCACCTCCGCCTGGAGCAGATCACTCACCATGTCATCGCCCGGCTGGCGGCGGCGCGCATGGTGCTCGGGTCCAACCCCAGCATCGCGCCGATGATGTTACGGGGCTGCGCGAAGGTGAAGGCATCCACCAGCTCCACCTCGCCCTGGCGCACCGCGGCCTCCGCCAGCGACTCGCTCACCCGCCGGACCTGGGCCTCCAACCGGGCCATCCCCGCGGGGCCGAAGGCCCGGGTCACCAGTGCGCGCAGTGGGGTATGGCGCGGTGGATCCATCGACAGCATCGACCGGGCGACCGGATTGGGCCCCAGCCAGGCCGGCTCCGCCGTGACGGCGAGCGCCTCGGACGAGACTCCTCGAACGAGGCGGTACCGTAGACCAGGGCTCCCATGCTTCCCAGGAGCCTCGAAGCTCAGGGACTGGCGACTCCCCACACGGCCTCCTCGCCTCGCGACAGCTCGTCGCGAAGCGCCCGCGCCTCCTGGAGATCCAGGCATTCACCTCCTGGCTCGAACCCGGCACAGGCGCGCTCCAGCATCCTCCGCGCTCCTTCCGCCCGACCCCTGTCCCTCAGCAGACGGCACAGGCTCACCGTCGCACGCAGCTCGGGCAGACCCGCCCCCTGCTCACGAGCGACCGCGAGGGCGCGGACGAAGCAGGAGCCCGCCTCCTCGTCCCTTCCCGCCCGCCTCAGGCACTCGCCCCGGTTCTGATGCAGCCAGGCCTCGCCGCTGACCTCCCCCGTCCGCGCGCTCTCGGCCAGCGCTTCATCAATCGCCGCCTCCGCCTCCTGGAGTTCTCCCAGCGCCAACCAGCTCTTCGCGATCAGGTTCAGGCAGGCGGGAATCCCGTGATGAACCCCCCTCGCGCGCCAGACCTCGAGGACCCCCCGCGCGAGTGCGAGGCCTTCCCGCGGCTGCCCCAGCCAGGCCAGGGCACCTCCCCGGATGAGCGTCGCCCACGTGCTCCACATCACGAATCTGCGCTCGCTCGCGAACGAGAGGGCCCGGTCCACCAGCGACAATGCCCCCGATGCATCCCGGCGCATCAGGCGGGCCATGGCCACATAGACCTGCGTGGAGCCCAACGTGTAGGGATGACCGAGGCGGCCGGCCAGTTCCAGCGCCTCCCGGGCCCGGCGCCGTGACTCCTCCACCCGGCCGAGCATCGCATGCACGATGGCGCTCTCGGCCAGCGCCATCATCCAGGGATCGGTCCCGTAGCGGATGGACAGCGCCCGATGCTCCTCGAGGGAAGGCTCCGGGCGGCCCAGGACACGCGCCAGCTCCCGCGCGGCGTCCCACGGCCGTCCCCAGGTGAAGAGGATGACCGCGCTCATCACCTCGCCCAGGCTCCGGAGCTCCCCTTGCCCGTGGCGCTGCCCCAGGTCCACGAGCCGCTCCGCCAGCTCCTTCGCCCGGTGGTACTCGGACCGCCCCCGGTAGTAGGCGAAGAGACCCCACAAGGACAGGTCGAGCCGTGGCAACGCCTCACCTACCTGGAGGAGCAGCTCCCAGACACGGGCGAACATCCGCTCCGTTTCGGGCGCGGCGTAGCCATGCACCTCCAGCATCGAGAAACCCAGCGCCATGCGGATCTCAAGCTCCCGCTGGAGACGCCGCGAGGCATCCGTCAGGACGGGCAACAGCTCCAACGCCCGGTTCAGATGACCCAACGCCTCGAGGCTTTCCTGACGCTCGAGGGCGAGCCGTCCGGCCCGCACCCAATAGCCGATGGCACGCGTGTGCTCGCCCGCCTCGGTGAGGTGGTGCGCGAGCACATCCGGCCTCCTCTCCACCAGCACGGAGAAGTCCGCCTCCATCGCCAATGCGACGCGCCGGTGATAGCGCCGCCGCGTGCTCCGGGACAGGGACCGGTACGCGGCTTTCTGGAAGAGCGCGTGCCGGAACTGGTACTGCGGCCCGGGCACGTCTTCGCTCTCCCACTCCCTCAAGAGCCCCGCTTCCACCAGCCCGGCGATGTCGCGCCGCACGGTGGTCTCATCGCGCTCCGACAGGATGAGCAGCATCCGGGCGCAGAACACCCGCCCCACCACCGCGCCCAGCTGGGCCAGGGCCTTCTGACGCGAGGGCAGCAATTCCAACCGGGCCAGCAGCAACTCGTGCAAGGTGAGCGGGATGGACGCCGCCGCCCCGCCCTCCAGCACCATGCGCGTCATCTCCTCGATGAAGAGCGGGTTGCCATCTGTCTTCCCCACCAGCGTCTGGACCGTCTCCTCCGGCAGCTCGCGCTCCCGGGCCACCTGCCGCACCAGCGCCGCGGCGTGCCCGGCCGGCAGCCGCTCCAGCGTCAGCCGATGCACCCCCTCGCTCCAGGGGCAGGCCGGCTGGAACTCCGGGCGCGCACTCAGGACGACGAGGACGCTCGCCTTCCCGCAGCGTTTCAGGAGGAAGTCCAGGAACTCGAGCAGGGAGGAGTCAGCCCAGTGCAGATCCTCGATGACCAGGAGCCGTGGCGGGTCATCACAAGGGCAGTGCATGAGCATGCGGACCAGGGACTGGAAGGTCTTCTCCTTGCGCCGCTCGGGCGTGAGCTGGAGCAGCGGTGAGCCCTCGGAAAGGGGCAGCTCCAGCAGCAGTCCCAGCAGCGCCCTGTCTTCCTGGGACAGGCCCAGCGCCCCCAACCGGGCCTCCAGCTTCTCCAGGCGCAGCGCGGGAGGATCCTCCGGGCGGATGCCCACCGCCACCTGAAGCAGCACGAGGATCGGGTGCAGGGCGTGGGTGGTGAACCGGGACCAGCACTGCACCCGGATCAGGGTGGACGACTCCGCCACCCGCTCGCACAGCGACTCGATGAGCCGGGACTTGCCGATGCCCGCCTCGCCGCTCACCAGGACAGCCCCCCCCTGCCCCCGCCGCGCCCGCTCCCAGAGCGTCAGGAGCTGGCCCAGCTCGCGCTCGCGCCCCACCAGCGGGGAGAGCCGTCCCACCACGTGCGTCCGCTCGAACCGGGAGGCCAACTCCCGCTCGCCGCGCACACGGTGCAGCTCCAGGCTCACGCTTCCCGACAGTCCCTCGAAGGCGTGGGAGCCGAGTGGCTTGGACTGGAAGGTGCCCCGCACGAGCGTCCACGTCGTGCCGCTGACGACCACCTCCCCCGGCCCGGCCCGCCGCGCGAGCCATGCGGCCACCTTGGGAGCCTCGCCCTGGAGCCGCGGGCCCACCGTCATCCACTCCGTGTGGATGCCCCCGCGCACGAACAGGCCGGAGAGGGGCAGGTGCGGCAACACACGCCACAGCGTGTCCCGCAGCTCCCGCGTGAGCTGGAGCCCCGCGCGCACCGCGCGCTCCGAGTCATCCTCCCGGCCCTGCGTCCAACCGAAGCACGCGAGCACCTCGCCGCCCATGGACAGGGCCACGGTGCCCCCGTGCCGCTCGATGACCTCCAGGCAGGCCTCGTGGAAGGCCTGCTCCAGCTCGCCCAGGTCCTCGGCATCCAGCGCCTCGCCGCCCCCGGCGAGCCCCCCGAGCTGGCAGGACACCAGCGTCACCTGACGCCGCTGGAGCTCGGCGGAGGATTCCCGCGCCTCGTGCCCACCCCCGAAGAGCCGGGCACGCAGCTCGCGCACCTCCTGCCGCAGCTCCAGCGCCGAGGCGAAACGCCGGGCCGGCTCCTTCGCCAGCGCGGTGGCCAGCAACACCGCCACCCGCCGCGGCACCTCCGGGTGGCGCACGCGGACGGGGGACGCGGGCTCCGGGGAAGTGACACGCTCACGCAGCTCCGCCAACGTGGCGCCCTGGAAGGGCGGCTCCCCCGTGAGCAGCTCGTGCAGCACCACTCCGGCCGCCCAGATGTCGGTCCGCGCGTCCTGCGGCTCCCCACGCCACTGCTCCGGCGCCATGTATGCGGGAGTGCCTCCCTCCGGCTGGAGCTCGGAGCGCACCGGCTCCACCGCCAGGTGCGACAGGCCGAAGTCCAGCAGCTTCACCGCCCCTTCCCGGGTGAGGAAGACGTTCCCGGGCTTGAGATCGCGGTGGATGATGCCCCGCTCGTGCGCATGCGCCAGGCCCGCGGCGATGGCCTCGAGAATCTCCAGCGCGCGCCGGAGCTCCGGGCGCTCGCGCCGCAACAGCCCGGCGAGCGACTCACCTTCCAGGTACTCCATCACCAGGAAGGGCACCCCGGCTCGACCGGGTGTGTGGCTCCACTCCGCCACGTCGAAGATGCGGACGATGTTCTCGTGATCCAGCCGGGCCACCGCCCGCGCCTCGGCGAGCGCCAGCTCCTCGAAACCCGGACGGGGCAGCAGGAACTTGAGCGCCACCTCACGCCGCAGCGTCGCGTCCCGCGCGCGGAACACCTGTCCCATTCCTCCCCTGCCCATCGGCTCGAGGATCTCGAAACGCCGGCCCTCCAGGCCCCCGAGCCACTGCCCGGGGACCGGCTGCCGGGAGGACGGCTCGACCTGGAGCACTTCCCTCAGGAAGGAGTCACCGGACTCGGAAACTGGCCCGGAGGCCTGGGGCGCGCCGGTGGTGACCGGCCACGCATCTCCGTCCTCCCACCGACCATCCTTGCTCATCATTCCCTCCCGGCCCTCTTCCACTCCCGCTCGAAGAAGGAGTGGCGTGTCCCAGGAAGTTATGAAGCCAGGGGGCCTCACGTGGAGCGCGGGCCGCCCACCAGGGGGGCAACACACACCCCGACGCCCTCGAATCAGAGCGGCGGGGCGTCACCCGGCATGCGTCACTGCACGGCGAAGACGAGATCGTCCTGATCGTCGTAGGAGTCGCCGATCGTGCAGGCCGCCACGCTGCCCCCGTAGCGGAAGCGGGCCCGGACGGCGCTCGCCTGCTGGCGCTGGATTCCGTTGCGACAGGCACGGCTCTGTCCCTCAAGAAAGGACTCACCTGTTTTGCACGGAAAGTTTAATATCCCATAGTTCTGAGGGAGTGCGGGGCGCGCCCTCTTGCTTTTCCAGGGAAGGGCGGATCCGGTGACGTTCGACGTGGCGCGGCCGTGGAGCATGAGTGATGGCCTCGCGCTCGGGCTCTACCTCGTGGAGTTCCCCTCGGGCCAGGTCCTCTACGCCAACCCCCGGTTCCTCCAACTGGCGGGCCTCGAGGCGCTGGAGGAGCACATCCGCCGCGGAGAGGCCACCCACTCGCACGTCCTCCACGCGCTCGCGGCCAGCGACGCGGAGGCCTTCTTCCCGACGCACGTTCCGCCTTCTGGCGAGCCCCGCTCCGGGCAGGAAGAGGGCCAGGTGGAGCTCGCCAACGGGCGCACCCTCCGCCGCCTCTCGACGCCCGCGCGCGATGCCGCGGGCAAGGTGCTCCGCCAGCTGTACCTGTTCGAGGACATCACCGAGCGGATGCGCACCGAACAAGCGCTCCGGCGCTCGGAGCAGAGCTTCCGCAGGGTCATCGAGAACGCGCCCGAGGCCATCTTCATCCACAGCAACCACCGCTTCATCTACGTCAACCCCATGATGCTCAAGGCGCTCCGCTACGAGCACCGGAGCGAGCTCATCGGCCAGGACATCCTGACCATCGTCCATCCGGACGATCGCAAGCTGGTGCGGGAGCGGATCCACTCCGCGGCGGATCTGGGCGAGCTGGCCCCCTTGAGAGAGCTCCGCTACCTGCGGCGGGACGGCACCTGGTTCGATGTCGAGAGCACGGGGGTGCCCGTCGAGTTCGATGGAGCGAAGGCCGTCGTGGTGATGGCGCGCGACGTCTCCGAGCGGAAGCAGATACAGGCGCAACTGCTGCAGACGGATCGGCTGTCGATGGTGGGGACACTCGCCGCTGGAGTCGGTCACGAGATCAACAACCCCCTGTCCTACGTGCAGGCCAACCTCGCCCTGGCCCTGGAGTCCATGAAGCAGCTCGCCCAGGAGCGCATGGGCGCCGGAGCGGGCGGCCCGGAGGCGCAACGCCAGGCCGAGCAGTTCGCGGAGCTGGAGACCCTGCTCCAGGAGGCTCACGAGGGAGCGCTCCGGGTGCGCAACATCGTGCGCGATCTCAAGAGCTTCTCGCGTCAGGAGGAGGAGGAGCGGAGGACCGCGGTGGATGTGCGCGAGCCCCTCGGCTTCTCCCTCAAGATGGCGGCCAGCGAGCTGCGCCACCGCGCCCAGCTCATCACGAAGTACGAGCCCGTCCCCCAGGTGCATGCCGACGCGTCCCGCCTCGGACAGGTCTTCCTCAACCTGCTGATCAACGCGGCACAGGCCCTCCCCGAGGAGCGCTCCGCCCACAACACCATCACCCTCTGGGTCCGGCTCGATGCGAGCGGCCGGGTCGCCGTGGACGTGAGCGATACCGGCGCCGGCATGCCGCCCGAGGTGCTCGCGCGCATCTTCGATCCGTTCTTCACCACCAAGCCGGTGGGAAAGGGAACGGGGCTGGGCCTGTCCATCTGCCACGGCATCATCCGCGACCTCGGCGGGGAGATCTCCGTCCGCAGCGAGGTCGGGCGTGGGACCACCTTCACCGTCCTCCTGCCGCCCATGCGGCCAGTGGCGGCCGCCGGAGCACCGTCCCCGGGCTCGCCCGAGAGCCGCGCCGAGCGCCGCGGACGCTTGATGATCATCGATGATGAGCCGCTGGTGGCCCGCTCGCTGTCGCGGATCATCGGCCGGCACCATCAGGTGGCGGTGGTGGTGAACTCGCAGGAGGGCCTGGCACAGCTGACCTCCGGTGAGCCGTTCGACGTCATCTTCTGTGATCTGATGATGCCGGGCCTCACGGGCATGGACATCTATGAACAGGTGCTCGAGCGCAGGCCCGAGCTCGCCCCGCGCTTCGTCTTCATCACCGGAGGGTCCTATACCCCGCGCGCACGCCGTTTCCTGGAGACGGTCCCCAACACGTGGTTGGAGAAGCCCTTCGATGTGCAGCACATCCAGCGCCTGATCGCCAAGGCCCTGGAGACCTCATGAGCCATCCCCCGGTGTTCCTTCCTTCGAGAGGAGTGCACGATGATTGACGGCACTTTCGTCATTGATGCGGTAACCCACGCCTACAATCTCCACCCATCCAACTACCGCGCCGGCCGGTATGCCGAGTCGCTCGCCCAGCTCATCTACGGGCTGCACACCGGCCTCTCGGAGGACCCGTACCGGGTCAACGAGCCCCACCGCTTCCTCAAGAACTGGTCCATCCAGGAGCTGGCCCACATGCTCTTCGTGGAGGGCGACGTGGACCTGGCCGTCCACCACGTCCTGCCGCTGCAGACGCTCTACCACGATGGGTTGTGCTCGTATGAGAAGACCCGGCAGATCCGCAAGCGCTACCCGGATCGCTTCCTCGTCTATGCCGGAGTGGACCCGCTGCGCGGCACGGCGGCACTGGAGGACCTGGAACAGCAGGTGGAGGCCCTCCAACCCAGCGGTCTGAAGCTCTACCCCGCCGCCTGGCTGGGCGAGTCGTTCCGCCACACCGGCTGGCGCATGGATGATGCACGCATCGCGTTCCCACTCTTCGAGCGGGCGCGCAAGCTGGGCATCAAGAACATCGCCGTCCACAAGGGGCTGCCCATGGGCGCGGTGCCCATCGAGGCCTACAAAGTGGACGACATTGGCGGCGCGGCGGATGCCTTCCCCGAGCTGAACTTCGAGATCGTGCACGGAGGCATGGCGTTCCTGGACGAGACGGGAATGCAGCTGTCGCTGTTCCCCAACGTGTACGTCAACCTGGAGGTGACGGGGGCGCTCATCGTGAAGCGCGAGCGCTGGTTCGCCGAGGCGCTGGCCGGGCTGCTGAAGTGGGCCGGCCCGGCGAAGATCATGTGGGGCTCTGGCACCGTCTTCTGTCACCCCCATCCCGCCATCCACAAGTTCTGGCATGACTTCCAACTGCCGGAAGATCTGGTGCAGGTCGCCGGCATGCAACTGACTCCGGACATCAAGCGGATGATCCTCGGTGAGAACTACGCCCGGTATGCCGGCGTCGACATCGAAGCCGCCAAGGCCCGCATCGCCCAGGACAGGTTCTCCAAGCAGCGAGCCAAGGGGCGCGCCCCGCCCTACAGCTACGAGGAGAAGAAGGAGGACGGCCATGACGATTGAGCGCGAGCTGATGGAGCGGATCCAGACCATTCCGGATCCCTGCAGCCTGGCCACCGGGGTACCGCTGAGCATCGGCGAGATGGGGCTGCTGCAAGCCCTCGAATGCAACGAGGGCCGGGTGACCGTGCGCCTCCAGCTCACCTCCCCCATGTGCATGATGGCGGCCTACTTCATGCGGGAGATCGATCAGCGCCTGAGCTCCCATGAGGGCGTCCAGTCGGTGCACGTGGAGTTCGATCACGCGCTCGAGTGGAGGCCCGAGCACATCTCCGCCGATGGGCGCCAGCGGCTGGCCGAGCGGCGCATCACGATGATCGGCGGGCGCATGCTGCCTTCCGCCGAACGCGGGACCTGACACGGCCTCCCGTGGCAGGTCAGCGAGCGGGCGGACAGGGGTTCAACCCCTGGCCCGTGGCACCCTCACCCTGTCCCTCTCCCGGAGGGCGAGGGGTAGGTGGGGGCACAGGGCCACGGAGTGGAGTATGGGGTTGGCGCCTGGGGCGGGATTGTCCGGACGCAGAGGATCGTTGCTTCGCGCACACGGCCCCTTATCCTCCGCCGCCACCATGCCTGCTGCCTTCGACCCCAGCGCCGCCGCTCCCCCCGACTCCGGCATCTTCGGCCTCCCCCACTCCCCCGACGAGGCCCACGTCGTCCTCATCCCCGTCCCCTTCGAGGCCACCACCAGCTACGGCGGTGGCACCTCCGACGGGCCCTCCGCCGTCCTCGAGGCCAGCCGCCAGGTCGACCTCTTCGACGTCGAGACCGGCCGCCCCTATGAGCGCGGCATCGCCCTCCTCCCCGAGCCCGCCGAGTGGCGCGCCTGGAACACCCGCGCCAAGGAGCGCGCCGTCCCCATCATCGAGGCCGGCGGCGTCGATCCCTCCAACCCCGAGCTCCAGGCCGCCTCCACCGAGGTCAACCGGCTCTGCGAGCAGCTCCACGACGCCGTCTACCGCACCGCCCAGGAGTGGCTCGCCAAGGGCAAGCGCGTCGCCGCCGTCGGGGGAGATCACTCCATCTCCTTCGGCATCATCCGCGCCCACGCCGAGAAGTACCCCGGCCTCGGCGTCCTCCACCTCGACGCCCACGCCGATCTGCGCGACGCCTACGAGGGCTTCACCTGGTCCCACGCCTCCATCATGCACAACGTCATGGAGCGCATCCCCGGCGTCAAGTCGCTCGTCCAGGTCGCCATCCGCGACATGAGCGAGGACGAGCACCGCTACATCGCCTCCTCCAACGGCCGCGTCCGCGCCTTCTTCGACTCCGACATCAACCACAAGCGCTTCGACGGCATCCCCTGGAACCGCCAGGTCGATGCCATGCTCGAGGGGCTCCCCCAGCACGTCTACCTGTCCTTCGACATCGATGGGCTCGACCCCACCCTGTGCCCCCACACCGGCACCCCCGTCCCCGGTGGGCTTTCCTTCCCCGAGGCCGTGGCCCTCATCTCCGGCGTCGTCCGCTCCGGCCGCACCATCGTCGGCTTCGACCTCACCGAGGTCGCTCCCGATCCCGATGGCGGTGAGTGGGATGGCAACGTGGGCGCTCGTCTGCTCTACAAGATGATCGGCTGGATGCTGAAGTCCGAGCAGCACAAGTAGGGGCCACGGGGGGAACCCGTGGCTCGCGATACCCTCACCCCGTCCCTCTCCCGGAGGGAGAGGGGTGAGTGGGCTCAGCTTCGCGGCAGCATCACGCTCAACGTCGTGCCCTGCCCCTTCTTCGACTCCACCGACAACCCGCCGCCATGCAGCCGCGCCAGCTCCGAGGCGATGTAGAGCCCCAGCCCCGCTCCCGCTCCAAACGGCTCGAACAGGTGCCGCAGCTCCTCGTCCGAAATGCCCGGGCCCGCGTCCTTCACCCGGATCGTCACCAGCGACGCCGAGCACTCCAGCTCCACCCGCACCGTGCCCCCGTGCCGCACCGCATGGCCCAGCAGCCCGTCCAGCACCCGCCTCAGCCGCTCCGGATCGAACCGCGTCTCCACCGGTGCCGCCGGCATCCGCAGCTCCCACACCACCTCGGGGTGGCGCTGCTCCCACGTCTCCAGCTTCTGGCGCAGCAGCACGCTCACGTCCGCCACCACCGGCACCACCACCACGGTCCGCGCCGCCAGGTGCGCCGCCTCGTGGAAGTCCCTCGTCAGCGCCTCCAGCGTCTTCAGCTGCGCCCCGAGCGTCTCCACCGCCCCTCCGTCCGCCTTCCCCTCCGCCCGCAGCCGCTCCACCTGCGCCCGCGCCTTCTCCAGCGGCCCCTCGAAGCCCTTCGCCACCCAGTCCCCCAGCGCCTCCATCGCCGACGCCCCCTCCAACGGCTTCGGCCGGGGCGCCTCCTCCAGCGCCTTGCGGATCAACGTCTCGAAGTCCGTGATCTCGAAGGGTTTGTGCAGGAAGGCATGCGCCTCTGGCGCACCATGTGGGAGAACCGCGCTCAACAAGATGATGGGCACGCGGCCGAGGACCTCGTCGCCCTTGAGCTTGCGACACAGGTCCACGCCACTCAGGCGAGGCATCATGTGGTCCGTGACCACCAGGTTGGGCCGGCGTGTCCGCGCGAGATTCCACGCTTCCTCGCCGTCACGCGCCTGGATCACATCATGACCCAGGTCCTCGACGACCTGGCTCAACACCTCGAGCACCGCGGGCTCATCGTCCGCGACAAGGACCAGACTCATGTGCTCATTCCATTCAACCCCGGACCTGTACGCCAGTCCGAGGAACGGGAATGCCCGCCCCGCTGCGGAGTTCCCGACAATCAGGGCGTCATGGAGCCGACAGTGCCCATGCCTCAGAGGGAGGACTTGACGTGAAGAACCAAGTGAGCCGGTGGGGTCTGATGGTCGCCGTGGTGCTGGCTTTCACCAGCGGGACCAGCGCCCACGCCGACGCGGCCCGGCGCCGCAATGAGATCGTCGAGGTGGTCCAGAAGGTCTCCCCCGCGGTCGTCTTCATCGGCACCGAGAGCGAGGAGGAGTCCCCCTTCCGCGGGCGCCGCTCGATGATGGAGGAGTTCTTCGGGGCACCCCAGCAGCGCCAGCGCCAGCAGAGCCTGGGCAGCGGCGTCATCGTGGACCCCAGCGGCATCATCATCACCAACGAGCACGTCATCGGCGGGGCCTCCGCCATCCACGTGGTGCTGGCCGACGGGCGCGAGCTGGAGGCCGAGGTCATCGGCAGCGACGCCAACAACGACCTGGCCGTGCTCAAGGTGAATTCCAAGCAGCCACTGCCCGCGGCGAAGCTGGGCACCACCTCGGATCTGATGATCGGCGAGACGGTCATCGCCATCGGAAGCCCCCTGGGGCTGAGCAAGACGGTGACGTCGGGCGTGGTGAGCGCCACCGGCCGCACCCTCAAGGCGAACGGGAAGAGCTACGACGACTTCATCCAGACGGATGCGGCCATCAACCCGGGCAACTCGGGCGGGCCGCTGCTCAACGTGGACGGGGATGTCATCGGCATCAACACCGCCATCATCGCCAGCGCCCAGGGCATCGGCTTCGCCATCCCCGCGGACAAGGTCCGCCGGATCGTGGACGAGCTCACCCGCTTCGGGAAGGTGCGCCCGTCGTGGGTGGGCATCGAGGTGCAGCAGCTGTCGCCCCGGCTCGCCCGGCAGCTCGGGTGGGACCGGACCTATGGCGTCCTCGTCAGCGACGTGGAGCCCGGCAGCCCCGCCGAGCAGGCGGGCGTGCGGCGCGGGGACGTGCTCGCCGAGATGGGAGGCTCACGCATCTCCGATGCCGAGGACTACATCAGCCGCGCCCGGGGCTACCCCGCCCGCGCCGCCTTCCCGCTCGTCCTCTTCCGCGAGGGCGGCCAGCGGACCCTCCAGGTGACGCCCGTGGAGTTCCCGCCCCAGCTGGTGGAGGCCCTCGGGTGGAACCGGCTGGGACTTCGGGTGAAGCCCACGCGCGGCGCCATGGTCATCCAGGCGGTGCGCCCGGGCTCGGCGGCGGCGGAGATCGGCCTGGATCAGGGAGATCTCATCCTCCGCATCAACAACCAGCCCGTGGCCGAGCCCACCGCCTTCCAGGAGGCCCTGCTGGCCGCCCGGGGCCGGGGCACCCGGAGCGTCCTGCTGCTCGTGCGGCGCGGCCGCTACCACTACAACATCCCCCTCCCCTTCTAGGGAAAGGGGGACCTCGGAGGTGGGGCCCTAGCGGTTCCCCGGCCCGGGCCTGCTAGCATGGGGGCCTCCATGAGTCAGGTTCGCTATCACCCGCTCGGGCCCCTCCTGGCCGGCGAGGGCTCCCGGGCGTTCCTCGGGCTGGCGCTCGAGGACAGTGCCCCGCCCCGTCCGGTGGTGCTCGTCTGGGCACCACCCGACGTCACCCGGGATTCCGAGCTGTCCGCCCAGTTGCAGCGCGAGACCCAGCGCGCCGCCGTCCTGGAGCACCCCAACATCCTGCGCGTCCACGGGCTGGTGCCCCTGGAGGCGGGGCTGGCCCGCATCACCGAGTTCGCCGACGGTGAGTCGCTGCGCCGGCTCCTGGAGGTGCGTCCACGCATTCCTCCCGCCTTCGCCGCGCTGATCGTCTCGGACGTGGCCATGGGCGTGCACTACGCCCACCTGGCCGGCAACGATGACGGCACGCCGCTCGTCCACGGAGACCTGCGCCCGGAGACCGTCATGGTCTCCTTCAATGGCGTCTGCAAGGTGACGGGCTATGGGGCCCTCAATGTCGCCCCGCGCGAGCGCAATGGCCGGCGCGTGCGCAACCGCCGCAACTACAGCGCCCCGGAGCAGCTCATGGGCGGCCGCGAGGCCGTCACCGCCCGCACCGACGTGTTCCTCCTGGGCCTGCTGCTGCACGAGTGCCTCTCGGGGCGCATGCCCTTCCAGGACGCGCAGGACTCGGATCAGGCCGTCATCAACCGCCAGTTGCCGCCCCTGCCCTCGGACATCCCGCGCGGCCTGGCCGAGGTGGTGCGCATCGCCACCTCCAAGCGCGGCAACGAGCGCTACGCCAACCCCCTCGAGTTCCGCGAGGCCGTGGTGGCCGCCGTCGAGGGGCTCCCCTCCGCGGAGACCTTCTCCGAGTTCCTCACCCAGCTCTTCCCGCCCGACCGGGACGCGCGCGCCACCCGGCGGCAGATGCTGGAGATCGGCCTGGCGGACGTGGCCCGCCGCAACTCCCTCACGGGGATGCCGGCCGTCACCCCCACGCGCCCCTCCGGCAACACCGCCACCGTCGCCCCCTCCCGTCCCATCACGGGCAGCATCCCACCCGTCGTCCTCGACGAGGCGACGCAGAACGCGGACGCCGGGTTCGAAGACGTCCCCTTCGAGCGGGATGACGAAGTCGCCCTGGACTCGGTGATGGAGCTCACCGGCCGCCACTCCCGCCCCGGAGTGGCCCGCCCCCTTCCTCCACGCGAGGAGCCCCGCGCTCCGGCGCTCGAGGAGGAGCCCCGCACGCCGCCTCTGGCCGAGCCGCCCCGTCCGCTCCCTCCAGATGAGCCCGAGGCGCCGCGTCCACCCGCCGCCCGCCGGGCGCCCCCCGCGCCCCCGGCCGAGGAGGTGGACGACGCGCCCGTGCCCAGGAAGAAGCGCTCGCGCCTGCCGCTCCTCGCCGGGGCACTGGCCACCGTCGCCGCGGCCGCCGGGGGTTTCTTCTTCTGGGAGCAGCAGCAACAGGCCCGCGAGAAGCTCGTGGCCGAACAGGCGGCGGCCGCCGCACGGGCCAGACCCAAGCCGCCTCCCGCCGAGGCCCCGGCTCAGGCCGTGGCGAAACCCGTGGAGCCCACGCCCGCCACCGCGCGGCCCGCGCTGGAAGGAGACGCGGGCACGCCTCCGGCCCAGGGCGAGGCTCCGGCCGTGGCCCTCGCGGCGGGGACGTCTCCGGCCGCCCCGGGAGGCGCCGTGGTGCCCGCCTCGGGGACCCTGCCCTCCACCCCGCCCGCGTCCGAGGCACCCACCGCCCAGGCGCCCGTGGTGACCACCCGGCTGCAACTGCTGGTGATGCCGCCGGTGGAGGTGTCGCTGGAAGGCAAGCGGCTCGGCAAGACGCCCATGAATGTGCTGCTGGCCCCCGGTGCCTACACGCTGGAGCTGAGCAACAAGGCCAAGGGTGTGCGCACCACCCGTGCCATCACCGTCCAGCCCCAGGGCACGACGAAGCAGCGCATCCTCCTGGGCAAGGGCACCGTGCTGGTGCGCGCCCCGGCCGGCTCGCGCATCTTCCTCGATGGACGCAAGGCGGGCCCGAAATTGTCCCTCTACGAGGGCGAGCATCAGCTCGTCGTCACCACCGGCAAGGCGCGCTGGGAGAAGTCCTTCCGGCTCGAGCCCCGGCAGCGCGTAACGTTCGACGTAGTCCACGAGAAACCGTGAAGTGAAACTGGAGGGGAAAAGATGCAGGGAAGAATCGCAATGCTGTGCCTGGCCTCGCTGCTGACGGTGACGTCCGCGCGGGCCCAGACGTCCGCGACGGAGACCCAGGTGGCGCCCACCACGCCCCGGCTCAACCGCGTGCAGGGCGTGGGCGACATCGACGCGCGCGCGATGATCAACGCGGACATCGTGCTGGCCTTCGTCAACCTGGGCGTGGGCGCCGACGTGGGCGTGCTGCCGCTGGGCCCCGGCGTGCTGGCCATCGGCGGTGAGTTCGAGGTGGGTGCCTGCGTCTCCGCGTGCCTGCTGCTCAACACGGTCACCGGCTACAGCTGGAGCCACATGTTCTACTCGCCACACGCCCGCGCCTCGTACCACCTGCTGCCGAGCAGCTCGCCCGGCCTGGAGAAGGTGGACCTGTACGGGCTGGCGCTCGTGGGTGCCACCATCACCACCACCCGCGTGGCCGGCATCGCCTCCGGCACCGACTTCGAGTACGCGGGCAGCGACGTGGGCCCCTCGGTGGGCCTGGGCGTGGGCGGCAAGTACTTCTTCAGCGACAACCTCTTCTTCGGCGCCGAGGGCCGCCTGCGCTACTCCGCCGGCCAGTACACGTACACCGCCCGCGCCGGCAACGTGAGCATCACCGACTCGCAGTCCAGCTGGAGCCTGAGCGGCTTCAACGTGCAGCTCTTCGTCGGCCTGCGCCTCTGAGCGGTCCCGGACTCCGGCCGGCTCACGCGCTCTTGCGGTGAGCCGGTTCGGTAGGGACCCCCCCTATGAGCCGACCCGCATGAGAAGGAGCCCTTTCCTGCTCCGCCTGGTCCTGCTCTCGGGCCTCGCTTTTTGCGCTGCGTGCGCGACTTCTCGATCGCAGCTCCCGACGGACCCCGCGCAGCAACACGTACGGGGCTCGGCAGACCTTGAGGCGCGCCCGGAACCACCCGCGAGCCGCCTCCAGGAGACGGAAGAGCGCACTGCCCCCCCTCCAGCAGGCCCAGGAAGCAGCGAGTCCGCCGGTACTCATCAACACACTGCCCGGAGGTCTGCTTCGGCTCTCCTTTCCCGCCTCGCCGCCCCAGCCGGGCATGGAGAAGCTGGGCGTGGAGGACGTACGCCCTTTGCTCGCCGCCCTCGGGTCCTTCCGGCCTCCGGCCCATGCTCGACTGCGGCTGATGACGGAAGGAACGCGCCTGACCCAGGGGCCACCGTCCCCGTGGGAACTGCGGCTGCGTGGGGAGTTCCTCTCCCAATACGGACCCGCGCCCCTACCTCTGCCCGAATCCCTGGAGTCGAGCCGCCTCTTCGCCGCCCTCAAGCTCTCGACCCGCTACATGGACGACGGCATCCGCGAGGCGGCCCAGGAGCTCTTCAGTGCTCCGGCCTTCCTGGCCAGCGTCTCGCTCTCGGTGCTGGTGTACTTCGCCGCCTGGCTGGCGCCCGAACCGTTCTTCTCGAAAACCTTCGCGGCCACCCTTACGGTCCGTCTGTCTCTGCTGGTGGGTCTGGTGGAGTTGAGCCGCGTGGCCATGGCGTGTCTGCACCTCTACCGGGAAGCCGAGGCCGCCACCACGCCCCAGGAGCTGGAAGCCGCGGCCGAGCGCTTCGGCAAGTCCATTGGAGGCACGGGCCTGCGAGTCCTGGTGGTCGTCGCCAGCCTCGGACTCCCCCAGGTGCTCCCCAAGGTGCCCAAGGGAGGACTGGAAACCCTGCTCAGCCCCCTCCGTCATGCGCCAGCAGGTGGGCCCGCCCTGGAGTCCATTGCCACGGCGCAGGTAGTGGCCGATGGAACCCTCTTCGTCACCGGGGTGGCCGCTGGAACCTCCGCCGCGTCCCTCTGCGGCGAACTCGCGACCTGCGCGATGATGAATGGTGGAGGAAACGATTCAGGCAGCGGACCGAAGCTCTCCACCCGCTATGGCAAGCCCCATACCCGGCAGAATCCGCCCCACAACGAGGCCATCGAGGAGGAACTGGCCAGACGCGAGGCGGTTGGGCACACCGACTTGAGGAAAAACAAACCCCAGCAGAATGCCGGCAAAGTCGAGGTCCGCGACCGGATGCCCACCAAGGGGGTCGGTTTCCGAAGACCCGATGTCTCTTCGATCCGGCCTGACGGAGTACGACACAATACAAACTATGTCTCCAACTCCCGGGACTTGCAGCGCGAGCTGGATGCCTTCGACTCCATGGTCCGGGCGGACAAGGGGGCCATTCATGAGCTGTACCGTCTCGATGGCACCCTGGTCCGGCGGTATGTGCCTCCGGGCGTCAGCTTCCCATGAAAGGCCAGGCAGAGAATGGCTCATACGACAACCACGGCACAGCTCCAGGACGAACTGATCGACGCGTGCATGTGGGGCGAGGAGGACCGTGCGCGTGAGTTGATTTCAAGGTTCGGCGCGGAACCGCAGGCGAGGGCTCTGCTCGAAAAGATGTTGCAAGAGGAGGATGCGCGAGCACGGCAAGCCGCGGCTTTCGGTCTGGGTGAGCTTGGCGGGGCAGCAGGTGTCAGGCGGCTGGAGCAGCAACTCACGCTCGAAGAGGCCCGGGGGGACTACGACGGGGAGTCCGTCGTCGAGGAAATCATCAGAGCACTGGGACGGATCGAGGACACGGAAGCACGGGCCGCGCTCGTCCGAAAGCTGGAGCGACTGGCCGCAACCGAGCCGGAACTCAGTGATGTGAACGTGGTGACGCAAGCGTTGTGGAAGAAACGCCACCCGGACCTGATTTCCACCGTCCGCAGAAGCCTGGCACAGCTCGGCCCCAAGGCTCACGGCTCACTGCCTGGCCTGCTCGTGCTTCTGGAGAAGACTCCGGAGGAGCTCCGTGAATGGGTGCGCTCCCCCTCGGTCTCCATGGAGGACAAGACACGGGTCATCACGGTTCTCGAAGCGGATCTGCCCGATGCGCTGGCCTCGACGTTGCCCTCGTTCATCTCCGCAGCCACGGCCTTGCTCGAGAAGGCCGCGAGCCAGGAAGGAGAGGCCGCGTACTATTGTGACCGCCTGTTCGCCTTGTTCTTGCTGTTCAAGGAACGGGTCCTCCCCGCCCTCCCGGAGGAGACTCGCGCTGAATTGCGCACCCTGGCCAGAAACCTCGTGCCCGCAGTCTCGCCCAACTGCTCCTTTGGCGCCGCAGTTCTGCTGAAGCACATCGGGCAGCCGGAAGACGCGGCGGTCATCGAGGCAAACCGCCCCGAGGACTCCGTCGGAGCCGAGGCCTTCGACGCCATCGCACGCGCACTGCGCGGCCGCCAGGGACAACCCTGACCGGCCCGGTCGGGCGGAGGCTCACGCGCTCTTGCGGCGCCGGATCATCGCCTCGTACGAGCGGTTCACGCCCTGCGAGAGGATGAGCAACTCGCCCACGTCGGGCGGGGTGAGCTGGCCGGGCCCGTTGTCCACGTACAGCAGGTGCACCAGCTTGCCGCGCACCAGCAGCGGGAGGATGACGGCCGTCGTCGGGTAGTCCCCACCCAGCAGCTTGTAGAAAAGGCCCGAGGCCGCGTCCCGGCGCACCGGGCCCACGTAGTGCGAGCGCGTGTCCCTCACCAGCCGGAAGGTGCTCGGCCCCTGCAGGCCAATGCCGATGCGCTTCACCGCGGCCTCGCGCACTCCCTTCCCCATGCCCCGCCAACCCGTCACCAGGTTGCCCTGCACGCTCAACAGCAGGCTGCGCTTCCACTTGCCCAGCGCGAAGCGCAACACCGTGGTGGCCACCTGCTCGCGATCCAGGCTGCGCCCCAGCTCCGCTTGAGCCTCCGCGAAGGTGAGCGGCGTGGGCGGCGGCTCCGGAGCCACCACCGGCGCACGCGGCCGCACGGGCGCCACCGGGGGCGGCGCCGCGACAGGAGGCGGCGGCTTCGGCGGCGCCACCGCGGGCACCTGGGGCGGCACGGGCGGCGGCGCCTCGTCCAGCACCAGCGCCTCCGGCACGAGCAGCTCCGGCAGCTCCAGGGGGGGCGCCTCCACCGGCGCCTCGGTCACGTACCCCTCGACGATCGGCGCCGGGGCCTCCTCCTCCACCATCTCCACCAGGTCCAACACCGGCTCCGCACCCGGGGGCGCACCACCCCCCGTGAGCGCCCGCGCGTAGAGCGACTGGAACTCCTCCTCGCTGATGAGATCCCCGGCCTGCTCCGCCTCGGCGGCCTTCTCCGCCTCCTGCTGCGCGCGCGAGGGCCGCACGGCATTCATGTCGATGGCCCGCATCGCCCGGAATGCCTTGCAGTAGCGCCGCTGCAGCTGGTTCATCCGGAACTCGGGGATGACCACCGGCACCACGCGCTTGCCCGTCCTGAAGGCCAGCGCGTCCAGCGTCTCGATGTCCTGGGGGTTGATGACCGCCACGCTCATCCGCGTGGCGTCCACCCGCATCGGGAGGAAGTCCTTCTCGTCCGCCTCGTTGAGATCCACCAGTTCCAGCGCGCGCGGATCCGGCACCATCTCGCCCGAGGCGGACGCCACGTTGTGCTGCTGGCCCAACAACCGGGCCAGCTCCTGCTCGGACAGCAGCCCCAGCTCGACGAGGTTCGTCCCGAGCCGCCCGCCGTGGACGACCTGGGACTCGAGCGCCTCCTCCAGCGCCTCGGGGGTAATGACGTTTTCCTGAAGGAGCAGTTCGCCCAGGCGCATGACGGCACGGCTTGTAGCCGCCCCCCACCGCCTTCCGCAAGGCGAGCCTGCGCCCTCAATCCTCCGGATGGTGACTGAGCGCCACCCGGTTCCCCTCGGGGTCCCGGACGTACACCGTCCAGCGCGTCTCGTGCTCCAGCGGCACCCCCGCCCGGGCCAGGGCCTCCACCGCCCCGGCCCGTCCGGCCTTGGAGATGCGGAAGGCCAGCAGGAAGAGGCCCGGCTGCTCGTTCCGGAAGGGGCCCGGCTCGGGCTCCCCCGTCACCTCCTCCAGGGCCAGGAATCCTCCGCCCGGCACCCCGACCCAGATGCTGCGCAGTGAGCCATCCGGCCGGTGATGCCTTTTGAGCTCAGCGAAGCCCAGCACCTCCCGGTAGAAAGCCGTGACCTTTTCTACGTCCCGAACCTGGATGGCCAGATGGTGGAAGCCCTGAACGTCCATGAATCGAATGGTATGGTGCCCACCCCCCATGGCGCGACTGCTGATCGTCGAGGATCACCCCGAACTCGCCTCCCTCATGGTCGCCGCGGCCGAAAGCCGCGGTCATGAGGCCACGGCCGTCCATACCGGCGAGGCCGCGCTCGCCCTCTTGCGCCCGGCTGCCTTCCATGCCGCGGTGGTGGACCTGCTGCTGCCCGACATGAGGGGCAGCGCCGTGCTCTCCGCGCTCCGGGACCACGCCATCCCCGCCGTCGCCGTCAGCGGCGTCTTCAAGGGAGACCGCTTCGCCCGTGAGGCCACCGAGGTCCACGGCGCGCGCGCCTTCTTCGAGAAGCCCTTCGAGCTGCTGCAACTGCTGGAGTCCGTCGAGCAACTCTGCGGCCTCACCCGCCCCCTGTCGCTCCCTCCGTCCGACGCCGATGAGGAGGAGGTGGTGGTCTTCGAGGACGCCGCGTTGCTGGACATGGACGACGAGCCCGTCTTCACCTCCCCCGAGGACGAGCCGGGCTTCGCCTCCAGCGACGACGAGCCCGTCTTCAGCCCTCCTCCCGAGGAGCATACCCCCGTCATCGAGGGGCTCGCGCTCGTCGAGGAGGCCCAGGATCCCCTGGGCGAAGAAGCCCCGGACCAGGCCGCGCCCGAGCTGGAGGCGGCCCCCGAAGTCGAGACCGAACCCGAGGCCGAGGCCGAACCCGAGGCCGGGACAGCCCCCGGCGTCGAGACCGCGCCCGAGGCGGAGGCCACGCCCGGCCCGGATGAGCAGGCGCCTGCCTTCGGCCAGGGGGTGGCCCCCGTCACCCTCAAGACGGAGGACCTCGTCGAGGAGCTCGATGGACTGGAGGAGCTCGCGGCGGACGGCAAGACGCCGACCATGGCGCTGTCCTCCGAGGAGCTGCAGGCGCTGGACGCGCTCGCCCAGCAGATAGAGGAGGCGCCAGCACCGCCCCCGCCCCCGAGGAGCTCAAGGCACTGGAGGCACTCGAGCCCGTCGCCGACGCGCCGGCACCACCTCCCGCCACCGAGGTCTTCGAGGCGTTGGAGGCACTCGAGCCCACCGCCGACGCGCCAGCACCCGACGCGGCCCAGGAGACGTCCCCGGATCCCGAGCCCGGGCTCGCCCTGCCCTTCGGAGAGCGCGAGAAGGTGTGGAGCAAGCCGGCCATGTCCGGCCCTGGCCGCCGTCCCCCACCCGAGTGGTCACTCTCCGGAGACCTGAAGAACACCAGCGTTCCCCGGTTGCTCAACGCCTACTACGAGGCGCGCCACAGCGGAGAGCTCAAGCTCAAGCAGGGCTCCGTGCTGAAGGTCGTCTACTTCGAGGCGGGCCGCCCGGTGTACGCGGCCTCCAACCTCGCCCATGAGCGGTTCGGCCGCTTCTGCGTGCGCCGGGGCGTGCTGCCGGAAGCGAAGCAGCAGGAGGTGGCCGCGCTCGCCCGCGAGCAGAACCTGCGCACCAGCGACGCGATGATGCGCCTGGGCTTGCTGGACACGCGCAAATACCCGCAGCTCATCGAGGAGCAGGTGAAGGAGATCCTCTGGTCCACCTTCTCGTGGACCGAGGGCGCCTACGGCTTCAGCCCCACGCGTCCACCCCGCTCGGGCCTGGTGAAGCTGTCGGTGTTCCCCGGAGATCTCATCCTCGAGGGCGTGCTGCGCTCCGAACCGCTGGAGACGCTGCGCCAGCACATGCCGCGCTCGCGCCGGCTCTTCCCCGCGGCGGCCCCGCCCTACGGACTGCACGAGCTGAAGCTGAAGGGACCGCAGGCGCTCCTGCTGGCCTACACGGACGGCAGCAAGACGGTGGCGGACCTGCTGTCCATCACGGAACTGCCCGAGCGCGGCGTGTTGGCCACGCTCCGGGGCCTGGAGCTGATCGGCGTGCTGGAGGAGCGGCGCGACGAGCCGGGCACCAGCAGCCGCAACCGCATCAGCTTCGGCCTGTAGGACGCGCGCGGCGGCGGCGCACGGCCGCCACCAGCGCCCCGAGCGCGAACAGCACCGGGCCCGGACCCGAGCCGGAGCAGCCACAACCGGAGTCCGGCACCGGACCCGGATCATCGCGCAGGGAGATGAGCTCGCCGCCCAGCCAGGCGTCGCCCTCCATGCGGCGGTCGCCCACCAGGTGCGGACGCGCCACATAGGTGAGCTTCCCGGTGGCATCGCCCGCCAGGGTCAACCCCGTCACGGTGAGCGCCCCCGACTCCCAGGTGGCCTCGATGGGCTGGCCGTCGAACTTCGCGCTGCCCTCCACGTACGTCAGGCCCTCCAGGCGCTCCACGTAGCGCACCCCCGTCACCTCGCAGGGGGTGGTGTTGACGAGCTCCACCGAGACGCCGACGAGCCCCGTCTCCGAGGCGGCGGGCAGCTCGGTGCGGCGGCGCACCTTCACGAAGGGGTCCACGGTGATGGGCAGGGTGAGCAGATGCGAGGCCTCGTTGTCCGGGCCCGCGCTCGCCGTCACCCGCATCACCACCGACCTGCCCACCAGCGAATCCAACCGGGTGTCCCGCGTGGCCAGGGACACCGTGGCGCCCGACAGCTCCTTCTGCTCGAGCGCGGGGCCTCCATCCGCCTGCTGGACCCAGGTGACCTCCGGCGTCTGGCAGGCGCCTGGCGGGAAGGTCTGCGTCAGCGTGGCGCGGGCCGGCTCTCCACACCGGGCGACCAGGACGGGCTCCTCCGAGAACGGCGCCAGCCCCACGTCCACCCGCTGTGTCGCGACCTCCCGCTGGCGCACCGCGGAGCGCTGGCTCGCGTCGTCCTCCATGAATCCATTCAACACCACGGGCCGGCCGCACCCCGTCCCCAGGGGAACCTCCCATGTCCCGGGAATGGGCACCGTCACCGGCTCCCGCAGGGGGCTGCCATCCTGGCGCTCGAGCCAGACCTTCGCGTCCAGACCACGACGTGCGGGGCAGTTGAGGTTCGAGTCCACGCCCACCCGCAACCCGCCCGAGGGGTCCACTTCCGGATCGAGCAGGAGCGAGCCCGCGGCGAAGTCCATCAACGCGGTACGGACGCGCATTCGGTGTTCCGAGACCGGTCCGGTGAGCTCCTCGTCGGATACCAGGTGGTGCTGGGCGGAGACCACCAGGTCCATGTCGATACAGTCCGACGTCTCCACCACGAACCGCCCGCTCTCCTCATGGAACGAGAGGCCGTCACCCGGTACGCCGCCATCCGACAGCGCCACGATCCACCGGGTGGCCACCTCCGGGGAGGGAGAGGTTCCATCCATGCAGACATGAATGGGTTGCAGGGGCTCGAGGTCTCGCGATTCGCCCGCGATGAGTTCCTCTTCCGACCCAGCGCCGAAGACCGCGTTCGGTCTGCCCCAGGGCGCCATGCTCACGTTGAACGTCCTGGAGCTGGAGAGGCCCCCGTCGTCCGTGACACTGAGCTGGAAGCCGAAGCTCCCGGCCGTCGGAGAACAGTACATGGCCGGCGGTGTGATCACCGCGGTGCCTCCATCCTGCTCCAGCGACGGAACCCCCGTGCCCGAGAACAGCGGCTCCCATTTCGGATGAATCACGCAGCCCGCGGCCGTCGTGCCACCGCCGACCATCCGCAGCGCCAGGGGCGGCCCTCCCGGTATCAACTCGCCCAAGGCCCCACTGCTCGGGACGGTGCCCCCATCGGCGAACACCACCGTGGGCGGCTCCGGCGGCCGCGCGTGCTTCACGTACACGTTGACGGTCTCGTGCGCCTCATGCCGGGCCAGACCATCCGAGGCGGAGACCGTGAAGCTTCCCAGACTCCGGGTCTCGCAAGCGGCGGCGGTGGTGACGTCCCAGAGCTCGGGGTCCCCCGGCTGCTGTCTGGCATCGCGCACCGCCGTCCATCCCCCCGTGGCTCCCCCCGGCGGGGCGGCGGACGTCACCAGCACGGGATCTCCATCCGGATCATTCGCCGCGAAGGTGAGCTGGTAGCGCCCGCCCTCGTCGAGCATCACCACGGTCTCAGTCCCGGAGCTCCCGGCGTCCACCACGCCCCCGTTCGAGACCGTGACCGCCAGCTCCGGACCCGCGCCGTTGGTGTAGATGAAGAGATTGCCCTCACCGGCCTTGTCGGCGGAGAAGACGCAGTAACTTGCCTCCGCGCAGGCCACCGCCTTCAAGGGAGCCCTCACGACACTCTCTGGAACGCTCCGGACCCGCCAGACGGTCCCCGCCTTCGTGGCCGAGAGCATGGGTACCGGGCTCATCACCTGCCTGCTACCGTCCGCCAGCTGCACGATGGCCATGCCAAAGCCCACCCCGGCGTCGCCTCCAGCGCCCACGTTCATGGCGACGCCGCGCACGCCCGCGTCATCCTCGAGCTGGAGGACCGGCCGGATCGGCTCCACGGAAGCCAGTGAGCCCTGCAACAGCGCGTGCTGGGTGCCCACCACGGCATAGGGAGCGGGCGGCTTCGCCGGCTCGCTGACCGGGAACACATCGATCGCCTGCACGACGGCGGGCGGCAAACCCGTCTGGGTCCGGAGCTCCGCCCAGTTGAGGTTGTTGAAATCGATCCAGTAGACGCCCGAATTGTCCGTCGTGGTGCCGAGGAGAGCAGAGACCGTGCTGCCCACCCGCGTCACCCCGAGCACACCACTGAGGGAGCGCAGCGTCGAGCTATCCATGGGAACCGAATAGAAGGGAGCGGAGTCGTAGAGGCTCCTGTTCGACACGTAGAGCAACTTGCCCGTCGTGCCTCCAAAATCCACCACCGCCACGGCTCCGCCCCCCTGCGCGTGCTTCAACTGCTCGACGGAGCCCACGAACGTCGGTTCGATGGGTTGTCCGTTGGGTCCGCATGGGACTCCATCCGCCCCCACCGCGGTCCGGAGCCCCCCCGGATCCTGGCTGACCGAGATGAAGCAGTCCTCGGGCTGCTGGTAGTAGGTGCCTGCGGAGGCGGTGGTGGACGAGCCCCCATCAATGGCTCGCGCGACGCCGCCGTCCACGAACAGGTAGGCCCCTTGTCCGTGTCCGACCGAGAAGCGCCCCGGTCCCCACACCTCGAGGACTTCGTTGGGTTGCTCCTTCAGGGACAGGTCCGTGCGCCAGTCGGCATGCGCGCTGGCGGCGGCGAACATCATCAGTCCCGCGAGCACGCACAAGGACAGGAGCCGCACACGCACGCCCCACCTAGTACGCCAGCTCCGCCCGAAGATAGAGCCTGTCGGTCCCATCATTTGCCTCCTTCGGCAAGCCCGTCCCGGTGAACCCCAGCAGCGTATAGCCCGCGGCCACCCGCAGCCGTTCGTCCACCCGGTACGCCACCTCGCCGCGTAGCGAACCCAACGATTCTCCCTCGGGCGCGACCGACCGCCCCGCGGCCTCCACCGCGACTTCCAGCCCCCCCACCACCCGGACCGACGGGCGCAACGATCCGGTGAGTACCCATATCGCGGAATCGTCGTAGGTACTGCGGCTCGCGTGCAACCCCGCCGCGAGCGCGAAGCGGTCTCCCAGCCGCACCGCCGGCAGCAGTGAAATTATCTGCTGACCACGTTCCCCGAAGATGGAGCGCTCACCGGGTAGCAGCTCGCGGGTGAGGCCGTAGCGCGCCACCAGCAGGAAGGGTCCGGGCCTCCAGGCGAGCGCCGCATAGCCCTCGAGCAGGCGGGCCTCGGCCTCCCTGCTCTCCCGCTGGTACGTGCGGCCGTAGTTCATCCGCATGGAGAGCGTCAGGTCCTCGCGCAGCACCGCCTCCGAGGCCAGCGCCATCACCGCCTGGATGCGATCCACCGGCTCCGTCGAGCCGCGCACGGGCGTACCGCTCTCGAAGCGCAGCTCCATGCGTCCATCGGCCCGAAAGCGCTCCAACAGGAGTTGCCCGGAGAGGCTCGCCACGTCGCGCCGCAGCGAGCCCGGCAGTTCCAGGGGATGACGCAGACCCCGCTCATAGCGGGCGCCCACGTTCAACGCGCCGAAGACGGTCTGCTGGAAGCCCACCGCCCGTGCCAGACGCACGGCATTGGCATCGTGCGAGGCCACGTCCTCCACGAAGAGGCGCGTCCCGTCCCCCAGCTCCGTGCTCGCCCCGCTCACCGCGCGGCTGGCGCCGAAGTCCGGCCCGTCCACGTCCACCGAGTGGCTGCCGTAATAGACGTCCTGGCCCCGGCGCCACGTGCCCTGTACCCAGGCCAGCGGGCCCAGCTGGGGACCCCAGCCGCCACGCACGCCCACCACCCCCTCGTCGCCCACCGTCACGTCCACGCCCGCGGAGGAGAAGCTGTCATCCACGTTGCCCGGCCCCAGGCCCCGCTGGTGGAGCGTCTGCCGGTGGCCGGCCGACACGCGCAGCCAGTCATTCACCACGAAGTGGCCCTGCAGCCCCGCGGACGTGCGCCCTCCCTCGAGCAGCGCCCCCTCGCCGGGCACCTCGCTGGCGCGCAGGAGGGAGTCCCGGAGGCTCAGCTCCACGCCCCAGCGCTCTCCGGTGTAGCCCCACCCCACGCCCAATGTCCGCGCCCCCAACAGCCCCTCCGCGAAGGGCCGCCGCGGATCCGCCGAGAGCCGATCGTCCCCGAGCAGCGTGAGCCGCCAGGGCCCCAACGGCTGCACGGCGCGCAAGGAGAACTGGCGGAAGGACTGGGTGTCCGCGTGCGTCCCATCGGAGAACCCCGCGGTCCGCCGGCGGAAGGCCGCGTCCACGGAGCCCGTGCCGAAGAGGCCCGGCCCGCGCAGGCGCAGCCCCAGCGCGTCCCCGCCGCCCGCCGGCTCGTCCTCGTCCGGCCGCAGGAAGCTGAGGCCGCCATCGTCCGAGACGCCGAAGCGATCCGCCATCACCGCCGAGCCCCGGCTCCGCGCCACCTCGGCCATGAGCGTGTAACCACCCAGCGTGGTGCGCGCGTGCCCGGAGAGGAGCAGGAAGGGAGACCCCTCGCGCTGCTCGCGCACGGCGGACACGGACACCCGCCCGCCCCGCCACTCCGTCCAAGCCTCGCCGCCCGCGGCATCCGCCGGGGAACCCGACTGCAACGCGGCGTACTGCACGGTGAGGACGGGCTCCGGCGCCGCCGTGAACGGAGCCGCCCGGAGCAACGGCTCGCCGGCGATGAGGGACAACGGCCGCGCGAGCAGGATGCGGCCCGCCGTGTAGTCGATGTCGTAGTCCCGGCCCCGGATGAGGTGGCGCTCGGCGAGCGGCAGCCCGGTGAGGCCGTCGCGCAACTCCACGCGCAGCAACTCCGAGCCCTCCGCCACCGGCGACGAGCCCAGGTAGTAGAGGCTGCCGCCGGTGCTCCGCAGCTCCTCGTACGCGGGCAGGGCGGCGAGCATGCGCGTGGGATCCGCCAGCCCACCGGCGAAGGCATTCACGCCCGCGCGCAGCGAGCCCCATTCCGCCTCCAGCTCCGCGAAGGGGCCGAACAGGGGCCGGTGGTAGCGGCCCACCTCCCCTTCCGACTGATAGGCCCGGTACGTCCCCAGGCCCACCCGGCCGAAACGCTCGTGGCGCACCTCCAGCCGCAGCCGGCTCTCGGTGGGGTTGGGCGTGAGGCCCACGGAGGTGTCTCCCCACTCGGCGATGGCCTGGTCTGGATCCGGCGCCCGGTCCAGCCGCGGAATACGAGGACGCAGCCAGTCCGCCACCGGCCGATCCCTCAGCAGGTCCACGTCGGTGTCCCGCAGATCCAACTCTCCCACCAGTGACAAGGGCCCCAGGCGCGCCTCACCATGGGCAGCGCCGCGCCCTCGCAGCCGGAAATCCCCCGTGGACGGCGAGAACGTGGCCTCCACGTCCAGCAACCCCACCGCGAAGGGCCGGGGCACCGCCTCCAGCTGGAGCGCCACCGACCGCGCCGGCTCGCCGGGTGGTTGCACCTCCAGCGCCACCTGGTTGCGGCCCGGGTCGAGCACCAGCGGGACCAGCACGGACCCCTCGGGCCCCACCGTCACCTCACCCCGTGACGAGCGCACGCGCGTGCCCGCGGGGAACTCGGCCATCAACGAGGAGGGGCCACTCGCCGGTGGCTCGTCCCTGCTGCCCGGCAGCCGCAGCACTCCGGCCGGCTCGGCCTCGCGAGGAATGACGAGCAGGCCGCCCTCGCGCGACACCACGTCGATGCGCTGACGGAAGAGGCGCAGGGTGGACTCCGTCCCGAAGGCGGTGATGGACAGCACGTTCTCCCCGGGCACGAGCCGGACGTGCGCACGCCAGTCGCCACGCGCGTCCACCTCCGCCTGGAGGCCGCCGACCATCACCTCGTCTCCCGGCGAGGCATGCCCCGCCACGACGAAGTCCACCCCACCCGGAACCGCCGCCGCGGAGGGAGGCGTCGTGTCATAGGCGAGCGCCAGCGAAGACGTGGACTCGGGCAGGGCTCGCACCGCGAAGTCCTGCAGCACCACGGCGGCCCAGGGCACCTCCACCGTGACGGCCTCGGGAGTGGCCACGCTGTCGGGCGGCAGCGTGCGCGCATCCACCTTCAGGCGCTGCCGGCCGGGCCGCAGGTGCACTCCGCCCGTCGTATCGGGCCCGCGCGCGTCCACCTCGGCGAAGTGGTAGCGGCCCCGTGCGTCCGTGCGCACCTCGCGGCCCGTGGCCAGCACCAGCCGAACCCCGGCCAGGCCCGGCTCCTCGGGGGCACACCGGCCATCCGCGTCCAGGTCAAGGCACACGCGCCCGGTGATGGCCGCCGCCAGCTCCGGAGACTCCGCCCTCGCCAGCTGGGCGCGCACCGCACCCGGCAGCAGGAGGAAACCCAGGCACACTGCCCACACGGCCCACCTCAAGGCCGCACCTCGGCGAGCGCGGTGACGCCGGTGGCCACGTCCGCCACCGAGACACTCACCGGCCCCTCATGCGTCACCCGGAAGCTGCCGCGCCCGTCCTTCACCTCGATGGCACCGCGCTGACCGGCGGACAGCGCCACGTGGGCCTCGCGGCCCTGCAACACCCGGCCCGACGCGTCCTCCATCCAGAACGTGACGCGCGGGCCCTCCACCTTCAACCGCACGTTCACCGGCACGGGAGGCGCGAGCCGCACCGTCCGCTCCACCCGGGCGTCCGTGAGGGGCCTCTCCAGCGGAAACACCGGCCCACCCTCCGCCACCACGTGCACCGTCTCCCGGAGACCGGGCCACAGGCCGTGCACCACCTCCACCCGGCCCGGACGCACGGGGCCAAGCACCACCGTCCCGTCCTCGCCCGTCACCCGCTCCTCGCCGCCCACGCGCAGCGGCTGCCCCGGCACCGGCAGACCGGCCAGATCCGTCACGCCCGCGGACAGGACGCCGCCTTCCGCCCAGACACGCAGGCGCGCCGGCTCCGTGCCCGGCGGGCCATACGCGTGCACCGCCACCACCGTCTCCCCCGGCGCGCCGCCCGTTGGCAACGTCCACGCACTGCCAAACACGCCCGGGGCTTCCTCGCGAGGCGGACTGAACGTGCCCCCGGAGGACCGGAGCACCACCACGGCTCCGGCTCTCGGCTGGCCAGAGGCATCCCGCGTGGTGACGGTGACGGCCACCGTCGAGCCGAGGTGCACCACCGTCTCGGGCAGCGACAGGACGGCGCTCGCCACCGGCCCCTGCGCGAGCCAGAGTGGAATCTCCTCGCGCGAACTGGTGCCCCGCTCCGGCCACGTGGCCACCAGCCGCTCCGGCTCCGCCGACGGGGTGCTCGGGGCGGTGTAGATCCACTCGAGCAGGCCACCCGCGGCGCGCGTGGGCCCGCTCAGGGCGCCACGGCGGACCGAGGCCTTCACCCGCGCGTCCTGCACCGGCCGGCCATGGGCGTCGCTGGTGGCGCACAGCATGCGCGCCCGCGACAGGCCATCCGCCGGGAGCCGCTGCGGATTGAGGACACACGCCAGCCCATCCGTGGGCGGCAGCGCCAGATCCATCCTCGAGCGCCGCATGTTGCCCGCCGCGTCCACCGCGCGAAGCTGCGCGACGCTGTGCCCGGGAGGAACGACGACGGGCAGCCGGAAGCGCCCGTCCGGCGCGACCTTCACCGGCCCGAAGGTCGTCCCGGCGATGGTGGCGGAGAGATCCGCGTTGGGCTCGGAGCGGCCCGGCAACTCCACCGAGGCGGCGAGTGGCACCAGCACCTTGCCGTAGGCGCCGTAGATGGACTGGGGGTGGGGCCAGGCCGAGAGCGCCACCAGGATGGCCACCTCCGGGTAGCGCGTGTCCGGCAGCACATAGCGGGCCCGCCACGTCCCGGGCCCCGTGCGCTCCAACTCCTCCACCCGGCCCACGTTGGCGCGCAGCACGGGAGGTGCCCCGGTGTCATCCGGCGTGCCATCCGGCTGGAGCATCCGCACCGTGAGCCGCGCTTCCTTGTCCCGCCCCTTCACGGGCGCGGGAGGCTCCACCGTGAGCGACACCTGGGTGGCCGGCGGACCCAGCACGTACCGCGCCTCGGCCCTCAGCCCCGCCCCCTCGGCGGTCACCCGCACCTCCCTCGCTCCCGGCTCCGGGACGACGACGAACGTCCACAGGGGCTCCTGCTCGGGCCCGGGCCGCAACCCGGCTCCGCTCGCCGACACGGAGAGTCCCCGCGCCGACACGGGCGCACCCGTTCCATCCCGCCGCACCAGGGCGATGGGAAACCCATCGGGCGGGACGGGCGCGGACGGACCCAGGATGTCGAGTGTGTCCGCCGCTGCCGCCGAGGCGACGAGCAGCAACACTGGAAGGATACAGTTCAGAGTGTTGGTAATTTATCAGCGACCTTGCCGTGCCTGAAATTCTATCGCCGCGACACGACAGGGCTCCGCACCCGGGTGGCCCGCCTGTCACGGAGCAGCAACGAGGCGAACATCCACACCCCGAGCAGAGCCACGGGGCCGCCCGCCGCACCACAGCCCACACGCACCTCCTCCAGCGGCGCCGCGGCCGGTGTCCCACCCGACTCGGAGTCACCGCCCCGGAGGTGCTTCCCCTCGTAACCGCTGGGGACGAAGTACCGCGTGAAGGCAACCGCCTCGGGCCTGGATTCCACCTGGGCGGGAACGAGCTGGCCGTAGCGCGCCTCCGGCTCCTGGGACGTCTCCTCCCGCGGCCCGATGTCACAGGTCATCTCTCCGTAGAGACGCACCCGGAACGCACTGCCGGGCCTACCCGCCGCCTGGGCGGACAGCGCGAGCCGGCCCTGGAGCGGCACCCTGCGGGCCAGACTCGTGACGTCCTCCCGGATTTCATCCGGCCCCACATGCAGGCCCACGCCCAGCCACACCCAGCCCGCGGTGGCCGGCGACGCCTCGAAACCGTTGTCCACGCAGAGCACACCGGTGCCCGTGCTCTCGAACTCCGTGGAGACCACCTCCGGCGCTCCCTCGGAGCGGCTCACCACCAGCGAGCCCAGCAGCGACCGCGTACCGGGCGAGGCGCACACGGCGGCGGCGTCCTTGATGGGGGTGCGCGTGCAATCGGCCGGCAGACGGAACACGTAGGCGTGGACGTTGAGGTTGCCGCCCTGCCGCACCGTCCACACCACCCGCACCAGCCCATCCGCGTCCATGCTGATGTCGCTGAGCGTCTCGCTCTCCGGCGTCTCGGTGAGGCGGTAGTACGTCTGCGTGCGCAGGTCGTACAGCACGACATCGAAGTTGGGCGTCGCGCTGGACGCATCCCGCCGCTCGAAGGCGATGAGCGGACCGCTCACGTTGGGGTTGGTGTCCGTGCCCGGGAGCGCGAGGCGATGGACCTCGCCCCCGCCCACCGGCTGCCAGACGATGTCCGACTCCAACACGCCCTCGACGAGGGAACGCGTCACGTACGCCACCACCTCGCCGTTGGTGTCGGGCAGGGACTCCTCTCCCTCCGGCCCGGTGAGCTGGGAGACCGCGTAGCCTCCCTCCACCTCACGGGCCGCCCAGAGGTCACACCCGTCGAGGCTGGTGACGCACCGGGTCCACACCACCACCCGGCCATCCGCGCTGACGGCGGGAGAGCGATCCATGCTCGTGTTCTCCGTCAGCCGGGTGAGCGCGAGCGTGTCCAGGCGGTAGGCGAAGATCTCCGGCGGGAGGGACTCGGCGGTGTAGCCCAGCTCCTGCCAGGCCACCGTCCGACCACCGAGGGTGGCCGCGCGCCGCTCCGCACCGGAACGCGGGGCGAGCTCCCGCGCGCCACCGTCCGCGCCCACGTCGAAGCGGAAGACGCGGCCGGCGTCGGTGGTGCGGGTGAAGACGATCGTGTTGCCGCTGATGTCGGCCAGGGCGTCATAACCCCCCTCGGTGGGGATGGCCCGGTCCACGCCCGTGAGCAGATCGTGGTAGCGGATCTCACTGCTGCTGAGGCTGCTCTGGTGGGTGTAGGCGACGAGCGCCCCGCTCACATGGGGATCCGTCTGATCCCCGGGTCCGTCGTTGACCACCTGCGTCCTGCCCGTCAGCGGTGCCGTGGACTGGCCCAGCGCCAGCGCGGGGAGCAGGCACACGAGAGGGATGAGCGTTCGCGACATCGTGGGGGACCTCGGTTGCACATCGGGGGAGATGGACCCATCCCTCCCAAGGACACTCCCGGGTACAGCCCCCCAAGCGCCACGCCTGGCGCCAGTTCCCACGGCAACCATGGCCGGCCGCACTTCTGGCCCCACGGCTTTGCGCACCCAGGCTTTCACCCGGGATTGCCCTTGGTACTGGGACGACTCTCAGCTCTTGAGACAGTGCAAATCAGAGGCCGGGAGGCCGGACATCGAGGCGCTCGTCTGTCCGCCTGCCCTCATTGAGCCTTGGCCCCCGGGTCATCCCATATCCCCGGGTCCACTTTGACCGAGGGCGGGGTGGTATCCAGGTTGAAGTCGCGCGCTTCCTCCTGGCGCAGACCGCCCACGGAGACCGCCTGCACCTGGACGGAGTTCTGGCCTTCCTGGAGAGGCAGGACCTGGGAGAAGCGGCCGGCCTCGTCGGTGGGGACGAGCCGACCCCCCACCCGCACCTGATTGCCGGGATCCGTCTGCCCGGAGACGACGACCTTGCGCCGCGGGTGGGCGGGCCAGTTCACCTTGAGCAGGAGGCTGGTGGGGATGGGGGTGGGCTCCGCGGGCGCGCGGCCGGGGCGGATGATGGACTGCTGGCCGGCGCGGACGATGACGACCTTGCGCTGACCGCTGAAGGCGACCTCGCCCTTGAGGGTGGCCAGGGACACGGTGCCCGCGCCGTTGTTGTTCATGGTGAAGGTACCGCCCTCGCTGCGGGCCTCGGCGTCGCTGCCGGCGGCCTTCATCTCGAAGGTCTGGCCCGACCCCGTGTCGACGCGGGCCGTCGTCATACCGTTGTTGAGCAGGAATCGGGTGAGCGAGTGGGTGAGGACTTCCACGGAGACCTCGGCACCGGCCTCCATGCGGACCTCCACGGCCTCGCCGCCGATGATGACGGCGTAGGCGCCTTCCCGGGTGCGCACCGCGTCCGAGGGCTGCAGGGCCTCGCCCACGCTGGCGGCGCGCCATTCACCGTCGCCCCGGCGCACCTCCACCGTGCCGCGGATCTCCTTCAGCTCGAGCGCCATCGGGCGATTCTCGGGCGGGGCCACGGGTGGCGGGGCCACGGGCGGCGGGGCCTCCACCACGGGCGCGGGTGGAGGGGCGGGAGGCTGATGGAGGAAGAGGAAATAGCCCAGCGGCAGCGCCGCCAGGATGGCGAGGAGTCCCAGGAAGAAGGGCGCACTGCGCCGGGGGGAGCGGGGGGCGTCCATACAGCCCCTAAACTACCTCAGGCGGGGCCCGGGCCTCACGCCTTCGGCAACCAAACGGTGAAACAGGTGCCCTGCCCCACCTCCGTGCGCACATCGATGGTACCGCCCGCCTCGCTGACCACCCGCCATGCCACGGAAAGCCCCAGGCCCACGTTGGACCAGACGTCCTTGGTGGTGAAGAAGGGCTCGAAGATGCGCGAGCGGTGCTCGGGGGCGATGCCCTTGCCGGTGTCCTCCACCTCGAAGAAGCCCCGCCCGTCCCGCTCTCCGGTGCGCAGGGTGAGCCGCTTCGCCTCCGACTTCATCATCGCGGTGCGCGCGTTGGACACCAGGGCCAGCACCACCTGGGACAGGTGCCCTGGATCCGCCTTCACCTTCGCCTGGGGGGAGGCCAGCTCCGTGCCGAGCGCAATCCCCTCCCCCTTGAGCTGATGCTCCGTGAGCGAGAGCGCATCGCGCAGGACGGCGTTGAGGTCCACCGCGCGCAGCTCCGGCTTCGCCCGCTGCTGGGAGAAGCGCAGCAGGTTCTGGGTGATCTCCTTGCAGCGCTTGGCGCTCAGCTCGATCTTCCGCAGCGTCTCGAAGTCGGGATCCTTCTCGTCGCGCTCGAGCATCAGCAGCTGGGTGTTGCCCAGGATGCCGGCCAGGGGGTTGTTGATCTCATGGGCCACACCGGCGCCGAGCTGCCCCACGGCCGCGAGCTTCTGGGCCTCGAGCAGCTGGACCTGGGCGGCCTTCAGCTCGGAGGTGGCTTCGTCCACGCGGAGCTTGAGATCATCGTTCCAGCGCAGCATCCGGGCGCGTGCGGCCTCCAGCTCGGCGCCCATGCGGTTGAAGGTGGAGGCCAGCTCGCTGAGCTCGTCCTCCCCATCCACGGTGACACGCCGCTCCAGCTCGCCGCGCCCGAAGGCCTCGGCGCCAGCCACCACCCGGGACAGGCGGAGGTTGAGCCGGCGCGTGAAGAGCGCGCCCAGGCCGAGCAGCACCACGAAGGCGGCCCCGATGGACAGCAGCACCGTGCGGCGCATGCCGCGCACCGGAGCCAGGGCGACGTCCTCGTCCACGGCCACCACCACCTCGAAACCGGGCACCTTGGGAACCCGCGCGGCGCTCACCCAGAGGGCGGGAGCGTCCACCCGGAAGCCGCGCACCTGCGTGTCGTCCGCGGCGAGCCGGGCGGCCAACGCGGGCTCCAGGGGCTGGAGGCGGCGCTCCGACAGGGAGCTGGCCAGGATGCGCCCGGCCGTGGTGTCCACCAGGTGGATGTACCCCGGATTGCCTCGCGCACGCCGTGCCAGCAGGGCCTCCAGGTCGGAGAGGACGACCTCGGCGAGCGCGAAGGGAGCATCCTCCCCATCCCCCAGCTTCACCGCCACCGCCACGGCCGCCCGCCCACTGAGGGCGTGTGCGTAGACGCGGCCCAGGGCGGCCTGTCCCTTGTTGCCACGGCGCAGCGTCTGCACCGGCACCGCCCGGGCGAGCGCCTGCGTCGCGGAGGGCTCGAAGCCCGGGTGCTCGCTGTCGCCAGCGGCCTGATACACCGGTGGGCCGCGCGGGATGCCCTGCGCATCCAGGTGCAGCACCGCGCTGACGGCGGGAGACTGCCCGTAGAGCAGCTGCAGCCCGCCCTGGAACTCCTCGGGGGTGATGCTCTCCCAGTTGAAGAGCTCCGCCGAGCGGGCCAGCGCATCCACCGTCTTCATCAGCTCCGAGGAAGCACTCTCGGCGGTGCTCTCCGCGATGACGCGCTGCTCGGAGACAATCCTCCCGGCCAGCGCCGCCTCGGCGCGCGACAGCAGCAGGAAGCCCACCGCCGCCAGGGGCAACACGCTGGCCGCGAGCATGAAGAGGATGAGTTGCTGGTAGAGCCTCATCCCGTGGCCGTCCGGATGACCGCCAGCTCCCGATCACTGCGCAGGTAGACGGAGCCTTGAATGGCCTTGGCGCGCTTCTTCATGTCCGCGGCCTGCCGCGCCAGCTCGGCATGATCGCTGGACAGCCCGTCGCACAGCACCGCCACCACGGACACGCTCATGATGGGGAACTTGCGCTTGTCCCCGTAGCGGTCATCCGCCTCGATGTAGCCGCGCTCGCGATCCTGCTTGTCGTAGTAGAGCGGGATGATGCGATCGAAGGCCTCGATGGCACGCTGGCAGATGCGGTCCACACTGTCCGGGGAGGTGACGAAGACGAAGTCGTCCCCCGCCACGTGGCCGAGGAAGTCCCCGGGCAGGCCGTCCTGGCCGAACACCTCGCGCAGCAGATCTCCCGTCTGGCGGATGACGCCATCGGCCTTCGCGAAGCCGTAGTAGTCGTTGTAGGCCTTGAGGTTGTCCAGGTCGAGGTAGCAGAAGGCGAAGGGCCGGCGCTCGGCGAGCCTGCGCTGCACCTCGCGCTCGATGGCGCCCGAGCCGGGCAGTTGCGTGGTGGGCGAGGCGCCCAGCTCCTGCTCCTTGCGGCGCAGCACCATCTCCACGCGCGCGCCCAATTCCAGCGCGTCGAAGGGCTTGGTGAGGTAGTCATCCGCGCCCAGCTTGAGGGCGCGCACCTTGGCGCTCGTCTCGGAGTGGGCGGAGATGAAGATGACGGAGATGTAGCCGCTGGCGCGCTCGGCCTTGAGCTCCGAGAGGAAGTGGTAGCCGTCCCCGTCGGGCAGCTGCACGTCCAGCAGCAGCACGTCCGGGCGGCGCTCGCGCAGGGCCCGGTGCGCCTCCTCCAGGGTGGAGGCCACCTGCACCTCGTAGCCGTGGCTCACCAGCACCTCGCGGCAGATGAGGCCCACCTTCTCGTCGTCGTCCACCACCAGCACGCGCCCGTGGTGCTGGCCGGCGCTGCCGCGCACCAGCGAGTCCACGGTGGCCAGCAGCCGGTCGGACTGCAGCGGCATGGGCAGGAAGGCATCCGCCCCGGCCCGGAAGGCGCGCTGACGCTCGTCGAAGGCGGAGAAGAGCAGCAACGGCAGCTGCCGCGTGTCCGGATCATGCCGGAGGATCTCCGCCAGGCGCAGGCCGTCGATGACGGGTAGCCGCGCATCCACCAGCAGGGCATCCGGGTGGTGGGCGCGCGCCTGGGTGAGGCACTCCTCGGCGGTGGGGGCCAGCCGCACCTCGTAACCGCGCGCGCGCAGCAGGGCCTTGGTGATGTAGCCGATGTCCGGCTCGAACTCGGCGAGCACCAGACTACCCCGCCGCTCGGGGTTGTGCTTCTGGGTGAAGTCCAGGCCGTCCGGCCGCAGGTACTCGCCGGGAGGCTCCACGGGCAGCACCACCACGAAGCGCACGCCGTCGTGGCAGGGCTCGCACCAGATGTGGCCGGCGTGGGCCTCCACGATGTTGCGGCAGATGGCCAGACCCAGTCCGGTGCCCCGCACGGTGCGGTTGGCCTGGGTGCGCGCCTGCTCGAAGCGGTCGAAGATGCGCTCCAGGTTCTCCTCGGCGATGGGCTCGCCGCTGTTCCAGCACGTGAGCGCCACGTAGCCGGGCACCGCCGAGGTGGCCTTGAGCTCCAGCCGCACCTCTCCGCCCTCGGGGGTGAACTTGGCGGCGTTGGTGAGCAGGTTGTTGAGCACCTGGGTGAGCCGGTTGGGATCCGCCAGCGCCCGCAGGCCGTGCTGCGGCAGGCCGGCGGACACCTTGATGCGCCGCTCCATGAAGGCGGGGCCGTACTTCTCCACCGCGCGGCGCACCTGCTCGTCCACGTACGTCCACTCGAAGTTCATCCGCAGCCGGCCCTTGGCGAACTTGGCCAGGTCCAGCAGGTCATCCACGATGGCGTTGAGCTTCTCCGTCGAGTCGCGCGCCAGCATCAGGTAGCGGCGCTGCTTCTCGTTCATGTCGCTGGCCAGGAAGTTGAGCACCAGATCCAACGAGCCGGAGATGGAGGTGAGCGGCGTGCGCAGCTCGTGGCTCACCATGTGGACGAACTCGTCCTTGCGCTCCTCGAGCTGCTTCTGCTCGGTGACGTCGCGCAGCACCACGCACACGCCGCGCAGCACCCCGCGCGCGTCGTTCACCGGGGTGACGGTGGTGTGGATGGTGCGCTCGTCGAGCTTCAGCTCCTCGCGCAGCACCTGGGCGCCGCCGTACTCCCAGCCGCGCACCAGCTCGAAGGGATCGAACCCGAGCTTCTCGCGCAGCCGCCTGCTGGCATCCGGGGCGGCGGGCCCCTCCCCCAGCACGAGCAGGCGGCGCGCGGCGGGGTTGAGCACGACGATTTCATTCTTCTCGTCGGTGAGGATGACGCCATCCGCCATGGACTCGACCATGCGATCGATCCGCTGGCGCGAGGCCTCCTCGGAGGCGCGCAGGGACTGGATGGCATCCGCCGTCTGGTTGGCGAGCGTGTCGAGCAGCGCGCCATCCTCCTCGGAGTAGACGTGGGAGCGCTGGGAGAAGAGCGACAGCAGGCCCACGGGGCGGCCCCCGACCGTGAGGGCGACGGTGAGCTGACTGGCCCAGGTGGCCGGGGCGGCGGCGTCCTGCGAGGTGGTGCCCGTCACGTGCGTGATGACACGGTCCTCGGGTAGCACCAGCCCCGAGCGCTGGCCCCACGCGGCCAGCATGGACTCCTTCACGCCCAGCAGGGATTGCTCCCCGACGACGGTGCCCTGGCAGCGCAGGCGCAGGGTGGCCGTGCGATCCCACCCCACCGCGATGAGGGCCGCCCCACAGTCGTAGGGCAGCACGCGCGACACCGCGGTGAGGACGCGATCGATGATGGCGTCATAGCCGAGCGGCTCGCCGGCACTGGCGCGGCTCACCTCGTAGAGGACGCCGAGCGCTTCCACCCGCTGGTGGAGCTGGCGCAGCAGCCGCTCCTTGTCCCGCCGCAACTGGGTGTACTCCACCGCGTTCTTCACGGTGATGACCAGGTCGTTCAGGTCCCAGGGCTTGGTGATGTAGCGGTACACCTGGCCGCGGTTGATGGCGGCGATGATGTCCTCGGGATCCGTGTAGCCGGTGAGGAGGATGGCCGTGACATCGATGCCCTCGGAACGCGCGGCGGCCACCAGCTCGATGCCCGTCATCTCCGGCATGCGCTGGTCGGTGATGAGCACGTCCACGCGGTGCTGCCGCAGCAGTCCCAGGGCCTCGGGCCCGGAATTGGCCGAGAGCACCTGGTAGCGCTTCTGGAACATGCGCACGAGGAGATCGATGACGTCGGGCTCGTCGTCGACCAACAGGAGTGTGTGTCGGGGCTCGGACAAGGTGTCTGGAAGTCTACGCGCAGAAGGGGGTCGACCCCAGCGCCTGTTCGGAACCGGCGGGCCCACACGGATTGTGCGTGCTCATCCTTGAACGAATTGACTCTATACGTATGTTCAGGGAGCATGGCGGTACTGAAAGTTTGTTGCGCCGGTGGCCTACCCACCAGACGAGGGAGCGAGGCATGGAAGAGCTGACTGAACGCCAGCGGGAAATCCTGGCCTTCATCGTCAAGGAGACGGAGTCGCGGGGCTTCCCGCCGACCATCCGGGAGATTGGCGAGGAGATGGACATCCGCTCGACCAACGGGGTGAACGATCACCTCAAGGCGCTCGAGCGCAAGGGCTACCTCAACCGGGGCGAGCAGCAGAGCCGGTCGCTGGTACCCACCAAGCGGGCGCGGCTGTTGCTCGGCCTGGGAGCGAGGAAGGAATCGGGGCTCATCGAAATCCCCCTGCTGGGCAAGGTGGCGGCCGGCGCCCCTTTGCTGGCCCAGGAAAACGTGGAGGACTCGGTCCGGATCGACAGCTTCCTGCTGGGCGGTCAGGGACGCGAGGTCTTCGCGCTCCGAGTGAAGGGCAACTCGATGATCGACGATGGCATCTTCGACGGGGACTACCTCTTCGTCCGGAAGACGCCGCAGGCCCAGGCCGGGGACATCGTGGTGGCGCTCATCGAGGACGAGGCCACGGTGAAGCGCTACTACCCGGAGGGCGAGCGCATCCGCTTCCAGCCGGCCAACGCCACCATGCAGCCCATCTACGTGAGCAAGGCGGACTTCCGCTCGACGATGATCCTCGGCCAGGTGGTCGGCGTGTACCGCAAGCTGCCGGGCGTAAAGCACTAGCCCCCGTTTCACTTCTCATCGGTGAGAAGTGGAATGTCCCAGGCCCGTTTCACTTCTCATCGGTGAGAAGTGGAATGGGCCTGTTGCGTTTCACTTGTCGTCGGCGACAAGTGGAATGCGCCCGCCTCGTTTCACTTCTCATCGATGAGAAGTGGAATCGCCCTCCCCTTTTTCACTTGTCGCCGGCGACAAGTGGATTGCACCGGATGGGCGTGCCGCACTTTTCCGCCTCGGGCGTTGCTCAGGGGCACTTCTTGAGCTTCACGCCATTGCTGGCGATCCGTTCACACACCGTGCGAACGGTGGCCTCGTCCTTCAGCTCCTGGGCCAGGGTGGCGGTGCGCAGCTGGAGGTCCAGGTCCTTGGCGTGGTCCGGCTCGGCGCTCAAGTTGGAGAGGATGCGCAGGGCGTCCGGCTTGCGGTCGAAGGTGGAGAGCAGCGCCGCCAGCTCGGTGAGCTCATGGATGTCCGAGCCGGAGACGGTCTCGAGCGCACGCCCCAGCTCCTCCTCGGCGGCCTTGCGGTCATCGCGGCTCAGGTGGAGGCGCGCGATGGCCACATGGACGACGGCGCGCTCCTTCACGCGCAAGGACTCGCGGTAGGCCGCGAGCGCCTCCTGGGGCTTCTCCAGCTTCGAGTAGATCTCCCCGACGAGCTCCCACAGCGTGGGATCCTTGGGAGACGCGGCAGCGGCATCGCGATAGGACGCCGCGGCGCGGAGCAGCTCGCCCGCCCGCACCTGCTCGTCGCCGAGCGCGGTGAGCAACTCGGGAGTCCGCACTCCCTTCCCCGTCCACTCGCCCAGGAGCAACAGGGCCTCGGCGTGACGCCCGTCTTCCGTGAGCACGTCGACGGCGCGCAGCACGAGGGGCGCCTTGCTGGCATCGGGGATCGCCTCGGCGGCGAGGACGAAGTGCTTCACGGCGGCGTCCTTCTCGCCGCGCTTGACGTGGAGTTCCGCCAGTTGCTCGAGGGCGTTGAAGTCCTTGGGGTTCAGGGCGAGCGCCTTGCCCAGTGAGCTCTGGGCCACGTCGCTCTTGCCAAGCTGGGCCTGGATGAAGCCGAGCCGGCTCCAATTGGTGGCGCGCCTGGAATCACGCTTGAGGGCGAGCTCGAACTGGGTGGAGGCCTCGTTGAGGCGGCCCATGGACAGGTAGACCTCGCCGATGGCCGCGGGCAGACGGGGGTCGTCCGGGGACAGCTCCTTCATCGTGTTGAAGGAGGTCAGGGCTTCATCGAACTTGCCCTGGAGGTACTCGGTGGTGCCCTTCACGTAGTAGCCCTCGGCCTGCTCCTTGGGAGAGGGCTGAGAGGGACGGTCCTCGCAACCAGCGGCGAGGAGGGCAAGCAGGGGCAGGACACGCCAGCGCGGGTGCATGTGGGGAGCTCCAGGCTCAGAAATGCCAGGCGATGCCGGCGTTGAGTTCGAGGTTGAGGCCGCTGCCCAGTCCCCCATCGGAGAGGCCGAGCATGGCCTGGGCTAGGTTGGTGGAGGCCTCGAGTTGGATGCCGAAATGGCCGGCGATGAGGTACTCGCAGCCGAAGAAGCCGATGACGGTGGGCAGCGGGCCGGTCTGCCGGAAGATGCCGAACTCGCCGAAGGACAGCTGTACGCCGACGCCCAGCCCCCAGTACGGACGCAAGGCGTGCTCGACGTTGTGGTAGTGGCGCAGGCCGAGCACGCTGGGCAGGACGTTGAGGCCACCCTTGCGCCCCGTGCCCTGGGCCGTCACGTAGGAGAGGCCCACCTGTCCGAAGACGATCCACTCGGGATGGAACTGGAAGCCGATCTCCACGTCGCCACCCGGGTTGAAGGTGGAGAGGTTGGAGATGAGGCTGTTGTTGAACCGCACGCCGAGGAGGAAGGAGCCCAATCCGGGGACCTTCGTGACGGTGGGCGCCTTGGCGATCGCGCGCTCCGTGGGCTCCGGGATGAGCATGGCGAGCAGTTGCTCCGCGACCGACACGGCGGCGCGAGGCAGGGCATCCCGCGCGGCGACCTCGATTCGAGGCCGGCCCAGGGCGCGTCCGCTCTCCGCGTCCATGAGGTGGGTGGTGAGGACGAAGCGGGAGCCGAAACCGTCGAGCCGGCCGGTGATGACGTAGCGAGCCTTGCTGGAGCCGGGCGTGCCGGGGGCGGCCTCGGGGCAAGGGCCGGCGGCGCAGACTCCCGCGAGGCGGACGGCCTCCTGATCCGACGCGGTGGACACCGCGAGACGGGAGGACTCGGCGAGCCGGCTCACGAGGATCGACGACACACCAGCGGCCTGCTCCCGGGCGTCCGCGTTGCTCTCCAGGGGAAGGAGGATGACGGTGAGGACGGGAGCGGGCTCCGGGGCCTCGGGAGCAGGCTCCGCGGCGGGCGACGCTGCCTCCGGCTCCGAGGAGGGCGGCTGCGCGCCAGAGGCCGTGCCGAGCAGGAGAACGAGCAGGAGTGGCGGAAGGCGACTCACGGGGCGCCACTCTAGTACCAGACGGCCCGCCCGGGGCGGCGAGAAGCGGGCCCGGCATGGGCCCACCTGCCCGCCCGGTACGCCCTCGGCCCGCCCGGGCACCGGGACGGAGGTGCTCAGCGGGCCTTCTTCACCCGGGCCACGAACACGGTGCCCAGCGCGAAGTAGAGGATGGCCACGGAGAAGATGACGGTGTAGCCCATCGTGGGCCGGCCCCCCTGCTTCCCGAAGGCATTGAAGGTGTCCAGCAACCACCCGGCGACGGGGGTGGCCAGGAACTGCGGCACCGTCAACGCCATGTGCCAGATGCCCATGTCCTTCGCCGCGTCGTCCATGTCCGGCAGCACGTCCGTGGCCAGCGCCCAGTTGACGCTCTCGTAGGCCCCGTAGCCCACGCCGAACAGGGCGCCGATGAACAGCGCCGCCAGGTAGTTGTCGTTGAAGATGAAGCCCGCGGCCACCACCGCCTGGATGCCTCCGGCGACGTAGACCACGCGCTTGCGCCCATACCGGTCCGAGAGCTTTCCGGCGATCACCGTGCTGGGCAGGGCCAGCAGGAGCAGCAGGCCCAACACGCCCAGCACGGCCAGCTCCGGCGTCGTGGCCAGCGTCCGGCCGAACACCGAGAAGTCCTTCACCACGTCCCTCAAGTAGAACAGGAGGAAGCTCTGGACGCTGAAGACGCCCATCGACATCAGCATCCGGGTGAGGAACACCCAGCGGAAATCCCGCGCGCCGAACGGCGCCACGAAGCCCTTCAGGAACGAGCCCCACTCAAAGGGCTTGGGCTCGGTGGTGAGCGGTTGCTCGCGCGTGCCCAACACGGTGATGAGCACGCCCACCACCAGGATGAGGCCAATGAGCATATAGACGCGGTAGATCTGCCCCTGGAACTCGCCCAGCGAGGCCTGCTGGCTCACCATGGAGCTCGCGAGGCCCATGCCCACGCCATTGCCGAGCAGCGTCATCAGCCCGTACCACCCGGCCACGGAGCCACGCTGATCCGGGTGCACCACGTCCGGCATGAGGGCCGTATAGGGCGCCGTGGCGACGTTGTTGGCGAAGTTGGCCATGAGGTAGGCCCCCACGTACAACCAATACGCGCCGGTGAAGCCCCACAGGCTGTCCGTCTCGAGGAAGGGGAAGGTGGCCATCCCCACCAGCGCCACCAGGTTGAGCGCCGTGCCCACCACCATGAAGGGCCGCCGCCGTCCCATGCGCAGCCGCACCCGATCACTCCAGGCGCCCAGCAGGGGCGGCACGAGGATGCCGGTGAGGGAGCCGATGGCGATCGCCGTCCCTACTCCGGCCCCCTTGGACTCGTCCCCCACCATGACGAGCACCTGTGACTGCACCAGGATGGTGAGGATGGCTCCCCAGTGCACGTTGCTGGAGAACCAGAAGAACGTCAGATAGAGCTGCTCCAGCGTGCCCAGCCGTCTGGACTCGTTGGGTAGCACCGCGGCCGTGGCTTCCAAGGTCGCCTCATTCCTGATGTAGCATGGGGCCCCATCATTCTGGCCCCGGCGCGTTTCGGTCCACACGATGCCCCGGAGCCCCCCACGAAGGAAAGAGGGCCCCATGCCTTCCTCCGCCTCTGCCCGTCCCCTGCTGTGCGGCTTGCTGCTCCTGGCATCCAACTCGCTGGCCCAGAGCCCCACCCGGGATGTCCCCGAGATTCCGCCCGCCGCGCCTCCGCTGAGCGGCATGCCCGCGCGGCGGCTCAACCTCGATCACTTCATCGGCGGTGGCGTCAATCCAACGGTGGCCGAGTACAAAGTGCGCGTCAGCCACACGCAGCGTCTGGGTCAGAGCGAGGACATCCTCTGGCGAGACACCTTCCTGGGCCTGGGCGGCCAGGTGCGCCTCAACCCCTGCTACACGGCGGTGGGGCCCACGGTGAACTGGCAGCCCATCGCCATCTTCAACCTCAAGGCCGTGGTGGATGCCTACGGTTTCTTCGGCACCGCCGGCATGCTCCAGTCCTTCCGCTCCCCGCTGGACGAGTACTCCGACGCGGTGCAGCGCGCGAACACCGAGTCCCAACAGACCTACGGCACCACCGGCTGGCACGCCATGCTGCAGCCAACCTTGCAGGCCCAGATCGGTCCGGTCGCCCTCCAGAACGTCGTCACGCTCGACTACTTCAACATGCGCCTGCGTAACGGGGACACGCTCTGGTACGACGCCGGCCCGGACACCCTGCTCCCCGGCCGCGGTTTGATGCTCACGGAGGAGGTGAACCTCGTCTACTTCGCCGGCCCGCTGACGTTGGGCGCCACCTTCCGCTACCTCCTGCCCTTCTACGACGAGGAGAACTTCCGGCCCGGCGAGGACGTGAAGGCCGCGAACAACTCCAACATGCGGCTGGGCGCGCTCGTCGCCTACACCTTCCAGGATGGAGGCTACTCCTCCTTCAACCACCCCACCGCCTTCCTCACGGCGACGTGGCACGTGAGCCACCGCTACCGCGCCGGCCAGGAGACGTCCCAGGCCATCCCCTTCGTGGGCCTGGGCTTCTCCTTCCAGCAGGACTTCGTCTACTAGGCCGCGTCGTCCGTGCGCGCCTGGGGGTTGAGTCCCAGGCCGCGCGCCAGCTCCTGGAAGGTGGCCACCGCCGGAGTCGGCGTCCGCGTCCTGTCCGGGCTGCTGTAGTCCACCTGGAACAGGCCGAAGCGCGGCTCGAAGCCCTCCGCCCACTCGAAGTTGTCCAGGAGGGACCAGTGGAAGTAGCCGCGCACGTCCACGCCCTCGTGGGCCGCGTGCACCACCGCCTCGAAGTGCTCGCGCAGGAAGCCGGGCCGGCGATCGCCCTTCCCGTCCGCCATGCCGTTCTCGGTGATGTAGATGGGGAGGCCCGCACGCCCGTAGCGCTTGAGCGCCTGGTAGAGGCCCTCGGGGTAGATGTCCCAGCCCAGATCGTTCACCGGCCGGCCCTCGGCCACGTACTGGCGTGACAGCGTGGGGCTCTTGAAGTCCGCGCGCACCATGTCCCGCGAGTAGTAGTTGAGCCCCAGGTAGTCATACGAGCCCTTCAGGTCCGGCACCGCCTCGTCCAGGTCCGCCATGCCCGGCACGGAGATCTGGATGCGGCCCGTGCGGTTCACGTCCACCAGCAACTGGTTGAAGAGGCGATCCGTGAAGCCCGCCATCACCCGATCCATGGGAGAGCGCGTGGCCGGCTGGAAGATGCGCACGTGGTGCGCGATGCCCACCCGCGTGGCGTGACCGTCCCCATCCGCGTCCACCGTGTCGTGCTCGCGCAGCTCCCGCGCCATGCGGGCGTGGGCGCGGATCTGCCGCGCCAGCACGTGCAGCCCCAGCTTCCCGTCCGACAGGCCCGGCGGCCACTCGCCCTTCATGTAGCCGAACGCCATCAGCACGTTGGGCTCGTTGAGGGTGCACCACAGGTCCACCTCGGCGCCCAGCTTGCGGGCCACCCGGCGGGTGTAGGCGGTGATCCACTCCACCGTCTTCTCATTGGCCCACCCGCCCTGGGCGGCCACCCAGCGCGGCAGGGTGAAGTGGTTGAGCGTCACCATGGGCTGGATGCCCTGGGCGCGCAGCATCCGCATCCACTCCAGGTAGCGGTCCGCCGCCGCCTCGTTCCACGTGCCCTCCTCGGGCTCGAGCCGGCTCCACTCCAGGGACAGCCGGTAGGCATTGGCCCCCAGCTCGCGCAGCAGCGCCACGTCGCCGGCGAAGCGGTTCCACGAGTCGCACGCCGCCCCGGACACGTCCCGGTGCTTGATGTGGGGCTTGCCGTCCGGGTACGAGCCCTTCTCCCACTCGGACCAGTCGTTGTCGTTGCCCCCCTCCACCTGGTGGCTGGCGGTGGCGGCCCCCAGCAGGAAACCGGACGGCAGCACCTGCCGCGCGGGAGGCAGGGGCGCCAGAGCGGACCTCGACGGGGCCGGCGGATGGGGCTCCGAGACCAGGGAACCGAGGGCGATCTTCGCGGCGTGGATCAGGCTCATGGGCGATCCCCTACCACGGGAGTCCACCCGCCGGGCAACCGGGACCGCCCGCGAGCGTCACGACGAGGGCAGCGGTCCCAGATAGTCGAGCGGATCCACCGGCTTGCCGCCGACACGGACCTCGAGGTGGAGCTGGGGGCCGCTCGTCTTGCCGGACTCGCCCACGGTGGCGATGACCTGGCCGCGCCGCACCTTCTGGCCGGTGCGCACGCGCAGGTCGCGGTTGTGCGCGTAGAGCGTGATGAGGTGCTCCGAGTGCTGGATGATGACGATGAGCCCGTAGCCGCGCTGCTCGCCCGCGTACAGCACGGAGCCCTCCTGGGCGGTCTTCACGGGCGTACCCGCGGGCGCCGCGAGATCGATTCCATCATGCGGCTCGCGGCCCTTCTTCCCGAAGCGGGCGTACAGCACCCCGCGCAGGGGCCAGTCCAGCATCCCCTTCGTCTCCGGCACGGGGCGGGAAGGCGCCTGGGCGGGCGGGGGCCGGGGCGTCAGACGTGACGGCGCGGTGACGACGACGGGAGGCCTGGCCGGGGCCGCGCTCCCGGACGCGGGAGGCTTCGAGCCCGGTACCGGCCGCCCCCTCTCGGGTTCCGGCGTGGGAGCGGACTCGGTGGCCACCCGCACCGGCTTCTCGAAGCCGGGGATGATCAGCTCCTGACCAACGGCGAGGGTACGTGGGTCGGAGATGCCGTTGACCTCGGACAGCTCCTCCACGGTGATGCCGTAGGTACGGGAGATCCGGTACATCGTCTCGCCCGGGGCCACGGTATGCCGGACGGCGACGAGCTCCGGCTCCGGGTGGGGCTCGCGCAGCTCTCCGAGCTCCACGGGGGGCGACTCGGAGACAGGCGCGGAATCAGCGACAGCGGGAGGACGGGTGACGCCCGGCGCCACCGCGCAGCCGGTGGTGGCGAGCAGCGCGAGCAGCAGCAACCCCGCTGCCCGCGCTGGACTGGCGCCCGCCACCGCCAACCTCAGTCGCCTCCCCTGCCCACGTCGCGGCGTGGGAAGCCTTCGAGGTTCCAACCCGCCAGGCCCTCCAGGCCCTGGGTGTCGGTGAGATCGAAGTGGAGGGGCGTCACCGAGATGCGGCGATCCTGGAAGACGGCGTTGCAGTCGCTGCCGGGGATGTCCTCGTGCTCGTAGGTGCTGCCGCCGATCCAGTAGTACTTACGGCCGCGCGGGTCTTCCTTCTCCACCACGTCGTAGCCGTACGAGTGACGGCCCAGGCGGGTGACGGCGTAGCCCGTGGGCTCGCCCCGGGGGATGTTGACGCTGAGCAGCATCCGGGCCGGCAGCCTGGGCTGGGCGAGCGCCGCCGCCACCAGCGAGCGGGCGAAACGCGCCCCGTGCTGGAAGTCGAACGGCGCGCGCGACACCAGGCTGAAGGCGATCGACGGGATGCCCAGCAGCGCCGCCTCCCGGGCAGCCGCCACCGTACCCGAGTAGTTGACGTCGTCGGCCAGGTTGGCCCCGTGATTGATGCCAGACACCATGATCCGGGGACGATCATCCTTCATGAGGTGATGGATCGCCAGATAAGCGCTGTCCGCCGGGGTCCCATCCACGGCGAACCAGCGCTCACGGACCTCTGTGATCCGCAGGGGGCGGTTGAGGGAGATGGAGTGCGAGGCCGCGCTCTGCTCGCGGTCCGGCGCCACCACCCACACCTCCCCCAGAGGGCTCACCGCGTCCGCCAGGGCCCGCAGGCCCTCGGAGAAGTAGCCGTCGTCGTTGGAGACCAGGATGCGGGGTTTCTTGTCGGCCACGTCTCTCTCGTTTCCTTACTTCAGGCCCTTGATGGCCCGCTTGCCCGCGTAACGCGCCCCGGCGCCCAGCTCCTGCTCGATACGCAGCAACTGGTTGTACTTGGCGATGCGATCCGAGCGCGACGCGGAGCCCGTCTTGATCTGACCGCAGTCGAGCGCCACGGCCAGGTCCGCGATGGTGGTGTCCTCGGTCTCGCCCGAGCGGTGGCTCATCACCGAGGTGTAGCCGGCCTTGTGGGCCATGCGCACCGCGTCGAAGGTCTCCGTGAGGCTGCCAATCTGGTTCACCTTCACCAGGATGGAGTTGGCCACGCCGCCCTGGATGCCGCGGCCCAGGCGCTCCACGTTGGTGACGAAGAGGTCATCGCCCACCAGTTGGATCTTCTCGCCGAGCGCGTCGGTGAGGCCCTTCCAACCCTCCCAGTCGTCCTCGGCCATGCCGTCCTCGATGGAGACGATGGGGTAGCGCGCCACGAGCTGCTGGTAGTAGTCCAGCATGCCCTTGCCGTCGAACTCCTTGCCCTCGCCCTTGAGGCGGTACTTCTTCGAGCCCTTGTCGAAGAACTCGCTGGCGGCCACGTCCAGCGCGAGGAACATCTGCTCGCCGGCCTTGAAGCCCGCCGCGGAGATGGCCTCCATGATGAGCTTGAGGGCTTCCTCGTTGGCCGGCAGATCCGGGGCATAACCGCCCTCGTCACCCACGCCGGTGGCCAGCTTGCGGCCCTTGAGGATCTTCTTCAGCGCGTGGAAGACCTCGGCGCCCCAGCGCAGGCCCTCGGAGAAGGAGGGAGCGCCCGCGGGCACCACCATGAACTCCTGCACGTCCACGCGGGTGTCGGCATGGGCGCCGCCGTTGAGGATGTTCATCAGCGGCACCGGCAGGGTGCGGGCCTGGGCGCCGCCAATGTAGCGGTAGAAGGGAAGGCCGAAGGCATCCGCCGCCGCGCGCGCCGTGGCCATGGACACCGCGAGGATGGCATTGGCGCCCAGCTTGCTCTTGGTGGGCGTGCCATCCATCTCCAGCATCTGCTGGTCCACCGCGTACTGGTCCGCCGCGTCCATGCCCACCAGCTCGGGGGCGATCGTGTCCACGATGTTGGAGACGGCCTTGCGCACGCCCTTGCCCAGGTAGCGATTCTTCTCCCCGTCCCGCAGCTCGAGCGCCTCGTGCTCACCGGTGGAAGCACCGGAGGGTACCGCCGCACGGCCCTTGGCCCCGCCCGCCAGGAAAACCTCGGCCTCCACGGTGGGGTTGCCGCGGGAGTCGAGCACTTCACGCGCCACGATTTGAGCGATCTCTGTCATGGCGCCGGGTTCTAGAGGACACCTCCAGCCCTCGCAAGCCTGCTCGAAGGGAGGACTGCTACACTGTCAACCCCCCGAAGTCCCGTTCACCGCCCTATGCCGCCCCCACGCCGCCCCATCACCCCTGGACCCGACCCCTACCCGAATCAGCGTGGCCGAGGCGCGCTCCTGGGGCTCGCCGTGGGAGATGCGCTCGGCGTCACCTTCAAGGGGAAGCTCCTCCCCGCCCCACCCTTCCCCCAACTGGCGGACATCCCCCACCGGACGCTCAAGGGGGGCGGCCCCTTCGAGCTGCGCAAGGGCCAGGTGGGCGAGAACGGACAGATGGCGAGCTGCCTGGGCGTGGGCCTGCGCGAGCTGGGGAGCTACGACGCGGATCAGCAACTGCGCCGCTACCTCGCCTGGCAGGGACACGCCGCCGGCATGAGCGAGTACATGACGGAGGTGCTGACGGAAGTGGCCGAGTCCGGCCTGCCCAAGGCGACGGCCGGGCGGCGCATGTGGCTGAAGGGGATGCGGCGCGTGGCCCACAACGGCAGCCTGGCGCGCACGGCGCCCCTCGGCGTCTTCTTCCACGAGGACACCCAGGCCCGCGTCCAAGCCTCGCTCGCGGACTCCGCGCTCACGCACTTCGATCCGCGCTGTCAGTTGGCGTGCGCCGCCTTCAACGGCTCCATCGCGCACGCCCTCACCGCGGGCGAGCGGTTGAAGAGGGAGGACCTCATCACCGCCGCGATGAGCGGACTGACGGTGGGCAGTGCCATCCTCGGCCGCTCGGCCGCCGACTACGTCCAGGAAGTCACGGTCGCCACCACCTTCCTCAAGGAGGACCTGGCCGCGGCCCAGCAGGATGACCCGATGCTCTACTGGCCGGACCTGCACATGCACCGGAAGCAGGACCATGTGCGGGTGGCCTTCCGGCTGGCCTACTGGGAGGTGCTGCATGCCCCCAGCTTCGAAGCCGGGATGCTGGACATCATCAACCGGGGTGGGGACACGGACTCGAACGGGGCCGTCGCCGGCGCGCTCCTGGGTGCATTCCACGGCGAGGACGCCATCCCGTCCGAGTGGCGGCAGGGCGTGCTGGAGGCGATGGGCCCCGGCTCGGGGCCGCTCGGGTCGCTCTACCACCCCCGCCAGTTGTTGCCGCTAGCGCCGGAGTGAGGCGTCCCCCAGGGCCAGAAAGCACGAAGCCCGCGTGGGCCGTCCCCGTGACAGGACGTCCACCGCGGGCCTCGGAAGCGCGGGAGCCGCTCAGGCGAGCAGATCGATGATGATGACGCCGCGCTGCGGCTTCTCGTCGTCGTCGGCCTCGGACCGGCGCTTGGGGCGCTCCTCGGGCAAGGGAAGCGGGATCTCCAGGGCGGGACGGTCCCGCTCTTCCCGGTTCCGTTCCCGGCGCTTGATTTCCTCGATGATGAAGGCGTCGAGCATGGGTTCGGTTTCTCCACTCAGCCTACGTACCCCGATGTACGCCCGCCATCCCGCTCCTGGTTTCCTGCCACCCTATCGGCTTCCGAGTACTTCAAATGCAAATTAAGGACCCTGGTTCCTTCCTGAATACGCGCAAGCAACCTCGCATGCTTGCCCGTCGACCACCCGGCTCCTGGCGTTGGCGGAAATGTCCAGGAAACGAAATGGTCTCGAACCACCGGACGCCGAGAACGTTGACTGGATTCTAATCGAGCCAGCGCCCCCCGCAAGCGCTCCAACCCGGCAGAGTCTCCTGGACATCCGGAGTGACGGCTCTTCCCGGATCCGCTCCGTCCACCCGCCTGCCCTCCGGCGGACCGGAGGGCTCATGCCGCACAGTGTCGAAGCTGGACGCGGGTGTTCCGGGGACTAGGCGCCCTCGGACCGGCGCTTGAGGGCGTCCAGCATCTTCGGCAGCGACTGGTCCACCAGGGCGTTGAGGATGGCCTTGGGAACCAGGGGGCCCACGGCCACATCCACGCTGTAGGTGACCTTGGTGCGGCCCTCGCCCTCCGGCTCCAGCACCCAGCTGCCCTTGTTGTCCTTCATCACCTCGCCCTCCACGAAGGACCAGGACATCCGCTTGGGCTTCTCCTCGCGGGCGAGGATGGTGTAGCGGATGGTCTTGATCTTGAAGTCCACCTCGTAGTGGACCTTCACCTCGTCGCCCTTGCGGTCCGAGGTGCGGATCTTCTTCACCTCGTCGAGCCACTCGGGGTAGCGGTCATAGTTGGTGACGATGTCGTAGACCTTCTCGGGCGGGGCGTTGACGACGATGCTCCGTGAGGCGCCAGGCATGGTGCGGGTCTCCTCGATGGGGGTTGCCTAGAAGTTGTAACCCGGCTTGCTGTCCAAGCGGTGACGAGACTGGATGAAACGCACCGTGCCGGTCTTGCTGCGCATGACCACCGAGTGCGTCTCGCAGCCGTTGCCGAAGAAGCGCACGCCGCGCAGGAAGTCGCCGGTGGTGACGCCGGAGGCGGCGAACATGACCTCGCCGCCGGCCAGCTCCTCGGCCGTGTAGATCTTCGACATGTCGGTGATGCCCATGCGCCTGGCGCGGGCGATCTCATCGCTGTTGCGAGGCACCAGGCGGCCCTGCATGTCGCCGCCCGTCGAGCGGATGGCCGCGGCGGTGATGACGCCCTCGGGAGCGCCGCCGATGCCCATCAGCACGTCCACGCCGGTGTCCTCGAAGCAGGTGGCGATGCCGCCGGCCACGTCCCCGTCATCGATGAGGCGGATGCGCGCGCCCGCGGCCCGCACCTCCTTGATGAGGTCCGCGTGCCGCTCCCGGTCGAGGATGACCACGGTGAGGTCCGCCACGTAGACCTTCATCCGCTCCGCGATGGCGTGGAGGTTCTCGGTGGCGGTGCGGCGCAGGTCGATGGCGCCCCGGGCGCGGGGGCCCACGGCGATCTTCTCCATGTAGGTGTCCGGCGCGTTGAGCAGCTTGCCCTTGCCGGCCATGGCCACCACGGAGATGCTGCCCGGACGTCCGTAGGCGCACAGGTTGGTGCCCTCGAGCGGATCCAACGCGATGTCCACCTCCGGATCCTCCGGGTTGCGCCGGCCCACCTTCTCGCCGATGTAGAGCATGGGGGCCTCATCGCGCTCGCCCTCGCCGATGACCACCGTGCCCTGAATCTGCAGGGCGTCGAAGGCCCGGCGCATGGCGTCCACGGCGGCCTGATCCGACTCGTTCTTGTGGCCGCGGCCCATGAGCCGGGCGGAGGCGATGGCCGCCATCTCGGTGACGCGCACGGCCTCCATTGCCAGGTTGCGATCCATTGTGGTGTCTCCTTGGAAACGACGTGAAGAAGTGGGGACTCAGGGCGCTGCGTGCAACAGGCGCACGACCGCGTCCGGCAGGCGGGTGGGCTTGCCGTCGCGGCCCACGCAGGCGTGCACGGTGCGCCCGGTGCACAGGAGGGTATCCGGGCCCCCCTCGCGGAAGATCTCGTAGGTGAACGTCAGCGACACGCGCTTTACCTCGCTCACCCGGGCACGCACGAGCAGCATGTCCTCGTAGCGAGCGGGGGACTTATAGGAGGCAGTGGCCTCCACCACGGGCAGGGCCAGCCCCTCGCGCTCCACCTCGCGGTAGCTGCCTCCGCGGGCACGGAAGTACTCGCTGCGGGCGAACTCGAAGTAGCGGAAATAATTGGCGTAATACACGACCCCCATCTGGTCCGTGTCGCCGTAGATCACTCGGATTCGTGCTTCGACCATGAGTCGCGGCGACCGTAACAGGGGAGTGTGCGCCCGGAAAGCATGGGGCGCGGGAGTTGGTTGCTTCTGAGCAGGAGGCATGGAGGATCCATCTCCATGCTCCGCACCCTGTCCCTGCTGCTGCTGCTCACCGCCCTACCCGCCCTGGCGGCGCCCCCCCGGCTGACGCTCTTCATCACCGTGGACGCGCTGGGCTCGGATCTGCTGCTGCGCTCGAAGCCTCGCCTCAAGGGAGGGCTGCGGCGGCTCATCGACTCGGGGGCCTTCTACCCGTACGCGCGCTATGGCTACGCCAAGCCGCGCACCGCGCCGGGCCACACCACCCTGGCCACGGGGGCCAACCCCTGGCGTCACGGCATCGTGGACAACCGGATCATCGACCGGGCCACGGGCAAGCCCGAGCGCGTCTTCCCGGATCCCGCGCACCCGGTGTTGGAAGCGCCCCTCTCCATGGAGGACGTGAGCCCGGCCAACCTCATGGCGGAGACGTTCGCGGACCGGCTGCGGTTGTCCACGCAGGAGCAGGGCAAGGTGATCGCATTGTCGGGCAAGGCGCGATCGGCCATTCCGCTGGCCGGCCGGCTCGGGCAGGCCTACTGGTTCGACGAGACGGTGGGAAAGTTCACCACGGGCACCTGGTATACGAAGGAGCTGCCGGACTGGCTGAAGGCCTTCAACGCCGCCAACCCCACCGCCGCGTGGTTCAACAAGACGTGGGAGCCGCTGCTGCCCCGCACCGCGTACGTGGGGGAGGATGATCGGCCCTACGAGGGCGAGCACTACGGGCTGGGGCGTGTCTTCCCGCATCCCCTCACCGGTGGCCTCCCCTCCCCTGGCCCCCAGTCCTATACGGCCTTCGCCATTTCTCCCCTGTCCCTGGACCTGGTGGTGAAGGCGGCCCGGGCGGCCATCGAGGGAGAGGGCCTGGGCAAGGACGAGGTGCCGGACGTGCTCGCGGTGAGCTTCAGCGCCACGGATCGCGTCTTCCACCAGTACGGCCCCAACTCGTGGGAGATGCAGGACACGATGCAGCGGCTGGACAAGGCGGTGGGAGACCTGGTGGCCCTGGCCGAGCGTGCCGCCGGTGGGCGGGCCAACCTGCTGGTGGTGCTCTCGGCGGACCACGGCGGCGCGGCGGTGCCCGAGCACTGGGCGGCCTCGGGCGTGGGGGCCGAGCGGGTGGATCCGCGCGCCCTCTCCAAGGGGCTGACCGAGGCGCTGCGGGCGCAGTTCGGCGGGGACATCACCGCCACCGTCGAGGAGCTGGACGTGTACCTGGGCGGCAAGACGCTGGAGGGCGGCAAGGTGGACGGGGCGGCGGTGCGGCGGGCCGCGGCGGCCTGGCTGGTGAAGCAGCCGGCCATCACGCTGGCGGTGGCGAGCGATGACCTCTACACGACGCCGGACGTGGCGGGGCTGGTGGAGCCCATGCGGCGGGGCTACTACCCGGGACGCAGCGGCGACGTGCTCTTCGTGGTGAAGCCCTTCCACGTCATCAGCACCGAGTCCGTTGGCACCAACCACGGCACGCCGTACGCGTACGACCAGCTCGTGCCCGTCATCCTGGCGGGCAAGGGAGTGAAGCCGGGCATCTACCCCCGGGAGATCAGCACCACGGACGTGGCGCCCACCGTGTCGGCGGTGCTGGAGATGAACCTCCCCGCGTCGGCCGAGGGAGAGCCCCGTTACGAGGCCCTCGTCCCCAGCCGCTGAGCGGACGGCCTACCGCGCCTGGACGATCTCCAGGGACAGGTCCATGGCGCGCGCCGAGTGGGTGAGCGCGCCCATGGACACGAAGTCCACGCCGAGCTTCGCCAGACGGGGCAGGCGCTCCAGGGTGATGCCGCCAGACACCTCGAGCGGGATGCGGCCGGCCGTGAGCTCCACGGCGCGGCGGATCTGCTCGTCGTCCATGTTGTCGAGCATCACCACGTCCGCGCCCTCCTCCAGCGCCTCGGCGAGCTGATCGAGGTTGGTGACCTCGATCTCGATCTTCACCAACTGGGGCGCATTGGTGCGAGCGCGGCGGAGCGCCTCGCGGACGGAGCCGCCCACGGCCGCGATGTGGTTGTCCTTGATGAGGACACCATCGAAGAGGCCGAAGCGGTGGTTGAAGGCACCACCGGCCTTCACGGCCTGCTTGGACAGCGAGCGCATGCCGGGGGCTGTTTTCCGCGTGTCGAGGATCCGCAGCTTCGTGCCGCGCACCGCGGACATGACCTGCTGAGCCATGGTGGCCATGCCCGAGGTGCGCTGGATGATGTTGAGGGCGGTGCGCTCGGCGGTGAGGAGCGCGCGCATGCGGCCGTGAACCCGGGCCACCAGGGCCTTGGGTTGTACCTCCTGCCCATCGCGCGCGAGGAGCTCGACCTTGACGTCGGGATCCACGCGCACGAAGACGCGGGCGAAGGTGTCCAGCCCGGCGAGCACGAGCCGCTCCTTGGCGATCAGCTCGGCGGAGCCCTGGGCGTCCGCGGGAACGAGGGCTTCGGTGGTGATGTCCCCCGCCGCCCCGAGGTCTTCCTCGAGGGCGAGCGAGATGAGGCGATCCAGGAAGGCATCCATGTGAGTCGGGTCTCCGATCGAGCTCAGCGCTGGGCCTTGGCCGGAGCCTTCTTGGCCGCGGCCTTCTTCGCCGGAGCCTTCCTGGCAACGGCCTTCTTCGCCGGAGCCTTCTTCGCCGGAGCCTTCTTGGCCGCGGCCTTCTTCACCGCGGCCTTCTTCGCCGGAGCCGCCTTCTTGGCTGGAGCCTTCTTCGCCGCTGCCTTCTTCACAGGGGCCGCCTTCTTGGCCGCTGCCTTCTGCGCGGGAGCCGCCTTCTTCGCCGCCGACTCCGGCTTCGGAGCCGGAGCCTTCTTCGTGGAGGCCTTCTTCTCCGCCGAAGCCCTGACAGGCGAGGCCTCGGACTCGGCCTGGGTCTTCACCACGCCCCGGGCGATGACGCCCTTGCGCTCGGCCCTGGCCGAAGCCTGAGCCTCCCCGGCCTCGGTGTCCCCGATCGCGTGGCCGTCCCCGTCGTCCTCGTCGAACTCCTCGCCGATCTCCTCGAACTCCTCGTCGTCTTCGTCCTCGAAGCTCTTCGCCTCGACGGCACCCGCTTCGGTCTCCACGGCTTCCGCCTCGACGGCACCCGCCTCGGCCTTGACGACCTCACCCTCGGCGTCCGCCTTGCTGGCCGTGGGCTCGGGAGCCGCGGTCTCCGTCGCGGCAGGCGTGCTGGTATCGGGCTCGAGCCGCTTCAAGCTGTCCCGCAGCTTGGAGATGCGCGCCGTGAGCTCCTCGACGCGGGCCCGATCCTTCTCCACCACGTCCGGAGGCGCCTTGGCGACGAAGTTGGGGTTGTCCAGCTTGCGCTGGATGCCGCCCACTTCCTGCTCGGAGCGGGAGATCTCCTTGGTCAGGCGCTCGCGCTCGGCATCCACGTCGATGAGGCCGGCGAGCGGGACGAAGACCTCCATCTGCGGGCCCACGAAGGCCGCGGACTGCGCGGGCTTGGAACCGGGAGCGGTGATGCGCAGCTCGCCCAGGCCAGCCAGGGGCATCAGGTAGCCGCGCCACCGCTCGAGCAGCTCGCGGGTGCGCTCATCCGCGCTCTGCACGTAAGCGGTGATGCGGGCCGAGGGAGGCAGGTTGCTCTCGCCGCGGATGTTGCGCAGGCCCTCGATGGCGGCGATGACCGGTCCCATCTCCGCCTCGGCGGCGGCGTCCTCGAGCGACGCCTCCGGCTCGGGGTACGAGGCGAGCATGATGGAGTCGGTCGGCCGCGCCATGGGCAGCTTCTGCCAGATCTCCTCCGTGATGAAGGGCATGAACGGGTGGAGCAACCGCAGGATGCGGTCCAGGCAGTAGACGAGCACCGCGCGGGTGGTGTCCCTGGCCTTGGGGTCCTCGCCGTAGAGCGAGCCCTTGGACAGCTCGATGTACCAGTCGCAGAACTCGGACCAGAGGAACTGGTAGAGGGTGGAGGCGGCCTCGCCGAACGCGTAGGCATCCAGCGACGTCCGGGTCACCGCGATGGCGCGCTGCAACCGGGAGAGGATCCACCGGTCCGCGAGGGTGAGCTCGCGCTCGGTGATGGGCCGGTTGTCGAGCGTGAAGTCGCCCAGGTTCATCAGGGCGAAGCGGCTGGCGTTCCACAGCTTGTTGGCGAAGGCCTTGTAGCCGGCCACGCGATCCAGCGAGAGCTTGATGTCGCGGCCCTGCTGGGTGAGCGAGGCCAGGGTGAAGCGCAGCGCGTCCGCGCCGTGGGCGGGCATGCCCTGGGGGAACTTGTTGCGCAGGTTCTTGTTGAGCTGCTCGGCCGGAGCGCCCAGGACGATGTCGAGGGGATCGATCACGTTCCCCTTCGTCTTGGACATCTTCTCGCCCTTCTCGTCGCGCACCATCGCGTGCAGGTACACGGTGCGGAAGGGCACGTCCTTCATGAAGTGCAGGCCGAACATCATCATCCGGGCGACCCAGAAGAAGAGGATGTCGTGACCCGTCTCCATGACGGAGTTCGGGTAGAAGGTCTTCAGCTCGGGAGCCTGCTCGGGCCAGCCCAGGGTGCTGAAGGGCCACAAGCCCGAGGAGAACCACGTGTCGAGCACGTCCGGGTCCTGCTCCAGGCGCGAGCTGTCGCACTTGGGGCACTTCTCCGGCGCCGCGCGCGAGACGATGGGCTCGGCGCGCGAGTAGTCGATGCCGCCCGTGGCCTCCAGGCGCGGGCTGCAGTCGGCGCAGTACCAGGCCGGAATCTGGTGGCCCCACCACAGCTGGCGGCTGATGGTCCAGTCGTGGATGTTGCGCATCCAGTGGAAGTACGTGTTCGTCCACGTCTCCGGGATGATCTTCGTGCGGCCCTGCTCCACCGCCTCGATGGCGGGCTTCGCGAGCGGCTCGATCTTCACGAACCACTGCGGAGACAGGCGCGGCTCCACCACGGTGGCGCAGCGCTGGCAGCCGCCGACGGACAGCTTGTGCGGCTCCTCCTTCTCCAGCAGGCCCTGGGCGGTGAGATCCTCGAGGATCTTCTTGCGCGCGGCGAAGCGCTCCATGCCCGCGTACGCGCCGCCCTCCTTGTTGATGCGCGCGGCCTCGTCCAGGACGTTGAGCATGGGCAGGTGGTGCCGCAGGCCCGTCTGGTAGTCGTTGAAGTCATGGGCGGGCGTCACCTTCACCACGCCGGTGCCGAAGGCCGGGTCCACCAGCTCGGCGTCGGCGATGATGGGGATTTCGCGGCCGGTGAGCGGCAGCACCACGAACTGGCCGGCGAGCCCCTGGTAGCGCTCGTCATCGGGGTGGATGGCCACGGCGGTGTCGCCGAGCATCGTCTCCGGGCGGGTGGTGGCGACGGTGAGCTTCCGGTCGCTGCCCTTCACCGGGTACTGGATGTGCCAGAGCGAGCCCTGCTTCTCCTCGTGCTCGACCTCCAGGTCGCTGAGCGCGGTGTGGCACGAGGGGCACCAGTTGATGAGCTTCTGGGCGCGGTAGATGAGGCCCTCTTCGTGCAGGCGGACGAAGACCTCGCGCACCGCGGACGAGACACCCGGATCCATGGTGAAGCGCTCGCGGCTCCAGTCCAGGCTGGCGCCGAGCACCTTGTGCTGCTCGCGGATGCGGTTGCCGTACTTGTTCTTCCACTCCCAGACGCGCTCGAGGAACTTCTCGCGGCCCAGGTCGTGGCGGGACTTCTTCTCCTTCTCCTTGAGCTCGCGCTCCACCACCATCTGCGTGGCGATGCCGGCATGGTCCGTGCCCGGCACCCAGAGGGCGTTGAAGCCGCTCATGCGCTTCCACCGGATGAGGATGTCCTGGATGGTCGCGGTGAGCGCGTGGCCCAGGTGAAGGCTGCCCGTCACATTGGGCGGAGGCAGCACGATGCAGAAGGGAGGCTTGTCGGAGGTGGCCTCGGCGCGGAAGTAGTTCCGCTCCATCCAGTGGGCGTACCAGCGAGCCTCGACCTCCTTCGGGTCATAGGCCTTGGGGAGTTCGGTCGTATCGCTCATGGAAAACGAGAACCGGCCCACGCGGGCCGGTGGAAGGACCGGCCCGACGAGGGCCGGTCGGGGTGGAAAAGCAGTGATGAAGAGTCGATCTCAGTGCTTCGTCTCGCGGTCCTTGATCAACCGCTCCAGCTCCTCGCGGATGATCGTCTCGGCCAGCTGGGGAACGACCTCCCAGGCGATCTTCTCGATGACCTCGCGGGAGGCCCTGGAGAGCGCCTCGCGCAGCTGCGCCTCGCCCCCATCGGATGCGGGAGCGTGCCGGGCCTCCGCGACGGGCGCCGGCGTGTGGGCCGGTGCCGGAGCGATGGGCTCGGGCTCATCGAGCGAGAGCTCCTCCAGACCACCGGCCTCGGCCGGCGCCTCGGGAGCGGGCTGCGGCGCCGGAGCGCCGAGACCGAACGGATCCTTGCCACGGCCGGAGGCGGGAGGCGTCGGCGTGGGCAGCGCCGCGGCCCCCGGCGGACGAGGCAGACCGCCCGTCGGCATGCCAGCGGTGGGAGAGGCCCCAGGCCCCGGCATCCCCGGACGCGTCATGCCCGGAGCACCCGGCCCCGGCGGCATGCCCGGCCCCGGGCATTCCCGGACGAGCACCCGGCGGCGGCATGCCCGGTCCCGGCGGGCGAGCCATGCCCGGCGCACCTGGACCCGGGGGGACACCCGGTCCCGGCGGCATGCCCGGCCCCGGCGGACGCGGCCCACCAGGACCCGGAGGACCGGCGGGACGCTGCGGCTGCGCGACGGCGGAGGGGCCACCAGAAGCGATGACCTGGGTGGCGGCGGAAGCGGGCATGGTGTTGGACTTCTGACCCACCAGCGTCTTCACCTTGTCCAGGAGCACCTGGCTCTCGAAGGGCTTGGTGATGTGGTCGTCCGCTCTGGCCGCACGCGCACGGGCCTCGTCAAAGGCCTCGAAGGTACCGGCCAGCAACATCACGGGGATGCTCTGCGTGGCCGGATCATTCTTGAGTGCCTCGCAGACTTCGTAGCCGTTCTTGCCCGGCATCATCACATCCGCGAGCACCACGTCCGGCCGCAGCTCGCGCGACCGGGTGATGGCGTCCAGCCCGTTGTCGACCGCGGTGACCTGAAAGTCCTCGGTCGCGAAGATCATCCCGATCACCTTGCGGATGGTGAGCGAGTCATCGGCGACCAGCAGATTCTTGGGCATCGGTTCGGGCCTCGGGGGTCCAAACCCCCTGGAATTCGGTGAGAAATCGGGACTCTGGGTCCCACTATCAAGCCGGGCAGCTTACGGTTCGGCACCCGGGCCTTCAAGAAAACAAGCGGCTGCTCAAGAAAACATGCGCCGCAGGTCCAGAAAGAGCACGGGTCCGGGGACTCCCGGCGCGATGAACTCCCCCGGCTCCCCTGCGGGCTCGAAGCGGGGGTGGACGCCCAGCACGCGCGAGGCGCACAGGCCCAGGCTCCGGCCCTCCACCTCGGCGAGCACCAGGAAGTCCTCCGCCCGGGAGGCGCCCCCCAGCAGCGCCGGAGCCGAGTACAGCGGCCAGAGGGCCTGTCCATGGGGCATGACGCCCGCGACCGCCCCACTCTTCCCGGGCAGCGCGCTGAAGGCGGGCCCGCGCATCACCACCTGCGACACCCAGGACAGTGGGAGACCGAACAATCGCCCCTGCGACTCGAAGACGAGCGAGCGTTCAGGCGTCAACTCGGCGAGCCGCACGGGGAGCTGGGGAGGGGGGCGCACGGTACCGGGCTCGTGGGGGAGCGCCTCGGCGTTGATCTCCAGGTAGAGCCGCTCCTTGTGGAGCACGGCGCTGCGGCTGAGCGCGGCCAGCGTGTCCCCCAGCCCGGTGGGCAGAAGGAAGTGGGGGGCCGGGGCCACGTCCGTCACCTCGACGATGGAGCGGACGCGGACGGCCAGGGTGGGGCTGACGTCGAACACCACCACCATGCCCGGGGTCTGCTCTGGTTCACCACCGAGCAGCACGGACAGATCCTTCACCTCGAGCACGCCGCGCAGGCTGGTCTCATCGGGTCCCGGCGCGGCGACCTCCATGACGGAGGTGGCCTCGACGGAGAAGCGGGTATCGCCCGCTTCCATCAGGAGACAGAGCCGGCGTCCGCTTTCGTAGGGAGGCACGGAGGCAGGCTAGCAGCCCCCGAGCCGGGGTGGTAAGCCCTTCGGTGAGATGGCGCGCCTCCTCCTCGTCGATGACGAAAAAATCGCCCGGGCCCTCTACGGGGACTACCTGCGTGGGGTGGGCCACGAAGTCACCGCCGTGGCCAGCGTCCAGGAGGTCAAGGAGGCACTGGCCCAGGCGTCCTATGACGTGGTGGTGACGGACCTCATCCTCCCCACCGGGGACGGGATGGAGGTGCTGCGCCACACCAAGGAGCACTACCCGGGCATCGAGGTGGTGGTCATCACCGGCCTGGACAAGGTGGACCCGGCGGTGCGCGCGATCAAAAGCGGGGCCTCGGAGTACCTCGTCAAGCCGGTGGCGCCGGAGGTGCTCCAGCACGCCGTGAACCGGGCGCTCGCCACGCGTGAATTGCTGACGGAGAACGCCGCGCTGCGCCGGTACGTCTCCCTGTTGGAAACGGGACAGCGCATCTCCACCACGCTCGACCGGGCCCGGCTGTCGGAGACGGCCTGCGCCTCCTTCCTCTCCATGGGCTCGGCTGGCGCCGCCATGCTGTTCCAGTCCGATGGCAGCGGCCGGACCCGGCTGCTGGGCACCCAGGGACTGAGCAGTCAGACGCAGGAGGCCACCCTCATCGCTTCCGTGGCGCCGCGCCTGGGCACCTCCCGGGAGGTGCGGGTGCTGGAGGGGCTGCCAGGCCTCTGGCCGCGCGCCCTCGCCGTCCCCGCCATCGAGGGAGAGGATCTGCTCGGCTACGCCGTCCTGCTCTACCCCGGCTCTCCGCCCGAGGGCATCGCCGAGGCCACGGGATTCCTCGCCCGCTGTCTGGCGCTCGCGCTGCGCAACCTGGGCCGCATCGCCGAGGTGGAGGACCTGGCCTACCTGGACGACCTCACCCACCTCTTCAATACCCGCTACCTGCACCTGGTGCTGGACCGTGAGGTGAAGAACGCCCAGCAGACCCATGGCGTCTTCAGCCTCCTCTTCCTGGACCTGGACTATTTCAAGAGCGTCAACGACACCCACGGGCACCTGGTGGGCTCGCAACTGCTGGTGGAGATGGCGCGGGTGCTCAAGGGGTGCGTGCGAGACCGCGACGTGGCGGTGCGCTACGGCGGAGACGAGTACGTGGTGTTGCTGCGGGGCACCGACTCGGGCGGGGCGCTGAAGGTGGCCGAGCGCATCCGGCGCACCGTGGAGAACCACCGCTTCCTGGCGCGCGAGGGCCACGCGCTGGCGCTCTCCACCTGCATCGGCATGGCCAGCTTCCCCGAGCACGCGCAGGACAAGGCCACGCTGTTGGACCTGGCGGATCGGGCCATGTACCGGGGCAAGAAGGGCAGCCGCAACGTCGTCTACATGGCCACCAGGGACCTGGAGGCCACGCCCCCGGCGCGCCACAGCCAGCCCACCGGGAGCTGAGCCGGGCTCAGCGCCGCAGCGAGCCCACCGTCAGCCGCTTGTCCATGCCGGGCTCGGCCGCGGCGGAACCACCGCCACCGCCCTCTCCCGCGGCCTCCACCGCCTCGTGCGAGGCCCCGGAGACGATGAGCCGGAACTTCTCCGACATCACCTTGATGTGCTCGGCCTGGGCGGGGTCCAGGCGGGCGATCAGCTCCCAGAAGAGCGCGGCGTGCTCGCGCTCCTCGTCCATGACGTGACGGAGGATGGCCTTGGCGTCCTCGTTGTCCGTGGCATCGATGTGAGCGGCGTAGAGGTTGATGGCGTCCAGCTCCGCTTCCATGTCCAACCGGATGGCGCGGGCCAGCTCCGAGTCCGTCAACTTCCTGGGCACCATCGAGTGGAACGGATTGGTCTGCGGCATGAGGGACTCCCCGAGGACGTACGGCCAGTATGAGCGAACGGCCAGTATGAGCGGAAGAAGCTGTAGGCGCCGGAAGCATCCGTGCGCCAGGGCCGCTGGTCAACGGAATCCGGCGCCTCGCGTTGCGGCAAGGCGGGTGGCTCGGCCATGCTGATGAACCATGGACATCCCGGTCCCGCTCGCGCACCTGCTGCAGGCCCTGGAAGCGGGCGATCTGCCAGCGGCGAAGGCCGCCGCGGCTGAACTGCAACGCACCAGCACGGGCTCCACCCGGCTCGCCGCCGAAGTGCTCCATGAGTTGCGCCAACCCCTGTTGGGGGTGAAGGCCTATACCCAGATGCTGTCCGAGGAGATCGGCACGCGCGGCCCCCTGCGGCAGATGCTGGCCCAGGTGGAGCGGATGGAGCAGATCATCTCCGACTTCACCCGGCTGGCCAGCGAGCGCCCCGCGCCGCAGCAGGCCGTGTCGCTGGTGACGCACGTCCAGGCGGCGGCGCGCGCCTTCGGCCTCAACCCGGACTCCGCCCGCGTCACGCTCCAGGTGGAGGCACCCGAGGAGCTGACGGTCCAGGGCAATGGCCGGCTGCTGGAGCAGCTCACCCTCAACCTGCTCAACAACGCGCGTGACGCGGTATCGGGGCCGGGGCGCGTGAAGGTGGTGCTGGGGCGCGAGGGGACATCGCCGGTGATGTACGTGGCGGACTGGGGCCCGGGCGTCTCCGAGGCCGTGCGCCACCACCTCTTCGAGCCCTACGTGACGGGCAACAAGCGAGGCACCGGGCTGGGGCTCGCGGTGTGCCGGCGCATCGCGCAGGAGCACCACGCGCGGCTGGAGCTCGTCCCTTCCTCGGTGCTGACGGCTCAGCCTCCGCCCACCACCGTCTTCCGCGTCCTCTTCCCCGCCCCGGGCACCGTCCCGGCGTCAGCCACCTCCCCTGCCCCGGGCCCCGCTCCCGCGCAGGCCCCCGCGCGCCGCCGCCTGCTGGTGGTGGATGACGAGGAGATCATCCGCAGCGTCTTCAAGGATCTGATGGGCCGGGAGTGCGAGGTGCTCGAGGCCGCCACCGCCGAGGAGGGGCTCGAGCAACTGAAGCGCGGCCCGGTGGACCTGATCGTCACGGACAAGAACCTGCCGGGCCTCTCGGGCCTGGAGCTGGCCCAGCAGGCGCGCCGGATGGACCCCCACTCGCGCGTCATCCTGATGACGGGCTACCCCTCGCTGGTGACGGCGCAGCAGGCGCTGGAGCTGGGGCTGCTGGACTACCTGCTCAAACCCTTCGACGACATCCGCGAGGTGCGCACCAAGCTGCGCGAGGCCCTCACGCGGGCCGTGCCCACCCAGCGGGGATTGCCACGAGCGAGCCGCCGCGTGGACGTGCTCGAGGACAACCCGGCCTCGGCCCGGCGGCTCACCGAGGCGCTCGCCCTGGTGGGACTGGAGGCGCGGGTGCTGACGGGCGCGCCCGCGGAGCCCGCCGCGGAGCCCCCGGCGGCCGTGGTGGTGAGCTGGGAGCTGCCCGGCACCTACGGCCGGCAGGCGCTGGACCTGGCGCGGACGTTGGGCCAGGGGGCACCCTTCGTGGTGCTCGCCGGGTACCTCTCGCAGGAGTTGGTGCTGGAGGCCCTGCGCGCTGGCGCGTCCGGGTGCCTGCCCCGGGACCTGGAGGCCCGGGAGCTCGGCCACGAGCTGTCCCGCCTCCTGGGCCAGCCGCTCTGAAAACACCGCGGCCCCGAGCACCTCCACGAGGGAGGCACCCGGGGCCGGGGGCTCAACTCGAGTCACGGGGGCTCAGTACTCCAGATCGTCGCCGCCGTAGTCCGGGGCGCCACCAGCCGACGCGCCCTTGCCCTTCTTCTTGGGACGATCGGCGACCATGGCCTCGGTGGTCAGCAGCAGCGAGGCGACGGAGGCCGCGTTCTGCAGCGCGGTGCGCTCCACCTTGGTCGGGTCGATGACGCCGGCCTTCTCCAGGTCCTCGAACACGTCCGTGCGGGCGTTGTAGCCGAACGCGCCCTGGCCCTCGCGGACCTTGTTGATGATGACGGCGCCCTCGAGGCCCGCGTTGGAGGCGATCTTCCGCAGCGGCTCCTGCAGGGCCTTGCGGATGATGTCCACGCCGAAGTCCTGCTCCCCGCCCAGCTTCATCTTGTCCAGGGCGGCCAGGGTGCGCAGGTAGGCCACGCCGCCGCCGGGGACGATGCCCTCCTCCACGGCCGCGCGGGTGGCGTGCAGCGCGTCCTCGACGCGGGCCTTCTTCTCCTTCATCTCCGTCTCGGTCGCGGCGCCCACGTGGATGACCGCCACGCCGCCGGCCAGCTTCGCCAGGCGCTCCTGCATCTTCTCGCGATCGTAGTCGCTGGTGCTCGTCTCCATCTGGCCGCGGATCAGCTTGATGCGGCCCTCGATGGCCTCGCGCTTGCCCGCGCCGTCGACGATGGTGGTGTTGTCCTTGTCGATGGTGATGCGCTTGGCGCGGCCCAGGTCGTTGAGCGTGAGGGCGTCGAACTTGTGGCCCAGCTCCTCGCTCACCACCGTGCCGCCCGTCAGCGTGGCGATGTCCTGCAGCATCTCCTTGCGGCGATCACCGAAGCCCGGCGCCTTCACCGCCGCCACGTTCAGCACGCCGCGGATCTTGTTCACCACCAGGGTGGCCAGGGCCTCGCCCTCCACGTCCTCGGCGATGATCAGCAGCGGCTTGCCCGAGCGCGCCACCTGCTCGAGCACGGGGATGAGATCCTGCATCGCCGAGACCTTCTTCTCGCTGATGAGCAGGTAGGCGTCATCCAGCACGGCCTCCATGCGATCCCTGTTGGTGACGAAGTAGGGGGACACGTAGCCGCGGTCGAACTGCATGCCCTCGACCACGTCCAGCGTCGTCTCCAGGCCCTTGCCCTCCTCCACCGTGATGACGCCCTCCTTGCCCACCTTCTCCATGGCGTCGGCGATGATGTTGCCGATCGTCTCGTCGCCGTTGGCGGAGATGGTGCCCACCTGGGCAATGGCCTTCTTGTCGGCCGTGGGCTTGGACAGCTTCTTCAGCTCGGCGACCACCACTTCCACGGCCTTGTCGATGCCGCGCTTGAGGTCCATCGGGCTGTGGCCGGCGGCCACCAGCTTCAGGCCCTCCTCGTAGATGGCCCGGGCCAGCACGGTGGCCGTCGTGGTGCCGTCACCGGCCTTGTCGGAAGTCTTGGACGCCACCTCCTTGACCATCTGGGCGCCCATGTTCTCGAACTTGTTCTCGAGATCGATCTCCTTGGCGACCGTCACACCGTCCTTGGTCACCGTGGGCGAGCCGAACGACTTCTCGATGACCACGTTGCGGCCCTTGGGACCGAGCGTCACCGCCACCGCGTCCGAGAGGATGCGCACGCCACGCAGGATCGCGTCGCGGGCGGACTGGTGGAAGAAGATCTCCTTGGCTGCCATCGTAACCTCCTGAAAAAATTGAAGAATGGACTACGCGGGCCGGGGTACGGGGGTTAGCACTCGGCCCAGGCGAGCGCCAAAATAAGAGCCGGCCCCGGGTTGTCAACACGGAAGGGAGTGGCTGTGGGGGAGCGGACGGCCCGGGTGGTGGGCGGGCTACTCGGCGAAGCGCACGAGGTTGAGAAGCTGATTGAAGTCCAGGGGCTTCTCCAGCGTCATGGCCACGCCCTTGCGCAGGCCCTTGTCGTGCACGTTGCCATCGGCGTTGCCCGTCATGAGGATGACGGAGGTGCCCTGGTGGCGGGGGTCGGCCTTGAGCATCTCGGTGAACTGGATGCCATCCATGTGGGGCATCCGGTAGTCGCTGATGACGAGGCCCACGTCGTGGCGCTCGAGGATGTCGAGGGCCTGCAAAGCGTCTGCCGCGGAATAGACGGTGTACCCGTGCTTCTCCAGGAACCGGGAGAGCAACGTGCACAGCTCGACGTCATCATCCACGACCAGAATGTTCACGGGCCCTTAGGAGAGAGTCGGGGGGGCGCGGAACGTAACAGCCGTGACGCACGTTGACAACGCGCGGAAGGGGTTCGTATGTGGCCGGGCATGGGGAAGCGTACGTCGAAGCAGGCGGCGCCGTCGGGCGTGGAGGTTCGGCTCGACGGGGTGGCGGCGGCATTTGAAGAGGGCGCCTTCGCGGAGGCCCTGGCCGGAGCGGAGGCACTGCTGGCCGAGGCCCCCGGGCTGCCCGAGGCCCTGCACTGGCGGGCGGCCACCCTGGTGGAGCTGGGGCGGATGGAGGAGGCCCTGGAGGCATACGGGAAAGCCCTGAAGGCGGCCCCGGATGACGTGGAGCTGCTGCTCGGGGCAGCCGAGTGCCTGGTGTGCCGGGCGGGAGACGACCGCGAGGCGGTGGAAGAGGGCCTGGAGCTGTGCGCCCGGGGCCGGAAGCTGGCCCAACGGGCGGGCGACGTGGAGCTGCTCTTCGAGTTCCTCCTGTTGGAGGGCACCGGGCTGAACCAGGTGGGCGAGTGTGCGCGGGCGATGGCGAGCCTGGACGCGGCGCTGGGGCATGTGCCGAGGTCGGTGGAGGCGCAGGTGGAGCGGGCCATCGCCCTGTTCGAGCTGTGCCGGTTCCCGGAGGCCCAGATGGCGTTCGAGGAGGTGCTGAAGGACGCGGCGGACGAGCCGTGGGCGCACCACTACCTGGGACTGCTGGCGGAGCGGCGGGGAGATGGGAAGGAAGCGCGCAAGCGGTTCGGGAAGGCGCAGGCGGTGGCGCCGCGGGAGTTCCCCCCGCCGGTGGAGCTGGGCGAGGAGGCCTTCGACAAGGCGGTGGAGGACGCGGTGAAGGCGCTGCCCGGGCACGTGAAGGAGTACCTGGACAACGTCACCATCGCGGTGGAGGAGATTCCCAAGGACGAGGACCTGCTGGGGGAGAGTCCGCCGCTGTCGCCGTGCATCCTGGGCGTGTTCCGGGGCTCGCCGGTGGGTGAGCGCCACAGCATCCTGGGGAACTTCGACCCCTACCCCGCGTCCATCGTGCTGTACCAGAGGAACCTGGAGCGCTTCGCGAAGACGCGCGAGGAGCTCATCGAGCAGATCGGCATCACGGTGATGCACGAGGTCGGGCATTTGATGGGGCTGGACGAGGACGATCTGTGGCAGCGCGGGTTGGACTGAAACGCGGCGTTGACGCGGAAGGCACGGCCCGGCAGTAATCGCGAGTGGTAGGACCTCCGGACCTGGTGGCCGGCCCGGTCTTCAAAACCGGTGGGGGGCATGGAGACATGTCCCTGGGAGGTTCGATTCCTCTGTCCTACCGACCCGTTTGGTGTCCTTCGGCACGATTCGAGCTACTTCTTTCTGCGTGCATTTTCCGGTGCGGTAGGAGCAATTCCCGGCGCCTGCCGTTCAACAGCGAGCGGATCGCAAACCTCCGTGAGAAGAGTCGCCAAATGCGCTCGGCAAGCCCCTCCAGTTCCTCCACGGGTTGTGGAACGAGAACGGAGGTCGGCCTGTCACCCTGGGCGGAGTGACCTTCCCGTGATCCCCGCTCCGGGGGGTCATACCCGTTGGGTATTCTTCCAAACTGACTACCCATAGAGGGGGTGGCCAGGAGGAATCCCCATGAAGCTGTGCTGCACGACCGTAATGCTGGTTCTCCTCGTCGGGTGTGGCACCGTCTCCCGGGTCGTGCGCCTGGACACGGGCCAGACCGACCCCCTTGTCTTCACTCCTCGTTCCGGCGCCAGGCCGGTGACGCTGGGCAACGGCGAATTCGAGGAGGCCGTGTCAAAACTGGCTCGGGATGTTCGGCCCCCCACTCGGCCCCAGGAAGCCGCCCGGCGGCTGTTCGAGATGGCAGCGCGGAGCGGTTCGTACTCGTACGAGACCCCCAGCCATCGAATCACTCCGCTCAAGCCGGGAGAGCACCTGGAGGGGCAGTCCACAACACCGGAGGTGGAGTTGACGCGCGACTACCTGCGTTGGTGCGAGCGCACCGGCAGGCCCGGGGACTGTCTCCGCCTGCTGACGGAAGGCCCCACCGTCAACGGGGATGGTCGTTTCGCGCTCGCCATGGCCCTGGCCAAGGGCGCCGTGCTGGACGAGATGCTGGAGGCGTTCAAGGACATGGCCGACCCCCACACCATGGTGGCCGCCGTGCTCTGGACCTGGACCACGTACATGCTCCTCGTCTCCATTCCCGACGTGACGATCTCCAAGGGCCTCGCGGCCGTGATGACCGCCACGATCATTTCCTACGTGGGCGTCGATACCTTCTGGGGCCTCGTCGTGGGCTTCAAACGGCTGATGGACGAGGCGGACCGGGCCACCACGTTCAACGCGCTGCGCGCAGCGGGCGAGCGGTACGGCAAGCTCATGGGCCGCAACGCGGCGCGAGCATTCGCCATGCTGGCCATGGCGGCCATTGGCAACACGGCGCCAGGACTGGCCGCGAAGGTGCCGAAGCTGCCCGGCTCCATGCAGGCGGCCGTACAAGCCGAAACGCAGGTGGGCATCCGGCTCGCGGCTGTGGGGGAAGTGAAGACGGTCGCCGTGAGTGCCGAGACCGTCACCATCGCCCTGGCGCCGGGCGCGGTAGCGATGACAGCCCGGGATGGTCAGGGCGCCGGTCCGGGCTCCGCTGGACGAACCCAACACGGCCAGCAGAGAGCCGACGAGGCACGCGGTGGTGATACCCACAGGCAGGTAGGGGATGCGAATCGAGTCATCAGGGAGGGACGCAAGTTCACCGATTCTGAAACGGGGAACACCGTGCATGTATCTGGCGACAGGGTCGTGATCACGGACGAGAGTGGCGAGATCGTCACGCAATTCAGAAATTCAAGGTCAAATACGCAATCGCGAATCCAAAGCGGAAAGTGGGTGCCCCCAAATGAGTAGCTCAACATTGTATAGACTGATCAATGTGTTCCGTCGCATCAGTGCCGAAAAAGCCATTATCTACCGATGCTTTGAACTGATTCCAGAAGGAGGCTTTGTCGTCCAAAGCGCTGACTGGATCAACCTACCAGTGCGTCCGGAATCTATGAATCATCATGATCGGCAGCTCTGGGAACTCTTTTGTGAGGAAGCTCCTGATCAACGCTCTGTACCCTATGCCTCCCTTGAGGAGGCAATCGCCGCGTTCGATGCTGAATTCGGCAACTGACGTTGAGGCATCGCATGGACGACAAGAGCACAATCAAGGGAGCATACGCGGAGCAGATCTTGTGGCTCCGAGCAAAGGACGGGGATGAAGTGCAGCGACTCGTCGCCGTAGCCGCCCTCGGCATGTGTCGCGCGCTGGTCGCGGGCGCGCTCAGCCCTGCCTACGCTTGTCACCGGCTCTTCGGACCTGCCCTGCTGGCGCGACTCGACCAACTCGACGCTCACCCCGCACTTCGTCATGCCCTCCACATGGCCACCGAACTTGAAGATGTGGCCGACCTCATCCCGGACAAATTGGCCAGCGCGATCGCGGATGTCGAAGCCGAACTCTTGAAGGCCCTGGCGGATCTCGATCCGTCCGACCTTGCTGGCGAGAAGTGGCTGGTGAGGGCCCCGTGAAGATCCAGCTTTCCGACCTACGACGGGCGACAGATGCCCTGTTCGATCACCTGGAGCGGACAGGCCGCACGGAGATCGACCTCACCGAGGACTTCTACTGGAACATCCCGGAGAAGCACCTGTACTCGGTGTACTCCCCTCCTTCCGAGTCCGAGCTGACGCTGGGGCAGTTGTCCGATGACTGGAACGAGGTGGCCAGGCTCCCTCCGGCCATCGCGGTATGGGGACACAAGGCGAAATACATGTCCCCCTTGATGTGGGTATGCCTGTCCACCGGCCAGTTGAACGCCAGCCGCGGTACCACCGGGTAGTGGGAGGGAACCTCGAATCTCGGATGGTATCCCCCGAGCGTCACCACGAAATCGTCGTGGTGCGGGCCCTTGAACCAGCTGAAGGCGAAGCCCCCGCTGAGGCGGCAGTCCTTGGAGAGGATGTAGGAGGCCGGCGTCAGGCGCCCGTCCACTTTCAGCTCCCCCACCTCCGGGACGTAGCTGGCGCGCAACGCCACCTGGAGCTCCGCCAGCGGCTCCTGGGTGGCCTGCGCTCCCCCCTTGGCGGGCGGCAACACCAGGGTGGAGAGGCCCAGGACGTTCACACTGAGCGTCTTGCCCACTTCGAGGGTGAGCAGGGCGAACGAGTCGAGGAGCCCGAACGTGGTGAACTTGACCCCGACCGCGAGGAAGTGTTGACCCGTTCGAGGCGGAATGTAGGTGTGCAGCGACTCGAGCTCCGCGAGCAGCGTCTCTCGGCCGGCGCCCGCCTCGAGGCCATCGCCGCGAATCGCCTGCGCCACGAGAGGAAAGCTCGTCAACTGCTCCAGCGGCGGCTTCACCAGCTCCCGGTTGTAGCCAAAACCGAACGCCAGGCCGGTCACGAAGAAGAACGGCGGCCCGCCAAGCGGCTCGTTCAGCAGCGCATAGACGAAGAGCGAGGGCTCGTCATGGATCGTCGTGTACGAGCCGATCGCCGAGATCGACAGCTCCTCCATCTTGACGATCGCCACGCCATCATACTCCTCGAACTCGCTCGCCTCTCCGGTATCGGGATCCGTATACGAATACACCCCCCCGCAGCAGGGACGCGCCGACCTCCAGCCCCTCGCTCTGGTAGTCCACCTCCAGGCCGTGCAACGTGAAGTGCGGCTCCATCCGGGTCAGCGGCGAGCCGACCCCCAGGCCCTCCAGGCCGATGCGCAACGCCCCGATCGACAATGCCGCGTCGAAGAGGAGCCACAGGTTCTGGTCGCTGTAGCGGACTCCGACCCGATTGAGCTGCACCGGGCCCAGTGTGGAGCGCCCGTGGCGCGCGCGCACCGACGAAGCATCCTACCGCATAGGGTAGCCCCAAGGGGAGACTCCCCAGGTGGTCCTTCAGTGCGAAGGCGGGTTCTGGTTGAAGATGGAGCCGCGGTATGCGGCTTCGCTCCGCCTCACTCTCAACAAAAGACATCGCCTGTAGCCACTCATTGGGAGAGGGCCTTCCCAAGGGGGATGGAAGCGACGAGGAAGTACTGGACATGACGGGCGAGGTCATGCCATGGATCCCACGGGAGAAGTAGTCCGCAGAAATGCTGGTACCGACAGAGGAATGAGAGACACATCCGTTCTGTTTTGTATGGAGCGCCCGTCGGAAACGATTGGCGTTGATTAGATGCTCACCTGGCTGAGACGCCTGTTCATTGGACGTTCAGGAGTGCCCGGCCTCCCCGGGACTACACTCCCCGCGGAGTCGCCTCCCAACTGGGGCCCCCTGCTTCTGGATGCCGTCCAGAAGTCCTCCCGGGCCCAGGCCCGTCTGGCACTCCATGTCGAGGATCTGGAGCGCAAGCTGGAAGGAGGACTCGCGGAGCTGAGGGGCTCGCTCTCTTCTCTCCGCGGCGCTGCGCCGGGCAACCCTTCGGGGCACGAGCCCCCCTGGGACGAGCTCCTGGATGCCCTGGATCTGCTCGAAGAGGCCTCACGCGTCGCCGCGGATGCGGCGCTCGCATCGGGACTCATGGGAGTCGCGGCCCGGCTCGAGCGCTTCCTGACCGCCTCCGGGCTCACACGCCTGACCTCCATCGGCCACATCCCAGACGGGCGCCTGTTCCGGATTGTAGGCACTCAGCCGCACCCCAGCTTCGCCGAGGGCGCCATTGCCCGCGTGGTTCGCGCCGCCGCTCTGCGGGGCGAGCGTCTCATTCGCGAGGGCGAAGCCCTCATCGTGAGGAATACCCCTTGAGCCATGTCTTTGGAATCGATCTGGGTACGACCAACTCCGTCATCGCCCACCTCGTGGAGGGTCTGCCGGTAGCCGTGCCCGTGGACGGCAGTCGCATCGTTCCCTCGGTGGTCCTCTACGAGGACAATCGTGTCGTCGTGGGGCGCGAGGCGCGCAACCTCGAGATGCTGAGGCCCGAGCGATGCATCCGCTCGGCCAAGCGCAAGATGGGGACGCTCCACCGCTACTCCATCGCCGGGCGCGAGGTGTCTCCCGAGGAGGTCTCCGCCGAAATCCTGTCCGCGCTCAAGCAGGGAGCCGAGAAAGCCACCGGCGTCCCCGTGCGTGACGTGGTCATCACCGTGCCCGCCTACTTCGATGACGCCCAGCGCCGCGCAACCCTCGAAGCCGGCCAGCGCGCGGGGCTGCACGTGTTGCGGCTGCTCAATGAGCCCACCAGCGCCTCGCTCCTGTATGAGCGCGTGTTGCATCCCGAGGCCCTCCGTGTGGCCGAGCCAGAGATCCTTCTCGTCTACGACCTGGGGGGCGGCACGTTCGACGTGTCGGTGCTCGAGGTGTTCCAGGGGGTGCGAGAAGTGCGCTCCACCGCGGGCAACACCCAGCTGGGTGGGGACGACTTCGACGACAAGCTCGTTCAGCTCTTCCTCGAGGAGCTCAAGAAGCAGGGCGTGGAGCCTCGCGAGGACGTGCGGGCCATGGCGCGCCTGCGCCAGCTGGCCGAGGAGACGAAGATCCGTCTGTCCACGGACATCTCCGTGCACGTGAAGGAGGAGTTCCTCACCCAGTCGCAAGGCAGGCCCATCCACCTCGAGCTGGAGGTGCGGCGGCGCGACTTCGAGGTGCTCATCGAGTCGCTGCTCGAATCCACCGTGGCCCTGACCCGCCAGGCCCTGGCGGAGGCCCGGCTCGAGGGGCAGTCGCTGTCCAAGATATGCCTGGTGGGAGGTTCGACGCGGATCCCCCGGGTCCGTCAGATGCTGGAGGAAGCCTTCGGCGTAGACGTCCATGAGGAAGTGGATCCAGACCTGGCCGTGGGGCTGGGCGCGGCCATCCAGGCCGGCATGCTGTCCGGCGAGCCGGTGGGACGCATCCTCGTGGATGTGGCGTCGCATAGCCTGGGCATGCGCGTCATCGGAGAGGACGACCTCGGGAGCGCCATGCCGGATACCTTTGCCCCGGTCCTCCGCCGCAACACGGTGTTGCCGGCGACGAAGGTGGAGGAGTTCTACACCCTGGTGCCCGAGCAGGAGCTCGTCCAGGTGGAGGTGTTTCAGGGCGAGTCGCGCCGGGTCTCGGAGAACACACGGGTGGGGGCCTTCGAGTTCCCGCTCGAGCCCCGGCCCGCGAACTCACCGGTGCGGGTGGAGTTCACCTACGACCTCAACGGGGTCGTGAAGGTGTCCGTCAGCCAGCCCGGCACGACGAACGCCAAGACGGTGGCCCTCTCGGTGGCGGACGTGGGCAAGGCCGTGCCGGCCCTGACGCCGGGACAGAGCGCGGTGGAGCGCAAGGGGCACGCCCTGCTCGAGCAACTCCCTCCCGAGCAACGCGCCGGGTTGCAGCGGCTTCTCGACGAATACGCGCGGGCCCAGGGCGTGGCGCGCGAGCGCGCGGAGGAGGCGCTCCTGGATTTCTTCCTCAATCTCGAACACGCGCCGGGACTGCCGGAGCCCTGAGCCATGGCGAAGCACGACCGCACCGGGCGCCAGCACCGCCAGTGGCTGGAGGAGGCCCGGAAGTACCAGAAACGAGGGGATCTGGAGGGCATGTTGTCCGCGCTCCTGCGGCTGCCGCCGCCACTGAGGGAGGAACTGCTCCCCAGCGGCGCCGTCCTCTTCCGGCAGGCCGTCCGGGAGCAGCACCGTCGTGGCTCCTGGGGGACGCTCGGCACCCAGGCCGTGCGCGCGGACGCCGAGCCCGGCCTGGTGGAGCGAGGCGCGACTCCAGAGGAGGCCCTCGCCACGTACTGGCCACTGGTATGGGCGGCGGGCCGCGCCCGGGATTGGGAGCGCGCGCGGCGGCTGTGGCAACCCCTCACCGGCCCGGCACGAGCACATGCGCCCCTTCTGGCCGGAGCGATGGATGGATGGCTCTCCTCCGAGGGGAGCCCCGCGCCCGAGCTCATCGCCCCGGCGCTCGAGCACCTGACCCCGGTGGATGCGCTCCTGGGAATCGAGCCGCCGCGCCAGCACGTCTCCCTGCCGCCGCCCCGCTCGCTGGAGGAGGTGGAAGGGGCGCTCCTCGCCCTGTGCGCGCTCGAGCCCTTCCCCGTCTTCGCCAGCCGCGCCGAGGCGTGGGCACGAGCGGCACCCGCCGAGGTGGCTCGGGCGGTATGGGAGCTGGCGGGACAGCTGGCGGCGCGAGAGCTGTGGCTCCGAGCGGCGGAGGGCAAGGGACACGCCCCGCTCGCGGAGCCCGCCTCGCTGTTGGCCCGGGCAGTACGTGAGGGAGGAGCCTCCGAGGCCCTGTCCGCACCCACGTTGCAGGCGCTGCGGGTGGTCGCCGCGGGACTCGCGCGGCCGGTCGTCTCGCGCCTCGAGGACGCCGAGCCCCTCTGCACCCTGGCGCAGGCCGCGGCGCTCCAACCGTCGGCCCAGCCCTGGGTGGTGCAGGCGGTGTCCGGGCTCCGCTTCGAGGGGGCGGCCCTGCCGCGGGCGCTGGGCCTCTACCAGGAATTGCTGGCCCGGAGCACGAACGCGCTCCTCTGGGCGCGGGCCTTCCTGGCTTGGTGCGAGCAGAACCCCGAGGCGCCCAACGCACCCGGGTGGCTCCAGGAGGGCCTGGGCCGGCTGCTCTCCACGGAGGCCTCTTCCCTGCTGTCCTGGCTGGGGGGGGCCGTGCCCTCCGAGCGGATGGAGTTGATCGAGTGTGTGGCCTCCACCTGCGCACCGGCCCTGGTGGAGTCATGGGTGGATGCCTGCTGGGAGGGCGCGAACGAGGAGCTCCGGAGAGCGCTCAGCGAAGCCATCGTCATCTTGCTGGGCCGCAGCCGGTTGAAGCAGGGAGAAGGGCAGTTGGAGCGGCTGCTGCGCGGCGTGGGGAACCTGCAGGACATGGAGCGGATGCTGAGGGAGGTGGAGGGGGCGGTGGAGCAGGTCTACTCCTCGATGAAGCTGACCGGGGACGGCCTGCGCATCTGGCGCCGGTTCGCTCCCAGGGTGCTGACCTACCGGGTGGAGTTCCTCGAGGAGGCGGTGCGCCATGCCTCCTCGGACGCCGAGGCCTGGGAGGCCACCGTGCGGTACCTGGAGGCCCATCCTGGGAACACGGGGCATATCGAGGCGCTCCGGACGATGGAGGTGCTCGAGCGGGAGGTGCTCGCCCGGCGCATCCTGGAACGCTGGCTGGAGGGCCGCGCCGCCAATGTGCTGGCGCTCGCCGAGGCGGCGGTGGCCGCCGGGAGGATGAACACCCCATGTAAGTACCTCCACCCGGTGCTGGAGGCCTTCATGCGGGCCCTGGCGGAGCAGTTACCCGCTCCTCATGCGCCGGTGGTGGAGCAGGCGCAGGCGTTGGCGCACAAGCATGGGTTCCGGCTGCGCAAGCGCGGGGCTTCGCGGAAGAAGAAGGCCGCGAGCACCAAGGGGCACCGTGCATCACGCTCGAAGAAGAAGTCCGGGAGCAGCCCCTCGAAGGCTGTTTCTCCGGAGGATGGAGAGGAGAGCAGCTGAGATGACGCCCGAAGAGCCATTCGCCGTATTGGGGTTGGAGCCCACGATGGACCCGCTCGCCGTCAAGAGCGCGTACTTCGCGGCGCTGTCGCGGCACCCACCTCACCAGGATATGGAAGGGTTCCAACGGTTGCGCCGCGCCTACGAGGCGCTCACCCGGCCGGGAGGCTTGGCGGCGGCATACCTGACCAGCCCCGTGGACGTGCAGAAGCTGGCCAGGGAGGCGCGCGAGCGTTTCGATGCACCGCTCGAGAAGGCCGCCGTGGTGGCACGGGCCGAGCGAACCAGAGCGGAGACGGTGGCGCAGTGGGTGGAGCGGTGCTCCCGGATGAGCTGGGATGAGGCGCTCCGGGCTTTTGCCAGGTGAGGTGGGAGGCAAGCCCCGAACCGGGCATTGACGGTGCGCGCCGGGCAGCTCAGGACAGGTGCGCGATGCGCAGGTACCGCCGATACACGGCCGGCACGTGCAGGTAGCTCCCCATCGCCTGCATCTCGAGCGTCAGCAACTGTCGTCGCAGCGTGCTCCCGCGCGGCCCCCGGCTCTCCACGTCCTTCTCGGATGCCCCGGCCGTGGCAAGCAACCAGGGCCGCTCGAGCAGCGGCGCGACGGACCGCATGAACCGCCGGGTCCAGCCCGCTCCGGGCGCCACGTCCGAGAGGCGATCCGCGACCAGCAGCGCCGTCGTCATCCCCTGCCCGTGCACGGGGTTGAACGTGCAGAGCGCGTCGCCCATCACGAGCAATCCGTCCGGCAGGTCATCGAGCTCTTCGTAGTGCAGCCAGCGATTCAGCAGTTTGCGCGAGCCGTAGATGGGCGAGCACGGCGTGGCCCGCCGCAGGTGCTCGTACAGCAGCGGCGACGCGAGACTCTTCGCGAACCCGTCGAAACCCTCCGCGTCGGTGGGGGGACAATCTCCACGGTACCCGGCCAGCGTCACGTGCCACAGACCGCCTTCGATCGGGAAGATGCCTCCACTGCGCGGTAACGCGGGCGGTACGTCGGAGATGTACAGCGCATCCCAGCTGCGCGCGGCCTCGCGGCTCGGGCGGTAGTAACGGCTGGCGTAGCCGAGTTGCTCATCGACGCAGCTCTCGCGCGGCGGTGTGAGACCGGCGTCGCGCAACCACTGCGGGAGCTTCGAGGCGCGACCGCTGGCGTCGATGACGAGCTCCGCATCCAACCGCACGCCCTCGGTGTCGGTGATGACGCCCCGCACGCGCCGACGCTCGCCATCGAGGACGAGCCCGCGCACGCGGCAGCCCTCTCGCACGGTGACCGCCCCGTCGGCGAGCGCCCGCCGGCGGAGCACGGCGGACAACATCTCGCGGCTGCAGAACAGGCTGGTCAGTCCCGATGAGAAGCGCGGCAGCCAGCCCCTGGCGCCATGGGTCGCCACATCGCGGGCGAGGTCGAGCTGGAGCGCGCCCTCCCCTTCGAGCTCGGCGCCGATCCCCGAGAACCGGGCCTCGAGCACGGAGAGACCGCGCATCAGCAAGCGGTGGATGTGGCGCGATTGGGGGATGCCGACACGGTAGGCGGTGCCCGGAGGCACGCGATCGCGCTCCAGCAGCGTCACGGTCCAGCCGCGACGTGCGAGCAGGTGCGCCGCGAGAAGGCCCGCGATGCCGCCGCCGATGATGACCGCACGCCCGTCAGGTGCGGCCATCGGCTGTGCTCCTCGGACGGACACGGACCCGGAGGCGATCGTCGGGCCTGAAGGTCAGGATCGGCATGCATCGCACCGGCTCATCGTCGAGCAACTCGACGACGAAGCGCCTGGACAACACCGCCAGCATCATCGTGATCTCGATGGTCGACAGGCGCTCTCCGATACAGCGCCGCGCGCCCATGCCGAACGGGATGTACACGTACGGCGAGCGCTCCCGGACCCTCTCACGGAGGAAGCGATCGGGATCGAACCGCAGCGGATCCGGCCAGAGATCGGCTCGCCGATGCATCAGGTACGGGCTGATGCTGACAATCGCGCGCGCCGGGATCCTGTAACCGCCAATGACAGTCGCCCGCCTGCTCTGGTAGGGCATGTGCCAGACGGGCGAATAGCAACGCAAGGTTTCCTGACAGATGCGCCGCAGCTCGTCGAGCTCCTTCAAATCATCGAACCGCACCGGGCGCGCGCCCAGGACGGTGTCCACCTCCGCGGTGGCCCGGCGCGCGACATCGGGCTCGCTGCCGAGCACGTAGGTCAGGAAACTCAGCACCGACGCCGTCGTCGCGTGGCCAGCGAAGAGGAAGTTCTTCACGTGGTCCCTCGCGGTCGAGGCATTCACCGGGCCGTCGCAGAGCGCCGCGAGCAGCGTGCCGGAAGAGCCGGCGCTCTCGTCCGCGATCTCCGCGCAGATGCGGTCGATCGTCCGCAGCGCCGCGCGATAGCGTGCCCGGCCTTGGCCCCACAGGAAGGGCAGGACGGGGACCGTCGGGTCGCGCGAGGCCTCGGAGTTGATGGTCCGGAACGCGCCCACGAGCTCATGGACGTGGTGTCCGAGCTCAACCCCGAACAGCGCCCGCCCGAGCACGCTGATCGCGAAGCGGAGCATCTCCGGACACACATCGATGGAGTCGCCCGTGCGCGCGCGCCTCTCCCAGCGATCGGCCAGCGCCTCGCACTCCTCCGCCACGACTTCGCTGTAGAGCTGGAGCTGCGCGGGGCGGAATTGGGGGATCGCACTGGTACGCAGGCGCTTCCAGCGAGGGCCGTCGCTGGTGAGCAGGCCGGAGCCGATGATGCTCCGGATGACCTCGTTGTCGGGACCCGCCTTGACGAAGTTGTCGCGCTCGTCCACCAGCACCTGCTTGACGGCATCGGGGTGTGAACACACGTACCGGACGGGGACGCCGAACGCGATCCGCACCACATCCCCGTGACGCGCGACGATCTCCTCCATCACCGGGAGGAACTCGTACGGCCAGCCCTGCACCGCTCGTCGCATCAGGCGAGGGTCCGGAGACGGCGGCGACCTGGGGAGCATTCGCGAGATAGTAGACGGAGTTGAATCAGCCACACAACAGCTCGTCGAGGAGCGCGGCGAGCTGATGGACGTGCGGCTGCCGCAGGATGGTGAAGTGATTGCCCTCGAGCTCTCGAACCACGAGATGATTGGGATTGGCCATCAAGGCCCCCCAGCCCAGGCTCGGGTCCTGTCCCTCGAGGAAGGCGCCGCGCGTCCGCAGCACGGTGAGCGGTCCGTCGTAGACACGGGGCTTGAACTGGAGCAGCGCTTTGCTGTTGGCGGCGAAGGTCTCGACGATGCGCCGGGACGCCGAGTCGCGCTGGGTGAGCGAGGCGAACTCGCGGACCACGGTCATCGGCGAGAGGCTCTCCGCCCTCCCCGCTCCACGCGACTGGGCGAGGCGGAAGTAGTCCATCACGAACGGCCAGAGATCCGGCGCGGCGACCTTGACCATGAACTTCGACGCGGCCCAGAGCGACGGGGCGAGCGGCTGGCCGGGGCTGGTCGCATCGATCATCACGAGCGCCGCGACGGGCTCGCCGAGCTCACGGAGCTGACAGGCGAGCTCGAACGCGACCGGCCCGCCCATGGACCAGCCACCGAGGAAGATCGGACCGCGGGGCTGGCGCTTCCGGATGGCGTAGCGGTAGCGCGTGGCCATGGCCTCGATGCTGAGATCCGGGGGGGCATGGAGCCCCACGGACTGCAGCGCGCAGAACGGACGCCCGCGCATGTGCTGGGCGAGCTCGACGTACGGGAAAACGGTGCCGAGCCAGGGATGGACGCAGAAGAAGGGCGCCTCTTCGCCGCCAGCGCGCAGGTCCACGACGATCTCGCCGCGAGGCCGGGGCCGCACGGGCGGCGGCGGCTCGAGCGCACCGAGTGACGGGGCCGGCTCCCTCGTTTCAGGCGGATCGGCCGGGCCCCGGTCATCGGCGGCTGGCGCGGGCAACGCCTCCGCCGGCACGAGGCCGACGAGTGCTCGCGTGAGCGTGTCGGCGCTGGGCTGCGAGAGGAGGAGCGACAGCGGGATCGGGGCGTCGACGGCGGCCTGGAGGCGCGCGCGCAGCTCGACGTGCATCAGCGAGTCGAAGCCAATGAGGTGGAGCGGCTGGTGCATCGGCACGCGCGCGGCGTCGAGCCCCGCGATCGCGGCGATCTCCCGCCGGACGAGCGCGGGCAGATCGATGGGGCCTCGCGCGGCCTTCGGGGACTGTTCGAGCCGCCCGGGCACGGCCCGCCCGCGCCGCGCGACAAGGTCGGCGTAGAGCCGCGGGATCGAGGCGGCGCCGTCCCAGGCGTGCGCGAAGCGATCCCAATCGACCGCGGCAACACCCAGCTGCGCCGGAGCCTGGGCGAGGATCGCGTCGAGCGCCGCGAGCGCTGGCTCCGGTGCGAGCGCATCGACCCCCATCGATTGGAGCCGAGCCTCGTTGAAGGCCCCGATCCGCGTGGCCATGCCCGTGCCTCGCCACGCCCCCCAGGCGATGCTGACGGCCGAGAGCCCACGCCGCCGCCGATCGAGGCACAACGCATCGAGGAAGGCATTGGCGGCGGCGTAGGGCGACTGGCCCGGCGAGCCGACGAGGCCCGCCAACGACGAGAAGCAGACGAAGTGCTCGACCTCCTTCGCGGCGAGATCGAGGTTGATGGCGCCGCGAACCTTGGCGGCGAAGACCCGCGCGATCGCGCCGTCGTCGAGCGTCTCGATCGGCCCGTCGGCGAGGACGCCGGCCAGGTGGAAGACGCCCGCGAGCGGCTCCGAGCCGCGGCGCAGTTCCTCGAACAGCGCGGACACGGCCGCGGCATCACCGACGTCGACACTTCGGTAGCTCGCCGGGACACCCGCCGCGCTCAGCTCCTCGAGGGTGCGGCGCCCGTCTGCGTCCAGGGTGCGCCGGCCGCAGAGCACGACCGCGCCGGCTCCGCGGCGTCCGAGCCACCGCGCGAGGTGGAGGCCGATGCCACCGAGGCCGCCGGTGATCACATACAAGCCTCCGGGGTGGAGCCCGGACGGGGTCGACGGGATCGCCGGAAGTGCGCGGGCTTCGAGCCGGGCACGGTACAGCCGGCCCGCGCGCGCACCCAGTTCCGTCTCGTCGTGATGGTCGGCGAGGGCGAGGCAGGCGAGCAGTGAGCCGACGTGATCGCCCGGCGTGGCCGGGTCGAGGTCGACGAGCAGCATGCCGAGCTCCGGCCGCTCCTGGGCGATGCTGCGACCGAGCCCCCACAGCGTCGCCGCCGCCGGGCGCACGCTGGCGGAGGACGGGCCCGTGTCCGCGGCCGGATCCTGGGCAGCGGCGGTAACGAAGACCAGGCGCGAGACGTGCGGCGACGCGAGCGCCACCCGGGTCCACCGGAGCACGGCGGAAGGCAGCGCCTCGACCTCCGCGCCAGCGAGACGCTCATCGAGGGCCGTGAGGATCAGCAGGCCACGATCGCGCGCGGAGGAGGCATCTCCCCCCAGGGCGGCGACGACCGCATCGTCGGGGAGAACGTCGGGCACCACGATCGCCGCTCCGGGCAGCGCCGCCGCGAGCGGCTCGGCGAGCGATTGCGGCCCGACGACGATCCAGCTACGGGGACGCGGCGGCGCATCGGGGCGCGCACAGGCCTCCCATCGCAGGGCGAGACCGGTCGCGGACGGCGGGGGCGGCTCGGCGACACGCGGCTCGGCGGCGCGCGGCTCGGGACGAGCCCCGGCGGGCACCTCGACCCAGTGCCGACGGCGTTGCCATGGATAGCTCGGAAGCACCACGCGGCGCCCCACGCTCCCTTCTCGTCGAGCCAGCGCGGCCCAGTCGATCTCGACACCGAGGGTGTAGAGCGCGGCCAGCGACGCCAGCGGGGAGCGCCCCTCATCGTCACCGAGAACCGCCGTCGCCAGCCAGCGCAGCGAGGGCTCATCGAAGCCCTGACGCCCAATGGCCGAGAGGTGGGGTTGCGGCCCCAGCTCGACGAACGCGCGTTGGCCGCTCGCGATCAGCGACGCGAGGGCGGCGTGGAAGCGGACCGGGCGGAGGATCTGCTCGGCCCAGTAGCGCGGCCGCGTCATGGCGAGCTCGCCCCCCTCCCCCGTGACGCTGGAGACGATCGGGATGCGCGGCGGCTGCAGCTTGACTCGCGCCACGGCGCGTTCGAAGTCGTCGAGCATCGGCGCCATCAGCGGGGAATGGAAGGCATGCGAGACCGCCAGGAAGCGGCGCTGCTCCGCCAATGGGCCCAGCGCGCCGAGGAGCTCCTCGACCGCGGCGCGCTCGCCGGAGACGACGACCGACGCGGGTCCGTTGAAGGCCGCGATGGAGATCGCCCTCCCCTGCCGCGAGAGGCGCTCGACGGCGGGCTCGACGGCATCGGGCGGGAGTGGCAGCGAGACCATGATCCCATCGCCCGGCAGCGCCTGCATCAGCCGGGCCCGCTCGGCGACGAGGCGCAGCATGTCGTCGAGCTCCAGCACTCCCGCGACGTGGGCGGCGACGAACTCTCCGAGGCTGTGGCCCACGACGACGCTCGGGCTCACCCCCAACGAGGACCACAGCTCGAACGCGGCGTATTCGAAGGCGGCGATCGCGGGCTGGGCGAAGGCGGTGCCGGCGAGCGGCGAGCGGGACGCGTCGGTCTCGAGGAGACCCGCGATCAACGGGCGCTCGAGGAGAGGATCGAGGACCGCCGCGCAGCGCTCGAGCGCCGCACGGAAGCGCGGGAAGCGACGGTACAGCGCCTGCCCCATGCCCGGCCATGCCGCGCCCTGGCCGGTGAACATGAAGACGAGCTCGGGCGGCCGTGGGATGTCGAGGTGGGCGGCCTCGAGCTCGCCGGGACGGCCCCTCCCGTTGGCGGCGAAGGCCTCGAGGGCGTCCGCGAGCGCCGCGGGTGAGCCGCCGATGACGGCGAGGCGCGAGTTCCCGTGATCGCGACCGACGTTGGCCGTGTCGCACCAGTCGGCGAGTTGCGCGGCGTCCTCAAGCGTACGGAGACCGCGGGCATGGGCGTGCGCCAGTTCCACGAGCGCCTCGGGCGCCCGCGCGGAGACGGTCAGGATCCGCGGTGCCGGCACGAGCGGCTCCGCGTGAACCCGGGCCGGCGCTGCGGGGGGTTGCTCGACGATGACGTGGGCGTTGGTCCCGCTCATGCCGAACGAGCTGACACCGGCCCGGCGCGGCCGCTCGAGCCGCGGCCAGGTGCGGCGCGCCGCCACGACCTCGAGAGGGAGGCGGGACCAGTCGACGAGCGGCGTCGGATGGCGGAAGTGAAGCTGGGGCGGGATCGCGTCCTGGTTCAGCGCGAGCGCGGCCTTGATCAAACCGGCGACGCCAGCGGCGGCCTCGAGGTGACCGAAGTTGGTCTTGACCGAGCCGATCGGGAGCGGCGAGCCGCGGCCGGCGAACACCTCGGCGAGCGCCCCCAGCTCGATGGGATCTCCGAGGCGGGTGCCAGTCCCGTGCGCTTCGAGGTAATCGATATCGTCGACGCCGAGGCGCCCCGCGGCGAGCGCGTCCCGCAGGAGCTGCACCTGCGCGGCCTGGCTCGGGACGGTGAAGGCGCTGCTGGGTCCGTCGTGGTTGACGACCGAGGCGCGCACCAACGCGATGATGCGATCGCCAGCAGCCTGCGCGTCGGAGAGCCGGCGGAGGACCAGGACCCCGCAGCCCTCGCCGCGGGAGAAGCCGTCCGCGGACGCGTCGAAGGCCTTGCACCGGCCGTCGGGCGCCAGCGCCCGGGCGCGCGCGAGGAACACGCTGGTCTCCGGGAGCAGACTCAGCTGCACACCTCCCGCGAGCGCCGTGTCGCACTCGCGGTTGCGCAGGCTCTGGCACGCGAGGTGGACCGCGACCAGTGACGAGGAACAAGCCGTGTCGACGGCGAGGCAGGGGCCACGGAGTCCGAGCACGTACGAGATCCGGCCCGCGGCGAAGCTCAACCCGTTGCCCGTGCCGTCATGGAGCTCCAGATGGGAGTCCCCGCGCAGCAGCTTGATCCGTGCATAGTCGTTCTGCCCGATGCCGACGAAGACCCCGACAGGACGCTCGCGCATCCGGCTCGGCGCGAGGCCGGCGTGCTCGAGCGCCTCCCAGCAGACCTCGAGCAGGAGCCGCTGCTGCGGATCCATCGCCCGCGCCTCGCGCGGTGAGATACCGAAGAACGCTGGATCGAAGCCGTCGACGGAGTCCAGGAAACCGCCGCGGCGCGTGTAGATCTTCCCGGGGGCGTCCGGATCCGGATCGTAGTAGGCGTCGACGTCCCAGCGATCGGCCGGCACCTCGCGGGTGGCATCGCGGCCCTCGTCGAGCAGGCGCGCGTAGGCGTCGGGATCGGGCGCTCCGGGGAAGCGGCAACCGATGCCGACGATCGCGATGGGCTCGCTGCGCTCGCGCTCGCGGGCGTCGAGCTCGGCGCGCATGCGCTTGATGGTGTACGCGGCGCGCTGCAGCGGATCGAGGCGGTCGAGCGCCGGGTCCGTCCGATCGCTCATCGCCGCCCCCGGCTGACGGTGTCGAAGTTGTCGTTGATCAGCGCCTCCAGCTCATCGGCCGAAAGCGCCTCGATCTCATCGATCTCCGCGTTGCGCGCGGTATCGGCGCTGGCCGCCGCGGGCTGCTCCGGGCGCACCGGGACCTCGGGCTGAGGCTCGCCGCAGAGGAAGTCGAGCAGGGCCAACGGCGTCGGGAAGCGGAACGTCAAGGTCGACGGCAGCTCGCGATCGAGGTCGGCCTGGAGTCGATTGCGCAGCTCCACGGATAGCAGCGAATCCAGTCCCATGTTGAAGAAGCCCTTGCGTGGATCGATGCGCGTTCCGGCGGGCAGGCCGAGCAACTCGGCGAGCATTCGCTCGAGGTGGTCTTCGAGGAGGCGCCGGCGCGCGGCGGGACTCCCCGCCGTGGCCAGCGCCCTGCGCACGGACGGGTTGGCGGTGGCGGCCGGCGAGCGCCCTCCCGGCGCGGCACGGAGCACCTCGAGGAACCGGGCAACCGCGCCTCGGCGGTGTTGCGCGAGGAAGCGCGGCCGATCAATGGCGATGATCGCGAGCTGCGGTTCGTCGAAGGAGACGCTGTGGGCAAAGGCGTCGAGGGCCTGCTGCGTTTCCATCTGCTCGATCCCCTCGGCGTGCCACTGCGCCTCGCGACGCTCGCCGACGGCGGCCGCCATCCCGACCTCGCGCCACGCGCCCCAGTTGATGGTCAGCGCCGGCAGTCCCAGGGAGCGCCGGTGCACCGCGAGAGCGTCCACGAAGGCATTCGCCGTGACGTAGCTCGACAGTCCCGTCGCGCCGATCAGCGACGAGCCGGACGAGAAGCAGATGAAGTGCTCGAGCGGATCTCCGCGAGTCAGCCGGTGCAGGTTCCAGCTCCCGGCGACCTTGGGGGCGAGGACCTGCTCGAACACCGACCAGTGCTGGTCGCGCAGCAGGTGGTCGCGGAACACGCCGGCCGAGTGGATGACGGCGCGAATGGGCGGGCCGTCCCGGCGCAACGCATCCAGCGCCGAGGCCAGCTCCACCTCGTTCGCGACGTCGGCCGCGAGCACGCGCACGTCAGTGCCCGAACGCCGCAGGGACTCGATCTCCTCCGCGACGGCCGGCTCCGGAGCGCTGCGCCCCAGCAGCGCGAGATGGCGGTGTCCCGCGCCGGCGAGGAAGCGCGCGACCTCCCAGCCGATGCCTCGCTGACCGCCCGTGATCAGGATCCAACCGCGCTCGCGGAGATGGAAGGTTCGTTCGCTCGCCGCGGGCGGCAGCAGCTCGAGACGCATCACGTGCATGCGCCCGCCGCGCACGGCCACCGCCTCTTCCGGGAGACGCTCGGAGGCGCGCGCCAGCAGCGCGGCGAGGGCGGGCTCACTGGCCGCTTCGCGGTCGACATCGACGAGATGCGCACCCAACTCGGGGTGCTCGAGCGCGACGTTGCGAACGAGTCCCCATACCGGCGCCATCATCGGCTCCACCGGCTCACCCGCCGCCACGGCCTGGGCCGCACGGGTGAGCACGAACAGCCGGATCGGACGCGAGGCGCGCGCGCGCAGGAGGGCCTGTGTCAGGTGGAGGAGCGCGGCGCAGCGGCGGATGGCGGCCTCGGAGTTCGCGTCATCACCGGCCGTCCAGGCGAACAGCACCCGATCGACGCCGCCTTCGCGCTCCAACGCGGCGAGCACGCCGTCGAGCCGCACGCCCGCGTCCGCCGGATCGGCCGGATCGAATCCGAGGGCACGTTCATCGTCCCGCCGCGGCGCGCCGCCAGCCCGTACGACCACGCAGCGCTCGCCGTGAGCTTCGAGCCGCGAGCGCAAGCCTTCGTGCGCGGGATCGTCGTCGAGGAACAGCATCCAGCGGTGGCCATGCTCGACCGTGGCGCGTGGATCGACGCCGTCGGCCTCGGCCGCGATCAGGGCCGACCGGGAGAGCACCGGGTCATGGGTGATGCCGGGAGCCCGGGTCAGGTCGCTCGCGTCGGCGAACCCGTGACGCCGCAGCTGCTCGATCCAGCGCGTGCCGCTGATCAGCGGGTAGCTCCCGCGCGTGTCCACGTCGGTGAAGAGCCACCAGCCCGCGGTCAGGCCGAAGCTGAGGTCGATCCACGCGATGGGCTCGCTGCCCTCGATGAGGAACAGCATGCCGCCGGGAGCGAGCAGCCGGCGGACCCCGGTGAGCGTCACGTCGAGGTCACGCGTCGCGTGCAGCACGTTGGCCGCGATGACGACATCGTAGTCGCCAGCGGTGAAGCCCTGGGCGCACGGATCGTTCTCGATGTCGAGAACCGCGTACTCGACGAAGTCGTACGCCGCGAAACGCTCGCGCGCCTTGGCGAGGAACACGGGCCCGACGTCGGTGAAGGTGTAGCGGACGCGAGTACCCTTGAGCACGGGAAGCAACGAGGCGGTGGTGCCACCGGTGCCAGCGCCGATCTCGAGCACGCGAAGGCCCCGCTCTGGCGGGAGCCTGGAGAGCAGCTCGACCATCGCGCGCCGGGCCAGCGCGTTCATGGTCAGCGAGCCCGGCGACTCGGTGTAGATGCGCGTGGCCAACGAGGTGTCGTTGCCGGGGAAGAGCAGCTTCAGCGGGTCGGTGCGGCCACGCAGGATGTCGGCCAGTTGCTCGCCGCAGCGCTCGAGCATGGTCAGCTCCGCGTCGATCTGCGGCGAGCCGCGGCGGAGCTCGGCGGCGGAGCTCCGGAGCACGTCGAGGCTCTTGGGCGATTCGAACTCGGACGCCACGATCCAGCTCCCCGCGGGTCCGGCCTCGTCTCGTCGCAGGAGCGCGCTATGCGCCGCGAGCACACACAGGAGCTGGGCGAACGCACGGCGTTGCCCCGGGACGACGTCGAGCGCCACGGCGAGACTGTCGGCGGCGATGCGGTTGCCACGTTGGGGCCGCCAGCCAAGCGCGTGCAAGGCCCGATGCACGTAATCGGCGGCGAGCACATCGAGCGTCGCCAGCGCACGGCCGTAGCCAGCGAGCGTGGGCGCGTCGTACCAGTCCTCGGCCGCGTGACCCGCTGCGTCGCGGAGCGTCGTCGGGGACACGCCGAGCCCGCCACTGCCAGCCGCCGGATCCGGACGCCAGCGCGCGGCGTAGAGCCAGTCGTGCCATGGCTGCGCCGCGACGGCGCCAACGGCCGCGCGGCGCAACTGCAAGCCCTCGACTTCGAGCCAGGCGCGGCCGTCGTCACCGGCGACGATCAGATCGGCGCGCACGACTCGCTCGCCGCGCTCCCGCACGACCGCCCGGACCCACAGCCGCGCGGATGGCGCCCCGTGCACGAACGCACGGGCGAAGCCGGCCTGCATCCATGAGCCATGAGGTCCCGGCGGCTCGCCATCGCGGCTCGCATCGAGGCTCGCGGCGAGGACGTGGATCACCGCGTCGAAGAGGATCGGGGAGACCCGGTAGGGACCGTTGATACAGCCGGGCTGCGGCGAGAGCAGGCCGAAGGCGCGGTCCTCGCCCGCCCACAGCGCGGCGATGGCGCCGAAAGCCGGGCCCGGCTCGAGGCCAGCCGCCATGGCCTGTGCAGCCAGGCGATCGAGCGCGACCCGGCGGACGCCTTCGACGCTCTCCGCGTTTCCATCCCAGGGTCGCAGCGTCCCGGCGGCACGGACCGGCGCTTCGCTCGCGCGGCACAACACCCGCCAGCCCTCGGTCTCGTGCACATGGATCGCGACGGAACGCGTGTCGCCGGCCGGCTCGACCACGACCTGCAGCGGGCGTGAGTCATCGCTGCCGTCGTCAGGGAAGATCAGGGGACGCTCGATGATCAGCTCGGCGATCCCCATCGCGTCGCGCCCCGGCGACGCCTCGGCGAGTGCCGCGAGTATCAGTGCGACGTGCCCCGCGGCGGGGAACACGGTCCGTCCCGCCACCTTGTGCCCGGCGACGAAGGACGGCTCGCGCGGCGAAACCACCGTCGCGAAGCGCAGCTGCGCGCTGTCGGGGAGCAACAGGCGCTCGCCGAGCAGGGGGTGGGTCGCGGGTGCGACCGGGGTCGCCGTCGCGCTGCGGCGGGGCGGCGGAACTGGGCGGCCAAGCGAGACGCGCTGCCAGGGCCGGGTGGGCAGCGACGGCACCTGGCGCCCCCGCAGGCCGCGCTGGATGGCGGGCCAATCGACGTCCACACCAGCGGCGTACAAGGCGGAGAGGGCCGCGTGCATGCCGGCCAGATCGGCGCCGGCGCCGAGGCTGGCGACGGCACGCCCCGGCACGCCCCGATCCGCGGCGAGCGCGCTCAGCGTCACGCCTGGACCGATCTCGAGGAAGTGCGTGAAACCCGCGGCGCGCAACGTGTCGAGGCCCGCGCCAAAGCGCACGGTCTCGCGCGCATGCCTCGCCCAGTAGGCGGGCTCGCGTACCGCCTCCCCCGCCCAGTCACCCGTGAGGCCGGAGACCAGGCGCAGCCTGGGTGCGCGCCAGTCCACCCGGCCCGCGGCCTCGCGCAAACCGGGCAGGATCGGCTCGGCATGTGCCGAATGGAAGGCCCGGTCGACACCCAGGTCGCGATGGCGCAGGCCCGGGATCGCCTCGCCCAGGCGCCCGAGCGCCTTCGCGACATCCGCCTCGGCCCCGGAGATGACGACCCCTGACGAGCCGTGGTCGGCCGCGATGGACACGGACGCCGGCAGGTGCTCGACGACGCGCTCCCGTTCCGCGAGCAGGGCGACCATCCGCCCGGGTACCTGCGTCTCCATCAGCCGCCCGCGTTGGGCCACGAAGACCAGCAAATCCTCGAGGGAGGCCATCCCCGCGGCATAGGCGGCCGCGTACTCCCCGAGGCTGTGCCCCATGACCGCGCCGGCTTCGATGCCCCAGGCGCGCCACACCTCGAACAGCGCGACCTCGAACGAGAACAGCGCCGGCTGGAGGAGCTCCTGCGACGATCGGCCACCGTCGTGCGATGGGTCGCACAGCCAGCGCGTCAAGGACATGGGCAGGAGCGGCTCGAGGACCGCCTCACAGCGCTGGATGATCTCGCGGAACCGGGGCTCCTGCTCGAACAGATTCCGGCCGAGCCCACGAGCGATGCCACCCTGCCCCGTGAACAACAGGGCGAGCGTTGGCGGGGCGGAAACGGTTCCCGCGTCGGCGGAGGACTCGCGGGCGAGCGCCTCAAGACCCGCGCGAAGGGCGCTGGGATCGTCGCCGTGCACGACAGCGCGCACACCGGCCGGCAACGCGCGGCGGCCGGCGGTGACGCAGAGGTCGGGGGCCCCAATCTCCTGACGAGCGGCCACGGCGGCCCAGCGAGCGGCCAGTGCGCGCAACCCCCGCGGGTCACGGGCCGAGAGAGGGAGGATCGGGCGCACACGCCCGGTCCACACCTCGGCCGGCGCCTCCTCCACGGGCGGAGCCGCGCCCAGGATCACGTGCACGTTGGTCCCGCCGGCGCCGAACGCACTCACGCCAGCGAGGGGGCTCGAACCCGGGCCACGGCTCGGCCAAGGGCGCGCCGTACCGGGCAGCTCGAGGTGGCTCGCGGCCCAGTCGAAGCGCTCCGTACGGCTCCCCGTCATCCGATGGGGCGGCACCACGCCGCGCCCGATGGCCAGTGCCGCGCGCATCAGCCCGGCGATCCCCGCGGCGCCCTCGAGGTGGGCCAGATTGGCCTTGGCGGAGCCGACGAGCAGCGGCCGGTCGGCGGGCCGTCCCTCGCCGAAGATTGCCTCCAGGGCACCGAGCTCGATCGGATCGCCCAGCGGCGTGCCCGTCCCGTGAGCCTCGACGTAGTCGATGTCCGTCGCGGAGACGCGGGCGTCTTCGGCGGCGGCGCGGAGCACGGCCCGCTGCGCGCGTCCGCTCGGCACCGTGAAGCCTCCACTCGGGCCGTCCTGGTTCACCGCGGAGCCGAGGATCAACCCGAGAATGGGCGCGCCGGAGCGGCGTGCGTCGCCGAGGCGCTGGAGAAGAACGAGCCCGCAGCCCTCACCCCGCCCCATCCCATCCGCCGACGCGTCGAAGCTCTTGCAGCGCCCGTCGGCGGCCAGCATGTTCGCCTGCGACAGGGCGACGAAACCCTCGGGGCCGAGGATGCAGTTGACGCCGCCGGCCAGCGCGGCCTCGCACTCACCGTTGCGCAGGGCCTGGACCGCCAGGTGCACCGCCACCAACGACGACGAGCACGCGGTGTCGACGACCAGGCTCGGTCCGGTCAGGCCCAGCGTGTACGAGATGCGCCCGGCCGCGGCGTAGGTCGCGGCGCCGGTCATCTCGAAAGCGCCAACGAAGTCGGCTCCGGGCCGCGGCGTGCCAGGGCGGACGAGATCGGCGAAGTCGTGGGTCGCGACGCCAACGTAGACGCCGATCGAACGCCCCTCGGCGCGCCGCGGCGGTTGCCCCGCGCGCTCGAGTGCCTCCCAGGCCACCTCGAGCAGCAGGCGCTGCTGCGGATCCATCGCGCGCGCCTCGCGCCGCGAAATGCCGAAGAAGTCCGCGTCGAAGGCGTCGAGATCTCCGGCCAGGAACCCGCCACGACGCGTCCGGCTGGAGCCCACGCGCGCGCCGGTGGGGTCGTGGAACGCGTCGACGTCCCAGCGCTCGCCGGGGATGTCCCCCGTCGCGTCGGCACCGGCGTTCAGGAGGGACCAGTAGGCTTCGGGATCCTCGACGCCGCCGGGGTAGCGGCAGGCCATCGAGACTATCGCGATCGGCTCGCGCCGCCGTTCGCGCTCGAGCTCCTCGATGCGCAAGCGCGCGCGGGTGAGCGCCTCCAGCGCTCGTGCGGTGGCGTCAGCTTTGCCTGTGCTCACGGTTCATCCCTCATGTCACGTGCCCAGGAGCGCCTCGAGCGCCGCGACCTCGGCATCGAGGGCGGCGTCGAGGTCGCCGTCGGCGCGCGCGGAGGCGCGCTCGGCGTCTGGAAGGCCAAGCGCACCCGCGAGGTATTCCTCCAGGGCGCGCGGGCTGGGGTGGTCGAAAACCAGGCTCGCGGCCAGCTTCATGCCGAGGGCCTGTTGTAGCTTCTCGCGAAGCGCGATCGCCGTCAGCGAGTCGACGCCGAGCTCGAAAAATCCACGATCCGGATCGAGCGGATCGCCGGGTGCGAAGCCGAGGACGGAGCGGATCACGGCCTCGACGGTGCTCCGGAGCAGCGCCGGCCGGGCCGCGGCCTCGAGCGTGGCGAGCCGCGCCGCGAAGTCGGCGCCCTGCTCCGGCACCGCCGCGGCGCGCTCGTCGGTGCTCCGCGGGCTCTCCGCCGAGGCGGCCGACGCGGGCCGGTCGCCCTCGTACACCCGGATCGTGCCGCGCTCGAGGTGGGCGACGGAGCCGGTAGGCAGCCACGCCAGAGCCTCGAGGAGCTCGCGCGCGTGAAGCTCTGGGGCGTCGGTGTCGATCACCCCACCCCAACCCGGTGGCCGCTCCGTGGTGAGCGCCGTGACCAGCGACCACAGGACATGGCGGCTCCCGAGCCTCCGCAGCCCGCGCGTCAGGATCCACAGCCTGCCGGAGGCGCCATCACCGAGCGCGCGGATGGTACCGACGAGCTCGTCATGGCCGAGGGCGGCGAGCCCGTCGAGCGTGGCGCAGCGATCGGACGGGACGGCGAGCCCGCGCGCGTGGACGAGGTGCGCGAAGGGACGGCCTTCGGCCCGGGCGCGCGCCAGCGTCCGCAGCGCCTCGTCGACGTCCTGGCAGCGCTCGATCCCGGGGTCGTCGATGCCGCCGCCGAGCAACAGCGTGCGGCCATGCGACGCCGGTGCCACCGCCGGCTCCTCGGCGGCGCCCCTGCGGGCCAGGATCAGCGCCGGCCGGGCGATGACGGGCGCCGCATCCGCGCCCGGAGCCGCACCGTGGCTGGGCATCAGCGCATCGGCGTCCACGAAGCCCTTCTCGCCCAACAGCGTCAGCCAGCGCTCGGTGGAGAGCAGTGGGTGCTCGGGACGCAACTCCCGATCGGTGAAGCGCCACCAACCGCCGGTGAACCCCGCGAAGAGATCGACCCAGCGCTGCCGTGCGGTCGTCTCCAGCATCAGCAGCATTCCCCCGGGCGCGAGGAGCTCGAGCACGTGGCCGAGGGTCGCGCGCAGGTCGGCGGTGGCGTGGATGACGTTGGCGGCCAGGATCAGATCGAAGCTCGCTGGCGCGAAGCCCTGGTCGCGCGGCGGCTGCTCGACGTCGAACCGGCGCACCTCGATGAATGGCCGGTCGGCGTGACGCTGGCGCGCGTGGGTGAGGAACGCCGTTCCGACGTCGCTGAACACGTAGTGCAGCCCGCCCGGACGCCCGGAATCGAGCAGCGGAAGCACGTGGTCGGTGGTCCCTCCCGTCCCAGCGCCGATCTCGAGGATCCGCAGCGGCGCCGAGGGCTCGATCGCCCCGACCACCGCGCCGACGGCGGCGGCGGTGGTGGCGTTCATCACCCGGGCAAAGGGCGCGTCGCGGTACAGGCTGGTCGCCAGGCTCAGGTCGCCGCCCGGGAACAGGGCCTGCAGCGGCTCCACGTCGCCGCGCAGCACGGCGGCGAGCTGCGCGGCGCACCGTCGCAGCACCGTGATCTCGGCGTGCGCGTCGGGCCGGCCGGCGAGGAGCGCATCGAGCGCGGCGTCGAGGCCGACGGCGGCGGGCACGAGCTCCGCCACCACGCGCTCGCCGCCAGCCGGCACCAGGATCCCCGCCTCGTCGAGCATGGCCACGAGGTGCTCGAAGAGGCGCCGCTGTCCGGCGACGACGCGCAGCCGTTCAGCCTCAGCCGACGGGGAGAAGCGCAGCCCGGGCCGCAGCACGAGCCCTAGCTCCGCGAACGCGCGCACCACGGCGGTGCAGGTCAGCTCCTCCAGCGACGAGAGCACCGTCCAGTAGTTGCGCAGCGCCGGATCGGCCATCCGCGGCTCCAGGATCGTGCGCAGACCCGGGATCAGGGCGCTCGGCACGGGCATCGGGCTCGTCCGACGAGGTGCGGCCACGGGGGACCAGCGCGGCTCGGCGAGGGCCTGCGCGGGCTCCGGCGGCCGCGCGAAAGTGCCGGGGGCGGGGAGCCAGCAGGTCCGCCGATCGAAGCGCAGCGTCGGGAGCGCGACCATCCGCGCGCCCTGCCGGGCGGAGCGCCGTGCGAGGCCGAGCAGTTGCACGCGTCCGAGGGCGCCGAGCCAGGCGCGCCGCTCGTCCTCTCCGGGCCGCCCTGGGAGCGAGGGGATGAAACGCCGTCCCTCGTCTCCGAGATTGGCGAGGCCCAGGGCGCACATCGTCGTGCCGACTCCGGCCTCGATGAAGCAGGAGTGCTCGGCGAGGGCGGCCAGGGTCGCCCCGAACCGCACGGGCTCGCGGGTGTGGGCGCGCCAGTACCCCGGATCGGTCGCCCGCTCGCCCAGAGGTCGCGCATCGAGCGCGGACCAGAGCGGCAGGGTCGGCGCGCGCAGCGACATCCCCGCGAGGCGCTCGGAGAGGACGTCGAGGACCGGCTCCATGTCCGCGGTGTGGAACGCCCGATCGACGGGCAGGCGGTGGACACGCACGCCTTGCTCCCGGGCGGCGCGCTCGGCATCCGCCAGGGGGCCCGGCGCGCCCGCCAGGACGACGCGGTCCGGGCCGTTGATGGCGGCGACGTGCAGTGGGAGGCCGCGCGCCCGGGCCCACGCCATCGCCTGCTCCGCGTCGAGCTCGACCGCGAGCATGCCCCCGGGCGGACAGAGATCGCGCATCGCCCGCCCGCGGGCGCATACCAGCGCGAGGCCTTCCTCGAGGCTGAACACGCCCGCGATGCAGGCCGCCATGTACTCGCCCAGGCTGTGCCCGACGAGCGCCACCGGTCGCACCCCAGCGTCCAGCCAGAGCTGCGCCAGCGCGTACTCGACGACGAAGGTCAACGGTTGGGCAATCGCCGTGCTGCCAAGAAGGGCGCGGTCGGCGGGGTCGTCGTCGAAGAGCAGCGCCCGCACGGGCCGGGGTAGCTCGTCACCCAGCAGGACCTCGCAGCGCTCGATCGCCGCACGGAAGCTGGGCTCGGAGGAGAACAGCGCCCGCCCGGCGCCGGGACGAAGGCTGCCCTGGCCGGGAAACGCGAGGACCACCCCACCCCCCTCGAGCCGCCGCTCGCGCGAGCCCCACACGGGCGTCTCGCCCCGCGCCGAGGCCCGCAGCTGCGCCGCCGCCTCGCGCGGATCGCCGACGACGAAGCACCTTCCGCGCTCGAGCGCGGCGCGCCCCTCGTTCGTGGTCCGCTCCACGTCCGCCAGCGACAGCGCCGGGTGTGCATCGAGGTGAGCCGCGAGGTCCTCCGCCATCGTGTCGAGGGCGGCCTCGGTGCGCGCGCGCAGGCTGATCAGGAACGGCCCCGCGTCGGGCCCGGGAGTGGCCGGCGCCGGAGGCACCGACTCGACGATCACGTGCGCGTTGGTCCCGCTGATGCCGAAGGAGCTGACCGCCGCGCGCCGCGGCCGGGCCGCATCCGGGGTCCCGGGCCATTCCCGGGCCTCGGTCGGGATCTCCACGGAGAGGCGATCCCAGGGGGCATAGGGGTTCGGCTCGCGAAAGTGCGGGTGCGGCGGAACGCGCCCGTGGTGCACCGCGAGGATCGCCTTGATCAAACCCGTGACGCCGGCCGCCGCCTCCAGGTGTCCGAAGTTGGTCTTGACCGAGCCGAGCAGGAGGGGCACGTCGCGCAGATGGCGGCCCGCCAGCACCTCGGCGAGCGCGGCGAGCTCGAGCGGATCGCCGAGGCTCGTCCCGGTCCCATGGGCCTCGAGCAGATCGATGTCCCGCGCGGTGAGGCCCGCGTCCGCCAGGGCCGCGCGGATCACCGCTTCCTGGGCGCGCTGGTTGGGCACGGTGAGGCCGCTGCTCGGGCCGTCCTGGTTCACCGCCGAGCCCCGCAGCAGCGCGAGCAGGGGGCGGCCCTGCGCGCGTGCGTCATCGAAGCGCTGGAGGACGAGCAGTCCGCTCCCCTCTCCGCGGGCCATGCCGTCAGCCGCGGCGTCGAACGCCTTGCAGCGCCCATCCGGCGCGAGCATCCCCATCCGCCCGAGGCTGACGAAGGGCTGCGGCGAGAGCATCAGGTTGACGCCGCCGGCGATGGCGAGGTCGCACTCGCCCGCGCGCAGGCTCGCGCGCGCCAGGTGCACGGCGACCAGCGAGGACGAGCAGGCCGTGTCGAGGACCAGGCTCGGTCCCTGGAAGCCGAAGCTGTAGCTGATCCGGCCGGCCGCGATGCTGCGCATCGTACCCAGGCTCGAGTGGGCGTCGCCCGCCACGCCGATGCCGGCCTGCGCGACGAGCTGGGCGTAGTCATCGGTGGCCAGGCCGATGAAGACCCCGACGCGCGCGCGCCGCAGCTCATCGGGAGCAAACCCCGCGCGCTCGAGCGCATGCCACGTACACTCGAGCAGCAGACGCTGCTGCGGGTCCATGGCCGCCGCCTCGCGCGGCGAGAGCCCGAACGCGAACGGGTCGAAGCTGGCGACGTCGTCGAGGAACCCTCCGCGGCGTACGGTGCTCCACCGGTCGGCCCAGGCGTCCGCGTCCCAGCGCGTCGGCGGGACGTCGCGGGTCGCGTCGCGCCCCTCGAGCAGGAGCCGCCAGAACGAGTCGGGATCATCGGCGCCGGGGAGCCGGCAGCTCATGCCGACGACGGCCACCGGAGCCGGGGGGCGCTGCGCCTCCTGGAGGCGCGCGCGGAGCTTCCGCAGTTCCACGAGCGACTGCCGCAGCAACTCGTGCGGATCCGCCGACTGCCCGTTGCTCATGACTGGGATTCCTCCTCGGCGATGGCTGCGAGTTCCTCGGCGAGCAGCCCCGCCAACTCCTCCGTCGAGAGCGACGACGGGAGCGACTCGGGCGAAGCCTCGCCAGCAGCGGTAACGGGCGGGGTGTGCTCCCGCGCCTCGAGCTGCTCGACGAGGACGCCGGACAGCTCCTCGACCGTCGGGAGCGCGAAGGCGAAGGTCGGGTCGAGCCGGCACGGCAGCTCGGCGACGATGCGGTTGCGCAGCTCGAGCGCGGTCAGCGAGTCGAGGCCGAGCTCGAAGAACGGCCGCCGCAAACCCACCCGGCTCGGCGACGGGAAGCCCAGGAGGGCGGCGACGTGCTCGCGGACGCGGGCGGCGACCAGCTCCTGCCGCGCCTGGGTCGTGCTCGCGGCCGCGATCCGCGCGACCAGCGACTCGCCACCCCGAGGCCCCGTCGCGGGCGGTGTCGGAGGAGCCCCGGCGGTACCGGCAGCCGGCGCCGACGTGCCGGCCGCGCGCGCACCGCTCTCGGTGGGACGCAGGGCCGAGAAGAAGGGCTCGTCCGCGAACGCATAGCCGCCCGGCGCCGGAGGCAGCACGATCATCTGCGTCCGCTCGCAAGCCAGGCCGACTTCGACGAGCGTCGAGACCGCGTCGGCGGGGATGGGCGCCATGCCCATGCCGCGCAGCCGCGTCTGCACCTCCGGCCCGGCGGCCGAGCCGATCTCCGCGACCGCGCCCCAGTTGATCACCAGCGCCGGGAGTCCCGTGCGGCGGCGCCAAGCCGCCAGTGCGTCGAGGAACGCGTTGGCGGCCGCATGGTTGGCCTGGCCCTTGTTACCGATGATCGACGCCGCGGCCGAGAACAGCACGAAGCTGTCGAGATCGCGGGTCAGGCAATGCAGGTTCCAGGCGCCGAGCACCTTGGCCGCGAGCACCCGCCACGCGGTCTGCTCGTCGAGGGACGCCAGGCTGGCGTCGGCGAGCTGTCCCGCCGAGTGGACGACGCCGACGATCGGTGGGCAGGACGCGTGGACCTGCGCCAGGGCCGCCGCGAGCTGCTCGCGATCACTGACATCGGCCCGTGGCGTGAGCACCTGCGCCCCCGCCGCCCGCATGGCCTCGACGGCCACGCGCGCCTCGGAGCGAGCGTCTTCCGGCAGCCCGCGCCGGCTGATCAGCGCGAGGTGCCGCGCCCCGCGTGCGACCAGCCAGCGGGCGTGGTGCAGGCCAAGGCCCGAGAGGCCGCCGGTGATCACGTAGGTCCCATCATCGCGTACGCGCGCCGACGACCGCCGCGACTCCTCGACCACGATCTTGCCCACGTGACGGGCCCGCTGCATGAACGCCAGCGCCGCGGGCACATCGGAGAGGGCGAAGCGCGTCACCACGGGCATTCCCGTGCGCGCGCCCTGCGCGAGCGCCGCTTGCAGCCGCGCGCGCCCGCCGTCCGGCTCGTGGCCGAGCTCCGCCTGCAGATCGAAGTGGTGATAGCGAACGTCGGGACGGACCTCGGCGATACGGGCGGCGGTCCAGGCGCCGCGCTGCGCGAGCTCGACGAACCGGCCCCCCGGCGCGCAGGCCGAGAGGCTCGCGGCGACGAAGCCATCGCCGGTCAGCGAGTTCAGGACCACGTCGACGCCGCGGCCCCCGGTCTCGGCGAGCACGGTGTCGGCGAAGTCGAGCGTGCGCGAGGACATCAGGTGGTGCACGCCTAGCCGCCGGAGCAGGGGCCACTTGCGCGGTGAAGCGGTCGCCCAGATCTCCGCGCCGAGCTCACGCGCGATGCACACCGCGGCCAGGCCCACGCCGCCGGCCGCCGCGTGGATCAAGACGCGCTCGCCGCGCCGCAGCCCGGCGAGCTCCGAGAGGCCGTGCAGCGCCGTCATGAACGCCGAGGGCAGCGCGGCGGCGGAGAGAGCCGGGAGGCCGGGAATCGGCACGACGGCCGTGGCGGCGACGGTGACGTGCGTCGCGAGGCTGCCGGGAGCCATCACGGCCACACGCTCGCCGACGCGCAGGTGCTCGACGCCGTCGCCGAGCGCCACGATCTCGCCCGCGCACTCGAGCCCCATGCGCCGCGGCTCGGCCCCGCCCTCCGCCCCCCCGCGAACGGCGCCGAGCGCCATGAGCAGATCCTTGAAGTTCAGGCCGGCGGCGCGGACACGCACCTCGACCTCCCCTACCCCGGGCGGGCGGCGCGGCACCGGCGCGAAGCGCAGCTCGTCGAGCGAGCCATGCTCTCCGCGGAGCCACGCCCTCGCCTCGCCGTCGTCGTCGCGCGCGGAGACCGGCGGCACCTCGCCGAGCGTGTCCGGCACGAGCCGGGCGACGAGCCGCTGGCCGGCGCGCAGGATCACGCGATCCTCCTTGCTGCCACGCGCATTCAGCTCCTCGCACAGGTATGCGGCATCGGCCGGATCGGGGCACGGATCGAGATCCAGGCACACCACCCGCACACCGGTGAGCTCGAGGCTCGCGACGCGCCCGAGTCCCCAGAGCGGCGCCTGGAAGCAGCCTGAGGCCCCTCCGAGCAGGGACGGCCGCGCCTCGGTCACGCCGACCTCGTCGAACACCGCGGCACGAGTGACGAGGAGCACCGTGGCGTCCTGCGAACCCATCCGCGGACGCAGGCCGGCCAACGCCGAGAACACTCCACCCTCGATCGCCGCGCGGGCGGCCGCGACCCCATCGAGCCCTTCCTCGACGTCGAGGCCCCACAGGTGGACGAGGTCATCGAAACGCGCGGCCATCTGCTCATCGAGCTCACCGCGTCGGCTCGCCGGCAGACACTCGACCTCGTCGCCAGCGGCGCGCAGCATCGCGGCGAGCGTCTCCCCGAGCCCACCCCGGTCGGACAGGATCAACCGGCGTCGGGGGACACGGGCCGCCTCTCGCTCCGGCGCCCGACCGGCGATGATCGCCATGTGGGAGACGGCGGCCGGATCGTCGGGCGGTGCGAAAGACCGGGCCTCGGAGAACCCGGCATCGAGCAAGGCCCGGCGCCAGGTCGGCGCGTCCACCAGCGGGTGCCGCTCGCGGCAGCCATCGGCCTCGAAGCGCCACCAGCCGTCGGTGAGACCGAACGTCAGGTCCGTCCATGCCTGCGCGCGCGTGGTCTCGAGAACGAGCAGCATGCCTCCCGGAGCGAGCAGGCGCCGGGCGTTGGCCAGGGTCTCGCCGAGGCGCCGCGTCGCATGGAGCACGTTCGCCGCGATCACGAGATCGAAGCCACCGGCCTCGAGGCCCTGCTGGCCGGGATCCACCTCGGCGTCGAAGCGCGCGTACTCGACGAAGCGGTGACTGGAGAAGCGCTCCGCGGCGCGGGCGAGCAGGTGTGCGCTGACATCGGTGAACAGGTACCGGGTCGTCTCTGGATCGAAGCGATCGAGCAACCCCGCGGTGGTGCCGCCCGTACCGGCGCCGATCTCCAGGACCCGGAAGAGGCGGCGGGCGGGGTGGGAACGGACCACCGCGTCAACCAGGTCGCGCAGCGCGCCGTTCATCGTGACGGCCGCGGCCGACTCGGTATAGAGCCGCGCGACGGCGCTCGAGTCTCCGTCGGGGAAGAGCAGCTGAAGCGGATCGACGGCGCCGCGCAGGACCTCCGCGAGCCGGTCACCGCAGCGATCGAGCAGCGCGAGCTCCGAGGCGGCCCGCTGCGCGGCGGTCGGCTCGAATGGGACGCCCGGCGGCTCCGCGGCGAAGGCGTCCAGCCGGGCGAGCAGCCGCGCGTGGCGAGGTGCGATGGCCCCGCGATCGAGGACGGCGAAGGCCCTCTGCACGTGCTCACGCGCACGAGACTCGAGCGCGGCCAGGGCCTCGCCGTAGCCGCCGGACCGCGCGGCCTCCCAGCGCCGTTCGAGCGACCGCTGCACGGCGCGCTCCAGCACGTCGAGCGACGGCAGGAGGGAGCGCGCGGCGGGCGGGGGCTGAGGCTGCCAGTCCATGCGGACCAGCCAGGGGCGCCACGCATCTCCGCGCGCGTCGATGCGCTCGAAGCGCAGGCCCTCCAGCTCGGCCACGATCCGCCCTGCCTCGTCGAGGATCTCGAGATCGCCCACCAGCGCGTCGCCCGTCCGCGGGCGCCAGCTGCAACGCAGGCGGGCCGAGACCACGCGCTCGCCCGGCAGGCTCGGGCGTATCCGCTCGACTCCGGCGGGCACCCAGGTGCCTTGGAGCCCCTCGGCGTAGAGCGGCGCCCCGGCCCCCTGGAAGCAGCTATCGAGCAAGGCGGGGTGCAACCACGCACCGGGCTCCAGCGTCGGAGGCAGGCTCGCCGCGGCCCGGACTTCCCCGTCGGCGAGCGCCACCCACGTGAGACCACGGAAGCTCGGTCCGAGCACGACACCGCGCGCCTCGCCAGCCGCGTAATGGGCTTCGAGGGAAAGCGTGTCGCCGGTGGGTGGCTCGACTGGCCGTGCCTGCGCCGAGGCCTCGCCGCACCGCCGCAGCGCCGCGCGCATGTGCCGCACCCAGTTGGGCTCGCCCTCGGCGGGCGTGGAGTAGATGGTGATCTCGCCCTCGGAGTTCACGGGCGGCGAGCACACCACCTGCAGCCGATGCCGCGCCGCGCCCTCGATCATGAGCGGCCGCTCGAAGCGAAGCTCGGCCAGCTCGAACGGCTGCTGCCCGAGAAGATGCCGCGCGCTCTCGACGGCCAGGGCCAGGAAGGCCGCCGCGGGGAACACCGGCGTGCGGCGCCCACCGAGGTGAAGCGCGTGCTCGGCCAGCCAGGCCGGCGAACGGGCGGAGATCGTCGCCTCGAGCCGCAGCGCATCGGTGCCAGGCATTCGAGGCAGCGCCTCGAGCCTCAGGCCGCGCTCCGGCTCGTCGTCGAACCAGTAACGCTCGCGCTGCCAGGGGTACGACGACAGATGGAGGTCGCCGACGCGCCTCTCGCCGTGGACGTGGCGCCAATCGATCGACGCTCCATCGACGTACAGCCGGGCGAGGATCCTCCGATCGAACCGCTCGTCCGCGCGGGGCGTCAGCACCCGCACACCGGCGGCGGCCAGACGTTCGGCGGCATCTCCGAAGCCCTGGCCGAGGCACAGAACGTGGCTCGGCCGGCGATCCGGCGGCTCCGCGAGGATCGCTTCGACTTCGCTGAAGGCAAGTGCCCCGTCGGCGGTGAGCGCGCTCGCGGCCGGAGCGTCACCCACCAGGGCCTGGCGGGCCGCGACGACGCGATCGAGCTTCCCGGCAACCACCGCGGCGCCCAGGCGCCCGATACCGACCCCGGCGACGACGTCGAGCTCGATTCCCAGGCCTCGCCAGTGCTCGCCCAGCGCCTCGGCGCACGCCAGCGCCCACAGCGGCCCGCCGGGCGCCAGCGAGGTGCCAAGCGTCGCCGCGACGCGGCGCCACGCGTCGAAGCAGGCGCTGAGGTGCGGGTCACCGGAGAGCCGCGCATCCGGCTCACCATGCGCGCCGAACAGGAGGCACACCCGCGGCTCAGGCGCCGGTGCATCTGCTGGGCGGCGCAGACGCTCGACGACGGCTCCCCCGTCGATCAGAAGGGCGAGCCGCTCCGCGCGGAAGTGGGTCCGCCCGAGGTGCGCGGCTGCGCAGAGCGCCGGCACGTCCGCGTCGGCGAGCCGCTGGCGGTAGCTCGCCTCGAGCGCGTCGAGCGCAGCGGGTGCCTTGGCCGCGATGCACAGAAGCCCGGAGCCACTCCGCGCCACCGGCTCGCGCGTGGGTTCCGCGTGGGTCGAGGGAGTGCTCTCGTCGCCGCTGGCGAGCACCACGTGCGCGTTGGTGCCGGTGAAGCCGAACGAGCTCACCCCGGCGAACCGCCGCGCCCCCTGCCAGGCTCGCAACTGCTGGACGACCTCGATCGGGGCGGCCTGCCAGTCGATCCGCGGGTTGGGCCGGCGCAGGTGCAGGTGCGGCGGCAGCTCATGATGGACCATGGCGAGCGCCGTCTTGATCAGCCCCGCGATCCCCGCCGCGGCCTCGAGATGACCGATGTTGGTCTTGACCGTGCCGATCGCCAGCGGCCGGGTGCGCTCCGGGCCGAACACCGCCTGCAGCGCGCCGACCTCTATCGGATCGCCGAGCGGCGTCCCGGTCCCATGGGCCTCGACATAGTCGATCTCTCGGGGGTGAACCCCGGCTTCTTCGAGCGCGCGGCGGATCACGACCTGCTGCGCGGGGCCGTGTGGCACCGTGAGGCCGCTCGTGCGCCCGTCCTGGTTGATCGCGGAGCCGCGCACGATCGCCAGCACGCGATCGCCGTCGGCCCGGGCGTCCGAGAGGCGCTTGAGCAGCACGAAGCCACCGCCCTCGCCCCGGCCGTAACCGTCGGCGGCGGCGTCGAACGTCTTGCAGCGCCCGTCCGCGCTGAGCATGCGGGCCTTCGACGTCATCACCATCGCGTCCGGCCCGAGCATCAGGCTGACGCCGCCCGCGAGCGCGGCCCGGCACTCCCCGCGGAGCAGACTCTGGCGCGCCAGGTGGACCGAGACCAGCGACGACGAGCACCCCGTGTTGACGGCGAAGGCCGGGCCCGTGAGCCCGAGCGCGTGGGAGATGCGGCCGGCCGCGGCGCTGCTCGAGGTCCCCGTGCCGACCATGGCGTCGATCGTCGCGAGGCCTGCGCGGCTGATCAACCGCGCGTAGTCGTCACCCGAGACCCCGACAAACACGCCGGTGCCACCGCGGTCGAATTCTGGAGCGGGGATCGACGCATGCTCGAACGCCTCCCAGGCGAGCTCGAGCAGCAGGCGGTGTTGCGGATCCATGCGCCGCGCTTCGCTGGGTGAGATCGCGAAGAAGTCCGCGTCGAAGCCCCCCACCTCGGGCAGGAAGCTGCCGCGACGGACATCGGCTTGCGCCTGATAGATGTCGTCGAAGGCCCAGCGTCCCTCGGGGAGCGGCCCCGAGCAGTCGATGCCCTCACGCAGTGACGACCAGAACTCCCGCAACCCGGCGCCGCCAGGGAAACGGCAGGCCATACCGACGATCGCCACCGCGTCATCCGTCTCGCGTGCGGGCGCCGCGGCCGCTGCCAGCGCGCTACCGCTCGTCCGGCCCGCGCCCGGATCGAGGAGGGAGCCGTCCAGGTACTCGGTGAGCTTGCGGAGATTGGGGTGGTCGAAGAGCAGGTTGACGGAGAGCGAGAGCTCGAGTTCGCGCTGCAGCCTGTTGCGGAACTCGACCGCCGTCAGCGAGTCCATCCCGAGATCGAAGAAGCCCTCTGCCTCGTCGGGCGGCTGGTGGAGGCGCAGGACGTCGACCAGCGCACCAGCGAGCAACTCGCGCAACCGGGATCGCCGCCGCCCTTGCGGGAGGCCACCCAGGAGCGCGCGCCAGGACTCCTCGCGCGGTGGGGGGGCCACGTGCACCGGTGCCGGTACGTTCCGTGCCGGTGTCGTTCCGGCGAGTGCCCGCAGGAAGGGCCGGTGCGCCCAGGGCTCTGGCAGCGGACCCACGCGCCGGGGCAACACCGCGACCTGGGTCGTCGAGCCGCCCCAAAGGCGGTCGAGCGCCTCGTCGAAGGCCGCCACCGAGAGCGCCTCGAGACCCATGCCGCGCACCCGTTCGAGCACCCCCTCGTCGGCGGCCGCTCCGGTCGCGCGCACGGCGCCCCAATCGATGACCTGCGTGGGCCGGCCAGTCGCCGCACGCCAGGCGGCGAAGGCGTCAAGATAGGCATTGGCGGCCGCGTGGCTCGCCTGGCCCACCGGGCCCCACAGCCCCGCTCCCGACGAGAAGATCAGGAAGTGGTCGAGGGCATGTCCGGCGGTGAGCGAATGGAGGTTCTGGACCCCATCGATCTTCGGCCCGAGCACGGCCTCGAAGTCCTCGGAGGTGGCCCGCGCGAGGGTCCGATCGCGCAGGACCCCCACCGCGTGGGCGATGCCGGCCAGGCGGTGACGGGAGTCCGCGAGGAAGGGCGCGAGGCCGCGCTCGAGCGCCTCGCGATCGCGCACGTCGACCGCGAGCACGTCCAACGCGACGCCGCGCGTGCGTACCGCCGACAAGCGCTGTCGCTCCGCCTGGGGCAGCTCCGCTTCCGAGCGCCGGCCGAGCGTGACCACGTGACGAGCCCCCCGCTCCACCATCCATTCGACGAGGCACAGCCCGAGGCCGGAGTTGCCGCCAGCGACCACATAGCGAGCATCAGGGTCGAGCTGGGGCCGGGCGCGGGCAGGCACCGGATGCAGCGGCTCGAGCCGGGCGCGGAGCCGCTTCCCGCCGCGGAGCGCGAGCTGCTCCTCGTCGCCTCCGTCGAGGAGCTCACCCACGAGCCTTTCGATCGCACCGGGTTCGCCGCCAGCGTTGGCCGCTCCAGCTCCGGCGCCGAGGTCGATGCAGGTGCACCGATGCTCGGGGGCCTCGACGGCGATCACACTCGCCATGCCCCACAGCGCCGCGTGGAGTGGCTCGACAACCGGGCCGACCGAAGTCGCGCCGCGCGTGATCAGCCACAGCCGCGCGGAGGGGGAACGGCGGAGGGCCTCGAGCAATGCGAGGACATCGGCGCAAGCCCGGGCGGGTGCGCTGCCACCGGCGACGTAGACCACCTGCTCGACTGGCTCGTCGAGATGGGCGGCAACGATCTGCTCTCGCACGCGCAGCTCCGCCGCCAGCGACACGGCGAGTGGAGCAGCCTCCTCTCCTCCGGCGGCCACGTGCCAGCGCTGCGCGCGCTGGCCGGTCTTGACCGCGACCATCAGCGCCTGCACCGGAAGCAGAGGCATGTCCGCCGAGGGCTCGAAGCAGGAGAACGCACCGAACCCCGCCACGCTCAGCCGTCGCGCCCAGTCGGCCGTGGCCAGCAAGGGCGAATCAGGCCGCGAGCGTTCGTCGGTGAAGCGCCACCATCCCTCGGTGAGGCCGAAGCTCAGATCGATCCACGACTCCGGCCGGGTCGCCTCGATCAGCCAGAGCTGTCCGCCGGGAGCGAGAAGTCCGGCGACGTGGGCCAGGGTCTGATCGAGCGAGGTGGTCGCGTGCACGACGTTGGCGGCAACGATCAGATCGTAGCTGGCCGGCGCGAAGCCCTGCGCTCCCGGATCGCGCTCGATGTCCAGGCAGCGGTAATCGACGAAGCCGTAGTCGGCGAACCGCTCGCGGGCCCGGCCAGCGAACCGCGGGCTGAGGTCGGTGAAGTCGTAGCGGCAGCAGCGCGCGTCGAGCAGCGGCAGGAGCTGCGCCGTGGTCGCGCCGGTGCCGCCGCCGATCTCCAGAATCCGCAACGGCCGATCCGTGCTCGCCAACGCACGTCCGAGCAGGTCGGACAGCATCCCGTGGATCAACCGGGCGCCGGGGGTGTCGCGGTAGAGCCTCGCGGCGGGCTCGAGGTCCCCATTGGGGAAGAGCACGGTGGTGGGGTCGAGCTCTCCTCGGAGCACGGCCGGTAGCCGCGGGCCGCAGCGTCCAATCAACTCGATCACCGGCGCCAGCGCGGGTGCCTGCTCCGCGAGCGTCACCGCGAGCGCGGCGGGCTCGGCAATGGACGCTCCGCCGTGGCGCGCGTGGCCGCGGATCACCTCGAAGGGACGCCGCATGCCTGGTTCAACGCGCTCACCCTCCTCGCCCACCTCCGCGACGGCCCGGCTCGCCCAGGCCCGCACCATCGCGTCGAGCCCCTCGATGGCACGGCCGTCGACGCCGAGCTCGCCCACGAGCCGGGTCAACCGCTCGCCGAGTGCCGCGCGATCGGTGCCATCGAGTGCGCGGAGAGGAGAAGCTTCGCGTGGAGTCTCCGTCCAACGCACCGCGAGCAGCGCGTCATTGGGGAGCGCCGCGGGACGTGGCTCCTGCACAGCCGTTCGGACCCAGTATGGCCGGCGCTGGAACGGGTATGTCGGCAGGTCGAGGTGACGGTGCACCCTCCCCTGCTCGAGCGCCGCCCAGTCGACACGCACGCCAGCGACGTGGAGCTCGGCGAGCGCGCGGAATGCCTCTGAGCGATCATCCTCGCCGCCCCGAAGCGTTGGGATGAAGCGCACTCCCTCGCGGCCCCCCTGGGCGAGCAGTCCCAGCGACGAGAGCACCGGCCGCGGGCCAACCTCGACGAACGAGCGCGCCCCGAGCGCCAGCGCGGCCTCGAGCCCGGCGGCGAAGCGGACCGGGTGCAGGATGTGCTCGGCCCAGTACTCGGGCCGCGCGAACGCCTGGTCCTCGAGCGCGCCACTGCGATTGGAGATCAGCGGAATCGCGGGTGCTCGCAACGCGACGGTCCGTGCCACCGCCAGGAACGGCGCGACCGCCGGCTCCATCAGCGGCGAGTGGAACGCGTGCGACACACGGAGCCGCTGGGCCGGGATGCCCTGCCGGGCCAGCTCCCGCTCGAGCGATTCGACGGCCGCGAGCGCGCCCGACACGACGACACGGCGTGGCCCGTTGGCGGCGGCCACCGCGAGCACGCCCCTGCCGGCGAACTGAGGGAGGAGCTCGGCCTCGTCGGCGCGCACCTCGATCATGGTCCCGGGCGCGTCGACCGCCTGCATGGCACGGCCGCGCGCCAGCACCAGGCGCAGCCCCTCCTCGAGCGTGAAAACACCCGAGACCAGCGCGGCGCTCAGCTCGCCGAGGCTGTGCCCGAGAACGATGTCGGGTTCGATGCCCCAGCTACGCCACAGCTCGACCAGGGCGTGCTGGAGGCAGAACAGCGCGATCTGCGCGTGATCGGTGCGGTCGATCGAGAGCGGAGAGGCGACGGGCGCATCGCCCAGGCCCATCAGCGCAAGCAACGGCGGTCCGCCGCTCGCTCGGAGCAGCGCCGCGCAGCGATCGAGGGCCGCTCGGAACACGGGCTGGTGCGCATACAGGCGCCGCCCCATGCCGGAGAACTGTGCGCCCTGTCCGGTGAACGCGAAGGCCAGCGGGCCCGGATCGCCGCTCCGGCCGTGGACGATCGAACGCGGCAGCTCGCCGCCAGCGAGGAACGCGTCGAGGCCCGCCTCGAGCCCCCGGCGATCTTCGGCCAGGATCGCGAGTCGCTGGCGCAACTTCGCGCGACCGAGGTTGATCGTGGCGCGCAGGTCAGCGAACGCGGTGGCGTCCTCGTCGGCCGCCGGCGGCGTGCTCCGCAGCCGGGCCGCGACCTCGCGCAGTGCTGGCTCGTCGTGGGCCGCGAGCACGATGGGGACCTGTCCGAGTGCACCGGCATTGGCCCCGGCCCCGGCACGGCGGGTCTCGCCGGGCGCGGCCTCGAGGAGCAGGTGAGCGTTGGTTCCTCCAGCGCCGAACGAGCTGACCCCCACCACCGGTGGCGCCTCGGAGCCCGGCCACGGCCGGCGCTCGCGGACGACCTCGATCGGCAACTCGGTCCACGGGATACGCGGGTTGGGCGTGTGCAGGTGCAGGTGCGCCGGAATCTCACGGTGCGCCAGGGAGAGCGCGGCCTTGATCACCCCGGCGACGCCAGCGGCGCTCTCGAGGTGACCCACGTTGGTCTTGACCGAGCCGATGAGCAGCGGATCGCCGCGCCCGCGGCCGGTGGCGAATACCCGGCCGAGCGCGTCGACCTCGATCGGATCCCCGAGGGCGGTACCAGTGCCATGGGCCTCGACGTAGCGGACGCGCTCTGGCGGCAGGCGGGCGTCGGCCAGCGCGGCGCGGATGACCCGCGCCTGTGCCTCGGCGTTGGGCACGGTGAGCCCACTGCTGAGCCCATCGTGGTTGACGGCGCTTCCTCGGATCACGGCGATGATCCGGCGCCCCGCGGCGAGGGCATCGTCGAGGCGCACGAGCGCGAGCAGGCCGCCGCCCTCGCCGCGTGCGAAGCCGTCCGCCGAGGCGTCGAACGTCTTGCACCGCCCGTCGGCGGCGAGCATGCGGGCCCGGCTCTCGGTGAGCAGGGCCCACGGCGTGAGGTTGAGGTTGACTCCACCGGCGAGGGCCAGGTCGATCTCGCGCCGGCGCAGGCTGGCGATCGCGAGGTGGATCGCGACCAGCGAAGAGGAGCACGCCGTGTCCACCGTGAGCGCCGGGCCCCGCAGGTCGAGGAAGTGAGCCAGCCGCCCAGCGGCGACGGCCGGTGCGTTACCGGCTCCTGTGTGCGCCTCGATCCGCTCCGGCGTCGGCGAGAGCTCCGCGTAGTCGCGGTTCATCAACCCGACGAAGACACCGGTCTGGCTGCCACGGATCCGATCGGGGGCCAGCCCACCATGCTCGAGGCATTCCCATGCGAGCTCCAGCAGCAGGCGCTGCTGCGGATCCATCGCCTCGGCCTCACGCGGGGCGACCCCGAAGAACTCGGCGTCGAAGCCGCGCACGTCGTCGAGAAAGTAGCCGCGCCGGGTATAGACCTTGCCGAGGGCGTCGGGATCGGGGTCGTACAGCGCGTCGATGTCGAAGCGATCGCGCGGCACTTCACGGCTACAGTCGACCCCGTTCCGCAGTGACTCCCAGAAGGCGCGCGGGTCCGGTCCGCCCGGGAAGCGGCAGCCGATGCCGACGATCGCGATGGGCGTATGGGCGGCTTCGCGCGCCTCATCGAGCTTCGCCCGCAGTTCCTTGATCGCGAGCGCGGCGCGCTGCAGTGGGGTGAGCTGGCTGAGATCACCTCTCGTCTCGCTCACGACTCGCCTCCCAGGAGCTCGTCGAGCGCCTCGTCGATGAATGGCACGAGCGACTCGTCCGACGCACCACTGACCTGTTCGATGAGAGCCGCCCTGGCCGGATCGGACGGCGCGGTGGGCGCCAGCGCCGCGGACGGTTCCGTCGCCGCCGCCGGGCTCGCACCGCCGTGCACCGCGTCGAGGCGCGCGACGAGCTCGTCGAGCAGCTCGGCGAGCGTCGGCCGAAGCATGAGCAGCGCGGCTGGCAGCGACAGCGAGAGCTCGATCTCGAGACGCTCGCGCAGCTCGAGCGAGGTCAACGAGTCGAACCCGAGGTCGAAGAAGCCGCGATCAAGGGCGGGCCTCGCGTTGGCCGCGAGACCGAGGATCTCGACGACGCCCGCGCGGATCCGGCCCTCGACGACGAGCCTGCGCTGCCGGGACGACATCGTGGCGAGGCCGCGCAGGGGCGAAGGACGCCGGCTCGCCGCGGCAACGGGGCCGCCGGAGGGCGACGTCGACACGCCCGCGTCGGCCCCCTGCCGGGCGCGTTCGGGCTCGAGGGGCAGCACCCCGACGAGCGGCTGGGGCGCCGCGAGCGCGACCTCGAACGCCGCGAGCGCCTGCCCAGCGGTCATCGCGCCCATGCCCATGCCGCGGTACGCGCGTCCACTCCCGTCCACGTCGTGGTGGAGGCCGGCACCAACGCCAGCGATCGGGCCCCACGCGATGGACCGCGCCGGCAGGCCGAGCGCCGCCCGGTGCACGCTCAACGCGTCGAGGAACGCGTTGGCGGCTGCATGGTTGGCCTGGCCCGCGTTGCCGAGCAGCGAGGCCGCCGAGGAGAACACCACGAAGTGCTCGAGCCGATCGGCGAGCGTGGCCTGGTGCAACAGCCAGGCGCCGAGCAGCTTGGGACGGAGCACGCGCGCGAAGCGGTCCGCGTCGAGGTTCGCGAGCGCGCCGTCGTCGAGTACTCCAGCGGCGTGGAACACCCCTGACAGGGGCGCCCCGCCGAGCGTGCGGCGGATCTCCGCGAGGGCATCCGCGAGCTGACGGGCATCACCGGCGTCGGCGCGGAGCAATGTCACCTCGGCACCGGCGCGGCGCATCGCCTCGAGCCCCTCACGCTGCCGGGGCTCGAGCGCCGCCTGCTCCGCGCCGCGCGAGAGCAGGAACAGCCGTCGCGCGCCCCGGCGCACCATCCAGTCGGCGACGAGGAGCCCCAACCCACCGAGCCCGCCCGTGATCAGGATGCCGGCATCGGCCGCGAACGACACGCGCTCGCGAACCTCCGCACGCCCGAGGGGCGCCAACTGGGCGACGAGGCGTGCCCCACCACGGTAGGCGACTCGCGACTCGTCGTCCGGCTCGCCCCCGTCGATCTCGCGCGCGAGCGCGGCGACCGCTTCGGCCGGAGCGGCCGCGGGATCGAGATCGTGGCAGGTGGTGCGCAGGTGTGGATGCTCGAGCGGAATCACGCGGGCGACGCCCCACAGCGCGGCTTGTGCGAGGGCCGCGCCGCTGATCTCGCCGCCCGCGGAGGGCCCGAGCGGCGCCGCCCCGCGCGTGAGCAGCCGCAGGGAAAGCGCGCCCGGCAGCGCACGCAGGCGCGCGAGCAACGGCACCAGCGCCGAGCAGTTCCGCACCGCGAGCTCGTGGATCCGCTCCGGCTCGGACGCCTCTTGCGGTGACGCGCAATCGAGGGCGGCGCAGTGGATCACCTCGGCACGCGCGGCGAACGGAGCCTCGTCGCGGAGCCACCCCTCGAGCGTCTCTCCCTCGACCTCGGTGACGGTAACGGCCGCCCCCCGGGAGCGCAGCGCCTCCGCGAGCGCATCGGCGTACCCGGTCCGATCGGGGATCAACGCCACGGCGGTCCCACGGAGCGGGGCATGGGCGCTCGTCCGCGGCTCGCGCGCCGCGACGATGAGTGCCTGGGGGAACGAGAAGCCTGAGCTCTCGCCTTCGCTCGTCGGGATGTCCGGGCGCTCGAAGCCGAGCGCCGGCAGCAGCGCGGACCATCCCGCGCGTGAGAGCAGCGGATGATCGGGCCGCCGCTCGCGATCCACGAACGCCCACCATCCGTCGGTCATGCCGAAGCACAGATCGACCCAGGCGCAGCGCTCGACACCCTCGATCAGCGCCAGTGCGCCGACGGGCGAGAGCAGCCCGCGCAGCCGGCCAAGCACCGCCGAGAGATCTCGCGTCGCGTGGACCACGTTGGCGGCGATGATCAGGTCGAAGCTACCGGGGACGAACCCCTGCTCCCGCGGGTCGCGGTCGAGATCGAGGCAGGCATAATCAACGAAACGGTGCTCGGCGAAGCGCTCCCGGGCGCGTTGCACGAACGCGGGCCCGACGTCGGTGAACGTGTAGCGCGTGCGAGCCGGATCGAGCGCAGACAACAGGGCGAAGGTGGTGCCGCCCGTCCCCGCCCCGACCTCGAGGATCCTCAACGGTTCGCCGGTCTCCGCGCGGCGCCGCGCGTGGCGGCGGACGACGGCGAGCAGCTGCGCGTGGAGCAACCGGGCGGCACGTGAGTCCCGGTAGATCGCCGCGAGCGCCTCGGGATCACCACCGGGGAAGATCAGCTCGAGCGGATCGCGGCGCCCGCGCAGCACATCCGCCAGCGCCGGTCCGCAACGCTCCAGCAGCGCGCTCTCGGGGCCGTCGGGCGGTGGCTCGGCCGGCACACCCGGCGGCGAGTTGCGGGCAAGCTCGACCAGCCGCTCGAACAGGCGGCGATGGCGGGGTACGACCCCCAGGCGCTCCGCGGAAGAATCCACGCTCGGGGCATCCCGAGTCCACCCGAGCTGCGTGAGCGCACGCCCGATGTAATCGTGCGCGCGAGCATCGAGTGCCTGCCGCACCTGCCGGGCGAGATCGATGCTCGCCGGCCGCTCGAGCCAATCGAGCTGCACGAGCCAGCGAGACGGCAGCGCGCTGGCCGCCGCGCCCTCGACGAGCCGCAGGTGGATCCCGCGGAACTCGGCCGCGAGCAGGCCGACGCCGTCGAACAGCGAGACGTCGAAGCGGAGCTCGCCACCAGCGGCGCGTGCGTCCTGAAGCGTCGCACGTGCGCGGAGTGGCCCCCTGGCGGGGTCAACCGGGCGCACGGTGAGCTCGTCGATGCGTACCGGCAGGTAGAGCCCGGGCGCCCGGAGCTGCGCGAGGGCATCGGCGAGCTGCATGCAACCATCCCAGATCACGGGGTGGAGCCCATCGACGATCGCGACGCTCGCCTCCGCGGCGAGCTCCAGCTCGCCTACCGCCGCGTCCGCGCCGACCTGAGCCCTCGTGAGGGGCCGGAAACTCGGACCGAAGCGCAGCCCCCGCGCGGCAGCGTCCGCGTAGAGCGCCTCGGCTCCGGCCGCCGTGCCAACGGCGAGTTCGCCCGTGGAGCCGACAGGGCGAACGGCATTGGCTCCCCCAAATGGCTCCTCCACCGCGCTGACCAAACCCGTGGCGTACCGCGTCCAGGCGGAGTTACTCGCGCGGGGCCGGGCGTAGACGGCGAAGCGCTCGCTGCCTTCGCCGTCACGGCGCAAGCTGAGCTGCAGGTCGATGCTGTCCTCCGCGAGATCGAGGCCACGAAGGATTTCGACGTCGCGCAGCCGCGTCCCGTGGCTGCCCGCGACGCCGGCCCGCCGCGCGAGCTCGAGATAGAGGCTCGCGGGCACCGGTGTCCGATCGCCGACGCGATGATCCTCCATGCACAACCCCGCTGGCGCGCTGCGCGACACGACGGACGTCCACGCGCGCAGCTCGGGGTCCGCGAGTGGAACCGCCTCCCCGAGCAGGGAGCCGCCCACCGTGGCGGTCACGGCCGCCGCCGGCTCCCAGAAGCGCTCCTTCTGCCACGGGTAGGTCGGTAGCCGCCCGCCGACACGCCGCCCGTGCTCCTCGATGACCTCCCAGCGCAGCGGCACTCCGAGCACATGCAGCCGCCCCAGGGTCTCCAGCAAGAGCCGCCGGGACACGACGCCGTCCACGGTCGAGCTCGCGAACACGCGAGGTGACGGGGCGCTCCCGCCAGCGACGACCAGCCCGTCGAGCTGCAGCGCGTCGACGGCGGCCTCGCTCGCGACCAGGTCGCGCGGCAGCGATCGCCACCAGCTCGCCGACCGCAGCTCGGCAAGCCCGACGAGCCCATCCACACCAGCGGCCCGCAGAGGACGCTCGGGAGTGCGCCACGGCAGCTCCGCCAGCACGTCAATCGGCTGGCCAGCGGCGAGCGACATGCCGGCCTCCCGCAGCGCCTCCTCGTCGAGGGCCCCGGCGAGACAAGCCGCCGCGAGCAGGCCGGTTCCCGCTCCGACCAGCACGTCCGGAACGACTCCGAAGTGGCTCCAGAGTGCCGAGAGATCGAGCGCGACCGCGAGGTGCCCCGCCGTCTCCCGACCTGAGGCGTGCCTGGAAAGCGCCGCGAGCTCGGCCGCGCGCAGTCCCGCGCCAACCACCTTCACCGGACCGCGCGCTTCGATCCACAGGCCAATCCGCGGCCGTCGATCGATGGGGGCACGCCCACGGACGAACCATTCGCCCCGCGCCAGTCGTGACGCGGCCTCGGCCGGATCTTCGGCGACCACCGCCAGCCGGTGCGGCATGTGATCGCGCCCCAGGGCGGCCGTGCGACACCACGATGCCCACTCCGTTCGAGGGAGCCGGCGCAGGCGCCGTTCGTGCGCTTCCGCCAGGGCGTCGAGCGCCGCGTCCCCTCGCGCCGACAGCACGAGGAGGTGCGGACCCGCGTGGCCCTCCGGGGCGGGCTCTTCCGTCGGGAGTTCCGCCTGCTGGAGAACGACGTGGACGTTCGTGCCCGCGAAGCCGAACGAGCTCACGCCAGCGATCGCGGGTCCATCCCCGGGCCAGTTCCGCAGGGTGTTGGCGACCTCGAGGCTCGACCACTCGATGTGCGGCGAGGGTTCCCGAAAATGCAGCGTCGGCGGGAGCTGGCGGTGCGAGAGGCTCAATGCCGTCTTGAGCAGACCGCCGACTCCGGCCGCGCCTTCCATGTGGCCGAGGTTCGACTTGAGCGAGCCGACCACGAGCGGTCGCGCCCGCTCGGCGCCGAAGACCGCCTGGAGCGCGCCCGCCTCGATCGGGTCACCGAGCGCCGTACCCGTGCCATGCGCCTCGATGTAACCGACCTCCGAGGGCGCGACGCGGGCATCTGCGAGTGCGCGGCGGAGCACTGCCTGCTGCGAAGGTCCGCTCGGCGCCATCAGCCCGCTGCTGCGCCCGTCCTGGTTGGTCGCGGAACCCCGGATCAGCGCGACGATCGGATCGCCGCTCGCGAGCGCGTCCGACAGGCGCTTGAGCACCACGACCCCGCACCCCTCGGCACGCACGAAACCATTGGCTCCCGCCTCGAACGGTTTGCAGCGCCCGTCGGGAGAGAGCATGCCCGCGCGCGAGAAGTTGATGCTGAGCGCCGGATCGAGGATGCAGTTGACGCCGCCGGCAAGCGCCATGTCCGACTCGCCGTTGCGCAGGCTCGCGCAGGCGAGGTGGACCGCCAGCAGCGACGAAGAGCAGGCGGTGTCGACGGCCATGCTGGGGCCGACGAGGCCAAGCACGTAGGAGAGGCGCCCCGCGGCCGGGCTCAGCAGCGAGCCCGTACCGACGTATGGATCGATCCGCGATTCGTCGCCGAGCAGGCGCAGCGCGTAGTCGAAACTGCAGATGCCGACGAACACCCCCGTCCGCGTGCCCGCCAGCCGCGACGGGGCGACGCCCGCGTTCTCGAGCGCCTCCCACGCCACCTCCAGCAACAGGCGCTGCTGCGGGTCGAGCTTGCGCGCCTCGCGGGGCGCGATGCCGAAGAACTCGGCGTCGAAGCGATCCACGTCGCGCAGGAAACCGCCGTACCGGTTGTTGATCCGGCCAGCGGCAACGTACGCATCGGCGTCCCAGCGCTCGGCCGGGACCGTCGTGATCGCATCGACGCCTTCGCGCAGGAGGGCCCACAGCGAATCCAGGTCGCTGACCCCGCCGGGCATGCGGCAGCCGGCCCCGATGATCGCGATGGGCTCGTACTCATCGGCGGTCTTCGAGCTCGGAAGCGTGACGGGCGCGACCGGTGCGGACGTGACCTGCGGCACCTCGTCCATCAGCGCGCGCAGCGGCCCATCGGCGAGGAAGCCGGTCATCGCATCGATCGTCGGATAGTCGAACGCCACGGTCGCGGCGAGACGATCGAGACCCAGCACCTTGACGAGACGCCCGCGCAGTTCCAGCGAGGTCAGCGAGTCCATGCCCAGGTCTCGGAAACCCCGGCGCGGAGAGATCTCCGCCGTCGCCGACAGGCCCAGGCTCGCCGCGACCTGATCGCGGACCACGAGAGAGAGCGCGTCCCTTCGTTCTCCAACCGGACGGGCGCGGAGCCCGGCCAGGGAAGCCGCCGCGGGCTCAGCCGCCGTGCGCGCGGTGATGGCCCGGGCCGGCTCCCCTCGTCGCACCGGCGCGGCACGCAATCGGGTGAACAGGGGCGCCTGCTCGATGACCGGCGCGCGTGGCTGGAGCGCGAGGGCACCAACGCGTGCCGGCCCCCCGGCCGCCAGCCCGGCGAGCGCCTCGTCGAGTAGCGTCAGGCCGACCCGCGGCGACAGCGCGGAGATCCCCCGAGCACTCCAGCGTTCGAGCCGATCGCCACGCACCGCCGCCCCGACCTCCGCCCACGGACCCCAGTCGATGGCCACCACGGGCAGGCCATCGCTCCGGCACCGCTCGGCCAGCGCGTCGAGCACGGCGTTCGCCGCCGCGTGATTCGCCTGCCCCGCCGAACCGACAAGACCCACGGCGGATGCGAAGAACGCCAGGAAGTCGAGCCCCTCGCTTCGCCGGGCGAGCGTCGCCGCGCCCGAGACCTTGGGCGTGAGCACGGACTCGAAGCGCCGCGCGGTCTGCCCGACGATGGCACCATCGTCCAGGACTCCGACGGCGTGGATCACACCCCGCAGCGGTGGCAACTCGCGGCCGATCCGATCGAGCGCGGCCTCGAACTGCACCGGGTCGCCGACATCGACCGCCCATGCCTCCACGCGTGCCTGCCCGGACAACTCCGGCGCTCCGAGCGCGGCCTTGTCCGCATCCCGGGTGAGGAGCACCAGGTTGCGCGCGCCTCGCTCGATCAGGTGCTGCGCGGTCAACCGTCCGAGTCCGCCGAGTCCTCCGGTGATCAGGTACGTGCCGTCGGGGCGGAGCGCGGGAACGGCGTCCGCCTTCGCGGGCAACCGGTCCAGGCGCGCGAGCCAGCGACGCCCGTCGCGCAGCGCGACCTGGGGCTCGTCGTCACGCAGCAGTTCGCGGAGCAACCCGCGCTCGGACTCCACGTCGATGCAGCGGCAGTCAAGCTCGGGGTGCTCCATCGCCGCGACCAGCCCCAGCCCCCATACGGCCGCCGACGCAGGTCGCGCCGGACCGCCGCGGCCCGGCAGCTCGCGGGCACCACGCGTCAGGAGACGCAAGCGAGGCGCTCGCGGCCGCGCAACGAGCGCCTGGATCAGGCGCAGCGCGCGCGCCGAGAGGTACGTCGATTCCGCGAGTACCGCGCCGTACGGCCTGTCCGCTGGCTGGTCGTCGTCGACAAAGAGCGAGACCTCATCCAGGACGCCGTCCCGCTCGTGCTCCGCGAGGATCCGTGCCGCGGCACCATCCTCGTCGAGCGACGCAAGCGAAGCGAAGCCACAGGGCGAACCGAGCAGCTCCAGCCGTTCCCTGACGCCGCCTGCCATGCCCTCTGGAGCGCCGATCAGCAACCGGTGGCCCGTGGTTGCGCCAGCCCCGCCCGGGCTCCGCGCCACGAACACGGCCTGCGGGAACAGCTCCCGGTCCTCGGGCGATGGCTCGATGCAGCGCTGCGCCTCGAAGCCGGCCTCGCCGAGCAGCTCGAGCCAGCGATCGCGAGGCAACAGTGGGTGCGTCCGATCGTCGGCGAAGCGCCACCAACCGGAGGTCAGCCCGAACACGAGATCGATCCAGGCGCGCGACTCGACGCCCTCAAGCAGTACGAGCCGCCCGCCCGGACGCAGGCGCGCGCGAAGCCTCGCCAGCGTGGCGCGCAGGTCGGCGGTCGCGTGCAGCACGTTGCCGGCGACGATCAGGTCGAAGTCGCTCAGCTCGGCCGAAACGGACTCGTCGGCCTCGACGTCGAGCAGCGCCGTGCGCAGCGCCGGGTATGCGCCGAAGCCGCGTGCCGCCCGCTCCAGGAAGGCGGGCGATACGTCGCTGAATACGTACGTCTCACAGCGCGCGGGCAGCAGCGGAAGCAGGTGCGCGCTGACGCCACCCGTGCCGGCCCCCACTTCCAGCACGCGCAACGGTGCCGCCCCCTCTCGGGCGAGCAGGGCCGCGGTCTGGGCGAACAGCTCGTTGACCGCGCCGAAGCTGGCCGCCTCCCGGTAGAAGGCCGCCGTCGCGTCCAGCGCACCATCGGGAAAGATCAGCGAGAGCGGTTCCCGTTCGCCGCGCAGCACCTCCGCCAGCGCCGAGCCACAGCGCCCGAGCAGCGCGAGCTCCGGACCGAGCTGCGGGTACTGCTCGCGCAGCGCATCATGCCGTTGCGCCGGGTCGGCGGCGGCCGGACCCTCGCCGAGCATCGCGCGGAGCCGCGCGAACTGCCGGCGCTGCGCCGGCACGACACCGAGGGACTCGGCGTCATCGGCCGGGCCACCAGCACGGCGCTGGAGTTCCGCGAACGCCACCGCCACGTAGCCGCGCGCCAGCTCATCGAGCACAGCGCCCGCACCAGCGGGCTGCGGCGCGGGCAGCGCGACGACGCTCGTATCGGGCTGCCAGGCGACCTCGAACAGCCCTCCCCCCGACGCCCGGTCCGTGCGCGAGTCGAGCAGCGCGGCCTTCGACGCACGCTTGAGCTGCAGGGCGTCGACGCTCGCCACGAGCCGCCCTTCCATGTCGAACAGGCGCAGGTCGGCGGTGTGGGTCTGGTTGTGATCCGTGGAGCGAGGCGGATGGAGGCGCAGGTGTACGCGGACTTCGCGGACTCCCCGCGCGCGCAGCTCGATCCGCGCGCATCCCAGGGGAACGAAGGGCTCGCGGTGGCTCTCGTGGGCGTAGATCAGCGCGAACACGCACTGGAAGCAGGCGTCGAGCAGCGCGGGGTGGAGCTCGTAGCTCGCGCTCTCCTGGGCCTCCTCGCCCTGGAGGCACACATGCCCGATCGCCTCGCGGCCCCGGCGCTCCAGATGGCGGATGTTGCGCAACCGCGGGCCGTAATAGATCCGCATGCGCTCGTAATAAGCATCGAGCTCCACGGCCTCGCCATCGAGGCGAGGGAGCTGCCCGGTCGCGTCCGGTGAGAGCTGCCGCCGCGCTATCCGCCCGGTCGCGTGCCGGGTCCACGCGGATTCGTCGTCACTGCGCTCTGGCTCGGCGCTGTGGATCTCGAACCGCTCATCCTCCGAGCGGAGGCGAAGCCGGGCCGGCGCACCCGCTCGCAGCACGAGGGGCGACCACACCGTCACGTCCTCGACGATCAGCGTGTCGGCCGCGTTGCCTGGGAGCAGGCGGGAGGCCGCGGCGAGCGCCATCTCGAGGTAGGTGACCCCGAGCACGACGATCGCATCGTAGACCCAGTGCTCGCCGAGGTATGCCGGCCGGTCACTGCTCACGGTGCCGGTGAAACATCGCGCGCCGGGCGCCGGATCGGGCACACGCCGCCCCAGCAACGGATGGAACCGCTCGCCCGTGTCCTCGCGCAGCCATGCCCGTCGGCGCGCGAATGGATACGTCGGCAACCGCGCGCGGACGGCGCCCTGCCCCGCGCCGTGGCTGACCGCCGCCCAGTCGAAGTCGACGCCAGCGACATGCAACTGGGCGAGGCTGCGCCGCATCCCATCGAGCTCGTCAGCGCCGGCCCCCATGCCGCCGATGAAGCGCAGCCGCCCGAGCTCGTCGGCCTCGATGCTCCGGGCCAACCCCGCGCGCGCCAGCCCGACGAGTGTCGGCTTCGGTCCGCACTCGAGGAAGGCCGTGACGCCGCGCTTGCGCAACGTCTCGACGCCCTCGAAGAATCGTACGGTCTCGCGCAGGTGGCGGCGCCAGTAACGGGGCGTCGCGGCCTCCTCGCCGAGCAGCTCGCCGCGCAGATTGCCAATCAACGCCCGCGACGGCGGCTTCGGCCCGGCAGCCGCGACCAACGCCTCGAATTGATCGAGGATCGGCTCGACCATCGGCGAGTGAAAGGCGTGCGAAACGTCGAGGGCCACGCTGCGGATGCCCTCGCGCGTGAGCACCCCGGCAAGCGCCGCGAGATCCTCCTTCACGCCGGCGACGACCATCTGCGCGGGCCCGTTGCGGGCGGCGATCGCCATCCGCTCCGCCCGGTCGCCGAGCAGCGCGCCGAGCTGCTCCTCGGGACACATCACGGCCAGCATCCCGCCAGGCGACATTCCCTCCATCAACCGGCCTCGCGCCGCGACGAGCCGCAGCGCGGTCATCGGCTCGAACACGCCGGCCACCGCCGCCGCCACATACTCGCCAAGGCTGTGGCCCATCACGGCCTCGGGGCGCAAGCCCCAATCAGTCCACAGCTCGAACAGCGCGTACTCGAGCGCGAACAGGGCCGGCTGCGCGAAGCGTGTCCGGCTGAGCAGCGCGCGCTGGCCTGGATCGAACAGCAGCTCCCTCAGCGCCAGCGGCAGTTCGTCGGCGAGGGCCTGCTCGCAGCGCTCGATCGCGGCGCGGAAGATGCCTTCGCGCTCGAACAAGAGCCGCCCCGCTCCGGGGTCGTGGCTGCCCTGACCGGAGAAGAGCACGGCCACCTGCGGGGTCTCGTGCGCCTCACCGGGCCCGGCGAGTGTCGGGCCACCTACGTCGCCGCCACCCGCGGCGAGGGCGGCGAGCGCGGTGCGCAGGGCCCCGGAATCATCGGCGGCGAGGGCCACGCGATGCGCGAAGTGCGCGCGGCTCACCTGGCTCGTCTGGCAGAGCGCGGGCAGGGCTCCGGCCGCTTCGTTCGAGAGCGCCTGCGTGGTGCGCTCGGCGAGCGCCGCCAGCGCATCGCCGCTACGGGCGGAGAGCAGGAACAGGCGCGCGCCGACTCCTTCGGGCATCGGAGCGCGCTCGGGTCGAGGCGGCGGCGACGAGAGCACGACGTGCGCGTTGGTGCCACTGAAGCCGAACGAGCTCACGCCAGCGCGCAAGAGCTCGCCGCGCTCGCCCCAGGGTGTCGGCTCGCACGGAACGCGGGCCGGAACCGAATCGAGATCGATCTCCGGATTGGGTGCGCGGAAGTGGACGTTGCCGGGCAGCGTCCGCCGATCCATCGAGAGCACGACCTTGAGCAGGCCGGCCAACCCGGCCGCCGCCTCCGTGTGCCCGATCTGCGTCTTCGCGGAGCCCAGATAGAGCGGGCGCTCGCGCGCACGGTCCGCGAATACGGCCGAGAGCGCACCGAACTCCACTGGATCACCCAGCGCCGTGCCCGTGCCGTGGGCCTCGATGTAGCTGATCTCGCGGGCCTCGACGCCGGCATCGGCCAGCGCCGCGCGAATCACCGCCTCCTGGGCCGCGCCGTTCGGCGCCGTCAAGCCGTTGCTGGCGCCGTCCTGCTCGAGCGCGCTGCCCTCGATCACGGCCAACACCCGATGCCCCGCGGCCATCGCGTCGTCGAGGCGCTCGAGGACAACCGTGGCGCAGCCCTCCGCCCGCACATAGCCGTCGGCGGCGGCATCGAAGGTCTTGCAGTGTCCGTCGGCGGCCAGCATGCCCGCGGCACGGAACGAATCATCGAGGTCGGGCCCGAGGATCAGGTTGACGCCGCTGACCAGCGCGAGCTTGCTCTCACCCGCGCGCAGGGACTGAACCGCCAGGTGCACGCCGACGAGCGCGGAGCTGCACGCCGTGTCGATCGACATCGCCGGCCCGCGCGCATCGAGGAAATAGGCGATGCGCCCCGAAGCCATCGCCGCGCTGTTACCCGACGGGACGTAGGGGTGTCCGCCTTCGCCAGCGGCCACCGCCAGTCGCTCGTAGTCGCGAGAGAAGAGGCCCGTGTACACCGCGGTCCGACTGCCGGCCACGGAGCGCGGTGATATGCCGGCATCCTCGAGCGCCTCCCAACAGGTCTCGAGCACGAGCCGGTGCTGCGGGTCGAGCAGCCGGGCTTCCTTCGGGGCGATGTTGAAGAAGTCGGCGTCGAACGACTCGACGTCATTGAGGAAGCCGGCACGCGTGGGGAGGTCGGTGGACAGTGCCAGGCGCTCGGGCGGCGGCCCGGTGATCGCGTCGCGGTCCGCGACGAGTACCCGCCAGTAGCCCTCTGGATCCCGCGCGCCGCCGGGAAACCGACAGGCCATGCCTACGATCGCCACGCGAGAGACGCGCCGGCTCGGAGCTTGCTCGGCCGGCCCCGCCAGCTCCGGCGGGAGAGAAGGGACCGGCGCGGCGGGCGTCGATGGGGCAATGGGTACGGACGCCCGCGCCGGCGTGCCGAGTGCCCGCGCGATGGCTCGCGGCGTCCCGTGGCTGAAGAAGAACGAGGCGTTCAGCTGCACCCCGAGCCGCCGCTCGAGCAACGTCCGCAGCTCCATCATCGCCATCGAATCGAGTCCGAGCTCCAGCAACGGGCGATTCGGGTCGATCCGTCCGCCCGCGGCGGGATGAACGCGGGCGATCGCGTCATCGACGACACCGCGCACGTCGCGCTCGCCATCGACGGCGCTCGCGGGGACCGCCGCATCGGCGTGGGCCGCCCCACGGAGCGCGTGGATCACGATCACACCGGCCCCGTCGTTGTCGACATCCTCGGGCCGGTAGCCGCTGATGATCCCTCCGATGCGCGCGCCGTGACCGAGGTGGAACCCGAGCACCGGATCGCGCGGGCCGCCCCCGCGCCCGTGGACGTAGTCCTCGTAGCCCAGACCCTTCGCGCGCTGTCTCGGATAGTCGCCGCAACGCGAGACGCCGACGACGTTCTCGATGCCCGGCCGGAGCCGCGCCGCCGCGAGCACGAACTCGAGCAGCAGACTTCCGAAGTCGTGGTTGCGGACCGCGGGGTCGACGTTGAGGCCGAGCAGCTGCAGGGCCGCTCCACTGGGATCGTGGAGCCCGGCCAGCTCGGAATGACGAGCCCCGGCGAGCGCCGCGGGCCCCGCGATCCGCTGCGCGTACGTCGCGCCGACGATCGCCCCCTCGTGGAGCAGCACCCAGCATCCCCGTGGCTCCGTGGTGACGCGCCGGAGCAGCTCGGCCCGCGAAGCACGCAGAGGCGCCGGCCAGCAGCGCGCCTCGAGAGCACACAGCGCGTCGAGATCGCTCGGCCGCGCATGACGGATCCGATGCGCGCGAAGCTCGAACCAGTTGAGGGAGATCCGGGTGAAGTCGAGCTCTCGCGGATAGCGGCGCGAAGCACTGGGCCTGGCGAACAGTCCCACCGATGCGGCGGCCGTCAGGAAGGCATCGGCCTCGACGAGGTGCTGGCGGGAAAAGGCATGGTAGGCGTCGAAGTGCAGGCTTTCGCTCTGCTTGAGGTTGGCCCGCACCACCGCCGCCGGCAGGCTGTGCACCTCGAGGATCAGCAGACCATGGCGCGCCGCCACCCCCGCCCAGCGGCGCAGGTGGGCCGCGAGGTTGGTGAGCACCCGTCCGGAGTCGAGCAACACGCCGCCGCGACCGACATGGATGCTGTCATCCGCCGGGCTCGGCTCCTCGTCGAGCGCGTCGGCCACCGTGACCTCGTGATCGAGGAACGAGCGCACGTGCAGGACGTGATCGGGATCGATCCCCCGGCCGCGCAACGCCTCGA